>NZ_JBEZDC010000009.1:0-311106 GCF_040647935.1 Micromonospora sp. NPDC049204 | reverse complement strand
TGGGTGCCCAGGACGTTGGTGGTGACGAACGGGGCGGCGCCGGCGATGGAGCGGTCGACGTGTGATTCGGCGGCGAAGTGCACGATCACGTCGTGCTCGGCGACGACCTCGTCGACGATGGCGGGGTCGCAGATGTCGCCCTGGACGAACCGTAGCCGCGGGTCGTCGCGGACGGGGTCGAGGTTGGCCAGGTTGCCCGAGTAGGTCAGTTTGTCGAGCACGGTCACGACCGCCGGCTCGAGTGGCGGCACGCCGTCGGCACTGCCGAGGGGCTTGCCCAGCAGCAGGCGAACGTACTCCGACCCGATGAATCCGGCTCCGCCGGTGACGAGGATCCTCACGGGTCGGGAAGTGTACGCGAAGTTGGGTGCCCTGCGCGGGGCGCGACCCCCCCGCACATCCTGCTTCTGTGCCGCTAGGCTGCCCCGGTGCGTGGAATCCTACTTGCCGGCGGCACCGGTTCTCGGCTCTGGCCGATCACCCGTGCGGTGTCTAAGCAGCTGATGCCGGTCTTCGACAAGCCGATGGTCTACTACCCGCTCTCCACCCTGGTGATGTCCGGGGTGCGGGAGATCCTGGTGATCACGACCCCGGACGACCAGGACCAGTTCCGTCGGCTGCTCGGCGACGGCAGCCAGTTCGGGCTGCGGCTGGAGTACGTCAGCCAGGAGCGCCCGGAGGGCATCGCGCAGGCCTTCATCCTCGGGGCGGACTTCATCGGCACGGAGTCGGTGGCGCTGATCCTCGGCGACAACATCTTCCACGGTGGTGGTCTGGGCCGGCAGCTCGCGGCCCACGGCGACCCGGTCGGCGGGCGGGTCTTCGCCTACCAGGTGGCCAACCCGCAGGAATACGGTGTGGTCGACTTCGACGACGCCGGTCGGGTGCTCTCGATCGAGGAGAAGCCGGCCCTGCCGAAGTCCCGCTACGCGGTGCCCGGCCTGTACTTCTACGACAACCGGGTCGTGGACATCGCCCGCAAGCTCACCCCGAGCGCCCGCGGCGAGCTGGAGATCACGGCGGTCAACGAGGTGTACCGGGAGACCGGGGAGCTGTCGGTGACGGTGCTGGATCGGGGCACCGCCTGGCTGGACACGGGCACGTTCGCCTCCATGATGCAGGCGGCCGAGTTCGTCCGGGTGGTCGAGGAGCGGCAGGGCCTGAAGATCGGTTGTGTCGAGGAGGTGGCCTGGCGGGCCGGCCTGATCGACGACGACCAGCTGCGCGCGTTGGCCGCGCCGTTGACCAAGAGCGGTTACGGCGACTACCTGCTCGGTCTGCTCGCTGAGCCGAGCGGCCGCCAGGGGGTGGCCTGGTGAAGATCCGGGAGCTGAGCATCGAGGGCGCCTGGGAGATCACCCCCCAGCAGCACGGCGACTCGCGCGGCATGTTCATGGAGTGGTACCGCTTCGACAAGCTCGCCGACGTGGTGGGGCATCCGCTGCGGCTGGCCCAGGCCAATCTGTCGGTCTCCGCCCGTGGCGTGGTGCGCGGCATCCACTTCGCCGACGTTCCGCCGGGGCAGGCCAAGTACGTCACCTGCGTGCGCGGTGCGGTCCTCGACGTCATCGTGGACCTGCGGGTGGGCTCGCCGACCTTCGGCCGTTGGGAGGGCGTCCGGCTGGACGACACCGACCGTCGGGCGGTCTACCTCAGCGAGGGGCTGGGGCACGGTTTCTGCGCGCTCACCGACGACGCCACGTTGAGCTATCTCTGCTCGGCCAGCTACAACCCGACGGGTGAGCACGCGGTGCACCCGCTGGACGAGGAGCTGGGCATCGAGTGGCCCGCCGACGTTCCGTTGCTGTCCGCGCGGGACGACGCGGCGCCGACCCTCGCTCAGGCCCGCGAGAGCGGCCTGCTTCCGGAGTACGACAACTGCCGGCGGTTCGTGGCGAGCCTCGGTCCGGACGGAATGTCGCACTCAACCGGTATGTGACCACCCCCGGGGCACGACCTGTGGTGTGACAGTGACGAACCGGGCCTCCGGGCGGCTAATGTCACACCATGGAGCGGCGAATCTTCGGCCTCGAGACCGAGTACGGCGTCACCTGCACCTATCGCGGGCAGCGGCGGCTGTCCCCGGACGAGGTCGCGCGGTATCTGTTCCGTCGCGTGGTGTCCTGGGGTCGGTCGAGCAACGTCTTTCTGCGTAATGGAGCCCGGCTCTACCTGGACGTCGGGTCGCATCCGGAGTACGCGACACCGGAGTGCGACTCGGTGACCGATCTCGTCGCCCACGACCGGGCTGGCGAGCGGATCCTGGAGGGCCTGCTCGTCGACGCGGAGAAGCGGCTGCACGACGAGGGCATCGCGGGTGAGATCTACCTGTTCAAGAACAACACCGACTCGGCCGGTAACTCGTACGGCTGCCACGAGAACTACCTGGTCTCCCGGCACGGGGAGTTCGGCCGGCTGGCCGACGTACTCATCCCGTTCCTGGTCACCCGGCAGTTGATCTGCGGGGCCGGCAAGGTCCTGCAAACCCCGCGCGGCGCGGTCTACTGCCTGTCGCAGCGGGCCGAGCACATCTGGGAGGGCGTCTCCTCGGCGACCACCCGCAGCCGTCCGATCATCAACACCCGCGACGAGCCGCACGCCGACGCCGAGCGCTACCGGCGGCTGCACGTCATCGTCGGCGACTCCAACATGAACGAGGTCACCACGCTGCTCAAGGTCGGCACCGCCGACATCGTGCTGCGGATGATCGAGGCCGGGGTGGTGATGCGCGACCTGTCCCTGGAGAACCCGATCCGGGCGATCCGGGAGGTGTCGCACGACATCACCGGCCGGCGCAAGGTGCGGCTGGCCAACGGCAAGGAGGTCAGCGCCCTGGACATCCAGCAGGAGTACCTGTCCAAGGCGACCGAGTTCGTCGAGCGGCGCGGCGGCGACCAGGCCGCCAAGCGGGTCGTCGAGCTGTGGGGCCGGGTGCTCAGCGCGGTGGAGACCGGTGACCTGGAGCCGGTCTCGCGGGAGATCGACTGGGTCAGCAAGCTGCGGCTGATCGAGCGCTACCAGCGCAAGCACGACCTGCCGCTGTCGCACCCCCGGGTGGCGCAGATGGATCTGGCCTACCACGACGTGCGTCGCGGTCGCGGCCTCTACGGTCTGCTGGAACGGCGTGGCGAGGTCGACCGGGTGGCCACCGACCCGGAGATCTTCGAGGCCAAGGAGACCCCGCCGCAGACCACCCGGGCCCGGCTGCGCGGCGAGTTCATCCGGCACGCACAGGAGAAGCGGCGGGACTTCACCGTGGACTGGGTGCACCTGAAGCTCAACGACCAGGCGCAGCGCACCGTGCTCTGCAAGGACCCGTTCCGGGCCTACGACGAGCGGGTGGAGCGGCTGATCGCCAGCATGTGACGGGTCTGCCGGCCCCGGCGGTGGTGCCCGCCGACGGGGCCGGCCCACCGGTGGGCGCACCGGCGCGGGCGGCGCGGTGGCCGCTAAGCTGGGTCCGCCATGACGACTTCTGGACCTTCCGACCGCCCTGAGCGCGGCGCCGAGCGGCAGAACTGGGTCGAACGCCGGCGGGAGAAGATCCGCGCCGAGGTCGACCGTAACCGCCGTGGTGAATACACCGTGCCGACGTGGGTGCTGGCGCTGGCGCTGGTGCTCATCGTCGGCGGCTGGCTAACCCTGGTCTTCCTGGCCTAACCCCACCCCACCCCCGCAATGCTCGCGTTGATCATGAGGTTATTGCCCTGACCCCAAGCCGAGGCGGCGGGCAGTAACCCCATGATCAACGGGGCGGAGGGCGGGCGGGGGGTTAGGGCAGCAGGGTGGCGGCGTGGCGGCCTGCCGCGGCGGCGGCCAGGAAGTACGCGTGGTCGGCGTCGAGACCACGGCCCATCGTGGACAGCGGCACGGCGCTGGCGCGCAGCGCGGCGTCGAGACCGACGGTGGGCACCCGGACGATCCGGTGCCGGGCGGCGAGGGGGGCCAACGACGCGTCCACCTCGGCCGCGAGGGCCGGGTCCAGGTCGTCGGGCACCACCAGCTCCGCCGGGGCGAGGGCCACCCGGCCGTACGCGGTGAGGCTGTGGTGGGACACGCCCCGGTGCCGGGGGCGGGGGTCGGCGTCGGAGATCCGCAGGGAGCCGACCGGCCGTCCACCCAGGGTGGCGATCGCGTTGACCGCCTCACCGACGGCGACACCGGAGAACCCCCACCGGGTGCCGGTGCCCAGGTTGCCGGGCCCCTGGGCGACGATGGCCAGGTCGGCGTCGAGCACGTGCCGGGCGGCGAGCAGGCCACCGTGCAACGTGGTCGCCTCCAGGTCGCCGCCGAAGGACTGTCCGACGGTGATCGTGCCGGCCAGGTCGGCGCGCAGCCCGGCGAGGGTGCGGGAGAACCAGGCGGGCAGGGCCCCACCATCGGTGAGCAGGTACGCCACCCGCGCCTGCGGGAGGTCGGCCCGGATGCCGGCCAGGATCGCCGGCAGCGCCGAGTGCAGATCGGCGGTGACCACCGGCAGGCCGCCGAGGTCGTCCGCGTCGGCGAGTATCGCGCGGTGCGGGGACGCCTCCTCGTCGACGCCGAGCAGGATCGGCTGCAACGGCGTGTAGCGGGCCTTGACCAGGTGCCCGGCGTCGCGGGTGTCGCCGACCTCCGGCGGGTCCGGCGGCAGTCGGTCCGGCAGGGCCACCACCAGGGCGTACCCGCCGGTGCCCAAACCCATCAGCAGCGCGCCGGCGTTGAGCAGCACCCGGTCGCCGGGCTCGGGTGTGCCGACCAGCTCCGGGTAGGCCAGCGCCCGCATGCGCGTGCCGTCGGGCAGGTCGACGTCGAGTTCCACCGCCCCGGTCCACTGCCGTCGCAGCGTCGCCACCGTCCCCGTACGCCATCGCACCATGACGGGCACGCTAGCCGCGCAGACCCGACGGCCCGCGCCCGGGTACGGCGGTGGTGGCGGATCAGGCCGGTTCGGGGCCGCCGGCGTCCGGGGTCGGCCCGGCCTGGGTGTGTCGGGCGGTGCCGGTGGCCCCCGGCAGTGAGCGGGTGGGGTCGAGAAAGACGAAGCGAATCTCCGGGTACCGCTCGGTGAGCTGTCGCTCGGCCTCGTCGGCGGTGGCCTCGATCTGCGCGCCGGTGGCCTCGTCGCGGAAGTCGACCTTCGCGGCGACCAGGATGTCCTGCGGGCCGAGTTGCATGGTCAACAGGGTGTCGATGCGCTCCACCTCGGGCAGTCCGGCCAGGTCCTGCTCGATCTCGCGGCGCAACCGCTCCGGGACGGCCCGACCGACCAGCAGCGACAGGTTGTTGCCGGCGAGGATCCCGGCGACCGTCAGTAGCAGCAGCCCGATCAGGATCGACGCGACGCCGTCCCACACCTCGTCGCCGGTGGCGTGCGACAGGCCGACGCCGGCCCCGGCGAGCAGCAGACCGATGAGCGCCGCGCTGTCCTCCAGGAAGACCGCCTTGACGGTGGTGTCGGCGGTCAGCCGCAGGAACCGCCGCGGCGTGGTGTGCCAGCGCCGCGCCTCGCGGCGGACCTGCCGTACCGCCCGGGCCAGGGAGATCGACTCGATGACGAACGACACCGCCAGGACGATGTACGAGACCAGGTAGTCGCCGCTGTGCTCGTGCACCAGGATCGTGGTGACGCCGTGGGTGACGGCGAAGCCGGCCCCGGCGACGAAGGTGAACATCGCGGCGAAGAACGCCCAGACGTAGCTCTCCTTGCCGTACCCGAAGGGGTGTCGCTGGTCGGCCGGCCGGGCGCCCCGGCGCAGCGCCTGGAAGAGCAGCACCTCGGTGGTGGTGTCGGCGACCGAGTGGGCGGCCTCGGACAGCATCGCGGCCGATCCGGAGATCAGCCCGGCGATCAGTTTGGCGATCGCGATGGCGAGGTTGGCGACACCCGCGACGACCACCGTGCCGACGCTTTCGCTCTCCGGCCTGGCCTCCGCCTGCGACATCCTGTCCTCCGCTTGCGACATGAGAATCACCCTATGACCGGAAACGGCGAGGCGCTGGGGGAGGCCGGATCCGAACAAGTGTGCGGCACGCCCGCGTGGGTGCACGTCGCGGGCGTGTCGGCTGCTAGCGTCTACCGGGTGTCGCGGACCCGCACCGAACGCCTGGTCAACCTGGTGATCTGTCTGCTGTCCACGCGACGGTTCCTGACCGCCGCGCAGATCGCCGCGACCGTGCCCGGCTACGAGCACGACCCGGACGACGCGCGTGACCACGAGGCGTTCCAACGCAAGTTCGAGCGGGACAAGGCCGAGCTGCGTGAGCTGGGTGTGCCACTGGAGACGGGCACGGCGAGCGCCTTCGACGCCGAGCCGGGTTATCGGATCGCCCACCGCGAGTACGCGCTGCCCGACATCCTGCTGGAGCCCGACGAGGCTGCCGCGGTGGGCATCGCCGCCCGGCTGTGGCAGCACGCCGGGCTGGCCGCCGCCGCGTCGTCCGGGTTGGCCAAGCTGCGCGCCGCCGGGGTGGACGTGGATCCGCAGGCCACCCTGGGCCTGGAGCCGATGGTGACCGTCGATCCGGCGTTCGCGCCGCTGACGGCCGCGGCCCGGGACCGCCGCGAGGTCGGTTTCGACTACCGGGTGCCCGACCGGGACGCGCCCAGCCGGCGGCGGCTGCAACCGTGGGGCGTGGTCTGCTGGCGCGGCCGGTGGTATGTGGTCGGCCACGACCTGGACCGCGCGGCGACCCGCTGCTTCCGGCTGTCCCGGGTGGTCGGCGCGGTCCGGGTGACCGGTGTGCCCGGCGCGTACCAGCCGCCGCCGAACGTCGACCTGATCAGCCACGTGGCCCGCTGGTCGGGTCCGGTGGAGCGCACCGGCCGGGCCACCGTGCTGGCCGCCGCGGGCCGGGCCGCCGGGCTGCGCCGCTGGGCCGTGGAGGTGACCACCGGGCCGGACGGCGACCGCCTGGTCCTGCCGTACGCCGACCCGGACGGGTTGGCCGGTCACCTCGTCGGCTACGGCCCGGACGTGCGGGTGCTCGACCCACCGGAGGTCCGCGAGGCGGTCATCCAACGACTCAAGGAGATCGCCGTCCGCCACGACGAGTTGGCCACCGCCGGCGGTGCCCGGTGACCCGCCCGGCCGCCCGGGGCGGTTCGCGCGCCTCCGCCGACCGGCTGGCCCGCCTGCTCAACCTGGTGCCCTACCTGCTGGCCCGACCCGGCATCGAGATCGCCGAGGCGGCCGGTGACCTGGGCGTCACCGAGCGCCAACTGCGGGAGGACCTGGAGCTGCTCTGGGTGTGCGGGCTGCCCGGTTACGGTCCCGGTGACCTGATCGACATGGCGTTCGACGGCGACCGGGTCACGATCACCTACGACGCCGGCATCGACCGGCCGCTGCGGCTCACCCCGGACGAGGCCCTCGCGCTGGTGGTGGCGTTGCGGATGCTCGCCGAGACACCCGGGGTGGCCAACCGCGAGGCCGTCGAACGGGCCCTGGCCAAGATCGAGGACGCCGGTGACCTGGTGGGCGCGCCGGTGGCGGTCCGGCTGCCCGGCGACACCCGACGGGTCGAGGCGCTGCGGGCCGCCGTGGAGGGCGGCCGGGCGCTGCGGATCACCTACTACACGGCCGCGCGGGACGAGACCACCGACCGCGTCATCGACCCCCTGCGGATGCTGATGGTCGGCGGCCGGGCCTACGTGGAGGCGTGGTGCCGGCGCGCGGAGGCGGTCCGCCTGTTCCGGGCCGACCGGATCGACGCGATCACCGAGCTGCCCGAGCCGGCCACCGTCCCCCCGCAGGCAGTTCCGCACGACCTCACCGAGGGTGTCTTCCGCCCCTCGCCGGACCTGCCGCTGATCACGCTGCGCATCGGCCGGAGCGAGCGGTGGATCACCGAATATTATCCGTGCGAGCGGGTCGAGGCCGGTGACGGCGACCAGTGGCTGGTCTCCCTGCGGGTCACCGACCTGGGGTGGGCCCGCCGGTTCGTGCTGGGTCTCGGCCCGGACGCCGTCGTGGTCGCCCCGGCCGAGCTGGCCGAGCAGGTCCGAGCGGCGGCGGCCGCCGCGTTGGACGCCTACGCGGTGCCCGCCCCCGCGGCCGAGCTTCGGGTGCCCGAGGTCGACGCGACGAGCGCGCCGGCGGGCGACCCGGCGGTGGCCGGCCGCACCCAGTAGGCTGACCGCCGTGCTGATCTGGATCGTGCTCGCGGTGGTGCTGCTCCCGCTCGTGGCGCTCGTGCTGGCCGTACGCCCGGTGCTGACCCGGCTGCCTCGGCTGCGCCGCGCCGCGGTGGCGTTGCAGCGACGGGCCGCCGAGGCCGAGGCGCTGCGGGAGACCGCCGAGGTGTTGCAGCAGCGCGCCGAGGATGTCCAACGCCAGCTCGACACCACGTCCCAGCGACTCGCGGTGATCAAGGCCAAGCGGGGCTGATCGCGCCCCGCCGAGCTGGGTGCCCGGCGGCGGTTGACGGATCATCGCGCGTTGGTCAAGACTTCACCCTTCGGGTCGAACCACCCCCACCCGGCGGGTGTCAGGCAGCCGATCCGCACGTACGATGGGCTGCGTACCACCCCTCGGACACAGACCGACTGGAGCTTCTCATGGGTGCCCTCAAGCCGTGGCACATCGCTGTTCTCGTGGTTGTGCTGATCCTGCTCTTCGGGGCGAAGCGGCTTCCCGACGCTGCTCGCTCGCTGGGTCGGTCGCTGCGGATCATCAAGGCCGAGACCAAGAGCCTGCAGGACGACGACCGCGACCTCGCCGAGAAGGCCGACGCGCAGGCTGGCTACCAGCCGCTGCCGCCGCACGCCGGGCAGCAGGCGCCGTACGCCGGGCAGCCGCAGCAGGCGCCGTACCAGCAGGCGCCGGCGCAGCAGCCGGTCGTCGACCCGGTGCACCGCGTCCGCGACAACTGACCGAAGGGCCCCACCACCGTGGCCTTCGCACTGCGCAAACGCGGCCCCAAGGCGTTCGAGCGGGCCGCCGATGGCTCGATGACACTCATCGAGCACGTCCGCGAGCTGCGTAATCGTCTGTTCCGCGCATCGTTGGCGATCATGCTCGGCTTCGGCGTGGGCATCTGGCTGGCGAAGCCGGTCCGGATCCTGTTGTCGGAGCCGTACTGCAGCCTCGACGCCTCGCTCGACCCGGTCACCGGGAAGTGCAAGTTCGTCCAGCTCGGTGTCGCGGACGTCTTCCTGCTGAACCTGAAGATCGGTCTGTGGGTGGGCCTGATCATCGCGGCGCCCATCTGGCTCTACCAGCTGTGGGCGTTCATCGCGCCGGGCCTGCACCGGCACGAGCGGCGTTACGCGTACATCTTCACGGCTCTCGCCGCGCCGCTGTTCGCGGCCGGCGCGGTCCTGGCCTTCTTCGTCACCACCAAGGGCCTCGAGTTCCTGCTGAACGTGTCCGGCGACGACATCGCGACGAATCTGGAAGTCACCCGGTACATCTCGTTCGTCACCAACCTGATCCTGCTGTTCGGTGTGGCGTTCGAGTTCCCGCTGATCGTGCTGATGCTCAACTTCGTCGGCCTGGCCAGCGCGAAACGGCTGCTCAGCTGGTGGCGGGTGGCGATCTTCGTGTTCTTCGCCTTCTCCGCCGTGGTCACCCCCACCCCGGATCCGTTCGGGATGACCGCTCTGGCGCTCTGCCTCACCGCGCTCTACTTCGCCGCGGTCGGGGTCGCGTTCATCAACGACCGGCGACGGGGGCGGGGCAAGGAGATCTACGCCGGCATCGACGACGACGAGGTGTCGCCGTTGGAGTTCGACAAGGACCCGGTCGTGGCCGGGCAGCGGGTCGACTCGGCCGCGCCGATCGGCGTACCCGAGCCGGTCGCCGCACCGGCACCGATCGAGCGTCGCTACGACGACATGACCTGACGGCCCCGCGCCGCCCGGTCAGCCGACGCCGTCCCCGTTCCCCGGGGGCGGCGTCGCCGCGTTACCGGTGGTGTCCGCGCCTGCCCCCGGAAAACGGTGGGTGTCCGACCGGTACGGTGCTGCCCGTGACCGCAGACGATCACCTGCCCGGCCCGCCCGCCGGTGCCCCGGCCGACCGCGCCCCGCTCCCCGGTGGCCCCGTGGCGGTGCTCGCCAACCCGACCGCCGGTCGGGGGCGGCACCGGGCCCTGCTGCCCCGGCTGTTGGACGGGCTGGCCGCCGCCGGCCGTCCGGTCCGCGTGCTGTCGGCGGTCAGTCCGGGCGAGGCGGAGGCCGCCTGTCGTGCCGCCGTCGCCGACGGCATCGGTGCGCTTGTCGCGATCGGTGGGGACGGCACCGTGCACCGGGCGATGCAGGCGGTCGCCGGCACCGCCGTGCCGTTCGGTCCGGTGCCGGCGGGGACCGGCAACGACTTCGCCCTCGACACCGGGTTCCCCGCCGACCCGGTGGCGGCGGTGCAGGTGATCGCGTCCGCGTTGCGGGCCGGCCGGACCCACGTCGTCGATCTGGCCCGGATGACCGGGGCTGACGGCGCCGAGCGGTGGTTCGGGGCGGTCCTGGCGGCGGGGTTCGACGCGATCGTCAACGAGCGGGCCAACCGGATGCGCTGGCCGCGCGGACCCCGCCGGTACGACCTGGCGATCCTGGTGGAGTTGGCCCGGCTGCGGCCCCGCCGCTACACGCTGCGCCTCGACGGGGTGCCGCACGACCTCGACGCGGTGCTGGTGGCGGTGGGCAACTGCCCGACGTACGGGGGCGGAATGCGGATCTGTCCCGCCGCCGACCCGACCGACGGGCTGCTGGACGTGGTGGTGGCGGGGCGGGTCAACCGCCGGACGCTGGTCCGGGTGAAGCCGCGCATCTACCAGGGCACGCACGTGAGCCATCCCCTGGTGACCAGTTACCGGGCCCGCACCGTGGAGCTGGCCGCCGACGGGATCGTCACGTACGCCGACGGGGAACGTTCCCTGGAGCTGCCGGTGACGATCAGCGCCGTTCCGGGCGCCGTGCGGCTGCTGCGTTGACCCGTACCGCTCCGATGCTGGCCGCGATGACCAGCACGATGGCGGCGCACTCCAGCAGGGTGAGGGCCTGCCGCAGCACCAGCCACCCGGCGAGCGTGGCGACGGCCGGGCCGAGGCTCATCAGCACCGCGAACGTGGCGGTCGACATCCGTCGCAGCGCCAGCAGCTCCAGGGTGTAGGGCAGCCCGGAGGCGAGCACCGCGAGGACGGCGCCGAGCGCCAGCACCGGCGGGTCGAGCAGGACCGCGCCGCCGTCGACGATGCCCAGCGGCAGGGTGACGAGCGCGGCGACGGTCAGCGCCAGGGCCAGCCCGTCCGCGCCGGGGAACCGGCCGCCGACCCGGGCGCTCAGCACGATGTACGCGGCCCACATGGTGCCCGCGCCGAACGCGAAGGCCACCCCGGCCGGGTTGAGCCGGTCGAAGCCGCTCTGCCCGAGCAGCGCAACCCCGGCCAGGGCGAGTCCCGCCCAGCCCCAGCTGGCCAGTCGTCGGGCGCTGAACACCGACAGCGCCAGCGGGCCGAGCACCTCGAGCGTCACCGTCGGCCCCAGTGGGATGCGTTCGATGGCCTGGTAGAACAGCGAGTTCATGCCGGCCAGCGCCAGCCCGAACGCGCCCGCCGCGAGCCAGGCCGACCGGTCGTACCCGCGCAGTCGGGGCCGGCACACGATGAGCAGCAGCACCGCCGAAATGGTCAGCCGCAGGGTCACCGCGCCGGCCACCCCGGTACGCGGGAAGAGCAGCGCGGCCACGGCGGACCCGAACTGCACCGACAGCGCCCCGCCCAGGACGAGCCCCACGGCGACGACGCCGCCGCGCCGGGCCGGTGGCGTGTCGGCCGGCGTGGGCGTGGGCAGCAGCGTCTCGGTCACGCGCACGACGGTAGCGGTCGGTTCCGGCTCCCTCGCGGCGGTGTCGACCTGCCGAAATGCGAACCCCGGCGGGGCCGACGCGGCCGTTCCTGGTCGCCAACGCGGTGCTACCGGCGTACGGTTCCTGGTATGACCAGCGCGATGCGGAAGCTGTCGATCTCCGTGCCACCCGACGTGGCGGAGCGCCTGGAGCGCGAGTCCAACGCCAGCGCCTACATCACCCGGGCCGTCCGGGACCGGATGCGGTTGGACGCCTTGGACGCGGAGTTGGCCCACCAGGGCATTCCCATCACCGAGCAGGGTGTGGCCGAGGCGCGCGCCCGCCGTGCCGCCGTGGAGGCCGACTGGTCCCCGGAGCGCCGCGGCGCGCTTCGGGAGCGGGCCCGCCAGCACGCGCGGGACGCCGCCGCCGGCACGCGCGAACAACCGGCGGCGTGAGCACCGAGGACGACCGACCGGTCCGGCTCGTGCTGGACCGGTCGGCTCTGCTGGCGTACCTGGCGGGGTCGGTGCATGTCGGGGAGCCGCTGCACGAGGTGATCCAGGACCGCAACAGGTTCGGCGTCACCGCCGTGACCGCGGCGGAGACGCTGGCGATCGTCAGTGACCCGAAGGAACGGGCGACCCTGCACCGGCTGCTGAGCCTGGACGCCTGCGAGGTGCTCTCGACCGAGGGGCACTCCTGGCACGAACTCAGCTTCTGGCGCACGGTGACGGGCCGCGCCGATCTGGCCACCACGGCGCTGGCCGTCCTTGAGCACGATGCCTCGATCCTCACCGGGGAGGACCGGTACGGCGACGAGCTACCGGTGATTCACATTCCGGCCTGACGACGTGCGGGTCAGCCCGGCAGGGCGAGGTCGAGCACCGCGCCCAGCCCGTTCTCCCGACCCGGGTCGGCGGTGGGGAGCACCAGCACCGCGCAGCCGGCCGCCACCGCGCCCGCGTCCGCCGGGGTGTCACCGACCATCAGTGTCTGCTCCGGGTCGACGCCGAGCATCCCGCAGGCCCGCCAGAAGATGGCCGGGTCGGGTTTGCAGCGCCCCACCTCGTACGACAGCACGAACGCGTCGACCAGGTCGGTCAGCCCCCAGGTGTCGAAGTGCGGTCGTACGTCGAAGCCGATGTTGCTGACCACCGCCACGGGCACTCCGGCGGCGCGCAGCGCGGTCAGTGTCGGCGCGGTGTCCGGGTACGGCAGCCAGCCCTCGGCGGTCAGCAGCCGGTCGTAGAGGGCGTCGGCGAAGCCCTCGATGCCGGCGTCGACGGTCTCGGCCAGCCCGGTGTACGCGCCTCGGTGGGCGTGCTGGTAGAGGTCCCGGTCGGCCCACAGTTCGGCCAGCCGGGGTGGCACCCGCGCCGGCAGTGGGCCGCCGGCACGCCCCGCGGTCAGCAGCCGGTCGGCCAGCGAGGTGGCGCGGACCCGGTCCAGGGTGACCCCGCACGCCGCCGCGGCCGCCAGCACCCACTGCCGGGGCTCCTCGACCTGGGCCAGGGTGCCGTGGAAGTCGAAGAGCACCGCCTTGACGGGCCGTCGGGACGCCCGGGGGGCGTCGGTCTCGGGGCTGACCGGCGGACGAGTCTGGGGCGGTTCGGCATGGTCCGGCACGCCGTGCACCCTACCGACCGCCTCGGATGGCCCAACGGGTCGGCCTTGTCGGGTGTCCCGTCCCGGCACGCACTAATCTTGGTGCCATGTCGAGCCCCGCCGAGCGGTACGCAGCGGCGCGCCGCCGGGCCGCACAGGCCGCAGAGTTTCCGGCGCTGGACGAGTTCGCCCTCGATCTGGGGTTCGACCTCGACGATTTCCAGCGGGAGGCGTGTCAGTCACTGGAGCGGGGCAGCGGGGTGCTGGTCTGCGCCCCCACCGGAGCCGGTAAGACCGTGGTGGGGGAGTTCGCGGTCCACCTGGCGTTGCGCGGGCGGCCCGACGACCCGGTGCCCGGCGACGAGCCGCCGGCCCGGCGCAAGTGCTTCTACACCACGCCGATCAAGGCGCTGTCCAACCAGAAGTACCACGACCTGGTCGCCCGGTACGGCGTCGAGCAGGTCGGCCTGTTGACCGGCGACAACGCGATAAACGGCGACGCGCCGGTGGTGGTGATGACCACCGAGGTGCTGCGCAACATGCTCTACGCGGGCTCCAGCACCCTGCAGGGTCTGGCGTACGTGGTGATGGACGAGGTGCACTACCTGGCCGACCGGTTCCGTGGCGGGGTGTGGGAAGAGGTGATCATCCACCTGCCCGCCTCGGTCACCCTGGTCTCGTTGTCGGCGACCGTGTCCAACGCCGAGGAGTTCGCCGACTGGCTGGTCACCGTGCGCGGCGAGACCGCGGTGGTGGTCAGTGAGCACCGACCGGTGCCGTTGTGGCAGCACATGCTGGTCGGCAAGCGGATGTTCGACCTGTTCCACGACGCCGACGCCGCCCGCAAGCACGACGTGCACCCGGAGTTGCTGCGCTACACCCGGGACCAGGTACGCCGCCTGGAGTTGGGGGAGGGGCGCAGCGCCGGACCGGGCTCCGGTCGACGTGGCCCCCGGTGGCGGGGCCCGATGCGCCCGGACATCGTCGACCGGCTGGACCGGGAGGGGCTGCTGCCGGCGATCCTGTTCATCTTCAGCCGGGCCGGCTGCGCAGCCGCGGTGCAGCAGTGCCTCGCCGCCGGTCTGCGGCTCACCTCGGCGGAGGAGCGGGCCGAGATCCGGCGGGTGGTCGAGTCGCGGGTGACCGCGATCCCCGGCGAGGACCTGACGGTGCTGGGCTACTGGGAGTGGCTCGACGGCCTGGAGCGCGGCCTGGCCGCCCACCACGCCGGCATGCTGCCGGTGTTCAAGGAGATCGTCGAGGAGTTGTTCGTCCGTGGTCTGGTGAAGGCGGTCTTCGCCACCGAGACCCTGGCGTTGGGCATCAACATGCCGGCCCGCTGCGTGGTCCTGGAACGGCTGGTCAAGTACAACGGCGAGGCGCACGTCGACCTGACCCCGGGGGAGTACACGCAGCTCACCGGTCGGGCCGGCCGCCGGGGCATCGACGTGGAGGGGCACGCCGTCGTGGTGTGGTCCCCGGAGACCGACCCACGGCACGTGGCCGGGCTCGCGTCCACCCGCACGTACCCGCTGCGCTCCAGCTTCCGTCCGTCGTACAACATGGCGGTGAACCTGGTCGGCACGGTCGGCGCGGAGCCGGCCCGGGCGCTGCTGGAGTCCTCGTTCGCCCAGTTCCAGGCGGACCGGTCGGTGGTCGGTCTGGCCCGGCAGGTGCAGCGCAACACCGAGACCATCGAGGCGTACGGCGCGGAGGCCGCCTGCCACCACGGCGACTTCGACGAGTACTTCGCGTTGCGGGTGGCGATCGCGGACCGGGAGAAGGCGATCGCCCGGCAGGGTCAGACCCAGCGCAAGGCCGCCGCGGTGGCGTCGCTGGAGCGGCTGCGGATCGGCGACGTGATCCGGGTGCCGTCGGGTCGGCGGGCCGGGCTGGCCGTCGTCCTGGACCCGGCGACCGGCGGGTTCGGTGAGCCCCGGCCGCTGGTGCTCACCCAGGACCGGTGGGCCGGGCGGGTCAGCCCCGGCGACTTCACCACGCCGGCCGAGGTGCTGGCCCGGATCCGGGTGCCCAAGCACTTCAACCACCGTTCACCGGGTGCCCGGCGGGATCTCGCCGCAGAGGTCAGCGGCACCGGCCTGGACCGGCACGGCGGCCGGCGGGGTGGCCGTTCCCGGCAGGCGGCCGGCGACGATCACCAGATCGCCCAGCTCCGCACCGAGCTGCGTCACCACCCCTGCCACGCCTGCCCGGAGCGGGAGGACCACGCCCGCTGGGCGGAGCGCCGGCGGCGACTGGAGCGCGACACCGAGGAGTTGCGCGAGCGCGTCTCCGGGCGGACGGGGTCCCTGGCGCGGACCTTCGACCGGATCGTGGCGCTGTTGACCGACCGCGGTTACCTCGCTCGCGACGGCGCGGTCACCGACGCCGGTCGGATGCTCGGTCGGATCTGGACCGAGGCGGACCTGCTGGTCGCCGAGTGCCTGCGCCGGGGGGTGTGGAACGGCCTGTCCCCGGCCGAGTTGGCCGCCGCGGTGTCGGTGGTGGTCTTCGAGGCGCGTCGCGACGTCGACGAGCGGGCGTCGTTGCCGCGGGGGCCGGTGGCCGACGCGGTGGACGAGACGGTGAAGCTCTGGGGCGAGATCGAGGCCGACGAGGCGGCCCGCGGGCTGACCGCGACCCGGGAGCCGGATCTGGGCTTCGCCTGGCCGGTCTACCGGTGGGCCCGGGGCGAGGCGCTGGCCAAGGTGCTCGGCAGTGGTCACGAGATCGACGGCGAGATGCCCGCCGGTGACTTCGTCCGGTGGGCGCGGCAGGTGGTCGATCTGCTCGGTCAGCTCGCCGACTCCGGCGGCGCCTCGCCGGAGTTGCGGTCCACCGCCCGGCAGGCGATCGCGGCCGTCAACCGGGGCGTCCTGGCGTACCACACCTCCACCTGACCGTCACTTTCAGTAACGATCGCCGACGAATCGGCGCTTCGGACAGTCACCGCGACAGCACCCCCCGAATAGCTTGGGGGGCACTGTTGCGCCTGATCACGCCACCCCTGATCATTGCCGAGCGCCTTTGTTGACGCGCCGGTAACGATCGGGGAGAAGACCGCTGTGGCGGACATCAATCACTTTGAGTACGGGTGGATCACGCCCGCGTTGAGTTACGCGCTGTCCGTGCTCGGTTCGGTCCTCGGGCTGGTGTGCGCGGGGCGCATCCGTACCGCGCGCACGGCCGGCCAGCGGGCCTGGTGGGGCCTGCTGGCGGCCTGGGCGCTGGGCGGCACCGCCATCTGGGCGATGCACTTCATGGCCATGCTGGGCTTCGCCGTCGAGGGCACCCGGATCCGCTACGACGTGCCGCTGACCGCGGCGAGCACGGCCATCGCCGTGGTGGCGGTCGGTATCGGCCTGGCCATCGTGGGCACCGGTCGGTTGAATCCGGTACGCCTGGTCGCCGGTGGCATCTTCACCGGCGCCGGGGTGGCCTCCATGCACTACACCGGCATGGCGGCGATGCGCCTCAACGGCAGCCTCGGCTACGACTCCGTCCGGGTCGTGCTCTCGGTGGTCATCGCTGTCGTGGCGTCCACCGTCGCGCTGTGGCTCGCGATGACCGTCCGACGAGGGCTGGCGGTCTTCGCCTCCGCGCTGGTCATGGGCATCGCCGTGAACGGGATGCACTTCACCGGGATGAGCGCCCTGTCGGTGCACCGGCACGAACGCGTGGGCGGGGTGACCGGCGCCCAGGTGAGCACCCTGCTGGTGCCGATCATGGTGGCGGTGATCTTCGGCGTGGTCGGTCTGCTCTACGCCCTGCTCGCCGCCCCGACCGACGACGACCGGGCCGCCGCCGCGTACCTCGATGGGCGACGGGTCCCGGAGCCGGCTGCCGCGGTGCCGCCCGCCGCCGCCCCGGACCCGGTCGGGTTGCGCGCCCGCTCCACCCTCGGTCAGCCGGGCACCCCGTTCCCGTCCCGCCGGGACACCCCACCCCGCTGATCGGGGCGCGGCACGGCCGATGCGGGGTCAGGTCGTCGGCCGGCCGCCGTCGATCCGGAGGGTGGCCAGCAGCCCGGGGTGGTCGGTCGCCCCGTGCATCGGCACCGACCTGCGGCAGCAGAGGCCCACGTCGGTCGTCGCCACGACGTGTTGCCGCGCGCCGTCGTCGATCCGCTGGTGACCGGACGGCACGCAGGACCGCACGTCGGGGTCGCCGCCGGCGCGCAGGTTGAGGTCGCCGCTCAGCAGGACGGGCACGTACCCGCTCCGCCGACGGATCGGCGGCAGGATCGTGTCGAGCAGGTGGCGGCACTGGGCGAGCGCGACCGCGTAGCCGGTGGCCGCCAGATGCGTGGTGCAGGCGAGCAGGACCGCGTCGACGTCGACGCAGAGCCAGGCTCGTTCCTCGGGGTCCGCGAGGTCCTGCGTCGGGTGGATCCCGCGGTACACGGCCCGCGCGGTGTCCGACGTCCGCGCCCGCGTCAGCAGTCCCACGCCGTACGGTTGGCCGTTGCGGCACCGCGTGTCGCCCCCGCTGGGACGGTCACCGGCGGCCTGGAACGCGGAGACGACCCGCCGCCCGGTGTGCACCGTCGCGAACACCCGCTCCAGGACGGCCACGTCGTCCCGGCAGATCTCGTTGAGGGTGACCAGGTCGGGTGCCTCGGTGCCGATCACCTCGGTGGCCCGGTGCAGGGATCGGCCGCTGAAACACGCGGCGCGGCCGCTGTTGCAGAGGTTCATCTGGAGCACCCGCAGGACCGTCGGCCCGGTGCGGTCCGTCGGGCTCGCCGGCGGCGGCCCGGCGGGCAGTGCGGCGGCGGCGAGCAGACAGCCGACGGCCAGGGCGCGACGCAGAAGGCGGTGCGAGCGGGGGTCGGCCACGCGGGCTCCGGGTGCAGAGGGCGGCAGTCGTCGCCGAGGTGCCCGTGATCCTACTGACGGCCGGCCGAGGGGGCACCCGCGGTGCGCGTACCCCCTCGGTCCACCTCAGCGGGCGCGGACCGCGACGACGGTGTACGGCGTGGTCGGGGTCGGTGGCGTGGTGAAGCGGCCGTTGGGCAGGTAGAGCCGGCCCAACGCCTCGGCGACGGTGGTGGGCACGTCGAAGTTCGGGTCGGTGATGGTGCCGGTGACCGTGCCCCTGGTGCCCGCGTGGTTGAGCGTGGCCACCGCGATCTGGTTGAGGCTGTTCTGCACGACGTAGAGCGTGCGCCCGCGCAGCAGCAGCCCGTCGCCGTTGGTGAAGGTGTAGCCGGGCACGTCCACGACGGTGGTCGCGCCGGTCGCCGGGTCGACCCGGTACAGCGTCCCGGTGTTGGACTGCACGACGATCAGCGCACTGCCGTCCGGTGTGGTGGTGATGCCGTTGAGGTTCACGCCGGTGCCGACCTGCTCGTACGCCCCGGTCAGGGGGATGGTGGTGAACGTGTCGGCGGGCGGCAGGGCGCCGCCACGACCGAGCGGCAGCCGGTAGAGCACCGGCCGGTTGGAGTCGGTGAAGTACGCGGCGTCGCGGGTCAGGATGACGTCGTTGACGAACGTCGGGGTGGTGGCGAACTGGTAGCGCGCCACCACCTCACCGGTGCGGGTGTCGAGCACGCGGGCGTCGCCGGCGGTGCCCCCGGCGACGAAGAGCCGGCCGCGCGGGTCGATCTTGAGGCCGAGCGACGGGGTGCCGGTGGGTGCGCCGATCGCGGTACCCCGGCCGGTGACCAGGTCGACGCGCTGGATGGCGCCGGTGGCGCGGGAGCCGAAATACGCGTACCGGCCGGCGGTGGCAATGCCCTCGGGTGCGAAACCGTCGGGCAGGGCGAGGACGGTGGGCAGATGCCCGGCGGGGTGTGCCTGCGCGGGCGCGACGGCGACGCAGGTCAGGAGGGCGGCGGTCAGGGCACCGCCGAGCGCGGCCCGAAGAGGTCGGTTCACTGTGCTCCTTCCGGGCGGACCGCGGCACGAGCCGACAGATCCACCACGATCACTGGGGCCAGGACCCTGCCACTGTACGACCGCCGCCGCCCGCTCGCCCGGCGTCGCCGGCGCGGTCCTCGGGGTGACCGCGCCGGCGCGCCGGCGAGCTGGGCGGATCGTCAGGCGTTGCGGACCAGCCGCCAGCGGTTGTCCGCGCTGCCGTTGTCCGAATCCTGCACCGCCTGCGCTCCCATCGCGGTCGACCCGTTCAGGATGGCGAGCAGCTTGTTGCTGTTGACGTTGCGGATCTTGTAGGTCCCGTCGCCGTTGTCGACGAGGATCCACCGGTGGTCGGCGGTGCCGTTGTCCGCCCACTGCAGGACCCGGGCGTTGTCGGCGGTGGACATGTTCTCCACACCCAGCACCTTGTTGCTGTGGGCGTTGCGGAACCGGACCGCGTTGCCGTCGGTCACGACCACCCAGTTGTGGTCGGCGGTGCCGCTGTCGCTCCACTGCACGGCCAGACCACCGTCGGCGGTGGACATGTTCTGCACGCCGAGGACCAGCCCGGTGCCGACGTTGACCAGGCGGTAGCTGCCGCTGGGGCCACCGCCGCTGCCGCTGGTGTTCCAGTAGACCGTGTAGTTGTAGCCGTGGGCGTCGTAGAAGGGGGCGAGGTTCACCGTGGACCCGTTGGCGCTGGCGGTGAACGCGAGCGAGCTGGTGCTGGTCCGGGTGATCGAGGAGACGGTGAGGGTGGGCAGGGTGCTCAGGGCCGTGTTGCCGTAGTTGCCGGCCAGCACCGTGGGGCCGTACGTGACCGCTCCGACGTTGGCGTTGTCGTTGGCGGCCTTGATGGCGACCTGCATGGGCAGCCGTACGGTGATGGTGTCGCCCGCGGCCCAGGTGCGCGTGACCGTGGCGTAGCTGCCCGGGGTGGCGGTGACGTTCTCCACCGTGCCGTTGACGGTGATCGTCGCGCCGCTGGTCCAGGACGGGATCCGCACCCGGATGCTCCAGGAGCCGCTCATCGAGCCGGACAGGGTCAGCGTGGTGGTGTCACTGACCGGGAAGCTGGTGGTCTGGGTGACCGTGATGCCGCGCTGGGTCCAGTTCAGCACCGACGGCGTGAACAGGTTCACGCTCAGCGTCGTGCCGTTGTAGAAGTAGATGGAGTCCATCAACCTCGTGTTGATCTCCAGGCCGGTGCCCTGGCAGCACCAGAACGAGTTGTAGTCGGTGCTCCAGGTGCCGCCACCCCACGCCGGGCCCACACCCCGACGGCCACCCGGCCGCAGCGGGGTGAAGTAGGTGATGTGGCCGCGGCTGTCGGCCGAGTTCTGTCCGCCGATCAGGTGGTTCATCAGCGCGCGCTCGTAGTAGTCGAAGTAGTCCGCCCGGTTCGGGTCGAGCAGCCACAGCTCCCGGGTCAGTTTGAGCATGTTGTACGTGTTGCACTGCTCGCACGTGTCGTTGGTGAGGTAGCCGGCGATCGCGTTCGGCGGCCGGAAGTGCTCGGCCTGGCTGTTGCCGCCGATGACGTAGGTGTGCGCGCCGACGGTGATGTTCCACGCGTTGCTGGCGATGCTCCGGTAACGGGTGGTCCCGGTGGCCTTGAACTCCCGGGCCGCGCCGATCCACTTGGGCACCTGCGTGTTGGCGTGCTTGCCGTTGAGCTGGTCCTGGCCGGAGGCCAGCGGGTCGAAGATGCCGGCGTGGTCGAACCGCTGTGCGGTGGCGAGCCACCGGCTGTCGCCGGTCATCTGGTAGATGTCGGCGAGCACGTCGTTCATGCCCCCGAACTCGGTGCCCAGCATCGACTGCATCTGGCTGTAGCTCAGCCGCGACGTCCGGGTGTCGACCCAGCCGGCGAGGGACAGCAGGACCGTACGGGCCTGCGTGTTGCCGATGTAGCGCCAGACGTCGAGCAGCCCGGCGAGGGTCTTGTGGATGCAGTAGTAGGGCACGTTGCCGTTGGACAGCGTCCGTGCCTCGAGCGCGCTGAAGTCGGACTCCGGGAAGCCGGAGAGGTAGCCCGCGCCGAAGCCGGCGGCACCGTTGTTCGCCTGGCACTTGGCCAACTCGGCGACCATGTAGTTGGCCTTGTCCCGGCAGGTGGTGTCGCCCAGCACCGCGTACGCGTACGCCCACGCGCTCAGGAAGTGGCCCTGCATGTGGGTCCGGAACGGGAAGTTCGGCGCGTCCCAGCCTCCGTTGGTGGCGGCGCCGTTCGTGGACAGCCGGTGGTTGGCGCGGAAGTTGTAGAGCATCCGGTCGACGTCGACGAACCGCAGGTAGTTGAGCGTCCGCGACTGGTTGTCCATCCAGCGGCCGGAGGTCAGCCGCACCTGACCGAGGTCGAACGCGTACGCCGAGACGCCGATGTCCGCCCGGGCCGGCGGGACCACGGCGGCCGCGGCGCTGCCGGCGACGAGGGTGCTGCCGGCCGCGGAGACCACCGCGGTGGCACCGGCGGCCTGAAGGAGGTGGCGGCGGCTGAGGGGCAGGGATGGCATGGGAACCTCCGGGAAAATTCGGTACGGGGACGGGTGCGCTACGGGGTGGTGCGAACGGTGGCGTGCTGGCGGTCGGCGGCGTGTGAGCTGCCGCGGTGCGCGTCGGTGCTGGCGGTCGGCGGCGCGGCGACAGCGGCGCTCGGAAGACTCGGTGCGCCGCTGGCGGTGGACCGAGCGTCCTGGGTGAACGTGCGTCGAGTCAGCGGCACGGTAGGCGACCTTTCCGAGGCGCGGGACGGGTGTGGTGGCCGCCCGAGCGGTGGTCGGGGGCCGGCTGGTGGCGGCGCATCGATGGCGGCGGGTCGTCAGCGGAAAACACGCACGGCGGGTGCGATGGTGGTGGAGCAGGGTCGCCGTGGACGCGATGGGCTGCCCGGAGGCCTATCGCGGCACATCGATGTGATCGCTAACATAGTTGGTCGTTAACACGCCCGCAACCCCCGAGTGCACCGCGCCGATCGCCTCGCCGCCTCGGCCCGGTGGCAGCACGCCGTGACCCCTGGTCGGCGCCGGTCGAGGGGATCGCCGTCGGTCCGGAATGGACGCGGATGGGGCTTCTGACCACCAGAAGATAACAGCGCGTAACGGGCAGCCGATGCCGGCGGGCGGTGACCGCCCCGTTGACGTCGGCTGCACGGCTCAGTACGTTGCATCGTAAATCTTGGATGTCGTCGTCGCTACATCCTTGCGGCGATGTCGTTACGACGGGCGCTCCGCATCGCCCAAAAGTCCAGGTCAACCGCCGAGGAAGGCATCGACCAAGATCTGTTAGCGCTAACACGGGTGCCGCCCGTGCTCCGTCCCACGCGCACGGTGCAGCTCGTTCGACCGGCAACCCGGATGGCGGTGACTCGTCGACTCGACGCGGACCTCGCGCACAGCGCACTCTCTCTGGGAGTAATCGTGAAGGTGAGAACCCGAGCCACCACCACCCCCACCCTCAGGCGGGCCGTCGCCTGGCTGGCGAGCCTCGTCTGCGTCCTCGCACTGGTCCCGGCCAGCGCCGTCAAGGCGGACAATCCGATCGTTCAGCACGTGTACACCGCTGATCCGGCCCCGATGGTCCACGACGGCCGGGTGTATCTGTACACGGGTCATGACGAGGACGGGTCGACGTATTTCACGATGCGTGACTGGCGGGTGTTCTCGTCGGCGGACATGGTGAACTGGACCGATCATGGATCGCCGATGAGTCTGGCGACGTTCGCCTGGGCGGATGCCAACGCGTGGGCCGGTCACGTGGTCGCGCGCAACGGGAAGTTCTACTGGTACGTGCCGGTCCGGCAGCGGTCGAACGGACAGATGGTGATCGGCGTCGGCGTGGCGGACAGCCCGACGGGGCCCTTCCGGGACGCGCTCGGTCGGCCCCTGGTGGGCAACAACGAGATCGACCCGAACGTGTTCGTCGATGACGATGGGCAGGCGTACCTGTACTGGGGTAATCCGGGTCTGTGGTACGTCCGGCTGAACGCGGACATGATCTCCTACTCGGGCAGCGTGACGCGGATTCCGTTGACGACCGCGGGTTTCGGCACTCGGACGGGGAACGCCTCGCGGCCGACGCTGTACGAGGAGGGGCCGTGGGTGTTCAAGCGCGGCGGGTTGTACTACAACGTGTTCGCGGCGGAGTGTTGTTCGGAGTTCATCGCATACTCGACGGCCCCCGGTCCGACCGGGCCGTGGACCTACCGGGGGACGATCATGCCGCGGCAGGGCGCCAGCTTCACCAATCACGCCGGGGTCGTCGACTTCAACGGTGGCTCGTACTTCTTCTATCACAACGGGGCGTTGCCCGGTGGAAGTGGTTACACCCGGTCGGTGGCGGTGGAGAGGTTCTCCTACACCTCCACCGGGATGTTCCCGACGATCACGATGAGCACGACCGGTGCGCCGCAGGTGGGGACGCTGAACCCGTACGTGCGCCAGGAGGCCGAGACGATCGCGTGGGGCTCGGGGATCGAGACGGAGGTCGCCAGCGAGGGCGGTATGAACGTCGGGTGGATCGAGAACGGCGACCACGTCAAGGTCAAGGGCGTCGCCTTCGGCGCGGGCGCGACGTCGTTCACCGCACGGGTCGCCTCGGCCACCAGCGGTGGGCGTATCGAGGTCCGCCTCGACAGTGCCAGCGGCCCGGTCGTGGGCACCTGCACCGTGGGCGGCACGGGCGGCTGGCAGACCTGGACCAGCACGACCTGCGCGGTCACCGGCGCCACCGGCACCCATGACCTGTACCTCCGCTTCGCCGGCGGTAGCGGCAACCTGTTCAACATCAACTGGTGGCAGTTCGGCGGCACCGGCGGCAGCGGCACCGTGCTCACCAACGGTGACGTGGAGAACGGCACGACCGGCTGGGGTGTGCACGGCAGCGGGACGCTCTCCCGGAACACGTCGGTCGCCCACGGCGGCAGCGGGTCGCTGTCGATCACCGGCCGGACCGGGGCGTGGAACGGCCCCGGCCAGGACGTGACCTCGAAGCTCACCAACGGCAAGAGCTACACCACGAACGTCTGGGTACGGGCGCAGAGCGGCACGCCGTCGGCCAAGGCGACCCTGTCGCTGACCGCGAACGGTACGACGAACTACGTCCAGCTCACCCCGGCCGTGGGGGTGAACGTCAACGGTTGGACCCTGCTCACCGGCACGACGACCGTGTCGTGGAGCGGCACGCTGTCCAACGCGACCTTCTACGTCGAGACGGCGGCGGGCACCGACAGCCTCCTCGTCGACGACGCCTCGTTCCAGTGACGCGTGCTGCCGGAGCCGGCTGCGGACGGCTCCGGCAGCACAACCCCGGCCGGGATGACCGGAGCGGCCCGCCCGCGACGGCGGATCGTTACGACTTGACGAACGGCATGTTATCGCTCACAGTCGATGTTTGAGGGCGGCCGCACCTGTGGTTCACCGGGCGAGCCTGCTGGTCGCACCTCGGAGCACAACGTCCGCCCAGGGCATGCCGGACGTCGTGTCGGGGTCTCCCACCACCGGTGCCGTGCTGGCGACCGGGCTCCCGTTCGTCCTGGTGTCGCCACCGCGAGCCGACCCGTCTCCATCACCGAACCACCACAGACAAGGAATTCGCATGAATCACAAGAGAGTCCTGCGATTGGCGGTGACCGTCGCTGCCACCGGCGCACTCGCCGCCGGAATGACGATGACGCTGACCTCCACGGCCAGTGCCGGCACGACCCTGAAGGCGTCGGCGGCCGAGAAGGGCCGTTACTTCGGCGCGGCCGTCGCGGGGCAGAAGCTGTCCGACAGCACGTATGTGACGATTCTGAACCGCGAGTTCAACAGTGTCGTGGCCGAGAACGACATGAAGTGGGACGCGACCGAGCCGCAGCAGGGTCGGTTCAACTACACCGGTGGTGACCGGCTGGTCGCGCACGCGCAGGCCAATGGTCAGAGTGTGCGGGGCCATGCGCTGTTGTGGTATCAGCAGCAGCCGGGTTGGGCGCAGAACATGTCCGGCAGTCCGTTGCGCAGCGCGATGATGAACCACGTCACGCAGGTCGCGACCCACTTCAAGGGCAAGATCCATTCGTGGGACGTGGTGAACGAGGCGTTCGCCGACGGTAACAGTGGTGCGCGGCGTGACTCGAACCTGCAGCGCACGGGCAACGACTGGATCGAGGCGGCGTTTAGGGCGGCGCGGGCCGCGGATCCGGGTGCGAAGTTGTGTTACAACGACTACAACACCGACGGGATCAACGCGAAGTCGACGGGTATCTACAACATGGTGCGGGACTTCAAGTCCCGTGGTGTGCCGATCGACTGTGTGGGGTTCCAGTCGCACCTGGGCACGTCGTTGTCCAGTGACTACCAGGCCAATCTGCAGCGTTTCGCCGATCTCGGTGTGGACGTGCAGATCACCGAGCTGGACGTGATGAGTGGCGGCAACCAGGCCAACATCTACGCCGGGGTTACCCGCGCGTGCATGAACGTCTCGCGGTGCACCGGTATCACCACCTGGGGTGTGCGCGACTGTGACTCGTGGCGTGGGTCGGACAACGCCCTGCTCTTCGAGTGCAGTGGTAACAAGAAGGCCGCGTACACGAGCGTCCTGAACGCCCTCAACGCCGGCCCGGGCATCACCCCGTCGCCCACGACGCCGGGGCCGACGACCCCGGGGCCGACGAGCCCTCCGCCGACGAGCCCGTCGCCCACGACCCCTCCGCCGACGACCCCTCCGCCGGGTGGTTGCACGGCAACGGTGTCACTGAACTCGTGGACCGGTGGTTTCGTGGCCAGCGTGAAGGTCACCGCCGGCGCGGCCGGCACGAACGGCTGGAACGTCAGCGTCACGCTGCCCAGCGGTGCGAGTGTCACCAACACCTGGAGTGCGACGGCCAGTGGCTCCACCGGCACGGTCCGGTTCACCAACGTCAACTACAACGGCCAGCTCGGCGCCGGCCAGGTCGCCGAGTTCGGCTTCCAGGGCACCGGCAGTGGGGCTGGCATCACACCCACCTGCGCCGCCTCCTGACCGAGCACGACTGACCGACCCGTCCCCGTCGGCCGGTGTGCGGGACCGTTCCTGGTCCCGCACACCGGCCGTTCGCGGTGCACGAGCCGATCAGGAGTACGGCAGCCGCACCACCGACTGGTTGCCGATGCCCACGGTGCTGGGGTTGTTGCCGATCGCGGACCAGATCTCCACCCGGACCGTGCCGTTGCTCAACGTGCCCAACGTGCCGGTGGCCGAGGCTAGGCCGGCGCTCTGGGTGTAGCGCTCGTAGCCGGGCACCGGGTCGGTGGCGAAGTACCGCAGGGTCTCCACCCGGTCCCAACTGCCGTTGCCGGTGAGGTCGTAGGAGATCCGCACCTGCACACCGTTGCCGACCGCCGTCCCGGCATCCACGAGCAGGTCGAACGCGGTCTGCCCACCGGAGTAGGCGAGGTTCAGGCCGGTCGCCCTGAAGACCTGCGCGTTGGTGGGCGTACCGTCGTGGTTGCCGTTGGCTGCCGCGACCGTCGTCGTGGCCGCGCTACCGGCCGCGCCCAGCCCGCCCCCCGGCAGCAGGTACCGGGTGGGACCGCCCGTCGCCGGCGGCGTCGTGGTCGGCGGAGCGGTGGTCGGTGGGGCCGTCGTCGGCGGCGCGGTCGTGGGTGGGGCCGTGGTCGGTGGGGCGGTCGTCGGTGGGGTGGTCGGCGGTACGCCGCCGGACGCGTTGCCACCACTCCAGGTGTACGCCCCGGTGGTGGCCGTCCGGCCCGCCGCCACGGTGAGTCTGGTGCCGTTGGAGAACGTCACGGTGATCGGCGCGGCGGTCGGGTTCGAGGCCACGTAGGTGCGTGCCCCGTTGCGGGAGAACACCGCCGACAGCGGGTGGTTGCCGGTCACCGTCGGGTCGACGGACCCGAGGGCCGCGAGGTTGCGGATCCAGTGGAAGGTGTGTGCCCGGCTCTCGCCCTCCTCCGGGGTGTAGCCGGGGTTCGCGCGGAGGTTCGCCAACGCCGCGTCGGGGTCACCGAGGGCCTGGAACTGCCAGAGGATGTCCTGCCACACCGTCGGTTGCCCGCCGTTGTTGCGGACCAGCTCGGCGTAGTTGGTCCGCACGTACGCCGGGTTGTTGCCCAGGTAGAGGTGTCCACCGGTGACCGGCAGCAGGTTGATGCCCTGGATCATCTCCGGTTCGCCGCTGAACCAGGTGGCGTACGCGCCGCCGTCGCCCCAGACCATGCCGACCGTGGAGTGCCCGAAGGCGGCGGGGAAGTTCTGGTCGCTGGAGTCGAACCAGTACTCCTGGATGGCGGCGGCCTGCGTGGTGTAGAGGAAGACACCGGCGTCACGGACGGCGGTGTTGCCGGTGACCTGCCCCCACTGGATCAGGGCGTTGGCGAAGTTCATCCCCTCGGACGAGGACTCCTGGTTGTTTCCGGAGCCGAACGAGCCGTGCCCGGACGCCCAGTCGTGGCCGGCGTAGATGTCGAAGTCCCGCAGGTAGGGGAAACGGGTGTCGCCGCGCTGGTAGTTGTTGGCGTCGCGGATCAGCAGGTCCACCATGCCGCCGTAGCGGCTGGCGGTGGCCCACGTCGGGTCGAACTTGGCGAGCGTGGCGGCGGCGGCGATGAAGTAGCCGTAGTGGAAGTGGTGGTCGTTGAGTTCCTGGTCGGAGCCGTACGACGCCGGATAGCCGATCAGGGTGCCCCAGTTGTTGTCGTAGTAGAAGACCCGGCTGGTCTTGCCGCTGGACGCGGTGAACCAGTCGGTGAGCGTGCCGCGGATGGCGTTCAGCGCGCTGTCGCGCGTCGTGGTGTCGTTGACCTGGTCGGCGATCTCGGCGATCCGGGCGGCCCGGCCCAGCCCCTTGCCGGTCCAGTACGTGTCGGTGCCGCGCTGGTCCATCGGGTTCGCGCGGGTGGCCGCGAGCTGGCTGTTCAACGTGGCCAGGTCGCTTCCGCTACCGTCGCCGACGGCCGGCAGCTCCGGCAGGACGCCCTGGAAGGTCATGGCGGTGCGGAACTGGTTGACGCCGGTGAGCACCTTCATCCGGCCGCGCGCCGACGGGTAGGTCGGGGTGATGGCGGTGGACCCGCTCAGCGACTTCCACTGGTGCGGGTAGAGGCTGACCACGGTCTGCGTGGCGGAGCCCTCCCGGGCGGTCGTGGTGAACGCGTACGTGGTGGTCAGGCCGCTGGTCGACGGGTTGTACGCGTACGACACCTGGGTGCCGGTCACGTGGGCGTGGGCGTACCGGCCGTAGGTCGCGGCCAGGTCGGCGCGCTCCGTGGCGCTGGACGTCGGTGGCAGCAGGGCCACGGAGAAGTAGCCCCGACCGGCGAGGGTGGACGAGATCCGGCCACCGGCGACGGTCCAGCTGGCGCCGCTGGGCGCGTACGCGACGTAGTCGTGCCCGTTGACCCGGAACCCGATGGTGGCGCCGCTGGCGGACCACACGTCGGGAGTGCCGGCGGTGCCGATCACCGCGTCTCCGCCGGTGGTCTGGAAGTACGCGAAGGGCAGCCCGTGGCCGATGGTGGCGCGCATGGTGCGGGTGCCGTCGCTCCAGTGTGGGCTGACCGTCCAGTCGGTCCAGCCGTCCACCCTGACCTGGGGTGCGCCGAGCCCGGCCACGCCGACCCGGATGTCCTGCACGTAGGGGTAGTGGTATTCACCGACGCCGGTCGCGGTGCCGCTGATGGTGGGCGTGGAGTTGGCGGAGAAGCCCAGGCCGTCGGTGAAGGTGTCGTACGAGATCGGGTGAGCGTGCAGTGGTTCGCTGAAGGAGCAGTCGGTGCGCTTCCACAGCAGCGAGGACCACCAGTCGTTCGTGGGGATCGGCCCGGCGGGGGCGTTGGCGGTGGCGAACTGCCGGGGGTTGCTGGCCATCGCGCCGCAGCCGCTGGGGAGCGCGCCGACCGGGGTGGTGGTGTAGCTGCCGGCGCCGACAGGTGCGGCCTCGGCGGCGCGGCTGACGGGGATCGTGAGACCGCCGACGACCAGGGCCAGGGCGGTCGCGATGGCCAGGGCCCAGCGGCGGTGGGGGACGGGAGGTTTCATGGTGCCTCCATCGCGCGCCGGGGTGCGGCAGGTGCCGGGTCCGACGCGTTGCGTCTGAATTAGGGAGAAGGTCAGGCGAGAGAGCGCTCTCACGGCAACGGTAGTGGAGCACCTAGATCCCCGTCAATGTGTCAAACCCGTTGCGTGCGGATGTCGCTAACCGCCAGCGCCCGCGTCCGACGCGACGACCGGCGCGCCACTGTCGTCGAGGTCGCCCAGGAGCGCTTCGGGCGCGCGCATCCGCCACGCGTCGGTCACCAGCTCGCGCAATCGCTCCAGATCGACCGCCGCCAGCCGCACCAGCACCAGGGGCAGTCCGGCGTAGCCGGGCGTGGTGAAGAAGAGCTCGGGCTCGCCGAGCACGAGCGCCTGCTTCTCGGCCTCGTCGCCGACGAACAGCACGGCGATGTCGAGTCGGATCACCCGGGGCTGTCCGGGGACGCGCTCCGGGTAGGACCAGATGAATCCCTTGTCCGCCACCCGGAAGTCGAAGCCGTCACTGGGGATCTCCACCGTGTGCGGCAGGGCCAGCGCCACCCGGCGTACGTCGTCGGCGTCAGCCACCAAGGCCCCCCGCACCACACGCGATCAGCATGTGCCGAGATTACGCGGTGGACAGGTCGACGGCGGTGGCGCCGAGGACGGCCCGGTTACCAGGTGCGTGGGCCAGCGGTTGAGGCCCTCAGCTCGGTGGGACGGGTGGCAGGTCCGCGTGGGTGATGGTGTATCCGCCGTCGACGACGGGTGCGAACGGGGCGGGTGCCATGCTGGTGCCGATCTCGGATTCGGTCCATTCGCCAGCGTTGTTCTTTGTCATGTTCATGAACTCCCACGAGAAGCCAACTCGGTCGCGGGAACCGCGGGGCGTGTCTTTGCCCGCGTCGTACACGCTGAATCCGAGGCGTTTGCCAATCCAGTGGTCTGGTCCGCCCGCGCTCACGGTGGTGATGACGGCGGTCAGGGACGCGTAGCCGGGCGCGGTCACCATGGAGTCGACCTGGCCCTCGGCGGTGAAGGTCATGTTCCACTGGGCAGCGTAATGTGTGATCTTGACGGTGCCGGCGGCGTCGTTGGGCGAGCCAGGAAGCGATCCGCCGTCACCGGTGGGAAGCGGGCCGCGGGTGTAGGGCGCGGCGCGCGCGGCGAAGGCGAACGACCGGATGTCGTCGTCGTTGAGGTACGTGAGGCGTACGTCCGCAGCTCCGACGACGCTGGCGATCCTCGGCTTGCCCGATGAGTGGCTGGTCTCAGCGGCGGCGGTCACCGCCGTTGTGGTGATCAGGCCAGAGGTCACGGCCAGCGTGGCGATGGTGGCGGCGCTTGCGAGGCGCATGGTTAACGACCTTTCCCAGAGCTGAGGGAGCGCGTGGCCGGAACGCTTCCGACCGCTGCATTCAGCCTTCCCAAGCGACCGGCAGCGCACCATGTGCCGATCGGGAGATCCTGAGCCCGTGCCGCACCCGGTGGATATGCCGAATGGGCTACGAGAGCGAGGCCAGCACCCGATACCGTCGACGCGGTGTGGAATACAACCACCGCGATCGCGGTCGCCTGGGCGGTGACCACGGCGGTATGGGCGGTGCTGGCGCCGCGGCGGTTCCGGCACCGCCTGGCTGGTCCGCTCGCCGCCGTCGCCGTGCTGTCAGTGGTGACCGGCTTCCGGCAGCCGCACCCGGTACCCGAAAAGACATCGCTGTGGACGCTGATCGAGATCGCCGCACTGCTGGTACTGCTGCGCGGCGTGGTGCGATGGTCACCGGCCCGCGCTGCGGTACCGGCCGCCTGTCTGGGAGTCGTGGCCTGCGCGCTGTGGCCGGTGCCCGTCCTGGAGACGTCCTCGTGGCTGGTACGGGTCGGTGCGGCGATGTTTTGGATGCTGCCGGCGCTCGGCGCCGTCGTGGTGGGCGGCTACCCGCGCTGGCAGGCGTACCGTTTGGAGGAGGCGGTGCGGCACGCACGCCGTCGTCAGCAGCTGGATCTGGCCAGAGATCTGCACGATTTCGTGGCGCACGAGGTCAGCGCGATCGTCGCCCAGGCGCAGGCGGCGCGGTTCGTGGCCGACACCGATCCGGTCCAGGCGCCGCGCGCGTTGGAGCGCATCGAGCGGGCTGGGTTGAACGCGTTGACGCTGATGGACCGCACGGTTCAGATGCTCCACGACGCGGACGGCCGTGCGGTCGCCGCCGGACCCGGCATCGACGGACTGCCCGCGGTTGTCGAGCAGTTCGGATCAGCCGGAACGACAACCTGCCACCTCGACAACGAGCCCTCCGCAGCCGAGGCACTCTCTGCTCGGGCCCAGGCGGCCGGATATCGGGTGGTGGTGGAAGGATTGACAAACGTACGCCGACACGCGGCCAACGCCACGTCGGTCACCGTGGTGGTACGGCCAGGCGCCGCCGGTACTGTCGACGTGGCGGTCACCAATGACCTTCCGCCGAGCAGCCGCCGGTCGCGTAGCCGCGGCACGCGTGGCGGGCACGGGTTGATCGGGCTTCGTGATCATGCCGTAGCCGCGGGAGGTACCTTGACGGCCGGACCGCTCACCGACGACAACGGTGGCGCCGGGTGGCGGCTGACCGCCACCTTCCCCGGCGAACCGCCCAGGGGCGACGAATGATCCATCAGCCTTCGCCCACCCGCATCCTCATCGCCGACGACCAGGACGACATCCGCAGTGGCTTCCGGCTTGTGCTGGACTCCCAGCCTGACATGACTGTCGTTGGTGAGGCCGCAGACGGAAGGTCAGCCCTCGCCAAAGCCCGCGACCTCACCCCGGACGTGGTGCTGGCCGACATCCGCATGCCCGGTCTCGACGGGCTGGAAGTCACCCGGTTGCTCGCTGCGACCACCAGAGTCGTCGTGATCACCACCTTCGACCTCGACGAATACGTACACACGGCATTGCGCAACGGCGCCTGCGGCTTCCTCCTCAAACGATCCGGGCCAACCCTGCTGATCGAAGCCGTCCGCGCCGCCATGGCCGGAGACACCCTGATCAGCCCCCAGGTCACCGTGCGGCTGCTCCACACCCTGGTCCAGAGTGCATTGCCTGGACCGGCGAACAAGGCGCACCCACTCACCGCACGCGAGCTGGAGATCGCTCGACTCATCGCGAACGGACGCACCAACGCCGAGATCGGCGCCACACTCCACATCAGCGCCGGCACGGTCAAGACCCACGCCGCCAACATCCAGGCCAAACTCGCCGCCCGCAACCGCGTCGGGATCGCCGCCTGGGCCTGGCAACACGGCCACATGACGCCCGACCAGCCGACCAGGTAGACGCATGTGCCGAGATTACGCGGTGGACAGGTCGACGGCGGTGGCGCCGAGGACGGCCCGGTTACCGTCCTCCTGCACGTAGCCGACCACCGAGGCCCCGCGAGGATCGAGATCGGGTGGTGTCGCCACCTCCACCCGTCCCCGCTCGGCGCGCAGGTCCACCGACGTGAAGGCGCGGACGACGTTGTCCTGTCGCAGCGTCCGCCCGGCGTTCTCCCCCCGGGCGATCTCGCTGTCCAGCCCACGTTCCACGATCGCCACGTGCAGCACCGCGCCCTCCGGCGGCGGCGCGCTCTGGTAGTCCACCGCCACCCGTCCGCCGAGGTCCTCCGCCCGGAGCGTGACCGCCGTGGTGGCGCTCGACGCCAGGGCGGACGCGATCGCACCCGCCGCACGCCGCCGGTCCGATCCGACGAACTCGACGGTGCCGTTGACGACCATCTGCGGTGTGTACAGACGCCCGGTGCCAAAGGCGCGGGCGTACGCCTCCTGCCGTGCGGTGTACGCCGCGTCCGCGAAACGGTCGGGCCAGCCCAGGTCGTCCCAGTAGTCGACGTGGAATCCGAGGGCGAAGACCGGCTGTCCCCGATCCCGGGCGTCCCGCTCGATCTCGGTCAGCACCTCCTCCGCGGGAGGGCAGCTCGAGCAGCCCTGCGAGGTGAACATCTCCACGACGGCGAAGCCGAGGTCTGTCGACGGGTTCGTCACCTGGCACGCCTCCTCCCGCGTCTCGACCGGCGGCGGTGCGTTTCCCGTTACCGCCGGGACAATGCGCGCGGCGTCACCTGACCTCGGCCGCGCGGTGAGCGGTGGCGGGGCGGGTGATTGGATGACCGGATGCAGACCACCGTGACAGACGCGCCGGAGCGGGAGCGATTCGAGGCGCGCGACGAGGCGGGGACGATCGCCGGGTTTGTCACCTACCAGTTGACCGGCAGCATCATCGCCTACACCCACACCGAGGTCGACCCGGCGTTCGAGGGCAGGGGCGTCGGCTCGACCCTGGCCCGCGCAGTGATGGACGACGCACGGGCCAGGAAGCGGACGGTCGTACCCATCTGTCCGTTCCTCGCCGACTGGCTGGTCAAACACCCGGAGTACGAGGGCATCGTGGTCCGGTCCACCCGAAAGATCAAATAGAGTGCGACGAGCCTGACCCGCGGTCGGCCGGCCTGGGCACCGGCGATCCGGCGCAGTCCCGGCGGCGGTCGGCGTCGGCGGTCCGGCGCGGCCGCCTCGACGGTCAGGCGTCGGCGCGGGCGGCGAGGGCGTCCACCAGCCGGCGGGTGGAGCCGGCCAGGTTCCAGCGGCCGGCGAGTTCGAGCAGCCGGTCCGGATCGACAGGAGCGGTCGGCAGCGCGGTGGGCAGCTCCGGCAGCGGCACGTCCAGCGCGACCCGGACCACCGTGGGCGCGACGGCCAGGTAGTCGCGGGCCGCGGCCAGCTTGGTACGCAGGCCCGGTGCGAACGACGAGTCGGAGTCGTCGAGCGCGGCCAGGATGCCGGCGATGTCGCCGTAGCGCTCGATGAGCCGGGCCGCGGTCTTCTCGCCGACGCCCGCCACGCCGGGCAACCCGTCGCTGGGGTCGCCGCGCAGTGCGGCGAAGTCGGCGTACCGGTCGGCGGACACGCCGTATCGGGACCGGACCGCCGCGTCGTCGCAGTCGTCGAGCTTGCTGACGCCGCGCCCCACGTAGAGCAGCCGGACCGGCCGCGCGTCGTCGATGAGCTGGAACAGGTCCCGGTCGCCGGAGACCACCTCGACCGGGCCCGGCTGGGTGACCGAGAGCGTGCCGAGCACATCGTCGGCCTCGTAGCCGGTCGCCCCGACGGCGGTGATGCCGACCGCGGCGAGCACCTCCAGGATCATCGGCACCTGCGGGGACAGGGTGTCCGGGACGATCTCGCCGCCCTGCGGGGCGACCCGGTGTGCCTTGTAGGACGGCAACAGCTCGACCCGCCAGGCGGGACGCCAGTCGTGGTCCAGGGCGCAGACCATCCGGTCGGCGCCGCGTCCGCGGATGAGGGTGGCGAGCATGTCGAGGAAGCCACGCACCGCGTTGACCGGGGTGCCGTCCTCGGTGCGGGCGGCGGACTCCGGGATGCCGAAGTAGGCCCGGAAGTAGAGGCTGGCTGCGTCGATCAGCAGGATCGGGGGTTGGTGTGCCACGCCGGACAGCCTGGCACAAGCCTCCGACGATCCGGGGTACGCCCGGCCGTCGGCGGTGTCAGCGCCGCTCGTCGTGCCGGTAGACGGTCGCGCGCCGGGCCAGGTGCTGCACGACGTAACTGGTCACCAGCAGCAGGATCGCGACAAGCACCTCGACCCAGGCCGCGACGCCGTCGGCCACGGTGACACCGATGATCAGCAGGACCAGGCCGACGAGCGCGAGCACTCCCGCCCACAGTTGGCGGCGTCGGCGGGTCGCCGCCCGGTCCTCCTCGTTCGGTGCCACGTGATCCTCCCGGCCGGCGACGCCCGCGCGGGCATCCCGGATCCAGGCTATGGCCCCGTCCGCCCGTTCGAACGGGAAATCACGGTGCCTGTGGGTGGCCCGGCCACGCCGTCGCGTCGGGGCAGCCAAGTCGGATCGTCATCGATACGCTCGTCGCGCAGCCGCGTCAGGACGGACCCGGCAGCCGGCCGGGTGCCGTGACGCGGGGAGAGTCGATGGACGAGTCGGGGGCGCGCCGAGCAGAGCTGCTCACTCAGGTGCGAGCCGTGTTGGCCCCGGGCGAGACCCTGCGGGAGGCGTGCTGGGTGGGCCGCGTCCCGGGCCGCCGGTCGGCGGGGGAGGTGTTCCGTGCGGCGTTCAACCCGCTTCGGGTGGCGGAGGGGCTGGCCGGGGACGCCGTCGGGGTTACCGCATCCACCGGGCCGGGGGTGGAGTGGTACGAGGCGGCCCGCAACGGGGTGCTCGGCGGTCCGCCGGGTTCGTTGGCGGTCGGGCTGGACGAGCAGTTGCCCGAGCCCAGCGTGGTGCGCGTGCTGGCGTTGACACACCGCCGGGTGTTGGTGCTCCGCCGCCGCGCGCGACCGGTCGGGACGCAGCTGGCCGCCGGTGGCGGTCTGCGGGATCGCCTGTCGGCGGCGGCCAGCCAGGTGCGGGCGGCCTGGCAGGGGCCCGGCCCGGTGGACCGCCATGCGCCACTGGAGGTGGCCTGGCAGGTGGGTCTGGAGTCGTTGGTCCGCCTCGACGCGCTGCCCGGCGGCATGCTCGGGCGTCTCGCCCTGCTCTTCGTGGACGGGTCGTGGATCGTGCTCGGCCCGCCGGACTCCGCGACCGCGTTGCGGATGGCGGCGGCGCGCGCCGGGTGATCCGCACGGCCCTCGTGGCCGCGGCTGGCCGAGAGTGCCTCCTGCGGTGCCGCCCTCACCGCCGAACGGCGGTGACCGGCGACGCGACGGGGCGCGGTTCGTCGTGGTCGGTGAGGTCGCGCAGGTGGCGGACGGGGGAGAGCAACAGCACCAGCGGCGCGCACACCAGTGTCGCCGCGAAGACGAACAGGGTGGCGCGGGCGCCGAGCGGGCCGGCCAGCGCGCCGGCGACCAGCCCGCCGACCGGGATCGCGCCCCAGGAGACGAACCGTACGGTGGCCATCACCCGGGAGAGCAGCTCGGGCGGGCTGGCGATCTGCCGGTACGTCCGGGTGGTCACGCTCAGCACCACCGTCCCGAGGGAGAAGACGACGCTGCCGGTGGCGAAGGCGGCGTACGCCGGCCAGCCGGTGCCCCAGGGGAGCAGGAACGAACCGGCGACCGTGGTGAACGCGGCGGCGAGCAATGCTCGGGCGGTGCCGATCCGCGCGGTGATGAGCGTGGTGAGCGCGGCCCCGACCAGTGCCCCGACTCCCTCGACGGCGAGCAGCACCCCGACCAGGCCGGCTGGTGCGTTCAGCTCGCGGAAGAGGTAGAGCGGGAAGAGTGCCAACTGTGCGCCGCAGACGAGGTTCATCGCCGTCGCGGCCCACATGCTCGGTCCGATCACCGGGTGGTGCGCGACGAAACGCCAGCCGGCGCGGATCAGCTCGCCGACCGGCGGCCAGCGGTCCGGCGCGTCGACCCGACCGGCGGGCAGCGTGCGCAGCAGTGCCGCCGAGACGAGGTAGCTGGCCGAGTCGACGAGCAGGGTGGGCACCGCGCCGAGCGTCTGCACCGCGAGCCCGCCGAGGGACGGGCCGCTGAGCAGGGTCACGGCGTGGGTGCCCGACGTGAGGCTGTTGCGCGACTGCAACTGCTCCCGTTCCACGATGCTGGGCAGGAAGGTCGAGTTGGCCACGTCGAAGAGCACGTTGGCGAAGCTGACCACGAGCGCGGTGACCACCAGGTGGGCGACGGTGAGTTGCCCCCACCACCAGGCAAGAGGTATGGACGCGACGGCGACCGCGCGGGCCAGGTCGGCGCCCACCTGGGCGCCGCGCAGCGGCAGGCGTTGCACGATGACGCCGGCGGGTAGCCCGATCACGAGCCAGGCGACGTAGCTGGCCGCGGTGATCACGCCCAGCTGGAACGCGGAGGCGTCGAGCACGGTGAGCGCGGTCAGCGGCAGGGCCACCGAGCCGACCGCCGATCCGACCATGCTGGTCGTGCCGGCGGTCCACCAGCGCCAGAAGGCTCCGGCCCGATCGTCGACGCGCATGTCGTCGGCCCCCGTTCGTCGAACCAGTGCGTTCCAATCTGGAACGCACTATAGTCGGTGGGGACCGACGGAGGTAACGGGTGCGGCGAGAGGATCTCGCCGATGCGGACTGCGGCATCGCGCAGGCGCTCGGCGTGCTGGGGGATTGGTGGACGTTCCTCATCGTGCGCGACGTCGCCGGGGGAACGACCCGCTTCGACGCGCTGCAACGCGAGCTGGGCGTCAGCCGGCGGGCGTTGACCGAACGCCTCGCCGCCCTGGTGCAGCACGGGGTGCTGGAGCGTCGGTCCTACTCGCGGCACCCACCGCGCTACGACTACCTGCTCACCGCTCGGGGCGAGGGGCTGCTGCCGGTGCTGATCGCCCTACAGGACTGGGGAACGAGGCATCTCATGGGTGACGGCGAGCTGACCGCGACGGCCGACGCCGACTCCGCCGAGGCGCAGCGGGCGCATCACCTGGTCGGGCGACGACTGCCCGAGGTAGCCCTGCCCGGTCCCGGCGGTCGGCCGGTCGCGTTGGCCACGATGGACACCTGGGCGGTCCTCTACCTCTTCCCCGGGGCGTACGCGCCGGGAACGCCCGGCTACCCGCCGGGCTGGGGGGAGATCCCCGGTGCCCGGGGCTGCACCCTGGAGTCGCGCACGTACGCCACGCGTCACTCGGACTTCCAGGCCGCCGGGGTACGGGTGCATGGGATCAGCACCCAGCGCCCGGACCAGCTCGCCGACTTCGCCGCGTACGCCGAACTGCCGTTTCCGCTGTTGTCCGACGAGGATGGCCGCCTGGCCGCGGGCCTGCTGCTGCCGGTCTTCCGGGCCGGCGGGGTGACCCGGTTCAAGCGGCTGACGCTGCTCGTCGACCCGACGGCGGTGGTGCGCGCCGTGCAGTTCCCGGTCACCGACCCGGCCGGCTCGGTGCAGGAGATGCTCACCCTGGCCCGGGAACACGCGGCGGTCCCCGGCTGACGCCTGGGCGTCGACCGGGGACCGGGGACCATGCCGGTCAGGCCGGGAGCGTCCAGCGCTGGTTGGCGCCGGCGAAGCAGTCCCAGATCTGCAGCCGGGTTCCGTCGGCGGAACTGTTGTCCGTGACGTCCAGGCACTTGTTCGACTGCGGGTTGCGCAGGGTGCCGTTGGACTGCGCCTGCCACACCTGGGCGCCGCTGCCGTTGCACTCCCAGAGCTGGACCTTCGCGCCGTTGGCGGTGGAACCACTGGCGATGTCGGCGCACTTACCGAGGGCCCGCAGCGTGCTGTCGCCGGCCACCGTCCACGTCTGCGCGGTGGTGCCGTTGCAGCCGTAGAGCTGGATGGCGGCGCCGTTGGCGGTGCTGGCCGCGGCCACGTCGACGCACTTGCCGCCGAGGCCGGTGATCCGGCCGGTACGCCCGGTCGGCGGCGGGGTGGTGCCGCCCATGATGGTGTCGTACATGGCGCTGAGCAGTGAGGTCGAGCCGCTGGTGTCCTGGCTCAACTCCCAGTTCATCACGCCGCCGGCGTTGGCCAGCGCCCACTGCGTCTTGCGCTTGACCGTCGGGATGCCGTTCCAGCACTGCTGCGACCCGCCGATGGTGGCGCAGTCCCGGTTGGCGTTCGCCGGGTCCAGGCCGACGATGTACGAGTAGTTGTAGTACACCGGGCGGCTGTAGAAGGGGATGCCGAGCACCGCCTTGCTGGCCGGCAGGCCGCGCGCCTTCCACAGGTTGATGCTGTTGATCGACCAGTCGTAGTTGGCGTGTGGGCTGCCGCCGTCGTACGCCATGATGTTGAGCCAGTCGACCTGGTTGAAGACGGCGGTCTGCACGCCCTGCACGCTGCCGCCCTCGGAGACCACGGCGGCGGTGAGCAGCTTGCCGCGGCTGTGCATGGCGCTGCCGAGCTGCGTCATGAGCGCCGTGTAGTTGTTGGCCGAGGTGCCCGGGTCGGGGTACTCCCAGTCCATGTCGACGCCGTCGAGATTGTACTGGTTGACGAAGTTGACCAGGTTGTTCACGAAGTTGGTCCGGCTGCCGGAGTTGGCCGCCAGGGCTTCGAAGGCCGAGTCGTTGCCGTCGTTCCAGCCGCCGACCGCGATCGAGACCTTGACGTTGTTGGCGTGTCCCTGCGAGACCAGCGAGGACAGCCGGCCCCCGTCGACTCCCTGCAGGCTGCCGTCGGCGTTGGGCAGGATGAAGGCGTAGTTGATGTGGGTGAGCTTGTTGTACTGGATGGTGTTGATGTTGCCGGCCCAGGAGGGCATGTAGCCGACGCTCTTGAAGTTGTTCGGCAGCACCACGGCCTGCGCGGCGGTGGAGGTGACGGTGAGGGTGGCGCCGGCGGTGGCCAGCGCGAGGAGGCCGGCGGCGAGGGCGCGGCGCAGTGGTGAGGACATCGGGGGCCTTCCCGTGGGCGGGGGACGACACCCGCCCACGCGGGTTGTCGCGGACGGGCGGTGCGGGACGCAGGAACGGGTGGGCCTCGAGGCAGCCAAATCTTAAAGAGTGTTAACTGTCCGCGTCAATCAACATCTGTGAATTCCCCGACACTGGTGCCCGTATGGGGGTTTACCCAAACGACCGTTAAGCTGATGGGGTGGGACTCGACGAGCTGTACCCGCCGGACCGGCTGATCGCCGCGCAGCGCGCCACCGCCGCTGCGGGGCTGGACGCCCTGCTGCTCACCCCCGGTTCCGACCTGCGGTACCTGACCGGCTACGACGCCCACGCGGGGGAGCGACTGACCTGCCTGGTGCTGCCCGCCCAGGGCGAGCCGACCCTCATCGTGCCCACGCTGGAACGCCCGGCGGCCGAGGCGGCACCGGCCACCGGCGTCCGCATCGTCGACCACCTCGACGGCACCGACCCGTACCCGCTTGTCGTCGCCGCCCTCGACGGCCCGCCGGCGGCGGTGGGGCTGGCCGACCGGATGTGGGCCGAGCAGGTCCTCGCGCTGCGGGCCGCCCTGCCCGGTGCCGCGCAACGCCTCGCCGGCGAGGTGCTGGGCGAGCTGCGCGTGCGCAAGTCCCCGGCGGAGGTGGCCGCGCTCGCCGAGGCCGGCGCGGCGATCGACGAGGTGCACCTGCGGATGGGGCAGTGGCTGCGCCCGGGGCGCACCGAGGCCGAGGTCGCCACGGACATCGCCGCGGCGATCCGGGCCGCCGGACACGTCCGGGTCGACTTCGTCATCGTGGCGGCCGGGCCGAACGGCGCCAGCCCACACCACGGCACCTCGGACCGGCCGATCGGCGTCGGAGAGCCCGTGGTGGTCGACATCGGCGGCACGATGGCCTCGGGATACCGCTCGGACTGCACCCGCACCTACGTGGTGGGCGGGCCGGCGCCGGCGGACTTCCTGGACTACTACGCGGTGCTGCACGACGCCCAGCGCGCCGCCGTCGCCGCGGTGCGGCCTGGGATCACCGCGACGGCCGCCGACGCCGCGGCCCGGGACCCGATCGCCGCCGCCGGCTACGGCCGCGCGTTCCTGCACCGCACCGGCCACGGCATCGGTCTGGACGGTCACGAGGAGCCCTACCTGGTGGCGGGCAACGACCGCCCGATCGAGGCGGGGATGGCGTTCTCCATCGAGCCGGGCGTCTACCTGGCGGGCCGGCACGGCGCCCGCATCGAGGACATCGTCGTCTGCACCACAGACGGCGTGCAACGGCTCAACACCACCCCCACGGAGCTCATCGCGCTATGACTGTCGACCGGATCCTCCCCACCGACGAGGCCCACGACCTGCTGGGTCTCGCCACCGAGCTCGCCGACCGCGAGCTCGCGCCGAACGCCACCGCCTTCGAGGAGCGCGCCGAATTCCCCCGCGGCGTACTCCGGACCCTGGGCCGCGCCGGCCTGCTCGGCCTGCCCTACCCCGAGGAGTACGGCGGCGCGGCCCAGCCCTACGAGGTCTACCTGCAGGTGCTGGAGATCCTGGCCAGCCGCTGGCTCGCGGTCGCCGAGGCGGTCAGCGTGCACACCCTGTCCTGTTACCCGGTGTTCGCGTTCGGCACCGACGAACAGCGCAAACTGCTGCCGGACATGATCGGCGGCGAGCTGCTGGGCGCGTACTGCCTCTCCGAGCCGCAGGGCGGCTCGGACGCGGCCGCGTTGAGCACCCGGGCGGTTCGCGACGGGGACGCGTACCTGGTGTCCGGCACCAAGGCGTGGATCACCCACGCGGGGACGGCCGACTTCTACAACATCTTCTGCCGCACCGGGGGACCCGGGCCGAAGGGGATCTCCTGCCTGCTCGCCGACGCGGGCACGGCCGGCATTCAGCCACAGGCCGCCGAGCGGACGATGGGACTGCGCGCCTCGCCGGTGGCGCAGATCGTCTTCGACGAGGCGCGGGTGCCGGCGGACCGGCTGATCGGCGGCGAGGGCGCCGGCTTCACCATCGCCATGTCCGCGCTCGACTCCGGTCGCCTGGGCATCGCCGCCTGCGCGGTGGGGCTGGCCCAGGCGGCGCTGGACTACGCGGTGTCCTACGCCCGGGAGCGGCAGCAGTTCGGCCGCTCCATCATCGACTTCCAGGGCCTCGGGTTCCTCCTCGCCGACGCGGCCACCCAGATCTCCGCCGCCCGCGCGTTGACCCTCGCCGCGGCCCGGCTGCGCGACGCCGGCCGGCCGTACGCGATCGAGGCGGCCAAGGCGAAGCTCTTCGCCACCGACATGGCGATGCGGGTGACCACCGACGCGGTGCAGGTGCTCGGCGGCGCAGGCTACGTGGCCGATCACCCGGTGGAGCGGTACATGCGTGAGGCCAAGGTGTTGCAGATCGTGGAGGGCACCAACCAGATCCAGCGCCTGGTGATCTCCCGGGCCCTCGCCCAGGGCTGAGGTCGGCCTGTGCTGGTGGGGCCGCGGCGAAGCCGCCGCGGCCCGCCGCTCGGGTGCCGCGTAGGGCGCTGCGTCGCCGTGCGGCGGTTTTCCCGGTAGGTTGCACGCCGTGGAGGAGATCGACCGCGCTATCGTCGCCGCGCTGACCGCCGACGGCCGACTGTCGTACACCGACCTGGCCGAGAAGGTGGGGCTGTCGGTGTCCGCCGTGCACCAGCGGGTGCGCCGGCTGGAGCAGCGTGAGGTGATCAAGGGGTACGCCGCGCGGGTGTCGTTCGAGGCGCTGGACCTGCCCCTGACGGCGTTCGTGGCGATCCGCCCGTTCGACCCGTCGCAGCCGGACGACGCGCCGGAGCGTCTCGCGCACCTGCCCGAGATCGACTCCTGCTACTCCGTGGCGGGGGAGGACTTCTACATGTTGTTGGTGCGGGTGGCCAGCCCCACCGACCTGGAGCGGTTGCTGCAGGAGATCCGCACCTCGGCCAACGTGACGACCCGGACGACCGTGGTGCTGTCCACCCCGTACGAGAACCGGCCGCCGAAGGTCACCGCTGCGGTATCGAGTCGGTCGCGGTCCCGGGCGCCGGAGGAGCCGGCTGGTTCCACCGCAGGATGACCTGCCGGCCGTGCTCGTGACCGAGCGCGCTGACCGTGGCGGTTTCCAGGCGCAGTCGTCCGCCGGCGGACGGGGGCAGGCCGATCCAGCGAGCGCCGAGCACGCGCAGGCTGTGCGCGTGGCCGACAAGCGCGACGGTGCCACGGTCGAGCAGTGGGGTGACCCGGGCCAGCACCCGGTCGAGCCGTTCGCCCACCTGCGCGGGTGACTCTCCGCCGGGGCAGCCGTCCGTCCAGATGTTCCAGTGCGGGTCGTCGGCGTGGATGTCGACGGTGGTGCGGCCCTCGTACTCGCCGTAGTTCCACTCGCTGAGGTCCTCGTCGACCCCGTCGACGGTGAGCCCGGCCAGCTGCGCGGTGCGCAGCGCCCGGGCGCGGGGGCTGGCCAGCACTGTCGCGAACCGCCGGCCGGCGAGGAACGCGGCGAGGGTGCGGGCCTGCCGCTCGCCGTCGGGGGTCAGCTCGAGGTCGGTGTACGAGGTGTGCCGGAGGCTGGCGCTCCAGGTGGTCTCGCCGTGCCGGATCAGCAGGAGCTCTCCCATACGGCCAGTTAACCATCGCGGCCGTTGCCGGCAGGCGACCCTCCCTCAACCTATCTTCCTAGGATGCCTGAGCGGGTGTGCCGACCGGCACCACCGGTTTCGGCACCCGGAGACCGGGCAAGCGAACGAGGACAACCGCCAGACCGAGGAGGCGCGATGAGCTTCACCGAGAAGGCCAAGAACAAGGTCGAGCAGATGGCCGGCGCAGCACGTGAGCGCGTCGGCGACATGACCGACAACGAGCGGATGCGTGGCGAGGGCGCCAGCCAGGAGAGCGACGCGCGCGCCAAGCAGGCCGGTCAGAACGTCAAGGACGCCGGTCGCAACATGAAGGACTCCTTCACGAAGTGACCTGAGCGGTCCACGGGTCCCCGGGCGGCATGACCGCCCGGGGACCTGTCGCGTGCTGCGGTTAGTGTCGGCCGGTGACCGTGCTGCGTTCCCTGGTGTTGTTCGCGCTGGCCGCGGTGGCCGAGATCGGCGGCGCCTGGCTGGTCTGGCAGGGCTGGCGGGAGCAGCGTGGGCTGTGGTGGATCGCCGCCGGCGTGGTGGCGCTGGGCTGTTACGGCTTCGTCGCCACGTTCCAGCCGGACGCGAACTTCGGCCGGATTCTGGCCGCGTACGGCGGGGTGTTCGTGGCCGGCTCGTTGGGCTGGGCGATGGTGGTCGACGGATTCCGTCCGGACCGGTGGGACCTGGCCGGTGCGGCGCTGTGCCTGCTCGGCGTGGCGGTCATCATGTACGCCCCCCGCGGTACCTGAGACCCTTGCCGCCCTGCGCTTCGGGGACGGTGAGCGTTCTTCGCTTCTGCGATGATCGGTGGCGTGAATCGACCTCGGCTTCGCTTCCGGTGGGGCGTACTGGTGGCGGCGGCTGTCCTCGGCAGCGCCGCGTGCTCGGCGTCCCGGGTGCCCCCGACGGAGCGCCCGGCCTTCGTCGGCTCGTCCGCCACCACTGCGGCCCCGTCGGCCAGCGCCGCCGCACCGGCTGTCCCGGGTGCGACGCGGGTGGGGACCCGGGCACCGGTGGTGGATCACGGCCCGCGTACCGGTGCCAAGGTCGCGTTGACCTTCGACGCGGACATGACCGACGGGATGCTGGCCAGCCTGCGGGCCGGCCGCGTGAAGTCGTACGCGAACCTGCGCATCCTCGACCTGCTGGAGCGGGAAGAGGTGCCGGCGACGTTCTTCCTGACCGGCAAGTGGGTGCAGCGGTATCCGGATGTGACGCGGCGGATCGCCGGCAATCCGCGCTTCGAGTTGGCCAACCACACCTACGGGCACGCGGCGTTCACCGCTGACTGCTACGACCTGCCCTCGCTGCCGGTGGACAAGTTGGCCGCCGACGTGGCGAAGACGTTCGAGGTGATCAAGCCGTACGGGGGTCGGCAGACCCGGTACTTCCGTTTTCCGGGGTTGTGCCACGACGCGGCGACCCTGGATGCCCTGGCGCCGCTGGGTGTGACTGTCGTCGACGGGGACGTGGTCAGCGGCGATCCGTTCGCGACCGCGTGGAAGCCGCTGGTGCGGGCGGTCCTGGACCACGTCCGCCCCGGGTCGGTCGTGATCATGCATGTGACCGAGGCGAACGCGGCGATGACCGATGAGGCGTTGCCGCACATCCTGGCCGGGCTGCGGGAGCGCGGGCTGGTGCCGGCGCCGTTGTCCGAGGTGCTGGCGAAGGGCTGAGGCTCAGCTTTCCGGCACGTCGTCGACGGTCAGGACGATCTTGCCGCGGCGGGATCCGCGCTCGGCCGTCTGGTGTGCGTCGGCCGCCTTCTCCAGGGGGAAGGTCGCCTCGATCGGCACCCTGAACCGGTCCTCGGCGAACAGTTCGGCGACGGCGCCGAGACCGTGCCGGCCGTCGGGCTCACCGGCCAGTTGGCCCATGGACAGGCGGATGCCGTACGTGGGGGCGGTGAAGTCGGCGAGGGTGACCACTGCTGTGGGGTCGTCGGTGAGGCGGAGCAGTTCGGTCAGGGACCCGGCGCCGGCGACGTCGAGGGCGCGGTCGATCCGGGTCACTCCCAGGGCGTCGAGGCGGTTGGTGAGGTCGGGTCCGTAGGTGACCGGTGTCGCCCCGAGCTGGCGGAGGAAATCGTGATTCTCGGCGCGGGCGGTGCCGATGACGTGGACGCCACGGGCGGCGGCGAGTTGGACGGCGATGCTGCCGACACCGCCGGCGGCGCCGTCGACGAGGAGCGTCATGCCGGGCCGCAGGTCCAGCAGGTCGAGGGCCCGGGTGGCGGTCTCGATGCTGGTGCCCGCGGCGCCCGCCTGGGCCCACGGCATGGCGGTGGGCTTGTGCGCCCAGAGCTGGAGTACCGCGAACTGTGCACTGGCGCCGCCGAGCCGGGCCAGTTCGACGATGCCGAAGACGTGGTCGCCGACTGTCACGCCGTCGACGTCGTCGCCGATCTCGTCGACGATTCCGGCCGCGTCGACGCCGGGGATGTGTGGCAACGGTAGCTGGGCGCTCATCGGGGTGCGGCCGGAGCGGAGGCCGACGTCGACGGGGGAGACCCCGGCGGCGTGGACACGGATGCGGATCTGGTCGGCCCGCGGTTGTGGCGCGTCGGTGGTGCCGAGGTGGAGTACGTCGGGACCGCCGAACTGGTTGTACTGCACGGCGAACATCAGGGGCTCCTCTGCCTGGTTGACATGGTGGTAGTCGTACCGTAGGCCGGAAACGGAGCAGCTGTTCCGCTGTGGGGTCAAGTGAGAGTGGGGCGAATCGGGGATGTCTCAGATACGGCGTGCTGATGCCCGGTTCAACCGTGATCGGGTGATGGCGGCGGCTCGGGAGGCGTTCGCGTCGGCGGGGCTCGAGGTGCCCATGCGGGAGGTGGCGCGACGGGCGGGGGTTGGTGTGGCGACCCTGTACCGGCACTTCCCGACGCGTACGGAGTTGGTGGCGGCGGTCCTGGCCGAGCGGGTGGACGACTGCGGTGTGCGGATGCGCCGGGCGCTCGACGACCCGGACCCGTGGCGGGCGTTGTCCGGCGTGGTGCGCGAGTTCGCTGAGCGGCAGATCCATGACCGGGAGCTCAACGAGGTGCTGTTGGGGCCGGGTGAGTTGGGTGCGGCGTTTCAGAAGGAGCGGCGGGAACACGCGCAGGCGTTGAACGTGCTGGTGGTGCGGGCGCGGGCCGCGGGTGTGCTGCGCGACGGCGTCGGCGCGGACGAGGTCCGGGCCGGGCTGCTGGCCATCGCGTCGCTTCGGCGGTTGCCGGCGACGACGAGCGTCCGGGTGATCGGTCTGGTGGCGGACCTCGTCGTCGCCGGTATCCGTGCCTGACGGTCGTCAGTCGTCGCGGTGGGCGGTCCACCACTGCTGGCCGTCGGCCGGGAGGGTGTCGATCGGGTCGTAGTAGGCGTAGCGCTTGTTGAGCGCCTCCAGGTCGGCGGATTCGATGGAGGTGCGGTAGTTCTTGGTCCAGTAGGAGATGCCGCGCTCGCGGTCGTAGTCGGTGAGCATGTGCACCCAGCGTTTGCCGACGAAGGGCACGTCGCAGACGATGCGGGGGGTGGCGTAGCCGGGGAGGTAGCCCATGATGTCGTGCTGGAGTTGCTGGGCGTGCCAGACCGGAACCCGCCAGTGTTCGGCGTTGGGGATCATGTCGCACATGTAGAAGTAGTACGGCAGGATCCCGGCTTCGCCCTGGAGGGCGAAGCAGAGGTCGAGCAGTTCCGGGGTGGTGGCGTTGACGCCGCGCATGAGGACGCCCTGGTTGCGGACGTCGCGGACGCCGACGTCGAGGGCGGTCTGGGCGGCCCTGGCGACCAGTGGGGTGAGCGACTGGGCGTGGTTGACGTGGGTGTGGATGGCGAGGTTGACGCCGCGGCGGGCGGCGGTGCGGGCGACGCGTTCCAGGCCTTCGACGACGTCGGGTTGCAGCCAGTGCTGGGGGAGGCCCATGAGGGCTTTGGTGGCGAGCCGGATGTCGCGGACCGTTTCCAGTTCCAGCAGGCGCATGAGGTACGACTCGAGGTTGCGCCAGGGGACGTTGGCGACGTCGCCGCCGGAGACGACCACGTCGCGGACGCCGGGGTGGGCCTTGAGGTAGGCGATGTGGGCGTCGTAGCGGTCGACGGGCTTGAGGGTGAGCTTGAGTTTGTCGACGGCGGGGGTGGAGTTGCCGACGAGGTCCATGCGGGTGCAGTGCCCGCAGTACTGGGGGCAGGTGGAGAGCAGTTCGGCGAGGACCTTGGTGGGGTAGCGGTGGGTGAGGCCTTCGGCGACCCACATGTCGTGCTCGTGGAGGCTGTCGCGGCTGGCGTAGGGGTGTGAGGGCCAGTCGGTGCGTCGGTCGGAGGCGACCGGGATCATGTAGCGGCGGATGGGGTCGGCGAGCAGCGCCTCGGTGGTGGGGGTCGCGAACGGCACCATCGTGTTGATCATTTGGGGTGGCACCAGCATGGACATGGTGGCCATGGCCTGCTGGTCGGCCTCGAGGTCGGCGTAGAAGGTGTCGTCGACGAGGTCGCCGAGGACGGCGCGGAGCTGCTTGGTGTTCTTGACGCAGTTGACGCGTTGCCACTGGGCGGATTCCCACTGGTCGCGGGTGATGTGGCGCCAGCCGGGGAAGCGGGTCCAGTCCGGTTCGACCAGGGGGCGGCGGTGGTATTCGTAGGGCTGCCCGGCGGTCGGTACGGCGACCGGGGCGTGACGGGGTTGAGGGATGGTCTCAACCGGTTGGGTCTGGGTCACGGCCCCTCCTCGGTGTTACGGCTGATCAGCAAGGCCCGAAGGCTACTGGAAAATATTCGGTGCAGAAACTAGTCTGCCGTAAGTTTTCCCGTTACGCGAGCCTTGACCGGGGGGCTTCGGGCGGCGGCTGGGGGAGGTTGGCGTGACGTCACCGGTGGGCTTGCACCGTGTCGTGCAACCGGCGGGGGTGCTGCCGCAGGCGGCGTGGCGCCTGGACGCGTCGGCGGCGATCGGGCCGAACGAGGTGCGGATCCGGGTGCAGCGGCTCAACCTGGACGCGGCGAGCTTCCGACAGTTGTCGGAGAAGCACGGTGGGGACGGCGCCGCGGTCCGCGCCGAGGTGCTGGAGATCATCTCCACCCGGGGGAAGATGCAGAACCCGGTGACCGGGTCCGGCGGCATGCTGATCGGCACGGTCGAGGAGGCCGGCCGGCGTTCCCCGCTCGGGCTCAGGGCGGGGGAGCGGGTCGCGACCCTGGTGTCGTTGACGCTGACGCCCCTGGTGATCACCGACGGGTTGGCCCGCTGGGACGGGCGCAGCGAGCAGGTGCCCTGTGACGGGTGGGCGATCCTGTTCGCGCGGTCCATCGCCGCGGTGCTGCCCGACGACGAGGATCCGCAGTTGTCCCTGGCGGTGCTGGACGTGTGCGGGGCGCCCGCGCTGACCGCCCGGGTGGTGTCGCGCTACGTCGAGGAGCGCGGTCGCCTCGGTGACCCGACGCCGGTGCGGGTCGCGGTGATCGGCGGGGCGGGCAAGAGTGGGTCGCTGTCGCTCGCCGCGGCGCGGCGGGCCGGTGCCGCGCGTACCGTCGGGGTGGTGCCGGTGGCGGCGGAGCGCGACGCGCTGACGGCTGCCGGCCTGGCGTCGGTGGTGGCGTTGGCCGACGCGCGGGACCCGGTGGGGTTGTCCACGGCGGTGACCACGGCCCTGGGTGCGCCGGCGGATGTCACGGTGGTGTGCGTGGACGTGCCGGGGTGTGAGCACGGGGCGGTGTTGGCCACCGCGGACGGCGGCACGGTGATCTTTTTCTCGATGGCGACGAGCTTCTCCGCGGCGGCGTTGGGCGCCGAGGGGTTGGCGGCGGACGTGACGATGCTGGTGGGCAACGGGTACGTGCCGGGGCACGCGGAGTTGGCGCTGGGCCTGTTGCGGGCCGAGCCGGGGGTGCGTCAGCTTTTCGCGGCGCGGATCGCGGCAGACTGAGAGTCATGACGAACCCCTCGACGTTGTACCGCGGCGGTGTGCTGCACTGCCCCGCCGACCCGAGCGCCACCGCGCTGCTGGTGTCCGGTGGGCGGATCACCTGGTTGGGGACCGACGGTGACGCGCCGCCGGCCGACCGGGTGGTGGATCTGGGTGGGGCGCTGGTGACGCCGGCGTTCGTCGACGCGCACGTGCACGCCACGGACACCGGGTTGGCGTTGGCCGGGCTGGATGTGGCCGGGGTGCGGTCGGCGGGGCAGTTGCTGGACGCGGTGGCCGGGTTCGCGGTGGGTCTGCCGGCGGACGCGGTGGTGCTGGGGCACGGCTGGGACGAGTCGGGCTGGTCGGATGCGACGTTGCCGGACGCGGCGGCGGTGGGCCGGGCGGCTGGTGGACGGCGGGTGTATCTGTCGCAGGCGTCGCTGCATTCGGCGTTGGTGTCGTCGGCGATGCTGGCGGCGTGCCCGGAGGTGGTCGGGGCGGTCGGTTACGACGCGTCGGGCTGGTTGCGTCGCGACGCGCACCACGTGGTGCGGGCGGCGGCGCAGGGGTCGGTGAGTCGGGCGCAGCGGGTCGCCGCGCAGCGGGTGGCCCTGTCGCACGCGGCGTCGTTGGGGATCGCGGCGGTGCACGAGTGTGGTGGGCCGGAGATCTCCGACGAGGAGGACTTCACCGGCCTGCTGGGCATCTCGGGTGCGGGGTTGCCGGAGGTGTACGGGTACTGGGGTGAGTTGGGTGGCGCGGCGCGGGCCCGGGAGTTGGGTGCGGTGGGCGCCGGTGGTGACCTGTTCGCCGATGGCGCGTTGGGCTCGCGGACGGCGCATCTGTCCCAGGAGTACGGCGACGGCGCCGGGTGCGGGCACGGCTACCTGACGGCCGAGCAGGTGCGCGATCACCTGTTGGACTGCGCGGCGCACGGTGTGCAGGGTGGGTTCCACGCGATCGGTGACGCGGCGATCGGCACGGTGCTGGACGGGTTCGCGGCGGCGGCGACGACGCTGGGTGTGGAGCGGCTGCGCGCGGCCCGGCACCGCATCGAGCACGCGGAGATCATGAACAAGCGGTTGATCGCGCGGTTCGTGGAGTTCGGGGTGGTGGCGAGCATGCAGCCGGCCTTCGACAGGTTGTGGGGCGGCGCGGGCCGGATGTACGAGTCACGGTTGGGGTTGGACCGGTCGTTGGAGTCGAACCCGATGGGCGCGATGCACTCGGTGGGTGTGGCGTTGGCGTTCGGGTCGGATTCGCCGGTGACGCCGTTGGATCCGTGGGGGTCGGTGCGGGCGGCGGCAGCGCACCACAACCCGACGCAGCGGATGAGTGTGCGTTCGGCGTTCGCCGCGCACACCCGTGGTGGGTGGCGGGCGGTGCACCTGGACGCCGAGGGGGTCCTCGCGTTGGGCGCGCCGGCGACGTTCGCGGTGTGGTCGACGCCGGCGGGGGTGCAGCGGGGACTGCCGGTGTTGCTGGCCGAGGATCCGGAGGCGCGGGGTCCGGACGACCCGACGCCGTTGCCGGTGTGCCGGCGGCTGGTGCTGCGCGGTGAGGTCATCTACGAGGAAGGGTCATCATGACCGGGAAGCTTGATCTTGATCCGGTGCTGGTGGCGCGGGCGCGGGAGTTGGCGCGTCGGGCCGGGCAGCCGGTGGTGGACCTGGCCCGCAGCCACACCACCGTGTCGGTGGAGCGGGCGGTGCTGCGGTTGGCCGGGGTGACCGGTGCGGACCCGGACGGGATTCCGTGGGTGAACCGGCTCGTCGACGCGGTCGCCGCGGACGTCGGGTTGGGTCACGGGGTCGCGGTGCCGGTGTTCGACGCCCTGGCCCGCGAGGGCGGCACCGACGTGACGTTGCTGGCGCAGAAGGCCGCCGCCGGGTCGGTGCGGTTCGACCTGCCTACCGGGCGGGCCGCCACGGCCGCCCGGTCGGCGGCGCGCAGGGCCGTCGGCGCGGGCATTCGGCGCATCGACCGGCGGCGCGCCGAGCGGGACCGGCTGATCAAGCGCCACGGTGACCCGAAGCAGCGGCCGTGGATCTACCTGATCGTGGCCACCGGGGACATCTACGAGGACATCCCGCAGGCGCAGGCCGCCGCGCGGGCGGGCGCGGACGTGATCGCGGTGATCCGCTCCACCGGCCAGTCGTTGCTGGACTACGTGCCCGAGGGTGCGACCCGGGAGGGGTTCGCCGGCACGTACGCCACGCAGGAGAACTTCCGGCTGATGCGGGCGGCGTTGGACGAGTCGTCGAGGGAGGTGGGCCGCTACGTGCGGTTGACCAACTACGCGTCGGGGTTGTGCATGCCGGAGATGGCGACCCTGGCCGGGCTGGAACGCCTCGACATGATGTTGAACGACTCGATGTACGGGATCCTGTTCCGCGACATCAACCCGGTGCGCACGTTCGTCGACCAGCGGTTCTCCCGGCAGGTGCACGCCCGCGCCGGGATCATCATCAACACCGGTGAGGACAACTACCTGACCACCGCCGACGCGGTCGACGAGGCGCACACGGTGACGGTGTCGCAGCTGCTCAACGAGTTCTTCGCGCACGAGGCGGGGTTGGCGGACTGGCAGTTGGGGTTGGGGCACGCGTTCGAGATCAACCCGGAGGTGCCGGAGTCGTTCCGCCTGGAGTTGGCGCACGCCCTGCTGGCCCGGGAGTTGTTCCCGGACGCGCCGTTGAAGTGGATGCCGCCGACGAAGCACATGACCGGTGACGTGTTCCGGGGCAACCTGCTCGACGGGTTCTTCAACCTGGCGGGCGCGCTGACCGGTCAGGGCATCCTGCTGGTGGGGATGATGACCGAGGCGGTGGTGACACCGTGGTTGTCGGATCGGGACATCGCGTTGCAGAACGTGCGGTACGTGCTGGGCGCCGCCGGTGGGCTGCACGAGGACTTCGTGCCGGCGCCGGATGGGTTCATCCGCCGCCGCGCCAACCAGGTTCTCGGTGAGGCGCTGGACCTGCTGGAGCGCATCGGGGAGCAGACGTTGCTCACGGCCATCGCCGAGGGCACCTTCGGGATCATGAAGCGGCCCGCGGACCGGGGCAAGGGCCTGTCGGGAGTGGCCGCGCACGAGGCGGACTACTGCAATCCGGCCACCGACATCCTGGAGGCGGCGGCGTGAGCGAGCGAACCGGCAAGCAGATCGTGCGTCCGTACGGGGACACCACCGGTGACGGGATGGTGCAGGTGTCGTTCACCCTGCCGGTGGCCCACGACAAGCGGGCCGAGGGCGCGGCGGTGCAGCTGGCCAACAAGATGGGCATCGACCCGGCGATGGTGGTGCACGCCAAGCCGATGGGTGACGGGTTCACGTTCTTCGTGGTCTACGGGCGGGTCAACCACCTGGTCGACCTGAACGCGGTGCAGGTGGTGGAACGGGACTTCGCGCTGCTGTCGGCGAAGGAGGTCAACACGGTGGTCAAGCAGCGGTTGCGGCGCAAGCTGTCCGTCGTCGGGGCGTGCATCGGCACCGACGCGCACACCGTGGGCATCGACGCGATCCTCAACGTCAAGGGCATCGCGGGGGAGAAGGGCCTGGAGTACTACCGGGAGTTGAAGGTCACCAACCTGGGCGCGCAGGTCAGTGTGCCGGAGTTGGTGGAGGCAGCGAGGGTGGAGAAGGCCGACGCGGTGCTCGTGTCGCAGGTCGTCACGCAACGCGATGCGCACCTGCACAACACCCGGGAGATGTCGGCGGCGTTCCGGGAGGCGATGCCGGCGGGCCGGCGGCCCCTGTTGATCGTCGGTGGTCCCCGGTTCGACGAGTCGATGACCGACGAGTTGGGCGTGGACCGGATCTTCGGTCGGGGCACCACGCCCGGCGAGGTGGCCAGTTACCTCGTGCACGCCCTGATCACGCAACGGAAGGTGAACGCATGACCGACGCACGGCTCGGGTTGACGGTGACGCACCGGCGGTATGTGCCGTACTCGCACGCCCACTACGCCGGCAACCTCGTCGACGGGGCGTACGCCCTCGGGTTGTTCGGCGACGTCGCCACGGAGGTGTGTATCCGCACCGACGGCGACGAGGGCCTGTTCGCCGGCTACGCCGACGTGCGCTTCCACGCGCCCATCCATGCCGGTGACGTCATCGAGGTCACCGCCCAGGTGTCGCGGGTGGGCACCCGCAGCCGCACCCTGGAGTTGAGCTGTGCGGTGGTGTGCCGGGGCCGACCGGAGCGCTCGGCGTCCGCCGCCGAGGTCCTCGACCCGCCGATCGTGGCGGTCACCGCGACCGGCACCGTGGTCGTTCCCGCCGACTCGTGACCCTGGCGGTCTGCGCGGACGTCGGTTCCACGTACACGAAGGTGGCGGTGGTGGACCTGGCCGCCGGTGTGCTGGTCGGCGCGGCGGCGGCGCCGACCACGGTGGGCACCGACGTGCTGCACGGCCTGGACGCCGCGGTCGCGGCGGCCACCGCCGGACTGGGGGTGCGCGACGCGCCGTGGTACGTGTGCTCGTCGGCCGGTGGTGGGCTGCGGCTGGCCGTGGTCGGCTACGAGCCGCTGGTCACCGCGCAGGCGGGCCGGCGGGTCGGGTTGTCCGCCGGCGCGCACGTGGTGCACGTGGCGGCCGGTCGGCTCGGCGCGGCGGACCTGGCGGCGATGCGGGCGGCCCGCCCGGACGTGGTGCTGCTCGTCGGTGGCACCGACGGCGGTGACGCCGAGACGGTCACCCACAACGCGACCCGCCTGGCCCGCGCCCGGTGGCGGGTCCCGGTGGTGTACGCGGGCAACGCCGACGTGCGCGCCGAGCTGACCGGGTTGCTGGAGGCCGCCGGGGTGCCGGTGACCGGCGCGGAGAACGTCCTGCCCCGCATCGGGGTGCTCGCCCCGGCGTCGGCGCGGGCGGCGATCCGCGCGGTGTTCCTACGCCACGTCATCGGGGGCAAACGACTGTCGAGGGGCACCCGGTTCGCGCGCCTGGTGCGCGCGGCCACCCCGGACGCGGTGCTCACCGGTGTGGAGGTGCTCGCCGACACCCTCGGCGGTGACCTCGCCGTGGTCGACGTGGGTGGTGCCACCACCGACGTGTACTCGGTGCTCACCCCCGACGAGCGGGCCAGCGGGCCGGCGCGGCAGGTCGCCGGGAACCTGTGGCGGGCCCGTACCGTGGAGGGTGACCTGGGCATGCGGTGGAGTGCGCCCGGGGTGGTGCGGGCCGCCGTCGAGGAGCGGCTGCTCACCCCGGACGAGGCCGACGACCTGAGCGCCGCCGCGGCGGGTCGGGCCGCGGACCCGGCGTTTCTGGCTGTCGACGACATCGAGCGGGCCGTGGACCGGCGGATCGCCACCCTCGCGGCGACGGTGGCGTTGCGCCGCCACGCCCGCGGCGCCGCCACCGGTGAACGGGCCGGGCGGGACCTGCGCGACGTGCGGTTGCTGGTGGGTTCCGGTGGGGTGCTGCGGCACGCCTCGGCGGACACGTCCGCGCAGGTGTTGGCGGCGGTGCTGGCCGACCACGCCGGCGGGTGGGCGTTGCCGCGCGCCGCCGCCGCGGTCGTCGACACCGAGTACGTGCTGGCCGCCGGGGGGTTGCTCGCCGAGGAGCACCGGGCGGCGGCGGGGGCGCTGTTGCGCCACCATCTACGCACGCATTGAGACTCGCCGACCCGACACGCCGTGTCGCAACACACGACAGGCCGGGGGTGGGTTGACAACCGACGGGGGTCGGCACGTACCGTCTTTGAGTCCTACCACGGGAAGCGGCTGTTGTTCGCTTCGTCCTCTCGTCCGCTGGCCGAGCGACATTTTCAGCGTCATCGTCGCGGCGGCCAGGTCCAGCGGGCGGGGGTCGGCGGGGCGGCGCGAACCGGCCGCGGTTACCGGTGTACGGGCAGGGTGAGGTGCACGGCCAGTAGACAACGGCCCGGCGGGGGCAGCCAGTCCACGTCCGGTCGGTCCGAAGGTCGTCGTACCCCATCCTCGCCACACCGGCCGGGAAGGGCCTGGGAGCATCGGGGCGCGGCGTGAGCCGCGCCCCGATTTCATGTCCGCTGGGCGGTCTGTGCCGGCCGGCCCGATGCGGTCGGTTCGCAGGCCAGCCAGGTAGCCTTCGCCCCGTGATCGAGGTGAAGCGGTGACGATTCTGGACCGGGACGACACCCACAGCCCGGCCGCGCCGAGTCAGCCGGTCGGGACCGGTCGGCCGCTGCCGCTGCGGGTCGCCGTGCCCCTGGCCGTGGCCGCCGGGCTGGCCCTGCTGGTGGCGTTCCCCCCGTACGGGGTGTGGCCCCTCGCGCCGGTCGGGGTGGCGTTGCTGGCCGCCGCCGCACACCGGCGGCGGTTGCGCGCCGGCGCCGGCCTGGGCTTCCTGACCGGGGTGGCGTTGTTCGCCCCGCTGTTGGCCTGGACGAACCTGCACACCGGTTACCTGCCGTGGGTGCTGCTGTCGTTGCTGCAGGCCGGTTACCTGGCGCTGCTGGGCGTGGCCACCGCCTGGGTGTCGCCGCTGGCCGACCGGGTCCGCTGGGCGTGGCCGGTGCTGACCGGGCTGCTGTGGGTGGGGCAGGAGGCGCTGCGCGACCGCACCCCGTTCGGTGGGTTCCCGTGGGGGCGGTTGGCGTTCAGTCAGGACACCTCCCCGCTGCTGCGTCTGGCCGCGCTGGGCGGCGCGCCGCTGGTGACCTTCACGACGGCGCTCGTCGGCGGGTTGCTGGTCACCGCCGCGTGGCGGGGCTGGGCCGCCGCCCGTCCCCCCACCTCGCCCGCTGAGGGCTCCCAGGACGCCGACGGCGGGCGGGGGGTCACCTCGGCTCGCCGGTGGGCGCCGGTGGCCGCACCGGCCGCCGTGGCCCTCGCGCTGACCGCTGGGGGCCTGCTCGTGCCGGTCGCCACCGCCGGGTCGGGCGCCACCACCACCGTGGCGATCGTGCAGGGCAACGTGCCGCGGCTGGGCCTGGACTTCAACGCCCAACGGCAGGCGGTGCTCAACAACCACGTCGACGCCACCATCGAGCTGGCCGCGCGGGTCGCCGCCGGTCAGGAACGTCGCCCCGACCTGGTGGTGTGGCCGGAGAACTCCAGCGACATCGACCCGCTGCGCAACCCCACGGCCGGCGCGCGGATCTCCCAGGCCGCCGACACCATCGGCGCGCCGATCCTCGTCGGGGCGGTGCTGCTCGGCCCCGGCCCCGGGCAGGTCCGCAACGCGGGCATCCTGTGGCACCCCGGCACCGGCGCCGACCTGGACCAGCTGTACACCAAACGCCACCCCGTGCCGTTCGCCGAGTACGTGCCGCTTCGCGACATCGCCCGGATGGTCAGCAAGCAGGTCGACCTGATCCGCAGCGACTTCGTGCCCGGAAGCACCCCGGGCGTGGTACGCGCCGGCCCGGCCGTGCTCGGCGACGTGATCTGCTTCGAGGTCGCCTACGACCACGTGGTCCGCGACACCGTCGACGGCGGCGCGCAGCTGCTGGTCGTGCAGACCAACAACGCCACCTTCAACGTGGCGGAGGCCCGCCAGCAGATGGCCATGGTGCGGCTACGGGCGGTGGAGCACGGCCGACCGGCGTTGATGGCGTCCACGGTCGGCGTGTCCGGGTTCGTCGCACCCGACGGGCGGGTAAGCGATGCCACCGGGTTCAACACCCGGGAGGTCGTGGTGCGGCAGTTGCGGCTCGACGACGGACGTACCCTCGCCACCCGCCTCGGCTGGTGGCCGGAGGTGACGCTCGCCGCGCTGGCCGTGGCGGCCCTGGTCGGCGCGGCGGTGCTGCGCCGGCGGCAGCGGGTCATGCCCGGGTAGCAACAGCCGGTACGCCGGCGGGAGCGGAGGAACCATGATCCAGGCGACCGATACGATCCGACGCCCGGACGAGGTGCCGGGCGTGGGCCGGGTGCTGGTGGTGATCCCCACCTACAACGAGGCCGCCAACATCGCCTCGATCGTCGGTCGGGTCCGACGTGCCGTCCCGGCGGTGCGGATCCTCATCGCCGACGACAACAGCCCCGACGGCACCGGCGCGATCGCCGACGCCCTCGCCGACGGCGACGCGCACGTGCAGGTGTTGCACCGCCGCGGCAAGCAGGGCCTCGGCGCGGCGTACCTGGCGGGGTTCGGGTGGGCGCGGGAGCGCGACTACCAGGCAGTCGTGGAGATGGACGCCGACGGCTCGCACGCGCCGGAGGACCTGCCGGCGCTGCTGGAGGCCGCCCGCGACGCCGACGTGGTGATCGGGTCACGGTGGACCAGCGGCGCGCGGGTGCTCAACTGGCCGCTGCGGCGGCTGCTGCTGTCGCGCGGCGGCAACCTGTACGCGCGCCTCGCCCTGGGCATGCCCGTCTCGGACGCCACCGGCGGTTACCGGGTGTACCGGATCAGCGCGTTGGACGCCATCGACCTGGAGTCGGTGACGTCGCAGGGGTACTCGTTCCAGGTGGAGCTGTCCCGGCTGGCGCACCGGGCCGGGGTGCGGATCGTGGAGGTGCCGATCACCTTCGCCGAACGGGAACACGGGGACAGCAAGATGAGCCCGCGGATCGTGGCCGAGGCGCTGTGGCGGATCACCGCCTGGGGTGTGCAGGACCGGCGGCAGGCGGTACGCCGTGGCCTACATGGCACCACCACCGGTCAGGCGCGGTGGCCGTGAGGCGCCGCAGGCGCGGTGGCCGTGAGCGCGGCCGTGTCATGCTGGATGAGCGGGACACGTCCATGGTGTCGCGGGAATGGCGATGAGGTGAGATGCGCCGAGGACTGAGGTTCGTGCCGTTGGCCCTGTTGCTGGCGGTGGTGCTGGAGTTGGCGGTGTTCGTCGGAGTCGGACGGGCGCTGGGGTTCGGGGCGGCGGTGCTGCTGGTGTTCGCCGCGTCCCTGCTGGGCCTGGTGCTGCTGCGCCGGGAGGGGATGCGCGCCTGGCGTGGTTTCCGCTCCGCCGCGGCGGCCGGGCAACCACCGGGTGGGCAGGTGACCGACGGGCTCGTCGGGTTGGGCGGCGCCCTGTTGCTGGCGGCGCCCGGGCTGGTCAGCGGGCTGATCGGGTTGCTGCTGCTGGTGCCTCCGGTGCGTCGACTGGCCCGCGCGGGGGTGCGACGTGCCACCGAGCGGCGGGTGTCGTCGATGGTCGCCGGTGACCTGTTCGGCCCCCGCACGGTGCGGGTGCGCCAGGGTGCGCCGCAACCGGCCCCGCAGCCGCAGCAGCCGGTGGTCGTCGACGGCGGTCGGGCCATCGAGGGCGAGATCATCGAGCCCGGTCGCCAGTAGCCTCAGCATCACACGCGGACACGACGGCGCCCCCGGGATGATCCCGGGGGCGCCGTGTGTCGTGCGGCTCAGGCGCGGCCGCGGCGGGTCCGAACCTCCTGCAGACGCTCCTCGAGGATGTCCTCGAGCTCGGCGATCGAACGCCGCTCCAGCAGCATGTCCCAGTGGGTACGCGGCGGCTTGGCCTTCTTCTGCTCCGGCTCGTTGCCGTCGACGAGTCGGGCGACGCTGCCATCGAACTTGCATTCCCAGGTCATCGGGACCTCGGCGTCGACGGCGAACGGCACCTCGAACTGATGGCCCTTGGCGCAGAGGTACTCGCGGGTCTGACGCGGCGCGAGCTCCGTGTTGCGGTCGGATTCGTAGCTCACCGCGCCAAGGCGGCTTCCGCGCAGCATACGCTCGCCCATGATCGACTTCCCCTCGTTCGTGGTGCTGGTCTTCTGGGTGTAACGGCGCGTTCCCGTCGAGCCATTCCCGCCCGAGGGCGTGAGGCGTCCACGGGTGGGGCCGCGACCAAGGGTAGCCGGCCGGGACACGCACCCAGCCGGGTGATCCCCAGGCCTGTCGCAACGGGGGTGTGGATCCGCTGCCACCGGGGAGGTTAACCGCCCGGGGGCGGCGGAAGTTGCGCCCCCGGGCGGCTCAACCGGTCGTCGGCACCGAGCCGAGCCGGGCCAGCGCCGCCGCCAGGTCGCTGACCTGGTCACCGAGCTGCGCCACCCGCTGCTGAGCCAGGTCCCGGCCACCTTCAGCCGCGTCGAGTCGTACCGTCAGGGCGGTGACCTGGCTCTCGGCGGTGGCCGCCGCCTGCCGGGCGGCGGTCAGCTCGGCGGTGAGCCTGTCGCGCTGGGCTTCGGTGGCCGCCAGTTCCGCGCGCAGCCGGGCCGCCACCTGCGCGACCTCCTGCCGGGCGTCGTCGACCTCGCGGGCGGCGACCTGGGCGCGCTCGCGGGCCCGGTCGGCCTGCTCCCGCGCGCGGGTGGCGTCGGCGGCTTCGGCGCGGGCGCGCGCGGCGTCGGCGCGGGCCTGCTCGATCTGGCGGCGCACGTCCTGCACCTCGGCCTGCCACCGGCCGGCCCGTTCGGTCGCGTCGGCGGCGACCCGGGTGGCTCGTTCGGCGTCGGCGCGGACCGCGTCGCGTTCAGCGGTCAGGTCGGCCGCCCGCTGCCGCTCGGCGTCGCGTTGCGTGCGCAGGTCCCGCACCTCGGCGCGGGCCTGGTCCCGGTCGCGTTCGGCCTGGGCGCGCAACGCCTCGGCGGCACTGACGTCGTGGCGGGCCTGGTCGCGGGCGGCCTCGGCGTGCCGCGCCCGCTCGTCGGCAGCGGTGGCCTGCTGGTGCGCCCGCTCGGTGGCCTCGGTGGCCTGCTCGGCGCGTCGCCGGGCCTCGTCGGCGTCGGCGAGAGCCGTGCGGGCCTGCTCCCGGGCCCGCGCCGCGTCGGCGGCGGCGGCCTCGGCGTCGTCGCGGGCCTCGTCGCGTTCGGTCTGCGCCGCCGCGACCCCGGTGGCGGCCTCCGCGCGAGCCTGGGCGATCTGGCGCTGCACACCCACCGGTGACAACTCGGCGTGCAGGGACTCGGTCAACGTCTCGACGATCTGGTCGAGGCGGTCCACCGCCTCCCAGGTGCGGGCCACCTGCCCCGGCAGGCCGGGGGCGTTGCGGTGGCGCATCCGGCTGTTGCGGGAGGCGCGCTGGCAGGCGCCGTCGTTGTCCCGGCAGTACCGAAACGGTCGGCCCGCGCCGACACGCTGCGGCACCGGCAGTCCACAGTGGGCGCACGGGCGGGTCTCGGTGGTGGTGGGCTGGGCGTCCATCGAGGTGGCAGTCTAGTGCCGGGCGGCGCCGCCCGGCGCACCGCGGCGGGGTCAGCTCGCGGCGCGGGCGCTCGCGTCCAGGGTGTAGCGGCGTTGCAGCAGCAGCGCCGCGAGCATCGCCACCGCCGGCAGCACCCCGAAGCCGTAGCGGACCGCCGCCAGCGCCGCGTCCGGCTGCGTCGGCGACTCACCGGCCGTCGAGGCCACGAAACCCCCGACGGCCAGGCACAGCGCGTACGCGTACGGACCCAGGGCCGCGCCGGTTGCCTCGGTCGCCGTCCACACCCCGGTGTAGGTGCCGGCGCCCGTCGGTGCGGCGGCACCGGTGCTGTCGGCGGCCGGTGCGCGGTCGCTCGCGGCGGCGCGGATCACGTCGGGCAGCATCGAGAAGGGCAGCAGTTGCATGCCCGCGAACGCCACCCCGAGCACTGCCACCGCGCCGATCAGCACCGGTAGTCCGGCCGGGCGACCCACCGCGAGCACCAGCGAGCCGAGGGCGAACGTGCCCTGCGCGCCGAGCAACGCCCGCTGCTTGCCGACCCGGCGGGCCACCACCAGCCAGGCCGGGGTCACCAGCAGCGCCGGCGCCACGAACGCGGCCACCAGCACCGTGGTCAGACCGGGCGCGCGCAACTCGTACTCGGCGTAGTAGGGCACCCCGGCGAGCACCAGGTGGGTGGCGGTGGACATGGCCAGGTACGCGGTCACCAGCCAGCGGAACTGTCGGTCGCGCAGCGCGGTGCGCAGCGCCCGCCACCCGCCGTGCCCCGCTCGCGTGGGGTCCGCCGCGCCGCCGCGCAGTCGGGCGATGCCGGCGACACCGACCAGCATGGCGGCCAGCATGCCGGCGGCGAGGACCACCCCCATCCGCTGGTAGCCGCCCCGGGTCGCGGCGTCGCCGCCGGTGAGCAGCGGGGCCAGCAACCCGGAGAGCAGGATCCCCAGGGTCAGCACGACCATCCGGAACGCCATCAGCCGGGTGCGTTCGTCATAACCGATCCGCAGGTCGGCCGGGGTGGCCAGGTAGGGGACCTGGTAGGCGGCGAAGAGTAGATTGCCGGCGACGAAGAACATCGCCACCCACGCGGCCGCCGGCACGCCGGTCAGGCCGCCGGGCACCGCGAAGAGCGCGGCGAACGCGACCGGCAGGGCACAGCCGAGCAGCAGCAGGCGACGCCTGTCGCCCCGGCGGGTCTGCTCGACGTCGGCGCGGTGCCCCACCCAGGGGTGCAGCAGCACGTCGGCGATCTTCGGCAGCAGCAGCGCGAGGCCGGCCAGCCACGGCCCGACCGCCAGCACGTCGGTGAGGAAGTACAGCAGCAGCAGGCCGGGAACTGTCACCCAGACACCCATGCCGAGCGAGCCGGCCGCGAAGCCCGCCAGGGGGCCACGGGCAAGTGTCGCGTCGGTGGCGGCCACGGGCCGCCGGTCGAGCCCGGTCATCGCCGCATCCCCTCGGTAATCCAACGGTTGCTGGATTCTAGGGGCAGAATGGCGGCCATGACCATGCCCCGCCGCCGTCCCGGTCGGCCCCGCCGCGACGAGACCCGGCCGACCCGCGAGGTGGTGCTCACCGCGGCGACCGCGCTGTTCGCCGAGCGTGGCTTCGACGCCGTCGGGCTGCGGGAGGTCGCCGCCGCCGCCGGGGTCGACGTCGCCACGGTCGCGCACCACACGGGTACGAAGGCGGCGCTCTACGACGCCTGCTTCGCCCGGGTCTTCGCCGCCGAGCAGGAGGTGCTCACCCACGCCGCCGAACAGGCCCGCGCGGCCCTCGACGCGGGGCCGGACGCCTCCCGGCGCGCGCTGCACGACCTGGTCGACGTCTTCGTCGACTTTCTGGAGGACCGCCCGGAGACCACCGCGCTGTGGCTGCGCCGCTGGCTGGAACCGCAGCGGCACGACGAGCTCGACAAGCGGTACGCCGAGCCGTTGTACCGGCTGGTCGCGGAGCTGCTCACCGCCGCCGCGGCGGCCGGGGCGCTGGCCGAGCCGACCCCGCACATCACCGTCCGCAGCCTGGTGTGGGCGACCCACGGTCACGTGGTGGCGCTGGCCGCGGGTGCGCCGGGCGCTCGGGAGCGGCGTGAGTTCCGCGCGTTCGTGCATCGCCTGCTCGTCGGCCTGTACGGACCGTCGACCCCTTGACGCGTCGCCGCCGCGCGACGATTATCCAGCAGACGTTGGATTAAATGGGGGCGGCGATGGGTGTACCACCCAGGGTGGCGGTGATCGGCGCTGGCGCGGCCGGGCTCGCCGCCGTCAAGGCACTGCGCGACGCCGCGGTGCCGGTGATCGGCTTCGAGGCCGCCGACCAGGTCGGTGGCCTCTGGGTGTACGGGGCGCCCGACTCGCCCGCGTACCGCACGCTGCACCTGAACACCAGCCGGGGGCGTACCCAGTTCGCCGACCACCCGATGCCCGGCGACTGGCCCGACTACCCCGACCACCGCCGGGTCGCCGCCTACCTCGCCGACTACGCCGACCGTTTCGGGCTGGGCGAGGACATCCGGCTGCGACACACCGTCGAGCAGGTCACCCGGGACTCCGCCGGCACCTGGACGGTGACCGCTCGCGGGCCGGACCGGTCGGTCGAGGTCACCGTCGACGCCGTGGTCGTCGCCAACGGGCACAACCGGGTGCCCCGGCTGCCCGACCCCGCGTACCCGGGCACCTGCACCGCGGAGCAGATCCACAGCCACGACTACCGGGGCCCGGAGCAGTTGGCCGGCAGGCGCGTCCTCGTCGTCGGTGGCGGCAACTCCGCGATGGACATCGCCGTGGACGCCTCGTACGCCGCCGCCCGCACCCTGCTGTCGTTGCGCCGGGGTGTCTGGGTGGTGCCGAAGTACCTGCTGGGTCGCCCCTCGGACACTCTCAACGGTGCGCTGGCCCGCCGACTGCCGTGGCGGCTGCGCCAACGCATCAGCCAGACGATGCTCAGCGCCACCGTCGGCAGCCCGGCCCGCTACGGGCTGCCCGCGCCGACGCACGGTCTCCTGCAGGACCACCCGACGCTCTCCGACGGGCTGCTGTCGCGGCTGACCCACGGCGACGTCGAGGCCCGACCCGGCGTCACCGCCCTCGACGGCGACCGGGTCGAGTTCACCGACGGCCGCAGCGACAGCGTCGACCTGATCGTCTGGTGCACCGGCTACCGGGTAGAGATCCCGTTCCTCGACCCGGCGCTGCTCGGCGGTGGCGCCGACACCCTGCCGCTGTACCGGCACGTGTTCCACACCGACGCCCCCGGCCTGACCTTCGTCGGCCTGATGCAGTCCACCGGGTCCGCGTTCCCCCTGGTGGAGGCGCAGGCCAAGCTGATCGCCGCGCAGCTCGCCGGCCGGTACGCGCTGCCGGACCCGGACCGACAGCGGGCCACGTGCCGGGCCGAGTTGCGGGCCGCGACCGCCCGGTGGGGCCAGCGCCGCCCGGCGATGCGCGTGGACTTCGACGCCTACCTGGCCGACCTGGCCCGCGAGTTGACCGCCGGCACTCGCCGCGCCCGATCCGGTGCCGCCGCTGCGACCGCTACGGCCTCCTCGGTCGGGGTGCAGCAGTGAGGGCCAGCGCATTGGCGGGCCGTCGGGTGCTGCTGACCGGCGCGAGCGGAACCTTCGGCCGGCATCTCGGCGCGGCCTTCACCGCCGCTGGCGCGCACGTGGTGGGCCTCGACCTGCGCGCGCGCCCCGACGGCGACCTGCCGGTGCTCGGCTGCGACCTGACCGACCCGGACGCCGTGGCACCGGCCGTACGAGCCGCTGTCGACCGGCTCGGCGGGCTGGACCTGCTGATCAACAACGCCGGTGTCGGTGGTCCCGCCCCCGCCGAGTTGCCACCCGACGAGGTGGTCCGCCGACAACTGGAGGTCAACCTGCTCGCCGCCTGGCGGACCACCGCCGCGGCACTGCCACCGCTGCTCACCGCGCGCGGACGAGTCATCTTCGTGGCCAGTCGGATGGCGGTGCTGCCCCTGCCGCTCGCCGCCGCGTACGGAGTCAGCAAACGGGCTCTGGTCGCGTACGCCGACGCGCTGCGCCACGAGGTGGGCACACACGTCGGGGTGAGCGTGGTCTACCCGAGCATGGTCGTCTCACCCATCCACCACAGCACCGCCGAGGCCGGCCTGTCCCTGCGGCGGGTGTCCCGCCCCGAGCCCGTGGAGGGGGTGGTCGCGGCGATCCTGCGGACCGCCACGGCCCGGCGGGCACCCCGCGACGTGGCGACCACGACGCGCGGTCGGCTGGAGTTGGCCGTCGGCCGGCACGCGCCCGCGCTCGCCGATCGGCTGGTCCGTCGTACCCTCGCCGCCCGGCTCGCCGCCGGTGACCTGGACGACGCGCCGCTGGCCGCCGGGATGGTCCGCCGCCACCGGGGGCATTGACCGCCTCGGTCCGGGCGTGGCTCTCGGTGGTCCGCCGCGACCGTGGCAGCGACCGTCCGGTCAGGGCGTGGCGACCGCCGCGCGGGAGCGGTCGGCGGCGATCCGGACGGCCAGCGCGGCCAGGGCCGTCCCGGTCACCCACCGCTGCACCCGCAGCCACCCCGGTCGGCGGGCGAAGAACCCGGCCAACGAGCCGGCGCTGAGCACGATCAGCGTGTTCACGAACAGCGCCACGGTGATCTGGGTCAGGCCCAGCAGCAGACTCTGCGCCGCCACCTGCCCGCGCGCCGGGTCGATGAACTGGGGCAGCACCGACACGTAGAGGATCGCGATCTTCGGGTTCAGCAGGTTGGTGATCAGACCCATGGTGAACAGCCGCCGGGGCGGGTCCGGCGGCAGCGGCGTCGGCGTGAACGGTGAGTGCCCACCCGGGCGCAGCGTCTGCCAGGCCAGCCAGAGCAGGTAACCGGCACCGGCCAGCTTCACCACCGCGTACAGGGTCGGCACCAGCACGAAGACGGTGGCCAGACCGGCGACCGCCGCCGCCAGGTACACCCCGAAGCCGGCGGCCACCCCGAGCAGTGAGACCAGGCCGGCCCGACGGCCCTGGGCCACCGAGCGGGACACCAGGTAGACCATGTTCGGGCCGGGCGTGAGGACCAGCCCCAACGCCACAAGCGCGATGCCCAGCAGTGCCCCCGTGCTCACCACGATGTTTCCCCCGTTCGTCAGCCCCGTACCGACGGTAGGCGGGGCGACCGTGTCGACCGAGGGCCACCTCGCAGGTCGTGGCCCTCGAATCGGACACCTGGGCCGAAACCACCTCGGCCGGTCGCCGCCGGGAATGGTCACCGTCGCGGGCGCGCTGACCCCCTACGAGCGCGCGTCGCCGGGCGGAGGCGGCGCGTTACCGTGGCCAGGGGAGGTGCCGCAGAGTGACCGATGCGTGGGAAGCGGCCGTGGAGGCGCAGATCCGGGGAGCCGTGCAACGCGGCGAGTTCGACGACCTGCCCGGCATGGGCAAGCCGATTCCCGGCCGGGGAGCGCCGTACGACGAGTCGTGGTGGATCAAGAGCTTCCTGGAACGGGAGGCGCTGCCCAGCGACCTGCTCCTACCCACCCCGCTGCAACTGCGCCGACGTGTCGAGCAGGTCCCCGACGAGGTCCGTGACCTGCCCACCGAACAGGCCGTCCGTGACTTCGTGGGTCAGTTGAACACGCAGATCGTGGCGTGGCTGCGCAACCCCGACGGCCCCCGCGTGGCGGTGCGTCCGGTCAATACCGACGAGGCGGTACGCCGCTGGCGCGCCGAGCACGCCCCGCCCAGCCTCCCGACGCGGACGACCGACCGGGTGACCGTCGTCGCGCCACGCCGGCCGCGTCGCGCCTGGTGGTTGCCGTGGCGCCGCCGGTCGCGCTGACCCGCCTGCTCGGCCGTGCCCGGCACCGGCAGACTGTGCGGATGGTGATCGACCCACGAACGTCCGGCATCTCCTCGGTGCCGGGCCTGGCCCTGCGTCCCTGGGCGGACGACGATCTGGACGCCCTGCTGGACGCGTACCGGGATCCGGTGTTGCGTCAGTGGACCCGGCTGCCGGTGACCAACCCGGCCGAGGGCCGGCAGTGGCTGGAGCGGGTGCGAGAGGACTGGGACGCGGGTCGGCGGTACAGCTTCGCGGTCGTCGAGGACGACGACGCGGACGGGCCGCGGCTGGTGGCGAACGTGGTGCTCAAGCGGGTCAGCGAGGATTGGCCCGCGCCCGAGGTGGGTTACTGGACGGCGGCGTGGGCGCGCGGGCGCGGCGTCGCTCCGCGGGCGGTCACCGCGCTCAGCCGGTGGGCGTTCGACAGGTTCCCCGCGCTGGAGCGCCTCGACCTGCTGCACCAGGTGGACAACGTGGCCTCCTGCCGGGTGGCCCAGAAGAGCGGCTACGTGTTCCAGGAGGTGCTGCCCGCCCGGCCGCCGTTTCCGCTGGACGGTCACCGGCACTCGCTGAGCGTCGACTAGCGGTCAGCTGACCGCCGCCTGCCACACCCACGAGGTTCGCCGCGCTCGGCCGGGCAGCTCACCGCGGCCGGTCATCCAGAGCAGCACCTCCGGTGCGGCGCCGCTGGGGGCGTCCGGGAACAACCGCCGCAACACCAACGCGCTCAGCCGCTGCGGCGGCTGCCACGGCACACCGAGGCCGACGCTGATGTCGTGGGTGTGCAGCAGGATCTCGGCCACCCCCATCGCGGCGAAGCCGGCCGGGTCGCAGGGACCGTAGTGCCAGGCCCGCGCGTCCGGCGGGGCGGAGTCGACGGCGGCGGCGAGCAGCCCGGCGCAGGCCCGCGCCACGGTGAGGGTCTGCGCCGGGCTCGCGTCGGGGGAGACCCGCAGGTCGTACGGCAGGTAGCCGTCCTCCGGGCGGCCGGTGACCTGGCCGGCGTACGCGAGCAGGTCGTGTGCGACGTGCGCGGCGGTGGTCCAGCAGTTCCAGGTCAGCGGCCCGGCGGGCACGGACCAGTCGCGCTCGCGGTGCGGGTGCAACACCCGGGTCATCTCGTCGGCCGCTTGGAGCACCTCGACGCCGGTCACCGCTGACATTCGTCGACCTGCCGGACAGCATCGGAAGACGTGGGAATTTCGTCGTCAGCAAGGAGATTCGTCGCATGCAAGAATCCATTCTTGCATGCGGGGAGGCGAGTGGAGTGTTGCCCAACCTGCTGGTGGACACGACGGTGTTGGCACCGGCGGACAGGTTCGAATTCTGGCATGCCCTGGTCGCCCAGGAGACAGCGCCGGCGCACATCAGCAGTGCCCAGCTGGACAACTTCGTCGCGTACGCCCAGGCGATCGATCTCGGTCCCATCCGGCTGACCTCGCTGCGGTACCCGTCGCTGGACTCGACCCGGCCCGCCCAACTGGTCCGCAGAGCCGAGGCGGACGTGTATCAGCTCGCCCTACCTCTGACGGGCCGCAACGTGTTGACTCAGGACCGCAACGAGTCCGCGTTCGAAGCCGGGAATCATTTCACGCTGCTGGACACCGCGCGGCCGCACGTGGCCCGGCACAGCGCTGACGGCCCCGGTCTCGCCGCCACGATCACTGTGCAGATACCCCACGCGGCGCTACCTTTCGCGCCGGACCTGCTGCGCCGTCTGCTGGCCATGACGATGCCGTCGCACCTCGGCGTCGGCGGGTTGTTGGCCAACCACCTCCGGAGCGTCGCGGCGCAACCGGAGCAGTATGGGCAGGCTGACGCCGAGGTCCTGGGCCGGGTGGCACTCGACCTGCTCACCGCCATGCTCGCTCAGCACCTCGATGTCGAGGGCACCCTGTCACCGGAGGCCCGGCACACCGCGCTGCGCGCCCGCGTCGTCGATTTCATCGATCGTCATCTCGGCAGTGCCGAGCTCAGCCCTCGTAGCGTCGCCGCCGCCCACCACATCTCGCTGCGGTCGCTGCACCGTCTGTTCGAAGGGGAGACGACGACGGCGGCCGAACTGATCCGCGTCAAGCGTCTGGAACAGTGCCGGCGTGATCTCGGGAGTCCGCTGCACCTCCGGCAACCGGTTCATGCCATCGCCGCCCGGTGGGGGTTTGCGGACAAGGCCCACTTCAGCCGCCTGTTTCGTGCTCGCTTCGGACTTTCACCGCAGGCATACCGGGCCGCCGCCCACCAGCGCTCTCGTTCGTAAATTTCATCTGCCTGATAAAATCTTGCAGGCCGATGTTGATTTTCGTAGGCTGCCCTGGTGATCGATCAGCCCCTGGTTCAGGCGAGGCAGTTGACCAAGGTCTATCCACCGCGTGGGTCCACAGCGGAGTTCCGCGCGGTCGACGGCATCGACTTCGAGGTCCAGCGGGGGGAGTCCTTCGGGCTGCTCGGCCCCAACGGCGCCGGCAAGTCCACGACCATGCGGATGATCGCCGCGACGTCGCCGATCAGCGGCGGCAGCCTGCGGGTGCTCGGCCTGGACCCGACACGACAGGGGCCGGAGATCCGCGCCCGGCTCGGCGTCGTCACCCAGGACGACTACCTGGACAACGAGCTGACCGTCCGGGAGAACCTGCACATCTACGGGCGCTACTTCAGCCTGCCCCGGGCCGTCATCCGGGACCGCGCGACCCGACTGCTGGACTTCGCCCAGCTTCAGGAGAAGGCCGGCGACCAGGTGGAGACGCTCTCCGGCGGTATGCGCCGACGCCTGACCATCGCCCGTTCCCTGATCAACGAACCTGACATCCTGCTCCTCGACGAGCCCACCACCGGCCTCGACCCGCAGGCCCGGCACATCCTGTGGGACCGGCTCTTCCAGCTCAAGCAGGAGGGCGTCACGCTCATCCTCACCACCCACTACATGGACGAGGCCGAGCAACTCTGCGACCGGCTCATCGTCGTCGACCACGGCCGGATCGTCGCGCAGGGCTCACCCCGGGACCTGATCACCAGGTACGCCACCCGGGAGGTCCTCGAACTGCGGTTCCGCCTCGACGACCGGGACACCGCGACGGAGAAGCTCCGGACGTCGGCCCTGGCCACCGACGGCAACGACACCGACGGCCGTGTCGAGTCGCTTCCCGACCGGGTGCTCGTCTACACCGCCGACGGTGAGGCCGCCCTCGCCGCGGTGCACGCCATGTCGCTCACGCCGCTCACCGCCCTGGTCCGTCGCGCGACGTTGGAGGACGTGTTCCTCACGCTCACCGGCCGATCGCTCATCGAGTAGCAGAGGAGACCACGGTGTCGCAGGCATTCGGATACTGGATGGTCCGCTACCGACGCACCTGGCGTGGCTCGATCGTGATCAACGTACTGAACCCGCTGCTGTTCCTCATCGGTATCGGCGCCGGCCTGGGCGCCCTCGTCGACGACAACGCGCCGGCCCAGATCGCCGGCGTCTCGTACGCGGCGTTCTTCGCCCCGGGCATGCTGGCCGCCGCGGCGATGCAGAACGCGTTCCTGGAGGGGTCCGGGGGAGTTGCCCGGGCCGCGGGTTTCGGGGCGTACCGCAGCGCCACCCCGACGCCACTGGGCCCGGAGCAGCTCGCCGCCGGGCACCTGCTCTTCATCACCTTCCGGGTGCTCATCGCCAGCGGCGCCTTCATCGTGGTGATGGCCGCGTTCGGGTTGGTCGGAGGCTGGTGGGCGCTCGGCGCCCTGCTCGGCGCGACACTGACCGGGGTCGCGTTCGCGGCACCGGCCGCCGCGTGGGCGGTCGGGGTACGCAAGCTGCGCCACATCGACACGGTGTTCCGCTTCGTCATCATGCCGCTCTACATGTTCTCCGGCACGTTCTTCGCCGTCTCCCAGCTGCCGGAGTGGATCCGCCCGGTGTCCTACCTGCTGCCGCTGTGGCACGGGGTGGAGCTGTGCCGCACCCTCAGCCTCGGCACCGCGACGATCACCGGCAGTTCCGTCCACATCGCCTACCTGCTGACGCTGGCCGTCGGCGGCTTCCTGGTCGCCCGGGTCACCTACCGGCGACGGTTGCACCCGTGACGGCCCACCCACCGAGTCCCGTGGAGACAGCATGAGCACCGTCGTGGTCGTACCGGCCTGGACGCGACGTCGCGCGTTCGCGCTCGTCGAACGCAACTTCATGATCTACCGTCGGTCGGTCACGCCGCTGCTCAACGCGCTCGTCGAACCGATCCTGTACCTGCTGTCGATCGGCGTCGGCGTCGGGATGCTCGTCGGCGCCGTACCCGGGGTCGACGTCCCGTACGCCGTCTACGTGGCCCCGGCGATCCTGGCCACGACCGCGATGAACACCGCGTTCAACCAGACCAGCTTCGGTGTCTTCGCCCGGATGAGGATCGAGAAGACCTACCAGGCGATCCTGCCGACGCCGCTGTCCGTCACCGACATCGCCGTCGGCGAGGTCACCAGCGCGATGATCAACGCGTTGCTCACGTCGATCGGATTCCTCATCCTCATGGCGGTCGGTGGGCTGGTGACCTCGGCGTGGGTGCTGCTGGCCCTACCCGCGTCGCTGCTGATCGCGTACGCGTTCGCCGCGGGCGGGCTGGCCGTCACGACGTACCTGCGCGACTTCCCGGACTTCCAGTACATCCAGCTCTTCATGCTGCCGATGTACCTGTTCGCGACGACGTTCTACCCCCTGTCGGTCTATCCGGAGGCGGTGCGACCCCTGATCCAGGCGCTGCCGCTCTACCACAGCATCGAGCTGGTCCGCGAACCGACGTTGGGTCGGCTCGGCTGGGACCTGCTGATCCCGGTCGTCTACCTGCTCGCGTTCGGGTCGATTGCGATGATCGTCGCGACCCGTCGCATGACCCGGATGATGTTGCGCTGACGGTGCGGCTGGGTTGGGTCGGTCCGCTGGTGGTCACCGCCTTGCGTCGGTCGGGTCGTCCGCGGCGAAGTCGCGGACGGCGGCACGGATCGCCTCGCCGTACGGGTCGTCGGGCAGGTGCGCCAGGTGTTCGCCGGCCCGAGCCAGGTGCTCGCGGGCCTGGGCGGGGTTACCCAGACGCCGGTGGCAGTCGGCCAGGTTGAGATACAGCGACGGCAGGAACGCCCGGACCTGGAGGGAGGACAGGTAGCGCTGGGCGCGTTCGTCGGTCAGGTCGGACACCGCGGCCAGGGCGCGCTCGTCCCAGGTCAGCTCCGCCTCGGTGGTGTCCTGGAGATCGGCGAGGTAGTGGGCGAGGGTGCAGCGGTGGAAGGCGTCGCCGGTGGGGCCGATCTCGTCCCACAACGCGGTGAGGGCGTCGCGGGCGGGACCCTTGCGCCCTGACCGGCCGAGCTGCACCGCCTCGCCGATACGGGTCATTGTCGGGTCGGGTGTCGGGTGGTCGTCCATGCCGCCGATGCTCGGGCCTCGACCCGGTCGAGGGTCAAATCAGCTGCGCCCTGGTCGATCTCGGTTGCGGTCCGTGCCAGCACCCGGGCACGCTTCCCGGATGCCCGCAGCCCACGCGTACCACGACCAGGCCGGTGACGTGTTCGCGGCGCACGCCGCCGACGGTCCGCACAACGCCTACACGGACCGACCGGCCATGCTGACGCTCGCCGGCGACGTCGCCGGTCTCCGGATCCTGGACGCCGGCTGCGGTGGCGGGCACTACGCGGTCGAGTTGGTCGACCGGGGAGCCGAGGTGGTGGCGGTGGACGGCAGCGCGACGCTGGTCCGGCACGCCCGGGCACTGCTCGGCGACCGCGCCGACGTCCAGCAGCACGACCTGGACGGCCCGCTGGAGTTCGCGGCCGACGCGTCGTTCGACGGAGTCGTCTGCGCGCTGGTGCTGCAACACCTGACCGACCGCGCCGGGTTCCTCGGGGAGGTGCGGCGAGTGCTGCGGCCGGGCGGCTGGTTCCTGCTGTCGACGACCCACCCGACGTCGGACTGGCGGTACTTCGGCGGATCGTACTTCGACGAGAGCTGGGTCGAGTTCCCGGTGGCCGACGGGATCACCATGCGCTTCCAGCGGATGACCATCGAGTCCCTGGTGACCGAGGTGCTCGACGCCGGGTTCGTGCTGGAGCGGCTGGTCGAGGCGCGGGCGGTCGAGACGCTGCGCGCCGTCAACCCGGAGCGCTACGAGCGGCTGACCGAGCGCCCGAGTTTCGTCGCCCTGCGCGTACGCCACCCCTGACGACGCGCACCCTCTGGTCACGCTCGGGAGACCTCTGGCGGGGCGGAGGAGATGACGCCGTCGAGGACATCCCGCACGGCCCGCAGGTCGTCGATGGCGGCGGTGAGGCGTTCGCGTTCCCGATTGAGGTCCACGAGCAGCTCCGGGCAGTCGATGATCAGGCGGTTGCCGTCCGTGCCCATGCAGGGCAGCAGATCGGCGATCGTCGCGGTGGACAACCCGGCGGCCAGCAGCGTGCGGATGTGCGCCACGGTGGCCACGTCGGACTCGCGGTATTCCCGGTAGCCGCTGGGGCGGCGTTCTGGTCGCAGCAGATTCTGCTCCTCGTAGTAGCGCAACAGTCGGTGGCTGACGCCGGTACGACGCTGAAGCTCTCCGATTCGCATGTGCACGCCTAACTGCTTGACTCTCACATCGATGAGAGAGTTTAGCCTCGGCCCATGACCACCAACCACGCCGATCAGGCCGCATCGACCGGGGCTGCGCCACGCCAATGGCTCGGCCTGGCCGTGCTGGCCCTACCCACCTTCGTGCTGTCCATGGACGTGACGGTGCTCTACCTGGCTGTACCGCACCTCGCCGTCGACCTGCGTCCTAAGGGCACCGAGCTGTTGTGGATCACTGACATCTACGGATTCATGATCGCTGGCTTCCTCGTGCCCATGGGGGTCCTGGGGGATCGGATCGGACGGCGCAGACTCCTCCTCGTCGGCGCGGCGGTGTTCGCTGCCGCATCCATACTCGCCGCCTACTCGACGAGTACCGGCATGCTCATCGCCACGCGCGCCGTGTTGGGCGTGGCCGGCGCCACGCTGATGCCGTCCACCTTGGCGTTGCTCAGCAACATGTTCCAGCAGCCACGGCAACGCGGCGCCGCGATCGGCATCTGGGCGGCCTCGCTGTCCGCAGGAGTGGCGCTCGGACCGCTGGTGGGGGGAGCGTTGCTGGACTGGTTCTGGTGGGGCGCCGCCTTCCTGATCGCCGTACCGGTGATGGTCCTGTTGCTGATCGCTGGGCCCTGGCTCCTGCCGGAGTTCCGCGATCACCGGTCGGCCCGCATGGATGCCGCCAGCATCGCGTTGTTCCTCGCCGCGGTGCTGCCGGTCGTCGGCGGGATCAAGCAGCTTGCCAACTCCGGCGCCACACCAGTGGCCGTTGCCTTCATCGCGTGCGGACTCGCCGCCGGTCTGTCGTTCTGGCGGCGGCAACGACGGCTCAGCAATCCGATGGTGGACGTGGGTCTGTTCCGCGACCGCAAGTTCGCCACGACGATAGTCACGCTGATCCTCGGGCTCGCCTCGGTCGCTGGCGTCTATCTGTTCGTCACCGTGTACCTGCAGTACGTGGCTGATCTATCCGCGTTCGAGGCGGGATTGTGGCTGCTGCTACCGGCGGTGGCGATGACCGTGACATCCATACTCGCGCCGCGGCTGGCCCAGCGCTGCTCCGCCAGTGTCATCGTGTGCGGCTCGCTTGCGCTCTCCGCGATCGGGTTTGCCCTGATCACACAGCTCGACGCCGGATCGGGCCCGGTCCCCCTCCTGGCCGGCATCACCGTGGTCTACCTCGGTCAAGGTCCGATCATGGCGTTGGGCACCGATCTCGTCGTCGGTGCGGCACCTCCCCGCAAAGCCGGCGCGGCTTCGGCTCTCTCCGAAACGAGCGTCGAACTGGGACTCGCGCTCGGCGTCGCGCTGCTCGGCAGCCTCGGCAATGCCGTCTACCGGCAGCACCTCACCGTGCCCGACGCGCTGTCAACGGCAGCCGCGGAGACCGCTCGGCAGTCGGTCATCGACGCCGCCGCCATCGCGGGTCAACTGCCCCACGGGCTGGCCGGTGACCTCACCCAGGCCGCCCGGGAGGCGTTCGCCATCAGCCTCAACCACGTCGCGGTCGCCGCCGCGACGACAGCCGGTCTGCTCGCACTCCTCACCATCACCGCACACCGACACCTGCCGAAACGGTAGGCGGGATTGCGCTGGCGGGCCGCGTACCGTTTCGCCTACCCGACCCGGCCAGTCGGTCGGGCCCTGACACTGGCCAGCGCCTCGACCAGGGGCAAGGGGTTGAGGTAGTCGCGATAGGACAGAATCTGGCCATTGCGAACTCTGATGACCGCGATCACCGTCTGCTCGAAAGGCTGGCCGGTGACGACGAGGTTGCCGTACGCCTCGTACTCCACGATGACGACCTCCGGGTCGGCGGTCTCGTGTAGCACCACGTTGCGGTATTCGTCGAACGTGACGAAGGTGCCGGCTGTCTCCGTGAGATGACGGCGAATCTCCGCACGCCCTCGCAGTCGAGCGGGCACGCCCGGCGGTCGGTAGGGCCACTCGATGTATCCGTCCGGCGCCATCAACGCCACGAACGTGTCGATGTCGACCTCGCGGCCGGCCCGCAGCACCTTCTCGACGACAGTGCGAGACGAGGTTGTCATCACGACCTCCCGGCCAGCATTGATTGAACAAGCGTTGATTGAACCAGCGTAGAACGAACGAGAGAGCCGGTCAACAACCGTAGAATGACCAGGTGACCGAACCGAGCCCGCGGTTGACTCGAGCCCAACAGCGCCGCCAGACCGAAGAGAGCATCCTGACGGCGGCCCGGCAGATGTTCGCCGAACTCGGCTACGAGCGCACCACGATCCGTGCCGTGGCCAGGGCGGCCGGGGTCGACGCCGGCCTGGTGATGCACTACTACGGCACCAAGGACAACCTCTTCTCCCGTGCCGCCGAACTGCCCGCCGACGAGCTGCCGGCCGCCGATCTGCCCAGCGGCGGGGATGAAGAGATCGTCGACGTCCTGCTCACCTCGCTCGCCAGCCGCCTGGACGACGAGCCGGTCGCCTCACTGGCGGTCCTGCGGTCCATGCTCACCAACAGCGAGGCCGCCGAGCGGTACCGGGCCGCCGCCGAGCCCCAGCTCAGCCAGATCACCACCGCGATTCCGACCGAGGACGCCGAACTGCGCGCCAGCCTGCTCAGCGCGATCGTCCACGGCGTGATCATCGAGCGTTACCTGCTTCGACTCGGCCGACTCGCGGACGCTTCACCCGATGAGATCATCGAGCTGCTTCGTCCGTGCTTCCAGACGTTGGCCACCGCCGAGGTGCGGCCGTCACCGGTCCGGTCTGCCGGCGCGAACTGAGCCGCGACCCGAAGGGCTGCGCACGGCACCGCGCGGGTTGCCGGTCGCTGGCCCGGCAAACCGTCTCGCGCAGGTGTGGGGGACCCTGAGCACTTCGGGCACCGTGCCGGCGCGCCGGTCGGGTCACTCGCTGTCGGACGGACGCAGATCTTCCACGTGGGAAGTCCAGGTGGTGAGCAGTCCCTCAAGTGCCTTGGTCTCCGCGGTCGTCAGCACGCTCAGCAGGCGGCGCTCGTTGCGCATGTGGTCGGTGAATGCCTGGTCGATCAGTTCGCGACCGGGCTGGGTGAGGGCGACGATCCGGCCGCGCTGGTCGTCGTCGGAACGGCGGCGGGTGACCAGTCCGGCCCGCTCCAGGCTGTCGATTCGCTTCGTCATCGCGCCGGTGGTGACCATGGTGTGTGCGGCGAGTTCGCCGGGCGCGCGCTCATAGGGCTCACCGGCGCGGCGCAGTGCGCACAGGACGTCGAACTCTCCCTCGCTGAGTCCGTAGCGGCGGTAGACGAGGCAGAGTTCTTCGGTGAGGTGGTCGGCCAGGCGATGCAGCCGACCGATCACGCCCTGCGGGGAGATGTCGAGGTCGGGCCGCTCGCGGCGCCAGTCGGCCTGGATGCGGGCCACGCGGTCCAGCGGTTGCGGGTCGTCCATGTACCCCAATATAGCTTCGGAGGAAGCTATATTGTCTTCCGTGGAAGCTAAATTGCGATGGGTGGCCCTGACCGCTGTCGCACCGGTGGCCTGGGGCGCGAACTACTACGTCACCCATGAATTCCTGCCACCCGACAGCCCTCTCTACGGAGCCGCTCTGCGGGCGCTGCCCGCCGGCCTCGTCCTGCTGGGCCTGTGCAGGCAGCGACCGCGCGGTGCGTGGTGGTGGCGTTCCGCGGTGCTCGGGCTGCTCAATGTGAGCGTGTTCTTCGTGCTCGTCTACGCCGCCTCGCAACTCCTCCCGACGAGCATCGCCTCGACCGTCATGGCGCTGTCCCCGCTGGCCATGATGCTCATCGCCTGGGCACTCGTCTCCGAGCGCCCAGGCATCGCGCACCTCGCCGGCGCCGCGATCGGGCTCGGCGGGGTCTGCCTCATGCTGCTCACGGGGGCGGGACGAGTGAGCACGCCGGGAGTCCTCGCCTCGGCCGCGGCGATGCTCGTGTCGGCCTTTGGCCACATCCTGACCAAACGGTGGAACAACACCGGTGCCGACGTGCTCGCCTCGACCGCCTGGCAACTAACGGCCGGAGGGCTGTTCCTGCTGCCTGTCGCCGCAGCCGTGGAGGGCCCACCGCCCGCGCTCTCCGCGCCGGCACTTGTCGCGTTCGGCTACGTCACAGTCGTCGCCACGGCGCTGGCATTTGTCGCCTGGTTCACCGGGCTGCGGCACCTGCCCGCGGGGACGGTGGGCCTGGTCGGGCTGCTCAACCCTGTCACCGGCGTGCTGCTCGGCACGGCATTGGCCGGAGATGTGCTCACAGTTCAGCAGTTGTGCGGGCTGGCCCTCGTTCTGGTCGGAGTCGTCCTGGGGCGGCCCACACCCGCAGGACGACGCGATGGTGGTCGGACTCCTCCCAACCCGCACCCGACAAGTGCCCCGCCCGCTGAACTGGTGCCCCTCAGGCCTGGGCGGCGATGGCCGTGAGCACCGTGCGGGCGGACGTCGGACGGTGACCGATGAGGGCCTCCAGTGTCGGGTCGGTGACGGCGAACTCGCCACGGCGAGCCGCGCGGTACATGCCGAGGGTGAAGTCCGCTGCCGCCGCGGGCATGCCGCGTGCGATGGCGGCGGCCCGCCACTGGTCGTCATCCACGACGACGCGCCTGATGGTGCGGCCCGTCACGGTGCTGAGGATGCCCGCCACCGCCTCGAGGTCGAGCATCTCCGGCGCGGTGAGCGGGGCCGTGACCCCGTCGAGTACGCCGTCCTCGGCGAGGGCGATGGCCGCGGCCTCGGCGAGGTCGGCGTGTGCGGTCCAGGAGACCGGACCGTCCGCTGGTGCCACGAGCTGACCGGTGTCGAGGGCCGTACCGATGGCGAAGCCGAGCGTGCTCGCGTAGAAGCCGTTGCGCAGGGCGGTGAAGGGAACACCCAGTCCGGCCAGATGCTCCTCGGTCTCGGCATGCGTGTGCTGGGCGGGGAAGAGCGAATCCCTGGCCGCCGCCTGGTGGCTGGTGTACAGCACGCGCTTGGCCCCGACGGCGTGGGCGGCGTCGATGGCGGCGCGGTTCGCGGTGATCGCACCGCTGCCGCGAATGGCGGCGGACACGACGAGGACCTTCTCGGCGCCCTCGAAGGCGTGTTGCAACGTGGTCGGTTCGGTGAAGTCTCCGGCGCGGACCCGTACGCCGCGCGCGGCGAGACCCGCCGCCTTGGTCACGTCGCGCACGCTGACGCCCACGGTGTCGGCGGGCACCCGCTCGAGCAACCGGTCGACGATCTGGGAGCCGAGCTGACCGGTGGCACCGGTGATGACGAACATGATGGGCACTCCCTGTTATCGACGTTATCGTGGCAACGTTAGCAGTGATAGTACGAGGATAACAAGTTTCTGTTAGCATTGATCCATGACTGCGGCGCAGGACACGGCATCCCGAGACGACGTGCGGCTCGGCATCGTCACGGCGGCCAGCCAACTGCTGCGGGAGAAGGGCGCGAACGCGGTGACGACGCGGGCCGTCGCCCAGGCGGCCGGTGTGCAGGCGCCCACCATCTACCGCCTCTTCGGCGACAAGGACGGCCTGATCGATGCCGTCGCGGAACACGTCATGGCGACCTACGTCGCCGCCAAATCCGCCGTGGTGCAGGCCGCCGAGGGAGATCCGGTAGCGGACCTGCGGCTCGGATGGCGGGTGCACATCGAGTTCGGCCTGGCGAATCCCGAGTTGTACGCCCTCATCGGCACTCGGGAGGCCGGGAGGGCGTCGCCGGCGACGGCTGCCGGCATCGAGGTGCTGCGCACCCGCGTGCGGCGACTGGCCGCGGCCGGCCTGCTGGGCGTCGACGAGCGGCGTGCGCTCATGATGATCCACGCCGCCGGCAACGGAACCATCCTCGCCCTCCTGGCGACACCTCCGCAGGAGCGCGACAGTGGTCTGGGTGACGCCATGTTCGACGCCGTACTCAGCAGCATCCTCGTGAGCGCTCCAGCGACACCCGACACCACAGTGAGCGCGGTGGCGGTCACCTTCGCCACGGTGGTGCCCGACCTTCCGGGGCTCACCGACGCCGAACGCGCGCTCATGACGGAGTGGCTCCACCGATCGTTGACCGCGCCCCGCGGGCCAGCCCGAAGGTGATCGCCTGGCGCGGAAAAAGCATTGGACGCGATGATGCGCGCCTTGTAGTTTGCGCCTGACCGTGACAGCACCCGAGGAGGTGAGACCCATGACCGCTGTATCGATATGGGTGCTCCCCATCCCGTCATGGCCGGGCGATTGACGTAGGTGTCGCCGGGAGCGCCTCGCCACCAAGGCACTCTCGAAGGGCAACACCTATGCGTTCTCCGCAATTCACCACCGCGCAGCCGTCTGCCAGCCGGGCCGACCGCGCACCCCTCACCTTCGATGTGATCATCGTGGGATGTGGACCGACCGGAGCCATGCTGGCCGCCGAGCTACGGCTGCACGAGGTGCGGGTACTCGTCCTGGAGAAGGAAACCGAGCCCGCGTCGTTCGTCCGCATCGTCGGTCTGCACATGCGCAGTCTTGAGCTGATGGCGATGCGTGGACTGCTGGATCGCGTCCTCCCGCACGGGCGACGGCGTCCAGCTGCCGGCTTCTTCGCCGCCATCGCCAAACCCGCGCCCAAGAACCTGGACTCCGCGTACGCCTACCTGCTGGGAATCCCGCAGCCGGTCATCGTGAACGTGCTCGAAGAACGCGCGCTCGAACTGGGTGCGCAGGTACGGCACGGGTGCGCGGTCACCGACGTGCAGCAGGACGACGAGGGTGTGACAGTTCTGCTGGCCGACGGGGAACGGTTGCGGTCGCGCTACCTCGTCGGCTGCGACGGCGGGCGCAGCACCGTACGAAAACTGCTCGGTGTCGGCTTCCCCGGTGAGCCGACACGCACCGAGACGCTGATGGGCGAGATGAAGGTGGGCATGCCCCCGGAGGAGGTCGCCGCCACGGTGGCCGCGCTCGGCGAGGCCCCACAACGGTTCTGGCTCCGGCCTTTCGGGGAAGGGGTCTACAGCGTGCTGGTCCCTGCCGCGGGAGTCAGCGACCGCACGGGACCACCCACCCTCGAGGACTTCCAACAGCAGTTGCGCAGCATCGCCGGAACCGATTTCGGCGTCCACTCTCCGCGCTGGTTGTCCCGCTTCGGTGACGCCACGCGGCTCGCCGAACGTTATCGGGTCGGGCGGGTGCTCCTGGCCGGCGACGCGGCGCACATCCACCCACCCATCGGCGGACAGGGCCTCAACCTGGGCGTCCAGGACGCGGTCAACCTGGGCTGGAAACTGGCTGGGCGGATCCGCGGCTGGGCGCCGGATGAACTGCTGGACACCTACCAGGCCGAACGCCGTCCGGTCGCCGAGGACGTGCTGGACAACACCCGCGCCCAGACGGAGCTGCTGTCCACCGAACCGGGTCCACGGGCCGTGCGTAGGCTGCTCACCGAGCTGATGGACTTCGACGAGGTCAACCGCTACCTGCTGGAGAAGATCACCGCGGTCGCCATCCGCTACGACTTCGGCGAGGGTCCCGATCTGCTCGGACGCCGCCTGGGTGACGTCGCCCTGAAACAGGGCAATCTCTACGGTCTGCTGCATCGCGGCCGCGGCCTGCTGCTGGACCGCACCGAACGCCTGAGCGTCGGCGGCTGGTCAGACCGGGTCGACCACCTCGCGGATCCGACCGCTGACCTCGACGTTCCCGGCGTCCTGCTGCGCCCCGACGGGCACGTCGCCTGGATCGGCGACGACCAGGAAAGCCTGGACGACCACCTTTCCCGCTGGTTCGGCACGTCCACCCACTAACGTCGCTTCTTGATCGACTCGATCGACACCGGGCAGACTGATCACATGACAGGTCTGACCGCCGAGCTCGTGGTCGATGGTCGTACCCCGCAGAGGCCGGCGCTCGCCCCGGACGGGCGCCGGCTCTGCTACGTCCTCGCTCCGACCAGCCGGACCGATGACCACCTCGACACCGAACTCTGGCTAGTCGACACCGACGGCGCCGTCGCGTCGCACCGGGCGACCGCCGACACCGCGACCGAGTCCGTACCACGCTGGTCGGCCAACTCGACGACCCTGTTCTTCCTGTCCGACCGCGCCGTCCGTGGCACCCCGCAGCTACACGCCCTCAACCTCTCCGACGGCACGTTGACCACGGTGACCAGCTGGCGCACCGGCGTCATCGACCATCTGCCGCTCGCCGACCCCACCCTGGTCGCTCTGCTCGCCGAGGACGAACCCACCGGGCCGGACGCGCGCCGCGCCCGGGACCGCGACGACGCGATCGTCGTGGGCGAGGGTGAACCGCGTGCCCGGTTGCGTCTGCTCGACCTGCGCACCGGCCGGATCACCACCCCGAACGTGTTCGGTGACCGGCACGTCGTGGAACTGCGGCAACGTCCCGACGGGGGGCCACTTGCCGTGCTGACCAGGGCCAGCGCCGACAACGACCACGGCCCGCGCAGCGGCCAACTGCACCTGCTCGACCCCACCACCGCAACCGTGGAGAACCTCGGGCCGGTCGGGGTCGACGCACAGTCGCTGGCCTGGTGGCGGGGCGAGGACGGCTGGCACCTCGGACACCTCGCGCTCACCCCACCGGGTCTGCAGGCCGGCACTGCCGTGTTCGACCTGGCCGTGGACAGCCGCGTCCTGCGCAACCGCACGGCTGGTCTACCGATGTGCCCCACCGAACTCTGCCAGACCGACGCCGCGCCGTTGGTGGTGTGCGCTGATGGCCTGAACACGACCCTGGCCCGACTCGACCCCACCGGCCTCACGACCCTGTCGCAGCACCCGGGACGCCTCGACAACCTGACCACCACCCCAGCCGGTGCGGTGATCGCCGTCCTTACCGGGACCCGCTATGAACCGCCGAACGTCCACGTCGGACCGCCAACCGGGGCGCTGCGAAGGATCACCAACACGCGCCCGGAACTGGACGGCGTCGCACTCGGCACGCAACAACCGTTGGCCTACCGGGCCGCCGATGGCCTCGACCTGGACGGCCTGCTCGTCCTGCCGGTCGGAAGAACCGCAGCGCAGGGTCCGTTCCCGCTCATCACGATCGTGCACGGCGGCCCGTACGACCGCTACGCCGATCGGTGCCAGTTGTTCTGGTTTCCCAGCGCGCAGTGGCTGGCCGCCGCCGGCTACGCCGTGTTGTTGCCCAACCCGCGCGGTGGTCAGGGCCATGGCCACGGCTTCGCCGCCAGCGTCGCCGGCCGGGTCGGACAGCAGGAGTGGACGGACATCCTGACCGGCATCGACCTGCTCGTCGCCGAGGGCATCGCCGACCCCGACCGGCTGGGCATCGCCGGCTGGAGTCACGGCGGCTTCATGTCCGCCTGGGCCGTCGGCCAGACCGACCGTTTCCGCGCCGCGTTGGTCGGCGCCGGCGTCGTCGACTGGGGCATGCTCGCCGCAACGGGGGAGAACGGCCAGTTCGAAGCCGCACTCGGTGGCAGCACCGGCTGGTCCGGCACCGGACCACACCCACACGACGCGGTCAGCCCGATCTCCTTCGCCAGCCACATCCGCACTCCGGTGCTCATCCTGCACGGCGCCGAGGACACGAACGTTCCCCTCGGACAAGCCGTGTACCTGCATCGCGCGCTGCGCCACTTCGACGTCGAGCACGAGTTCGTGATCTACCCGAGAGAGGGCCACTCGATCCGGGAACGCCACCACCAGATCGACGTCCTGCGCCGGACCCGCGCCTGGTTCGATCGCTGGCTGCGGCCCTGACCGGGGGGCACGTGGACGGGATCACCGCAGGTCGTACCCAGTGGTGGTGTCGACGTGGTCGGGCACGGGGTCATGGTGGTCGCCGACGGTGAGGGTGCCGGTGGGTTCGAACATCAGGATCGCGGCACCGTCCGCGGAGGAGGGTCTGTGGTCGGTGCCGCGCGGTACGACGAACACCGACCCCTGTGGCAGCACCACGGTTCGTTCCTGCTCGCCCGGTAGGCGCAGGGCGATGGTCAACTGCCCGGACAGTACGAGGAAGAACTCGTCGGTGTTGTCGTGGCGGTGCCACACGTGCTCGCCAGCGACCTTGGCGATGCGTACGTCATAGTCGTTGACCCGCGTCACGATGCGCGGGCTCCACAGCGCCTCGAAGGTGGCCAGGGCGGTGGACAGCTGGACCGGTTCGCTGATCATGGCTGTCATCGTGGCCGATGCCGTCAGCCAGGCGTGAGTGCTAGAAATCGCGTATGCCGCACCAATCCTCGCAACCTGGCGACGCGCACCGGGTGGTGATGCTCGTCGACGACGGGTCGAACCCGTTCGAACTGGGCGTGGCCACCGAACTGTTCGGCCTGCGCCGCCCGGAGATCGACCGCCGCTGGTACGACTTCACGCTGTGCGCCGCCGCCCCGGACACCGTGCTGCACGCCGGGCTGTTCACCCTCAGCGGCGTACCCGGCCTGCACGCCGCCGAGGGCGCCGACACCCTCATCGTGCCGAACCGGCCCGACCCGCACGTCCCGCCCGCGCCCGCCGTCATCGACGCCGTGCAGCGGGCTGCCGCCCGCGGCGCCCGACTGGTCAGCTTCTGCACCGGCACGTTCACCCTCGCCGCCGCCGGGGTGCTCGACGGCCGGCACGCCACCACCCACTGGCGCTGGAGTGATCTGTTCGCCGCCCGCCACCCCCGGGTGTTGCTGCACCCCGACGTGCTGTTCGTCGACGACGGTGACGTCCTCACCGCCGCCGGCAGCGCCGCCGCCCTCGACCTCGGCCTTCACCTGATCCGCCGCGATTACGGCGCGGAGATCGCCAACACGGTCAGCCGTCGGCTCGTGTTCGCCGCGCACCGCGACGGCGGGCAACGCCAGTTCGTCCCCCAGCCACTGCCGGCCGTACTCGACACGTCTCTGGCACCGCTGCTCGACTGGGTCCGAGGACGGCTGCACCAACCCCTGAGCGTGACGGACCTGGCCACCCACGCCGCCGTCAGCCCGGCTACCCTGCACCGCCGCTTCCACAGCGAACTGGGCACCACCCCGCTGGCCTGGCTGACCAGCGAACGCATCAATCTGGCCTGCCGCCTGCTCGAAGCAGGTGAACCACGCCTGGACAGCGTCGCCCGCGCCAGCGGCCTGGGCACCAGCGCCAACCTGCGTACCCAGATCCGCCGCCACACCGGGCTGACGCCCAGCGCCTACCGCGGTCGCTTCACCACCGCCGCCCGCCCGCACCAACGGGGCCGTGCTGACAACTGACCACGAGACATCTCCCGCCCCGGCGCCGGGCCTGCCGTCAGGCTCGGTGCGTTACGGGGAACGCCGCCGCACGTCGCCCGTACCTCCGACTGCGGTAGGCCCGAGCGGGCGGCCTGAATGAGCGGCTGTTACGGCCGGACGCGGCACGGGGCGCTGGCCGTGGCGGCTGAGCCGGGTACGGCGACGCCGCGCGAATGTGCTGACCACCGCCGGGCAGCTGGCCCACCGGCAGGGCCTGCGCTCGTACGCCGAGCACCTCGACCATATCGACGGGGGACCCAGCCACCCTCGACGCGGCGATCGCGCTCGTCGACGGCGTCCTCACCGATCTCAGCGACCGCCCTCCTGAGTTCTGTACCGATCCCTGGGACCCGATGAACGGACCGAGCCGAACCAAGCAGGGACCCAGTGTCCTAGGACGGCTTAGCAGCCGTGCGGCAAGCCGCACCAACAGCAAAGATGAAACGTCGCTCCGCGCCGTTACCAATCACCCAAAAACGAGCCCGAGCGGAGGGCTGCACTCGTCACCGCCAGGCTCTGGTGCGACGGAAGCCCGTCGACGGCGGAACAGCCATCGACCCTTTACGCCGCAAGCACCAGCCGACTAGGGGTCACCGAGCAACCATCGCCATACGCGATCACGCTGCCGTCGTTGGGGGAGGAGCGAATCGCGATCGTCGTCCTCGATTCGCCGGCGACACCGTCTCCTCACCGCGACGCGCTCCCGACGCCTCGGCTGCCGCAGGGGCCAGCAGCCCGTCGTACGTGGCCACTTCACCGAACTCCGGCCATACGAGAAGATCGTCTTCACATTGGGCTGGGACCCCACGCCCGACCTGACCGGCCTGCCAGCACGGCCGGAAACGCGACGTCGGCCATACGTGACGCGTGCCGTGCCACCTTGATCGCGCATCCACTTCTGGCCGATGAGCGTGCGGGCGATCGGAGCAGTGTGATCGCGTCGCGTCACGTGGCCGTGGCGGAGTTCGGATACGGCTGATCCGGCACGTTGTCGTGGGCCTTCTCGTCGTGGACGGTGCAGCGTCGACGGTGATACGCCCAGGTGGCCAATCCCAGCGTCACGCCCCACGGCAGCCATACGAGGTTTCCGACCCATGCTGCCCAGTTGGCCGGGTCGAACTGAGCCAGGGCTCGCCACATCGTGACGCCTGACCCGGTGAGGATCACGGCCACGACCGTCGCCGGCACGACCGCCAGCAGCCGTGGCACACGCATGCCGAGCATTCGTGTTCCCCAGCGCTGGGTGAGCCCGAGCGTCAGCAGGCCGCCGCCGGCCGCGGCGCACGCGAAGACCAGCTCCCGCGCGCGTCCGGCTGGCGAGGACACCATCACGGTGGTCGCCGCATCAAGCCCGAACGGATAACCGGCGGCCCACACCGCTCGCGGTACCGCATACACGAACGGGAACGCTGCGGCGAGCAACGTCACCGGCCGGCCCCAGGGCGGTGCGGTGCAGGGTGTGGGCCGGCGTGCCACCGCCGCCCACAACGCGCCGCCCGCCGCGAACCAGGCCTGCGCAACCGCGGCCGTTTCCACCCGATCTGCCCGCAGCATCAGCAGTTCGCCGACCGCGAGCAGCAGACGCCCGTCGGGGATGACCAGGAGGAGTACGGCGGCGGCCGGCCAACCGACGAACCGCAACGGTGGGCGCCCTGCCGGCAGCACGGCCACGACCGCGCCGAGCGCGGCGAGCACGGCGAGGGCGAGGCCGGTGGGGAGCGGGTCGAGGCCAGTCAATACCGCGCCCATCCGGGTGGCCCGATCGCTGTCACCGAACGGGAAGCCCGGGCCGCCGGTCGCCCACATCAAACCGGCTACCGCGGTCGCTGCCGACCATCCGGCGGTCGCTGTTTGCACGAGGTTCTTTCGCATGCAGACCAGCGTCGGCGCGGAGCCGTTGCCCGTGTACCTGCCGAACGGCCGGTTCCGGGCCGCACCCGCTACGCACTTCGGCCGTTGGGCAGGTGTGGCCGGTGCGGGCAGGTCACTAGGGTTGGCACCGTGCTGACGTTGGCTTCGGCCGTGCTCGCGGTGGTCGCGGCCGTGTTGATCGTTCGGGGCAGGTTCGGCGGGTTCGCTGTGGCCGTCGCCGTCACGGGTTCGATGACCGTCACGGTCGCCGGGCGGAGTCCCAGCGGCTCGCCTCCGGCCTGGGGGCTGTCGCTGCTGCCGTTGCTGGCAGAGTTCGCGGCGCTGACGGTGATCGTGGCCTGGGTGACGCGCCGGACCGGGCCACGGGCAGCGGCGCTCGGGGCGGGTTCGGCCGGGGTGGCGGTGGCCCTGCTCGTGTTGCGGCTCACCGGGCCGCCGTCGCTGCTCGCCGCCGTCGGGGCATGCTGCCTGTGGGGATTGCCGGCTGTGGGTGCGGTCGCTGTCGGACTGCACCTGCGTCGCCAGGACCGGCGACGGGTACAGGTCGCAGCCGAGGCGCGGCGGGCACAGCGGCTGGGACTTGCGCGGGATCTACATGACTACGTTGCCCACGACGTCAGCGAGATGGTTGCCGCCGCTCAGGCCGGGATGGTCGTCGGCGGCGACCCGGCTACCGCGACGGCGCTGTTCCGGCGGATCGAGCAGGCAGGACAGCACGCGATGGCCGCACTCGACCGGACCGTGCACATGCTCGGCGATCAGCTACCGGGCCTCGACGAACTGCCTGTGCTGGTGGCCGGCTTCGACGCCGCCGGTCCTGTTCGCGCCGACCTAGACCTCGACCCGGTACCCGCGGGCTTGGTCCCGGCCGACGTCTCGGCCCTCGCCTACCGCACGGTGGCCGAGGCGCTCACCAACATCCGCCGGCATGCCCCGACCGCTACCGCGGTCTCGGTCACGGTGGTCCGTACCGACCTCGGCACCCTCACCGTGACTGTGACCAACGACGTGCCGACCACCGCGGCGGCACCGGCTCGGGCCACACCCGGTGGGCGTGGGCTACCGGAGCTCACCGCGGCCGCGGCAGCTCTGCACGGACGCCTCGACGCGGGAGCGCACGGCGGCGGCTGGCGGCTGCGTGCCGAACTACCACTGGCGCCGGGGAACGGCCGGCCGTGACGACGATCAGAATCCTCCTGGCCGACGATCAAGAGGGCATCCGGGCCGCGTTCCGCCTGATCCTTGACGCCCAGCCCGACATGACCGTGATCGCTGAGGCGGCCGACGGCGTCACCGCCCTGGAACTGGCTCGCCACCTGCGCCCGGACATCGTGCTCGCCGACGTGCGGATGCCCGGCCTCGACGGATTGCACCTCGCCCGCGAGCTCGCCGGCCCCGGTGTCGCCGACCCGATCCGGGTCATCGTGGTCACCACCTTCGACCTCGACGAGTACGTGCACGCCGCGCTGCGCCACGGCGCGTCCGGGTTCATGCTCAAGCGGTCGGGTCCGACGCTGATGATCGAGGCAATCCGAGCGGCGATGGCTGGCGACACTCTGATCAGCCCACAAGTGACGATGCGCCTACTGAGGCATCTGAACGCCAAGGCTGCCATCGCGCCGGAACAGCCCGATGCCGCCATGCTCACCGGGCGGGAACGCGACGTCGCGCGACTCGTCGCTACCGGCCGGTCCAACGCTGAGATCGCCGCTGAGCTGCACATCTCCGTGGGCACGGTGAAGGGGCACCTCACCGGCATCCACGCCCGGTTGGGAACCCGCAACCGGGTCGAGATCGCCGTCTGGGCCCATGAGTCGGGCCTGACCGGCCGTGCATAGGACCGGATGTACCGTCGTGCCGCGACCCGCGTCCTCACGACCCGGCCGGGACCACCGCCGGACCGTCGCCGGGACCGGTCGTCGGGATGTTGCCACCCGGCCCATGCAGGCAGCCTGGCCATACGGTGCTCGGATGAGTACCTGGCCGCCGACCCGGTCGCCGCGCACGCGGTCCTCGCGCAGGCTTGGCTCACCTCATCTGTTCGAGCTGAGGCCGGATCCGAGTAAATGGGAGGCCTCGGCACGCCAGCTGCGGGACGGGCGCGAGAAACTGCGCCGATCACCCGGGGACGCTGGCAGCCCAGTTCGCACTGGGAGTAGCGCTGATCATGACCTCCACCCGCAGGCGTGGCCTCACCCTGGTCGGGCAGTCGCTTGCACGGATACACCGCGCCGTCGGCCTCAAGTCGGACCTGTTCGCGCAGGGCTTGGTCGCGCTGCTCGTACTCCCCTTGCTTGCCCGCAGAGTTCTGCACCTGCTCAGCCGGGCAGGCTCAGCAGCCGATCACGAATGAGCACCGAAAGGTCTGGACCTTGACCGAGCTGTACCCACCAGTCGAGCCGTACGAGACCGGCATGCTCGACGTCGGCGACGGCAACGTCGTGTACTGGGAGGTGTGCGGTAACCCGGCCGGTAAGCCAGCGCTTGTCGTCCACGGCGGGCCCGGCTCGGGGTGTGGGACCGGCTGGCGTCGGTACTTCGATCCGGACCGGTACCAAGTCGTCCTGTTCGACCAGCGTGGTTGCGGTCGGAGCACACCACACGCCAGCGATCCGGCGACCGACATGCGGCACAACACCATCTGGCACCTGATCGCCGACATGGAGCGGCTGCGCGAACGCCTCGGCATCGACCGCTGGCTGCTTCATGGCGGATCCTGGGGTTCCACGCTCATCCTGGCCTACGCGCAGCAGCACCCTCGGCGGGTGACCGAGATCGTCATCGCCGGCGTCACCATGACCAGGCGCGCCGACATCGACTGGCTCTACCGAGGCGTCGGGCGGTTCTTCCCCGAGCAGTGGGAACGATTCCTCGAAGGAGCTACGGGCACATCCCGCGACGGGGACGTTGTCGCCGCGTACGCCCGCCTCATGGAACACCCCGACCCCGCCGTGCGGGACAGGGCCACGATCGATTGGTGCGCCTGGGAGGACGCGGTCCTGTCCGGGGAGACCGGCGGCGCATCACGTCCGTACGGTGATCGCCCCCCTGCGGCGCGGCTGGCTTTCGTGCGCATCTGCGCGCACTACTTCGCCCATGGTGCGTGGCTTGAGGAGGGCGCGCTGCTGCGCGATGCCGGCCAGCTGGCCGGCATCGCCGGTGTCCTCATCCATGGCCGACTCGACCTGGGCGGGCCGCTGCAAACAGCGTGGGATCTGCATCGTGCCTGGCCCGACTCGACGTTGACCGTGATCGAGAGCGCGGGTCATCTCGGTACCGCGGAGACGCGCGAGCATGTTCTTCATGCCCTCGACCGATTCGCAGTCAACGATTCCCTTGGCGTACGAGGCCGCCCGTGCTGGCCTGAGGTGGGCGCTGTCATCTCGTGAACCGGAGCAGTCGCCCGACGCGAAGCCCCGATCGAACTCTCAGGATGGCACCCCGTAGCGGGCGGCGATCGTGGCCGCTCGGTTACGGAGGGAGGTGCGCAACCACTGCGGGGCCAAGGCTTCCGCGTTCGTGGCGAGCTGCCAGAGCGCCCATTCGGCGTGTCTTGGATCTTGGAAGGTCGCCTCCATCCGTAGCCAGCCGTCTGCGTCGGTCTCCTCGGCGTGGACGGCCAGTGCGGTGCCCACCAAGTCCTCCCGCCGCGCGGGGTTCACCCGTACCAGCACGGTGACCTGGTCGCCGCCGTTGCGAAACTGCGCGCTGCGTTCCTGCCAGGCCCCGTCCAGGTCGACCTGGTCTGGTCGCTGTGCGGGTTCGGCGAGTTCCTCGGCGGCCACGATCCGGGACAGCCGGTAGGTGCGGTCCACGCCAGACCTCGTGGCCAGCAGGTAGCCCTGGTCGCGTACCGTGACGAGGCCGATGGGGTCCACCGTGCGCCACGTCGGGGTTTGGTCCACGGCTGCGTAGTGGATGCGCAGCTTGTGTCCGGCGAACACCGCACGTCGGACCTCGGCCACGACGGCGTCGGGCACCTCGTCGGGGACCTGCCGGCGCGACAGCAGGTCGGTCTGTGGGTCGATGAGCAATCGCTGGACCGCGTCGGCCGCAGTGGCCCGGTAGCCTTCGGGCAGCGCGTCGACCACCTTGCGCATGGCCGAAGCCAGCGCCGAGCCGAGACCGAATGCCTGAGCGCCGCGCCGCGATCCGGCGACGAGCAGGGCGAGCGCTTCGTCGTGATTCAGTCCGGTGAGTTCGGTCCGGAACCCGGGCAACAGTGCGAATCCTCCGTGCCGACCGCGGTCGGCACGTACGGGGACGCCTGCGGCGGACAGCGCTTCGATGTCGCGCAGCACCGTGCGGGTGGACACCTCCAGCTCGCGGGCCAGCGTGGCCGCGGACAGCCGACCGCGTTGGCGCAGCAGCAGCACCAGCGAGACCAATCGGTCGGCACGCATGCGAAGACTCTACCGATACACGACACAGGGTGTCGTGATTGCTTGGCAGGCTCATCAACGCGACGTCAACGACGGTGGCTACTGAGCCCGTGGGCGTACGTCCTTTGAGTCGAATGGAGCTGATGTGTCAGTGCAGCGAACGGCAGTCAACCCCGTGACCTGGTCGTTGGACATGGGATTCAACCAGGGTGAGATCGTGTCCGGGCAGACCCGGACCCTGTACTGCTCCGGACAGACCGCGATGAGCGGCGACGGCAAACCTCTGCATGACGGGGACCTGGCCGCGCAGTTGGCGCTGAGCCTCGACAACCTGGAGGCCGTGCTCGGCGAGGCCGGGATGTCCCTCGCGAACCTCGTCCGGCTCAACGTCTACACCACCGACGTCGACCTGCTGTTTCCGCACTACGGCGTCCTGGCGTCGCGGTTGGGTGCCGCCGGGGTGGCACCGACCACCACGATGCTCGGGGTGACACGGCTGGCGATCCCCGGACAGATGGTCGAACTTGAGGGAACCGCCGTCGCGTGAGGTGACCTCGCCGCCTCTGGTGCTCGTGCCGGTTCAGCCGGCACGAGCACCAGGCATGGATGGTTGCGGTGCTCAGTCCCGCTGGAAGTCCTGCGACGCTTATTTATCGTATTGCCAGTAACAGTAACCCAATAAATCACCATCACAAAAGGGGCGAACCAGGCGTGCACCATAATGACAGTTCTTGTGCGTAAGGCATCCGGCTGGTGTGGATCCGTCGATGACGCGGGGTTTTCGGTGCGGGCGCGGGCCACTGAAGCCGCTCAGTGGCGGCGACGGTGTTTCGACCGATGCAGGTGGCCTGCGAGCATCGTGCGATGGAGCGCCTGGATAGTCGAACCGTCTACACCAATGCCTGGATGACCGTCCGGGAGGATCGCGTTCGCCGGCCGGACGGCTCGACCGGCATCTACGGGGTGGTGGAGAAGCCGGACTCCGCGCTGGTCCTGCCCCGCTGGGCTGAGGGCTTTTGGCTGGTCGAGCAGTTCCGCTACCCGGTCGGCCGGCGAGCCTGGGAGTTTCCTCAGGGCAGTTGGGGACACGGGGTCAGGGGCGACGCTGCCGAGCTGGCTCGTCAGGAGTTGGCCGAGGAGACCGGATTGCGTGCGGAGACCGTCACCCATCTGGGGCACCTGTACGAGGCGTACGGGTTTTCCACCCAGGGCTGCGACGTCTACCTGGCCACCGGGTTGACCGAGGGAGAGCCGGACCGCGAGGCGACCGAGCAGGACATGGTGCACCTGTCGTTCACCGACGTGCAGATCCGGGCGATGGTGTTGGCTGGTGAAATCGTCGATGCGCCGTCGCTGGCTGCGCTGACCCTCTACGCGATGTCCCGTTGACCCCGCCGCTCGACCGACGGCAGACCGGCGTGGCGGCTGCGATGCTGACGGACCGGTTCGGGTTGGGGAGGTGTTCGTGGTGGTGCGTCAGGGAACACGCTGTCAGCGGCCATGCGCGGAGCGGGCTTGGGCTACCTCGGCGGCTTGGCGTTCGCGCCATCGGCGTTGAGCCTCCCGGTTGCATGTCCGGCAGACTCGCCGGTACCGGTTGGTCACCGGGTCGAGTTCACGGTCGTGGCCGTTGCGGCACAGTGCCGGCTGGTTGCGGGTGCGGCAGGTCTCGGCCCGGCTGAGCTGGCGCAGGTGCGTCGGCTCGATACAGTCGGCGGCGCCGCAGGTCTGGTCGACGTCGAGGGCAGCGTCGTACCCGCCGACGAGGACGACGTACGCGGCGATGTGCGCCCACGCACGACCGGCGACCTTCTGGTGCACCCCGCGTCGCCGCCCGTAGCCTTCGATGACCAGGCAGCCATCCTCGGTGCGGTGTGAGCGCTGCAGCAGGTAGGTGCGCAGCGACTCCTCGGTGTGGTAGCGGGACAGACCCTTCACGGCCGAGAGCACGGTGTCACCGTACCCATGTCGGGGATGCTCCCGGTCGCCGGCCGCGCTGTCCCGCCCACGACCTGATAGGAATATCGACGTCGGCGGGTTGGCGATGCGCCGCCGAAGATGTCGGGTTGTCGGGTGGAGGTCATTGGTGGCGTTGTCAGTCGAAGACAGGCTCGCGGTGCATGAGCTGATCTCGTTGCACGGGCATCTGATGGACAGCGGCGAGTTCGACCGGATGGGTGAGCTGTTCTGTACCGACATCGTGTACGACGTCTCCGCGTTGGGGTTCGGTGAACTGCGTGGGTACGAGGCGATCACCGAAGCCAGCCTGGCGGTAGGCGATGCGAACCCGGTGGGGCATCACGTCACGAACATCTGCGTGACCGAGGATCCGGACGGCACGGTGCGGGTGCGGTCAAAGGGAATCGGGATCTCCGCCGACGGCGGCGTGGGCAGTGTCGTCTACGAGGACGTCGTGCGTCGGGAAGCGGCTGGATGGCGTATCGCGTATCGCAGGGTGATTCCCCGCCGCACACCGCTGCACCCCTGACAGGTGGGGGAGAGCACGGTGGTCGCGGGCGGTCGGCGTGCGGAGGGGACGGGCGTGGACGTCGTACGGGGGCAACTGCTTGACGATGTCGCTGACCTGGTTCCGACGTTCGCCGCGCCGCAGTGCGTGCGGGTGGCCGTTGACGGGGTCGATGGGGTGGGGAAGTCGACGTTCGCCGGCGAGCTGGCCGCGTCGCTGAGCGAGCGGGGACGTCATGTCGTGCACGTGTCGGCGGACGACTTTCATCACCGTCGGGCCGTGCGGCATCGCCGGGGCCGGGATTCGCCGGAAGGATTCTGGCTCGACAGTTACGACTACGACGCCCTCGTCCACAACGTCCTAGAGGGGTTCGGTCCCGGGGGCGCGCGCCGTTACCGCCCTGCTGCCCACGATCTTCGGACCGACGAGGTCCTGGATCTTGCGTGGCGGACCGCGGCGCCTGGCACGGTACTCATCGTCGACGGGCTGTTCCTGCACCGAGACGAACTGGTGGACTTCTGGGACTTCTCCGTCTTTCTCGACGCGCCGTTCGCGGTCACCGCGGCACGGATGGCCGGACGCGATGGCTCGCATCCGGATCCCGACCATCCCAGCCTCGGCCGCTACGTCGGCGGCCAGCGGCTGTACTTCGCCGCCTGTGCGCCGCACGAACGCGCGGACGTCGTCATCGACAACCAGGATGTGACCCGGCCGATCCTCACCAAGGTCGACATCGGCCGACGAGGGTCGAGCTGAGTGCGAACGAGCCTGAGTGGAGAGACCATCGGAGCGACAGGACCCGTGGTGCGTGGCTGAACTTGCCGGGACCAAGGGGGTGCTGCCTGGTCAGGTGAGCTTCGACGATCGCGCCTACCTGCGTATCCGCGGGTTGGGTAGGAGGTGAGCGTTACGCCGGCGGTCGGGTGATTTTGCCGGCCACGGCGTCGAGGACCCAGTCCAGGCCGGTCGCGAAGGATGCTTCGGGGTCCACCTCGGTGCCGTCGTGCACGGCCTTGGACAGTGCCGGGAAGCGACCCGTGGCCAACATCTTCGTCACGTGCGGGCCGAAGGCGCGTTGCCAGTCGCGCTTGGACAGGCCCGTGGCGCGCTCGGCCCGCAGGTTCGCGGTTTCGCGCCTGATCGCACCGATGACGTAGGCGCTGACCGTGTCCACGGCGCGCAGGACGGTGTCGATGTCGGCGAGACCGTCGAGGGCGGCCAGCTTGGCCTCGGTCACGGCCATGGCGTTGGGGCCCAGGGTCGGGCGGCCGCCGAGCAGATCGGCGAGCCAAACGTGGCGCAGCGCGGCCTGCCTGGTGCGGTGGGCGAGGATGCGCAGCGTCTCCCGCCAGTCACCGGGCCGCTCCGCGGGGAGGATCTCGGCGTGGACCTCGTCCACGATGAGGTCGAGCAGTTCGTCCTTGGTGGAGATGTATCCGTACAGCCGCATCGGGCCGGCGTTGAGGCGGGCGGCGACCTTGCGCACCGACACCGCCTCCAGTCCGCCCTCGTCGGCGAGCGCGATGGCGGCGGTGATGATCTGCTCCCGGCTGAGCGGCACGGGGCGATGCGGCGGCTCCGGCCGGTCCCACACGGTCATGATCACTCCCTGTTGTTGCGATGCATTGTACGGGCGATATACGGTGTATCGCTATGAGACACCGTATCGCGGTGGTCGGGGGTGGCCCGGGGGGTCTCACCTTCGCCCGTGTCCTGCACCGCCACGGCTACCCCGTCACCGTCCTCGAACGCGATCCCGCGCCCGACGCCCGCCCCCCGGGCGGCACGCTGGACCTGCACGAGGGGCTGGGCCAGCTGGCACTGGACAAGGCGGGGCTGCGGGCAGAGTTCCAGGCGCTGTCTCGTCCCGAGGGGCAGGCCATGCGCATCCTGGACACTGCTGGGACCGTTCTGCGCGACTGGCGACCCGATCCGGAGGAACAGGCCAATCCGGAGATCGACCGCGGGCACCTTCGTGACCTGCTGCTCGGCTCCCTCGACGTGCAGTGGGGTCGAGAGGTGGCGCAGGTGGTGTCGGGGGCCGGGGATGGCGTACTCATTCGTTTCGCCGACGGGCGGCAGGAGACGTTCGATCTCGTGGTGGGCGCGGACGGCGCCTGGTCCCGGGTACGCCCGGCAGTCTCGCCGGTGACGCCGCAGTACACCGGCGTCACCTCGGTCGAGACCTCCCTCGACGACGTCGACACCCGCCACCCCGCCCTCGCCCGGTTGATCGGCGACGGTTCGGTGGCCGTGTACGGCGTGAACCGATCTCTCGTCGCCCAGCGCAACAGCGGCGGTCACGTCAAGGTGTACGCCAAGTTCCGCGCACCGCTGGACTGGCACGCCGGCCTGGACCTGGCCGACGTCGAGGCCACGCGATCGGGCCTGCTGGCGCTGTTCGACGGCTGGGCACCTCCCGTCCTCGACCTGCTCGGCCACGGCACCGCCTTCGTCCACCGCCCGTTCTACGTGCTGCCCGAATCCCACACCTGGGTCCACGTGCGCGGGGTGACGCTCCTGGGCGACGCCGCCCACCTGATGCCGCCGTTGGGCGCGGGCGCGAACCTCGCGATGCTGGACGGTGCCGAACTCGCGGAGTCCATCGCCGCCGAGCCCGAGAATCTGGACGAGGCCGTCCGCGCCTTCGAGGAACAGATGTGGGCACGGGCCGGCAGGTGGGCGACGATCACGACGGCCGGTCTGGAACGTCTCGTGAGCCCGGACCCCGCCGACGCCCTCGCCCTCTTCGACGACGTCCAGCCCTCCTGACCTGCGGGAGCGAGAGCGGCGCCGCGCCATCGCTCCCCGTCTGCGGACATCGTCTGCACGTCCACGGTGAGGCCGGCCGACCGCGTGTGCGGGCGGCACGTCGCCGGCAACTGCGCGATCCTGGTCACTGTGATCACACAACGGCTTCGCGTGGCCGCGTACGCGGTGTGTCTGCGGGACGAGAGTCTGCTGCTCGCCCGTTGGGTGTCGCCGGACGGGGCTCGGCGGCACTGGACGCTGCCCGGCGGCGGGGTCGAGCACACCGAGGATCCGTTCGACGCCGTCGTGCGCGAGGTGGCGGAGGAGACGGGGTACGCGGCGCGGGTCGAGCAGTTGCTCGGGGTGAACTCGCGGACCAGGAACGTGGAGCGACTCGACGACGACGTCGTCGAGCTGCACATGCTCGCGGTGTTCTATCGGGCCCGGATCGTGGGCGGTGAGCTTCGATCCGAGACCTGTGGCACGACCGACCTGGCGCAGTGGGTTCCGCTGGCGCAGGTCGTGGCACTGGAGCGGTCCGTCGTCGTCGACATCGGTCTGCAACTGCACCGCACCGCGCCACCCACCGGGCACGTGGAGCCGATCCACACGACCGGCCTGCTGCGACACTGACCGCCCGTCCAGGGCTCGTCGGCGAGGATCAGGTGTAGGGGCTGCGAGCTGGGACGTCCCGAAGCCAGGCCGGACGCGTCCCCCACGAGGCCGACGGGGTGCTGCCCCACTCGCAGGCCGGCCCCACGAGGGGATCGATCTCCAGAGGTGAGGTGTCCGGGTCCGCCGCGAACAGCGCGAGGTCCTGGGCGTAGCGGACGAGCAGTTGCGTCCAGGATGGGGCCAGCACGTCCCAGGAGGCGCACTCGACATCCACCCGGACCACCTGTCCGGGCGTTCCTCCCGGTGCCGGGTCACCGTCGAGCAGCCACAGCACGTCGCCGTTCATGTGCCCCACGACCACCGCGCCCGGCGTGCCGACGATCGGCCGCACCGGACCGTTCAGGCAGAGCATTCCTCTGTCGACCAGGTAGGCCCAGACCTGAGGGTCGTCCCAGTCCGGCTCCGGACCGTAGTTGTCGCGCCACATCCGGGTCATCTCGATGATCTGGTCGGTGTCACAGAGGTTGTCCAGCGGTACCGGGGTGGGCTCAACAGCCGGCAGTGTCGTACCGGGGTCGGTCCCGTTGTGGATGCGGAGACTTGCGCGGAAATCGGGCGGCAGTGTGATGGCCAAGGCGGTTTCCACCGCATCGATCGCGGGTGCCGGGGCCGGTGCGTTGAGCTGGCTCAGGGAGGACGGCAGGACGCGACCGAGGCCAGCCTCGATCCGCGCCCACGCCTCGGCGACGGGCCTGTCGACCTCGGTTGCGGTGTCGGTCACGACGCCGACCTTAGCCGTCACCACCTCGTCTTCGCGGCCCCGGCCCCACGACCGGCGCCGGCCCGCACGGCGGCGTGCGGGCCGGCGGACGCCTCAGCCCTGGCGGCCGAGCCACTCCCGGTAGGTGGTGGGGGCGATGACGGCGTCGTCGGCGGCGATGAGCACCGCGCCGGGTACGGCGGCGAACATGCCGGCGCTGTCGTCGGTGGTGACGGTGCGCTGGTCACCTCGCGCGGCGAGGGTGACCCGTCCCAGTTCGTCGAGGGCGAAGACGTCGGGGCCGGCGACGTTGCGGACACCGCGCAGCGGTGCGCCCGTGCTGACGTCCGCGACGGCCTGCGCCACGTCGGCCGCGGCCATGGGCTGCACGGGGGTGCGGGGCAGGCGGACGGTGGTGTCGTCGGCCGTCCACGACAGGATCGCCTCGACGAACTCGAAGAACTGGGTGACGCGCACGATCGAGTACGGGACGGGACCGGCCTTGAGGATGTCCTCCTGGAGGACCTTGGCGCGGTAGTAGGCCAGGTCGGGCACCTGGTCGACGCCGACGATGGAGAGCACCACGGCGTGGCCGACGCCCGCGCGATCGGCCGCGGCGAGGAGGTTGTCCATGGTCGTCTGGAAGAAGGCGGGGGAGGCGTCGTCGAAGGTCGGCGAGTTGGTCAGGTTGACGACGACGTCCGCGCCGGTGAGTCCGTCGGCCAGGCCCTGTCCGGTGAGCAGGTCCACCCCGGTGGACGGCGACAGTGGCACCGCGTCGTGACCGGCGGCCCGCAGGATCCGCACGACCTGCGAACCGATGAGCCCGGTCCCACCCAGTACGGCGATCTTCATGACAGTGCACCTTCCCGTGACGTTGTGGGGTCTTTGTCCGGCCGCACTGTGCGCGGCCGGAACTCGGACCTTTCCTGTCCGAGAACAATACTCAGACATTTGAAGTCCGAGTAAGTGGGGTTGGCTAGGGTGAGGGCATGAAGATGTCCGGCGGGGTCGAGTGGGCGCTGCACTGCTGCGTGGTGCTCACCACCAGCAGCGCGCCCGTGCCGGCGGCCAAGCTGGCGGAGCTGCACGACGTCTCCGGCAGCTACCTCGCCAAGCAGCTCCAGGCCCTGGCCCGCGCCGGCCTGATCCACTCCGTGCAGGGCAAGGCGGGCGGCTACGTGCTGACCCGGGCACCGCAGAGCATCACCCTGCTCGACGTGGTCCGGGCCGTCGACGGCCCCGGCCCGACCTTCGTCTGCACCGAGATCCGCCAGCGCGGCCCGTTCGCGACCCCGGCCGACGCCTGTACCACGCCGTGCCCGGTCGCCCGCGCGATGTGGGCAGCCGAGGACGCCTGGCGCCAGGCGCTCGCCGCGGTCACCATCGCCGACCTCGCCCGCGACGTCGACGCCACCTCCGGCCCCGAAGCACTGGCCGGCATCCAGACCTGGCTGACCAGCGGGGCCGGCTGACCACCGCGGCCCACTGCCGGAGCATGCGCCCCGGGCATCAGCCGGTGTGGCGTACCTCGGTGTCCCAGATCTGCGCCCACGGACGCCGCAGCCCCCGGCAGACGTGGATCGGGCCGCCGTTCTCGTCGTTGTCCACCTCGACCCGCTGATCCACCCGCCCCGCGAGCGTGCACTCGTCGAACCAGGCGGTCAGCGGCTCGGGGCGCTCCCAGCCGACCGCGATGACCACGTCCGCGCTGGCCGGCGGCTGGCCGAAGTCGACCATGCTGTTGTGCCCGGAGTAGGCCCGGGGCAGCTCACGGACCGGACCGTAGCGGGCCAGCGCGCCGGCCTCGCCGTAGTTGCTGGTCAGGATGACCGCCCGGGGGCGCTCCTCGGGCGGCAGCCCACGATGGACCGTGGCGACCGAGTCGGCGAACGCCGGCCAGCCGATCGTCTCGCCGGCGTCGTAGTTGACGTCGACCACGAAACCGGGCAACCGCTCGGCCGGCAGCACCGGCAGCAGCAGCACGATGTTGGGCAACAGGAACGGCACCACGCCCAACGGGAGCAGCCCTCGGCGCAGCCGGACCGACCCGCGCGACGCCCACCCGACGGTCACCACCGCGCCGGCGGCCGTCAGCACCAGCAGCAGCGGCGCGTCGTAGTAGCCCTTGCCACCGGCGATCAGCACGATGCCGAACACCACCAACCAGGCCCAGCCCACCGCCCGGTAGGCCCGCCACGCCGGTCGTCGCAGCAGCGCGACGAGGCCGGCGATCCAGATGGGTACGGCGTACGGGCTGATGATGACGAACTGGAGGGTCAACGCGTCGCGGCGGCCACTGTAGGAGCTGTCACCGTCGGCGATGGACGCCGCCACGCCGAGCTGGGGAAAGCCGTGCGCCGCCTGCCAGATCAGGTTGGGTGCGGCCAGCAGCACGGCGATCCCGGCGGCGGCGAGCACCCAGCGGTCGCGCAGCAGCCGACGTGGCCCGCCGATGAGCACGCCGGCGATCAGGCCCACGGCCAGCAGCGCGGGCAGCAGTTTGCTGAGCATGCCCACGCCGAGCGCCAGCCCGATGCCCAGCGTCCAGCGGCTGTCGCCGGTACGCAGCAACCGCACCGCACACCACGCCGCGGCCAGCCAGACCAGCAGGTCGACGGTGGTGGTGCTGAGCAGGTGCCCGCTGGCGAGCACGATGCCGGACAGCGCGGCCAGCACCGCCGCGCAGGTCTGCGCACCGCGACCGGCGCCCAACTCGCGGGCGATGGCGGCGACCAGCAGCACCGCGCCACCGGCCAGCAGCGCCGACGGGGTCCGCAGAATCACCAGGTTGTCCGGCGCGATCGTGTCCAGCAGCCGGGCCAGCGCCGGGACCAGCGGCCCCTGGTCGACGTAACCCCAGTCGAGGTGCCGGCCGGCGAGCAGGAAGTACAACTCGTCGCGGTGATAGCCGTAGCGCCCGGCGAGCAACAGCAGGACCACGCTCGTCGCCAGGGCCACCAGCCCCGGGCCGCGGGTGGGCGCACCGGGCTCCGGTGCTCCCGGCGGTGATGTCGGAGCCGGCCGGTGAGGCCGGTCAATGTTGATCGCGGACTCGCTCACCCGCCCATGATGACCGGCGAGGTGACCGCGCGGGTGCCCGTGCCGGGGCCTGGCGGCCTCCGTGTGCGGGTGGCCCCACCGAGTGCGAAGATCGGCTTTGTCACTCGGACCGAAAGGACGATATGCGCTACCGCACTCTGGGCAGCACCGGCACGGTGGTGTCGACCCTGTGTCTGGGCACGATGACGTTTGGGGCGGAGACCGACGAGGCCGGCAGCTTCGCTCAACTCGACAGGTTCGTCGAGGCCGGGGGCACGTTCCTCGACACCGCCGACGTCTACTCCGCGGGTGTCTCCGAGGACATCGTGGGACGCTGGCTGCGGACGCGGCCCGACGTGCGGGACCGACTGGTGATCGCCACCAAGGGCCGGTTCCCGATGGGTCCGGGCGCGAACGACGCCGGCCTGTCCCGGGTGCACCTCACCCGCGCCCTGGACGCCAGCCTGCGGCGGCTCGGTGTCGAGGCCGTCGACCTGTACCAGGCGCACGCCTGGGATCCGCTGACCCCCCTGCCGGAGACGCTGCGGTTCTTCGACGACGCGGTGCGCGCGGGCAAGATCCGCTACGCGGGGGTCAGCAACTTCACCGGTTGGCAGTTGCAGAAGGCGGCCCTGCTCACCCAGCACCTCAACCTCACCCCGATCGTGTCCCTGCAACCGCAGTACAACCTGTTGGCCCGGGAGATCGAGTTCGAACTGGTGCCGGTCTGCGAGAACGAGGGCATCGGCATCCTGCCGTGGTCGCCGCTGGGCGGCGGCTGGCTGACCGGCAAGTACCAGCGCGACAACACGCCCACCGGCGCGACCCGACTCGGTGAGAACCCGCAGCGCGGCGTCGAGGCGTACGCCGGTCGCAACGCCGAGGAGCGCACCTGGCGGGTGCTCGACGCGGTGCGCCGGGTCGCCGACGAACGGGGCGTGTCCATGTCGGCGGTGGCGTTGGCCTGGCTGGCGGCCCGCCCGGCGGTCACCTCGGTGATCCTCGGCGCGCGTACCACCGAGCAGCTCGACGACAACCTCACCGCCGCGGACCTGGTCCTCGACGCCGAGCAGATGCGGTCACTGGACGAGGCGAGCGCCCCGCTGGTGGGTGACTACCCGTACGGCGGGGCGGGTGTGCGACAGCGCGCCCGCGACCTGCCCACCGGGTCGTGACTGCCTTTCCCGAGCCGACCGAACCGGCCGGCAGCCGCACCGAGGTCTTCCTGCGCTACCTGGACTACTTCCGCGAGACCCTGGTGGCCAAGGTGTCCGCGTTGGCCGAGCCGGAGTTGCGGCGCAGCCGGCTGCCGTCCGGGTGGACCCCGCTGGAGCTGCTCACGCATCTGCGCCACGTCGAGCGGCGCTGGATCGAGTGGGGGTTCCAGGGCCGGGACGTCGCGCAGCCGTGGGGCGACCGCCGTGAGGACCGCTGGTACGTCGCCCCCGACGAGACGCGGGAGGACCTGGTGGCGGCGCTGCGGACGCAGGGCGCGCACACCACGGCGGTGGTGACGGCGCACGACCTGGCGGAGATCGGCGCGCCGGGGCCGCGGTGGAACGGCGCGGACCCGGCGTCGCTGGAGCGGGTGCTGTTCCACCTGGTCCAGGAGTACGCCCGCCACCTCGGTCACCTCGACGTGGTCGCCGAACTCGCCGGGGGTCCGACCGGCGAGTGACGCCGCCGCGCCCGCCGGGAGCCTCGGCGGCCAGCAACAACCGGACCTCCCGGTGGCCGGCGGCGGGAAGCCGCACCGTGCCGCTGGGTGCGAAATTGCCGTTGTGCCAGAGAGTAGAAATTTCTCTGGCACGCCGCTGATGTCGTACCCGGCTGGCACGACCTGCCGCTGACGCTGCGTCCACGCCCGCCTACCCGGGGTCACCTGGGGATTCGCCCCAACCTCTCCTCGCCGACTCATCGGCGAGTCCAGTGTTAGCGTCTCTGTCATTGATGCGTCACTTTAAGTGACGGTCTTTTCGCGTTGGCGGATGGAAGGCTGCCGATGGCTGTCCGGCCCGCTGTGTGAGCCCTCCGGGGCCGAGCCGCCCGCCATGGGGGTAGATCTTCCGCCGTTCGTCTTCAGCAGAAGGGTGTCACATCATGCGAGCTGGATTCGCTGATCGAACCAACGACGAGTTCCTGCAGGAGGTGCTGACCAAGGTCAACCAACTGCGGGCACGGCACGGATCGTCGCTGCTCACCCTCGACCCGGAACTCGTGGAGTATTCGAAGTCGAGGGCGTCCTTCATGGCCGAGAGCACCAAGCTCACCCACGAGGGCCTGCGACCGGACACCGGTGAGAACGCGTCGTGGGCGGGCGCCTCGACCGGCCCCACGGCGGGTTCGGGAACTGCCGCGGTGGAGAATTGGTACGCCGAGAACAGCAACTACAACTTCGCCACGGGCGAACCCATCGACCCCACGAAGCCGATCGGGCACTTCACCGCACTGGTGTGGAAGACCACCACCAAGCTGGGTGTGGGGCGGGTCGCCGGCCAGGGCACGAAGTGGTGGGAGACCTTCATCGTGGCCAACTTCTCGCCGCCCGGAAACATGGAGGGCCAGTACGTGATGAACATCGGGCCCGCGAGCTGACACACCGACCCCCTCGCGGCGGGGCGTACCGGCGATGGCCGGTGCGCCCCGCTCTGCGCCAGTCGAGCGGCCGAGGCCCCTCATTCCGGAGCGCCGGAACTCCGCGTCGTCGGCGTCGCACCATCATTGCGTCGCATCGCCCGTGGCAGTCGCAGGGCGACGATGCCGGTGGCCACCAGGCCGCCGACACCCGCGATCACCAGGGTCACCGGAGCGGACGTGAGGTCCAGCAGCAGGCCACCGGCCAGGTAGGACGCCGCGGCGGCGACCCCGATCGCGCCGTACAGGTTGCCGAAGACCCGGCCGAGCATGCCCGCGGGGACCGTCCGTTGCAGCAGCGTGCTGGAGGCGACGTCCATGGCCGCCAGTCCGAGCCCCCGGACCCCCTGGAGCGCGATCGCGGCGGCGACGGCCCAGGCGAGCCCGGTGAGCAGGTTCCCGAGACTGCTGACCCCGAAGCCCACGATCAGCAGCAGCGCCATCGACGCCCGGGTGCCCCACCGGGACAACACGGCGTACCCGGCGACGAGTCCGATGCCGACCGCGCCCAGCAGCAACCCGAACGCGGAGTTGCCCACCTCGAACGTGTCCCGGGCCAACACCAGCAGTGCCACGTCGTCGACCCCGTTGAAGGCGACCACCGCGGTGAAGCCCAGGAAGATCACCCGCACCGTCGGAACGCTCAGCAGATAGCCGATTCCCGATCTGGCCTGGCGCAGGAGCGACGGCTGGCGCCCCTCGGGGGTCACCGCCGGAAGCGACGGGAGAGTCGCGAGCAGGACGGCTGAGACGAGGAACGTCACCGCGTCGGCGAGCAGCAGCCCACGCACTCCGACCAGCGGGAACAGGGCCGCGGCGAGGAGCGGGCCGGCCGCCTCCGCCGCGTTCGCGCCGAACCCGACTGTGGAGTTGGCGGTCTCCAGGTCACGGTCGGCGACCAGTGCGGGCACCGCCGCCCGCGACGCCGGTTGGAAGATCTGCGAGGCGGTGGCGCGGATCGCGACGAGGGCCAGCAGCACCGGCAGCGGGGGCAGCGTCACCACGATCACCAGCAGGACCGCGGCCTGGACGAGTTCGCAGACGACCATCAGCCGGCGGAGGTTGAGCCGGTCGACGAGCGCGCCGCTGAAGGGACCCAACATCGAGGGCGCGAGGTCTCCGACAAGCAGCAGGAGGGAGACGGCCAGCGCCTTCCCCGTCGTCTCGCTGACGTGCAACATGAGCGCGACGAGGCTGAGCGAGTCGCCGGCGTACGAGACGAGCCGGGCCGAGAAGAGATTGCGAAAGGGCCGACTGCGGCGAAGCAGTTGGGTGGGACGCAGCGAGTCGCCGCCGGTCGCTGCGCCTGACATCGAGAATCCTCCGACTCATGGATGTGCCGTTTCCCGACCAGCCTCTGGGTGAGGCTAGCCATACCGGCGTCGCAGAGCGCGCGATTAATGCAGCGTTTTCGCGTCGCGATGACCCGCGACGCCGGCTGACCGACCACCCCGCTCGCAGGCTCCCGGCGCTGGGCGAGAGCCTTCTTCGTGGGCGCGCACGGTCTGGCTCACCGAACGCCGGCGGGTCCGGCCGCTCGCGGTTGCGGGGTGGTCGGCCAGGTGAGTCGGCGTACGCCGGGGACGAGTGCGGTGCCCGCGCAGGAGACGAGGACCAGCAAGCCGGCGACGGCCAGCGGGACGGGTGCGCCGAACGCGTCGGCGGCCAGCGGCGCCAGCGCGTACCCCAGCGGCATGGCGCCCAGCGACACCAGCCAGTCGTAGGAGGTGACGCGGGCCAGGACCTCCGGCGGGAAGTGGTGCTGCACGACGGTCTCCCAGACCGGGTTGAAGTAGCCGAGGGCGCTCAGCGCCACGGCGTACGTGGCGATCACCGCCGGGGCGGGCGCGGCGACGGCGAGCAGGATCAGCGGCGCGGCGTAGCTGGCCAACGCGAGGTTGGCCAGCAACACCGGTCGCCGTAGGCGGACCCGCCCGGCCAGCAGTGAGCCGGTGAGCATGCCGATCGCGCCGGCCTGCAACAGCAGCACCCAGGTCGTCTCGCCGCCGAGGCGGTCGATGGCGACGGCCGGCCCGAGGGTCATCAGTACGGCGGCGGCGCCGTTCCACACGCCGTGCCCGAGCAGACTGGTCCAGAACCAGTCCCGGGCGCGGACCTCCCCGAAGCCGTGGCGCAGGTCGGCGAGTACGGACCGGTGGGGCACCGGCACGTGGCGGATCCGCACCAGCGCGAGCAGTGCCGCGCTGAGCGCGAACGACGCGCCGTCGAGGATGAACGCCCAGCCGGGGCCGGCGGCCCAGACCAGCGCGCCGGCCAGCGCCGGGCCGGCGAGGCGACTGGCGTTGGCGGTGATCCCCATCAGGGCGTTGGCCCGCTGCCGGCTGGCCGGTTCGACGGTGCCGGCGACCAGCGGAGACGCGGTCGGTATCGCGAACGCCGACGCGGTGCCGCCGAGGGCGGACGCGATGACGACTGTGGTCAGTGACGGATCACCCCCGAGTAGCTCCACGCCGACCGCGAGCTGGGTGGCGCAGCGGACCAGGTCGGCCAGCAACGCGACCCGTCGGGCGTCGAACCGGTCGGCGACGACACCACCGAGTGGCAACAGCAGCAGCCGGGGGACCATCGCCGCGGCCAGGACGACGGCCAGCGCGCCGGTGGAGCCGGTGGCCCGCAGCACGGCCAGGGCCAGCGCGGCGGGCACCACCGCGTCGCCGACGGCGGAGACGGTCCGGCCCAGGAACAGCAACCGGAACGAGCGGGTACGCAGCGGGTGGGTCATACCGGCAACATACTTCGAGATCGAACCTTTCGACAACAAATATTTCGACGTTGAGGTAAACTGGGGCCGTGACCACGACTCCCGACACCGTCGACAGCCACATCGAGCGGTGGCTGCCGGTGGTGCCGCACCTCGACGCCGACGTCGAGGGCGCGGTGACCAGGATGATCAAGCTGACCCGGCACCTGCGTTCGGTGAAGGAGCGGGTCCTGGCCGATTTCGACCTGTCGGTCCATGAGTACGACACCCTGCAGGCCCTGGCCGGCCGCCGGGGCCGGGCGGCGCCCTCGGACCTCGCCACGGATCTCGCGATGGCTCCCGCCTCGATCACCGCGCGGGTGGACGTCCTGCTGCGGCGCGGCTTCGTGCGCCGCATCCCGTCCACGGTCGACCGTCGGCGGGTGGACGTGGAACTCACCGACGCGGGGCGGGCGGCGTGGCGCGGGGCGATGGAGATCCAGGGCGCGGAGGAGCACCGGTTGCTCGGCGCGCTCACGACGACCGAGCGGCGACACCTCGCCGACCTGCTGCGCCGGGTGCTGCTCGTCGCCGAGCAGCCCGCGGCCGACTGAGCCGCCCGGCGGGAGCCGTCGGCCGGCTGGCGTTCGCATGGTGAGTCACCGCAGTGCTGCTGCGAGTTCGGTGGCGTTGTCGAACGCCGGTGCCGCCCGTTCGGATTCGTCTTCGGTGAGCGTGACGGACTGGGCGCGGGCCAGCATCTCGGTCGCGGTCGATGGATCGTGCAGCACCAGTGCGAGTTCGGCGCGGTAGACCAGGACCTCTACCTGCTCGACCGGGTCGTCGTCGGCCTGCGGGCGGGCCAACGCGCTGTCGAGGATCCGAACGGCCTGTCCCACGCTTCCCCTGGAGTCGGCCTGTACGACAGCATTCGCCAGGGCCTTGGCCAGCCGCCCGGCAGTCGTGGCGGCCGGCAGGGGCGCGGTGGCGGCGTCCCGGAAGACGCGGATCCAGTTGCCGCCCGGGTCGATGACGCTGAATCCGCCCAACCCGTCGGCGTTCTTCCGCGCCCTGGGTCGGGTCATCCGCGGCGTTCCGGACACCAGTACCTTGCCGTACGCGGCGCGCATGCCGGCCGCGAATGCCCGGTGTAGTCCCTCGATGTCGGCGGTGATGACGAGGCAGGAGCCATAGGACTGCTCCGGGTCGAATCCGGTGATCTCGAAGAACTGCAGATGCAGGTCTTCGCGCTGCACCCCCACACACGCGTTGGGCTTGCGTTGCTTGTACGTCGTGCGGAAACCGAGAACTCCGTAGAAGTTCTCGATGTCGTCGATGGATGCGCACGGCAGCAGGGGAACGGTCCGCTCGTTGGTCATGCCTTCTTCCTAGGCGTGGGAGGGTGCCCGTCGCACATGGAAATAGCCGATCATCGCCTTCGGCCATCCGATCGGCCGGAAAACGCCTGGCGGTGCGCGTACCGCTGATGCGAGGGTGACCGGCGTGACTGCGCATGCTCTGGCCGGGACGCTGGCCGACGACGGACGACGACGGATCTTCGCGGCGATCGTGCTGGGGGCGACCAGCGCGGCGCAGGTCGCCGAGCGCACCGGCCTGCCGGTGCGGGTCGTGCTCACCGGGGTTCGTCGGCTCACCGACGCGGGCCTTGTCGCCGGCGCGGACGGCGCGCTCGCGGCCGACGAGGCGTCGCTGCGGGCGGCCGCCCGCGACAGCCGCCCGGCCGACGACACCGACCCGGCCGCCGATCCGGTGCTGCGCACCTTCCTACGCGGAGACGTCCTGGTGGGCCTGCCGGCGCAGCCGAAACGGCGGCGCGTCCTGCTCACGCACATCGCCGAGCGGTCGTTCGAGCCGGGCACCCGCTATCCGGAGCGGGCCGTCGACGAGGTGCTCAAGGCGTGGTGCGCGGCGGGCGGGTCGGACCACGCCACGCTACGTCGGTATCTGATTGACGAGCAGTTGCTCACCCGGGAGCACGGCATCTACCAGCGGCCCTGATCGTCCACGGCGCAAACCGTCTGGTCGCGGAGCATCTTGCTAGCCTCGGCGCATGACCTCCTGCACGCCCGCCGACGGCCCACCGGACCTGTTGTTCCTGCTCTCCTGGGCGAGTCACGCGTTGCAGACCGAGCATGCCGCGGGGCTGGCCGAGTTGGGTATCTCGCCGCGGGCGCACTACGTGCTGGCGCAGGCCCGCACCGGCGAGCTGACCCAGCGCGAGATCGGCGAGCGGTGTGGCGTGGACAAGACCACGATGGTCGTCACGCTCGACCAGTTGGAGCGGACCGGGCTGGCCGAGCGCCGACCGGCGCCGACGGATCGGCGAGCCCGGCTGGTCGTGGTGACCCCGGCGGGGGAGCAGGTCCTGCAACGGGCGCAGCAGGTGGTCCGGCGCATTCAGGACGACCTGCTCGCGACCCTGCCCGAGCAGGACCGGGAGGCGTTTCTGCGCGCCCTGCTGGCGTTGGTGAGCGGCCCGCTGGCCACCACCTCCCCGTACGCGCCGGGTGGCCGCTCCACCTGTTAGTTCCGAGAGAGATAGTTCCGAACAAGACTATCTGCTACGGTCGTACTCGTTCGTTTCCCCTGAACGAGGAGCCGTCATGAGCGCTACCGCCGTCACGACCCCCACCACCTCGACTCTGCGCCGCCGCGCCCTCGGCGTCGCCGCCGCCGTGGTGGCCGCCCTGGCCGTCTGGGCGATCGGCGCGCTGGCCGGCGTCGACTTCACGGTGGAGAGCCCGGGTCAACCCGCCATCGACATCGGGGCGGGGGAAATCGTCGTGGTCGCCCTGGGCGCCGCCCTGCTCGGCTGGGCGGCGCTGGCCCTGCTGGAGCGGTTCGCCCCAAAGGTCGCCCGGCCGGTCTGGATCTCCCTCGCCGTGGTGGTCACGGCGGTGTCCCTCGTCCCCCTGTTCGGCGTCGAGGCCACCGGCGGGGCCAAGCTGACCCTCGGCGCGACGCACCTGGCCGTGGCGGTGCCCCTGATCGCCCTGCTGCCGGCACGCCGCCGCTGACCACCTCGATAAACGATTGACCGGGCGCTGATGATCGACTGGTGACCACCACCGGACCGACCTGGACGACGAGCGTCAGCCGACCCGACCAACCCGACGCGGTGCTGCTGCTGCGCGAGTACATGACCGAGATGGTGGTGCGCCACCACCGCCGCCCGGCACTGCCCGGCGAGGTCGACAAGGCGCTCGCCGAGATGCCCGGCGATGACCTGGCCCACCCGAGCGGGTTGCTGGTGCTCGCCCACCACGGCGCCGACCTGGCCGGCTGCGCCGGGCTGCGCTGGCATGCGGGCTGGGCCGAGCTGACCCGGGTGTTCGTCCGCCCCGCGCACCGCGGCGCCGGTGGCGGTGCCGCACTGCTGACCGCCGTCGAGCAGCGGACCCGGGCGGCCGGGACGGACGTGATACGGCTCGACACCCGCGCCGACCTGGTCGAGGCCCGCGCCCTGTACGCCCGGCACGGCTACGTCGAGATCCCGGCGTACTCGCAGGACCCCTACGCCGAGCACTGGTTCGAGAAGCGGCTGCGCTGAGCGGTTGACGTCCGGTCGGGGGATGCGCTAAATAAGAAGAGGAAGTTGAGTCGACCCGGCTCAACTCATCACCTTCGGCCAGGAGAACCGAGGAGGCATGACCATGTTGATGCGTACCGACCCGTTCCGCGAGATCGACCGGCTCGCCGAGCAGTTCTTCGGTACGGCAGCCCGTCCCGCGATGATGCACCTGGACGCCTACCGCGACGGCGACCACTTCTACGCGGCGTTCGACCTGCCCGGCGTCGACCCGGACACCATCGACTGCACCGTCGAGCGCAACGTGCTCACCGTCCGCGCCGAGCGTCGCCGACCCAGCGGCGACGGCGTCGAGCTGGTCGCCGCCGAACGCCCGATGGGCACCTTCACCCGGCAGCTGTTCCTGGGCGACACCCTGGACAGCGACAAGCTGGAAGCCGGGTACGAGCACGGGGTGCTGACGTTGCGCATCCCGGTCGCCGAGCGCGCCAAGCCCCGCCGCGTGACCATCACCGCCAACGGCGACGGGCGTCGGCAGATCAACGCATGAGCACGGTGTCGGGTGGGATCGGCGCGCCTGCGCGCTGATCCCACCCGAGGCTGAGAACCTTTTTCACATGGTGTTCTCCGACGCTCCGGTGCTGGCCCGCCCGTCCGCGCCACCCGCGCTGCCGAGTGGACCGGTCGAGGTCACCGAGGCGTGGCTGCGTAACCGGCGGTTGTCCGAGCACACCCGCGACGCGTACCGACGCGACGTCACCGGCTGGCTCACCTGGTGCGCCGGCCGCGACCTCGACCCGCTGCGCGCCACGTTCCTGCACGTCAACGACTACGCCCGGGCGTTGGAGTCCACCCTCGCCGCCCGCAGCGGCCGACCGCTGACCCCGGCGACCGTAGCGCGACGACTCTCCGCGCTGTCCAGTTGGTACGACTTCCTGGTGAAGCTGGGCGCGGTGCCGGCCAACCCGGTCTCCGGCGCGGACCGGCCCCGCGTCGACCGCGACCACTCCGCCACCCTCGGGCTCAGCCCGGAGGAGGTGGACGCCCTGCTCGCCGCCGCCGACGCGGACACCGGCCCGACCGCCCTGCGCAACCGGGCGGCGATCGCGCTCCTCGCCGACCTGGGCCTGCGGGTCGGCGAGCTGATCTCGCTGGACCTGACCGACCTCGGCACCGAACGCGGCCACCGCAGCGTGCGCTTCGTCGGCAAGGGCGGCAAGCAGCGCCGCCGGGCCCTCACCCCCGGCAGCGGGTACGCCGTGGACGCCTACCTGGCCCAGCGGGCCGCCGCCACCGGCGTGCCCGTGCCACAGCTCACCGGGCCGCTGCTGGTCACCGCCAGCGGCGCCCGGCTGGACCGGCACTCGGTGTTCCGGATGGTCCGCCGCCTCGCCCGCGCCGCCGGTATCCCGGCCTGGGCGAAGCTGTCCCCGCACTCACTGCGGCACGCCTTCGCCACCACCGCCCGCTCCGAGGGGGTGCCGCTGGAGGACGTGCAGGACGCGATGGGCCACGCCGACCCGCGCACCACCCGCCGCTACGACCGCGACCGGCACAACCTCGACCGCGACCCGGCCTACGTGGTGTGGGCGGCCCGGTCCCGCCGCCGCAGCTGACGTCGTACCCCCGTCCTACGGTCGACCGATGAGACACGGTCTGGAAATCTCCTGCGGCGGCGCCGCCGTCGCGGTGTCCACCCTGGTCGAGCTGGGTGAGCTCGCCGAGCGCGCCGGTTGGGACGGCGTGTTCCTGGAGGACTACCTGATCTACTACTCCGGCGACGACCCGTCCACCTACGACCCGTGGCTGGTGCTCACCGCGATCGCCGGCCGCACCGACCGGGTGCGGCTGGGCACCACGGTCACCGCGCTGCCCCGACGCCGCCCGGCGAAGCTGGCGCGGGAGGTCCTCACCCTCGACCACCTCAGCGCGGGCCGCGCCACCGTGGCGGTCGGCGTCGGCGACCCCGCTGACCGGGGGATGGCGGCGTTCGGCGAGCAGACCGAGGTGTCCGTGCGCGCCGCGATGCTCGACGAGGGCCTCGACCTGCTGACCGGGCTGCTCAGCGGCGAGCGGGTCGACCACCACGGCACCCACTACCGCGCCGACGGCGTCGCGCTCCGACCACCGCCGGTGCAGTCGCCCCGGGTGCCGGTCTGGGTCGGCGGCAGCACCCAGGCCGGGGCGGTGCGCCGCCGGGCGGCCCGCGCCGACGGCATCGTGCCGTACAAGCTCACCGACACCGACGGGTGGTCCGACTTCACCCCCGACGAGGTCCACGACCTGGTCAGCGCCCTGCCCGCGACCCGCGCCGACGGTCAACCGTTCGACGTGGCGATCGGTGGCCGGCGACGCCGATCCGACGAACGCGCCGAACGGGCGTACCTCGGTGACCTCGCGGCAGCCGGCGCCACCTGGTGGTTGGAGTTCATCCCGGTCGACGACCCGGGCACGATGCGCGCCGCCGTCGCCCGAGGCCCGCTGCGCTGAGCGCCGACCCGCGGACGCGGTCGGGTCAGGGGACACCGAGCGGCCAGAGCGTCACGCGGGTGCCGTCGCCGCAGATGAGCCGGGCGCCGACCCGCCGGCAGCCGCTCAGCCCGGCCGGAAGCACCGCGATCACCCGGTGACCGTCCGCGCCCACCGTCGCGACCAGGACGCGCCGGCCGTCCGAGGCCAAGCCCAGCAGCACCAACGACTCGCCGGCGACCCGAGCGCCCGCGACGGTGTGCCAACGCGCCCCGCCCGGCCACGTCCACCGCCGCGCGCCGGTGCCCGCGTCGATGGCCCAGCGGCCCTGCTCGTCCTGCCCGCAGATCAGACCCTGGCAGGGCCGCAGGGTCAACTCGCCCGGCTCGGCCGCCACCTGCCAGCGCGGCGTCAGCCCGGGCAGGTCGTAACCGGTCAGCGCCGACCCTCCGCTGCCGCTCGGATGCCGCAGCACCAGGTGCGCGCCAACGACCTGCGGGTTGTCCGGGCCGTAGTCGGCCGGCGGAAGTCGCCCCCGCCCCCGGTCGGCGCCGTCGCGGATGTCGAGCAGCCGGGCCAGCCCGTCGTCCTGGACCAGCAGCAACCGCCCGGGTACGTCGGGCAGCACCCGCAGGACGGCCGTGGAGGGCACCGGCACCGACCAACGATTGACGCCCGTGGCCGGATCGACCCCGTGCACGCCGCCCTCGATCCGGCGACCCGGCTCGGAGGCACTGCGTACCTCGCTCACCGCGACCGCCACGTCGCCGGCCGCGTACACCCGCTCGGGTCGTCGCCACACCACCTGGCCCGTGCGGATCGACCGGGCGGTGGTCACTCGCGTCCCGCGTACCTGGTCGCGTTCGGCGACCAGCACCACGTCACCGACTGTTTCGGCGGACCACCCGGAGCCCGGCGGCACCGCGACCCGCCACCGCGCCGGGCGACGTGGCGCGGCCGCGTCGTAGGCACTCATCGTCGGCGGGTCCGGGCCGGGGTCGACGACCAGAAGCAGCGGCCCCGCACCGAGCACGGTCGCGCCGGCGGGCGTCGCCGGTCCCAGCTCAGGTGTCAGGTACGCGGGCTCGGCGGCCCCGCCGAGCAGGGCGCACGCCACCACCAGCAGCGCCACCCGCCGACCCCGCGACACCGTCGGCGGGGGTCTGTCGTCGTCTCGGGGCGCACCCCGGTCGTCGCCCAGCTCGATCAGCACCGACACGGGTGCCCGTCCGTGTGCTCGCTCCGGCCGGTCAGCAGAGCAACTCCAGGTGGTGGTGGGCGTCCTCAGCGATCTCCTCGTGCCGCAGCCAGCGCCGCGCCCACAGCCGGGCCGCCAGCTCGGCCTGCTCGTCACCCCACGCGGCGTGCTCGATGAGCAACGCGGTGGTCAGCGCATACGCCAGGCGTAGCGCCAGACCACGGGCACCGGCCTGCACCGCGGCGGCGCCCGGATCGGCGGTCACCGAGGTGATCGTGTCGCCCAGCCCCGTGGCGGCGGCGGCCAGGGTGTCGGCAAGCGTCGGCGACAGCGGTCGGGCCAGGTCGACCGCGGCGGCGAGCCGGCCCAGCACCGGGGTCCCGGCGTCCTCCCTGGTCAACGCGCGCAGCACGTCCAGGGCCAGCACGTTTGTGGTGCCCTCCCAGATCGGCAGCACCTGCGCGTCGCGCAGCAGCCGGGGCACGCCGGTGTCCTCCACGTAACCGGCGCCGCCGAAACTCTCCACGTACTCGCTGGCGGAGCTGACGGCCAGCCGGCCGGTGGCCAGCTTCGCCAGCGGCGCCACGATGCGCAGCTCCGCCACGGCCTCCGGATCGGCGCCGACCTCGACCCGCCCCAGCAGGGCGAACGCGTGCCCGGCGAGGGCGAACGCGCCCGCCGCGTCGACCGCGAGGGTGCCCAGCGTGGCCCGGTGCAGCGGCGAGGACAGCAACGGCCCGCCGGCGACGTGCCGCACGTCGGCGTACGCGCGGGCGTAGTCCAGCCCGCGGCGCATCCCGCCGGCCGCCGCGGCGGCGTTGTGCACCCGGGTCACCACGACCAGGGTCATCGCCCGGACCAGGCCGGGCACCGCCGGGTCGCCCAGCGGGAGCGCGTACGCGTCGTGCAGACCGATCTCGGCGGTGGGCAGCGCGCGGGTGCCGAGCTTGTCCTTGAGGCGGCGCACGGTGACACCCGATGCGGGCGCGTCCGGCGCCCCGCCGATGCTCAACGGCGAGTCGGCCGCGTAGCGGGGGACCAGGAACGGTGCCAGCACCCGACTGCCGCGTCCGGCGTCCTCCGGTCGGGCCAGCGCCACCGCCATCGCCGCGTCGGCGGCCGAGCAGAACCACTTCTCCCCGGTCAGCCGCCAGGACCCATCCGCCGCCGGTCGGCCGATCGTGCTCGACCGGCCCAGGTCGGAGCCGCCCTGCGACTCGGTCATCCACTGCCCACTGGTGATCGCCGTGGCCGGGTCCGTGGAGATCAATCGGGGCAGCCACGCGTCGCGCACCCCGGCGTCCACGTCGGGCATGCTCAGCAGCGCCGCCGCCCCGTCGGCCATCGCCACCGGGCAGGAGAACGTCGCCGACTCCGGCCCGTACAGGTGTAGCAGGGCGTGTTGCACGACCCGCGCGGCGGCGCCCCAGGTGCCGCGCGCGTCGGTCAGGTAGGGCAGCGCGACCACGGCGTGTCGGGCGGCGGCGGCGCGCTGCGCCTGCCAGCCGGCGGAGGTGTCGATCCGGTCGATCCGGGCACCCCACGGGTCGTAGCGGACCAGGGTCGGCGGGTGCGCCTCCGCGTCGGCGTGCGCCGCGCGTAGCGGCCCGCTGACGTCGGCGGCCAGGTCGGCGAGGCGTCCCTTCGCGGCGGCGTGCCCGTCCGGACCCAGGTGGCGCTCCAGCCAGGAGCGCAGCAGGCCGTCACCGGCGTACGGGTCGACGGGAGGTGGCACCGGCTGCACGAAGCGGCTCATCGATCGACTCCTGGCACTGCTCGGGGACGTGCGCCGACGGTAGACGATCCGTGGCCGCTCCGAACAGGGCAGTCCCACCGACCCAGATACGCCCGATTTCCGACTTGTCGCACTTCAGTGCGATGGCGTTCTCTACGGTCGGTAGTCGTGGGTGCCGGCCAGCCGTGGAGCCGACCGGCCCGGCGCAACCGCCCGATGCGCACCGGGCTGGCGTTCGCCGGGTTCGGTGTGGCGCTGTGCTGCGTCGGCGTGGCCGGGGTGGCCGCCTGGAACCTGCAGACCGTCCGCCAGGCCGCCGGCCCGATCCGGGAAACCGCTGACGACTTTCTCAGCGAGGTCGCCCTGGGCGACAGCGACCAGGCGTACGAGCGGCTCTGCGCGGACGCGCGCAGCCGGTGGAGCGCGATCGGCTTCACCAGTTGGGTGCGGACGCCGCCGATGGTCACCGACTACGAGATCACCGACGTGTCGGTCGCCACCCGCAGCGGACGACCGCACGGCACGGTGACGGTGAAGGTGACCCGCGACGGCGGGCTCAGCGAGGAACGGCGCCTGCCGGTGGTCCGCGAGGGCGGGGACTGGCGGGTGTGCGGTGACCCCTTCTGAGCCACCGACCTCCACCCCGGTACGCCCGCAGTTGTTGCGCCCGCGCACGGGGGTGCAACCGACCACGTCCACCGAACTCTTCTTCGACCTGGTCTTCATCTTCACCATCACCCAGTTGTCGCACTACCTGATCGCCCACCCGGACTGGCGCGGCGCCGCGCGGACGGCGCTGCTGCTGGCGCTCGTCTGGTTCGTCTGGGTCTACACCACCTGGCTGACCAACTGGTTGCAACCGGATCAGGGACCGGTGCGCACGGTGCTGATCGGGGTGGCGTTGGGCAGCCTGTCGTTGTCGGCGGCGATCCCGGAGGCGTTCGCCGGGACCGGCCTGCTCTTCGCGGTGGTCTACGTGGCCGTACAGGTGGGCCGCACCCTGTTCGCGTTGTGGGCGGTGCAGGGCAGCCCGTGGCTGGTCGCCGGATTCCAGCAGGTGCTGCCGTGGATCACCGGGACGTCGGTGCTCGTGGTGCTCGGCGGCCTGGCCAGCGGGGTCGCCCGGGAGGCGTTGTGGGCGGCGGTGATCGTGCTCGAGGTGGTCGGCCTGCTGATCGGTTACCCGCTACCGGGGCGGGGACGCAGCCGCCCCGAACGGTGGATGGTCGAGGGCGGGCACCTCGCCGAACGGTGCGCGGCGTTCGTCCTGATCGCGTTGGGTGAGTCGATCCTGGTCACCGGCAGCACCCTCACCTCACACGTGGACCTGGTGACGTCCGGGGCGTTCCTGCTGGCGTTCGCCGGTTCGGTGGCGCTGTGGTGGGTGTACTTCGCCCGGTCGGCCCCGGCCGCGACCGAGGTGATCGCGGGGGCGGGCGAGCGCACCGGGGCGTTGAGCCGGGTCGCGTTCAACTACCTGCACCCGGTGATCGTCGCCGGCGTGATCGTCGCCTCCGCGGGCGACGAGCTGTTGCTGCGGGAGCCCGGCGCGCCGGCCACCACTGTCGCCGCGCTGTTCACCCTGGGTGGTCCGGCGTTGTTCCTCGCCGGGCACGGCGCCTACAAGGCGTTGCTGTGGCGACGCCCACCGACCAGCCGGATCACCGCCGTGCTGGTGCTGCTGGCGCTGGTGCCGATCTGCGTGCGGCTGGGACTGCCCGTCGCGGTGTGCGCCGCGCTGGCGTTGGCGGTGACCGTCGCCGTCATCGTGACCGACCGGTCGCGGGCACGGTCCGCCGCCCGAGGGCCGTCCTGATCCCCGGCGGCACTGCGTCGGTTCTCGGACAACGCCAGCGTCGACGGGCCACCGGATGGTTAGCGTGGGTGACCGGCCCTCCGGGTGACCCTCCGCGCCGACGGGCTGCGGGAAGAGGCCCGCTCGGTGTGGTTGCGGGCGCTGCGTGAACTGGCCCGCCGATACCGGCGCGACGGTGACGCCGACCGGGCCGCCACCACTCTGGTCCGGCTGCTCGACGCCGACTCCTACGACGAGTGGGCGCACCGCGCGCTGGTCGCGACGCTTGTCGGTGCCGGCCGGCACGGAGAGGCTCGGCGGGCGTTCGACAGGTGGGTGGGGGCGATGCGCGCGATCGACGCACCGCCCCCGGACCCGGGCGTGCTGCGGGCGACGGCTGGTCAGCAGTTGTAGAGGTTCTCGTTGCCGTCGTTGGTGTCCACGTACGAGTAGAAGACCATGTCGCTGCTGGTCTCGTCGTCCTCCGCGCAGGTGTCCTCCCCGGGCCCACCGTCGAGGCTGTCGCCGTCACTGACCACGCCCCAGACGGTGACGCCGGCCACCCCGATCAGCAGGTCCGCGCCGTTGGCGCCGGAGAGGTGGTCGTCGCCGTAGAGGCCGGCCAGCACATCGTCGCCGGCCCCGCCGACGATGAAGTCCCCGCAGTCGTTACCGAACAGGACGTCGTCGCCGCCACCGCCGTGGATCGTGTCGACGCCACCGCCGCCGTAGATGATGTCGTCACCGCCGAGCCCGTAGATCTCGTCGGGTCCGCCGCTGCCGTGCAGGATGTCGTCGCCGTCGGTGCCCATGATCGGGTCGCCGTCGGTGGCGGCGCACGGATTGACGTCCGGGTCGGCGTGCGCCGCGCCACCGGTGACGCCGATCAGAGCGCCGCTGACCAGGAGGGCGGCCAGCGCCGCCGCTCGGATACGCATGATGGGACCTCCCGTTCGTGGACCCCGTCCGGAGCCCGGTGACGCCGCGATGACGTCGCCGGCACTGTCGCAGCCGCCCGTCATCGTGGCGTCAGTACGGCGTGGCCGTCCGCGGTGCTGACGCGCTCCTGACGAGGGTGCGGAGTCTGATCGCAACGCCGTCGTCGACAGTCGACGAGGCAGTGCGGAGGGAACATCCGATGAAGCGGAAACTGGCCGGTCTGGCAGTGCTGACCGGCATGGCGGCGGCCACGACGCTGCTCGCACCGACAACCCCGGCGCAGGCGTCGGTCGGCCTGTACCGGGTCGCCGCCACCAGCGTCCTGGACGCGACGAACGCCAAGACCATGCCCATCTCCTGCAACGGCGCGGACCAGGTCGTCGGTGCCGGCGGGCGGATCAACGACGGTCAGGGTGACGTCCTGATGACCCGGGTCTACGCCGACGCCACCCTGCACACGGTGACCGTGCTCGGGGTGGAGGCCAACGCCACGAACGTACCCTGGTCGGTGGACGCGTTCGCGGTCTGCGCCCCGGCCGGGGCGGTGGCCGGCCTGCAACTGGTCACCACCACGTCGGTCAACAACGCCCTCGACAAGGTGGGCGTCACCGCCGTCTGCCCGGCGGGCAAGAAGACCTTCGGCGGCGGGTACCGGATCGACAACGCCAACGCTGCGGTGGCGATCGACGAACTGGCGTACACCTCGGCGCTCGGCTCGGTGTCGAGCACCGCGTACGTGTTCGGCGCGCCGGGCAACTTCACGTTGCAGACCCAGGCGTTCTGCGGCACCCCGCTGCCGGCGATGGCGTTGACGGAGGCGACGAGCGCGTTCAACGCGGCCTCGCCGAAATCCGTGACGACGCTGGCCTGCCCGGCGGGGTCGCAGACCGCGGGGGTCGGCGCGGTGTTGACCGGGCTCACCGGGGCCGGCTCGGTGGCGACGTTGTTGCCCAAGCCGGCACTGGACACCGCTGAGGCGACCGGACGGGAGATCGTCGCGTTCGCCGCGGCGTGGAACGTCAGGGCGCAGCAGGTCTGCGTGGGCTGAACCACCCGCATCACGACCGGCCGTCCCCAACACGGGGGGCGGCCGGTCAGCGCGTGGAGTCGATTTCCGGCTTGTCGCCCGTCGGTGCGATCGTCTTCTCTACCGTCGGTAGTCGTGGATGCCGGGAATGCGCAGGCCGCCGGCCCGATCCGGCGGGCAGGCGCGCGGTGACCCGCTCCGGATCGGACGGCCATCCGCTGCACCCGGATCTGCTACGCCCGCGTCGTGGCGTGGAGCGGACCACCTCCACCGAGTTGTTCTTCGACCTGGTCTACGTCTTCACCATCACCCAGTTGTCGCACTACCTGAGCAGGGATCTCGACTGGTCGGGCGCTGGACGGACCGCGGTCCTGCTGGGTCTGGTGTGGTTGGTCTGGATCTACACCGTGTGGGCGGGCAATTGGCTGCGCCCGGATCGGGCACCGGTGCGAGCCGTCCTTCTGCTGGTGACGCTGGGCAGCCTGCTGCTCGCGGCGGCGCTGCCCGGCGCGTTCGGCGACAACGGGCTGCTCTTCGCCGGGGCGTACGCGGCGGTGCAGGTGGGGCGGACGGTCTTCGCCCTGTGGGCCATCCGCGGTCAGCCCTGGCTCGGCGACAGCTTCCGCCAGTGCGTTGTCTGGATCGCCGGCACCGGCACGCTCGCGGTCATCGGCGGGCTGGTCGACACCCCGGCCCGGGAGGTGATCTGGATCGCGGTGATCGCCGTCGACGCGATCGGGCTGGCGACCGGGTTTCCGGTGCCCGGGTTGGGGCGCAGCACCCCGGAGCACTGGGAGGTGGAGGGTGGGCACCTGGCCGAACGTTGCCAGGCGTTCATCCTCATCGCGTTGGGGGAGTCGATCCTGATCACCGGGGGGACGCTGACGCAGCGGCTGGACGGGGTGACGATCGCCGCGTTCCTGCTCGCCTTCGCGGGCTCGGTGGCCCTGTGGTGGGTGTATTTCGACCGGGCACAGGCCGTGATGGCGGTGTTGGCGGGTGCGGGTGAGCGCGCCGGTGGGCTCTCGCGACTGGTGTTCAACTATCTGCACCCGGTCATGGTGGCCGGCATCGTCGTCACCGCGGTCGGCGACGAGCGCCTGCTGCACGCCCCCGGTGAACCTGTCGGCTGGGCGGGCGCGCTGGTCATGCTGGGCGGTCCGGCGCTGTTCCTGACCGGGCACGCCGCGTACCAGCTGGTGCTGCGCGACGCCGGGGCGGTGGCCCGGTTCGCGGCGGCGGTGCTGCTGCTCGCCCTGTCGCCGGCGGCGGTCGCGCTGCGGTCCCCGGTCGCGGTGGCCGCCAGCGCGGCGCTGCTGGTCACGGTCGGGGTGATCGTGGCCGACCGGGTGTCGGCCCGGCGGGTGGGTCAGTCGCGGGGGCCGAGGTCGCCGCTGCGGTAGTGCCGGCGGCAGAGCACCTGGTAGCGCACCTCGGCGGTGTCGACGGTGTCGCCGATGACGACCTGCGCGCCCTCGCGGACCACCCGCCCGTCGAAGACACGGGCGTTGAGCAGTCCTTCCCGGCCGCACCAGCAGAGCACCTCGACCTGGATGCGGGCCACCTCGTCGGCCAACTCGAACAGGCGTTGCGCGGCGGGGAACAGGCAGGACCGGAAGTCGGTGGCCAGGCCGAACGCAAACACGTCCACGTCGTAGCTGTCGACCAACTCGGCCATCTGCTCGACGTGCTCCACGGTGTAGAAGCACGCCTCGTCGCAGATCAGGTAGTCGACGCGTACCCCGTCGGCCCACCGCCCGCGGACCAGGGCCCGCAGGTCCAGGTCGTCGGTGACCTCGATGGCCTCGTGGGCCAGGCCGATGCGCGTGGTGACCTGCGGGCCCAGCGACCTGTCGATGCGGGTGGTGACCAGCCCCCGGCGACCCTGCCGGGCGTGGTTGTAGTTCATCTGCAACGCCATCGTCGACTTGCCGCAGTCCATCGGCCCCCAGAAGAACTTCAACGCCGCGGCGTGCACCGGCCGCCCGTCGAGCCCGCGCGCGGCCGCGCACCCGGCCGGTGCGTGCGGCTGGCCGGGGAACGGGTGAGCCAGGCAGGTCGGAGCGGTGGCGGCGTCGTCTGTCACGGTCGGGCAGCCTAGCCGATCGGCCGAGGCTGATCTGCCGCGCGCGGGACGCGTGCTCAGAGCACCCGGGGCGGGGTGTTGCCGGCGGCGACGATGGCACGGCGGATCGGCACGGCGGCCAGGAGCAGGAAGCCGACCACGAAGAAGATCAGCAGTGAGACCAGGCCCACCCGGTAGGAGGCGGTGAGTTGGAACACCAGACCGAAGGCGAGCGGGCCGAGCCAGCTGGTGCCCTTGTCGCTGATCTCGTAGAAGCCGTAGTACTCGCCTTCCTTGCCGACCGGGATGAGCTGGCTGAACAGTGACCGGCTCAACGCCTGGCTGCCGCCGAGGACCAGGCCGATGCCCGCGCCGAGGATCATGAACGGCACCGGCGCCTCGGCGGGCAGCCGGAACGCGGCGATGATCACACCGGTCCAGAGCACCAGGCTGAGCAGCACGGTCTTCCACGCGCCGATGCGCCGGGCCAGCGCACCCAGGCTCAGCGCGCCGCCGAAGGCGAGGAACTGCACCAGCAGGATCGTGATGATCAGGGTGCTCTGCTCCAGGCGCAACTCCTCGGTGCCGTACTGGCTGGCCAGGGTGATGACGGTCTGGATGCCGTCGTTGTAGACCAGGAACGCGAGCAGGAAGAACAACGTCAACGGGTACGCCTTGATCTCGCGCATGGTGCGGCCGAGCTGCCGGAACCCGTCGGTGACCACGTTGCCACCACCGCCGGCCAGGGCCGCCGCGCTGGGGTGCTCACGCATCCAGCGCAGCGGCACCAGCGTGAACACCGCCCACCACACCCCGGCGGACACGATCGACCAGCGGGCCAGGTCCAGGGTGCGTTGCGGGTTGTCCCCCTCGTCGAGCAGGGTGATCGCGACGAGGTTCAACGCCAGCAGCAGACCGCCGCCGAGATAGCCGATCGCCCAGCCGCGGCTGGAGATGCCGTCGCGTTCGTCGGGGCCGCCGAGCTGCGGCAGGAACGAGTGGTACACGACGACCGCCGCGCCGAAGGAGATGTTCGCGATCAGGAACAACGCCCCGCCGAGCAGGTAGCGGTCGCCGGTGACGAAGGCCATCAGGATCGTCGCGCCGGCACCGGTGAACGCGGCCCCGCCGAGCAGCCGCTTCTTGTGCGCCGACCGGTCGGCGATCGCCCCGATGACCGGCAGCACGAACACGGTGAGGAACACCGACAGCGAGATCAGGTACGGATAGTAGGACCCGGCCGCGACCCGGATACCCAGCGGGTGCACGTACCCGTCGCAGGTGTCCGCGCCCAACTCGCAGCCGGCGGCCAACTCGGCGACAGTCGTCAGGAACGGACCGAGGAACACGGTGATCACCGTGGTCTGGAACGCGGAGTTGGCCCAGTCGTAGATGTACCAGCCCCTGCGCTCGCGGCGGGTGCTCGCCGGGGGCGGGGTGTCGTCCACCGTGGGGGTCACGGTCTCGGCCATCCGGGGGTCCTTCGACGGTTCAGGCGGCCCAGTGGCCGCGGCTGCGGTAGACGTCGCGCAGCACGCCGACGTGATCGGTCATGATGCCATCCACACCGAGATCCAGTAAGTCGTGCATCTGGTCGGGTTGGTCGATCGTCCAGACGTGCACCTGCAGGCCGAGCCGGTGGCAGTAGTCGAGGAACCGGCGGTCCACCACCGGCACCCGCCCGTAGCGCGGCGGCACCTGCGCGGCGACCACCGACGGAGGCAACCGCAGCGGGCGTCCGTGCAGGGACGCGAGCCGCAGCCGGGCGACCCCGCGCATGCCGAGGCTGGTGGCGACCCGTCCGTCGGTGAGCGCGCGCAGCCGGGTCAGGCGGGCGTCGCTGAACGACGCGAGCAACACCCGGTCGGCGGCGCCGGCCCGGGTCACCGTCGCGACCGTCGGCTCGACGCCGCCGTCGGCCTTCACGTCGATGTTGAAGCGGACCTGCGGCCAGGCGCCCAGCACCTCGTCGAGCCGGGGTACGACGGCCGCGCCGCCGACGCGTACCGAGGCGAGGTCGGCCCAGCTCAGCTCGGCGATGCGCCCGGCCTCACCGGTGACCCGTCGCAACGTCGGGTCGTGGAAGATCACCGCCACGCCGTCCGCGGTGGCGTGCACGTCGGTCTCCACGTACCGGTAGCCGAGCCCGACGGCGCGGGCGAACGCCTCGGCGGTGTTCTCGTCGCCCTCGGCGGCACCGCCACGGTGGGCGAACGCCAGTGGCGCGGGCGCGTCCAGATAGCCGAATCGGGTCAACACGCGACGCAGTATGCCCCCGGTTGGTGGCCGGCGGGTGGCCGGCCGGCGTCTGTCGCCCGCCCGCGCGGACCAGGCTCGTCAGCCGGCAGGCGTGCCGACGCCGCCGTGTTCCAAGGTGGCGCGAAGCCGGGCCAGTGTGTGACCGAGTTCCGCGACCTGGGCCGGGGCGATCGACCGACCGAGGTGCGTGTCCAGGTGTTCCTGGAAGGTGCCTTCGGCGGCGTCGACGAGTTCCGCGCCCTGCGGGGTCAACTCCAGAAGCAGTGACCGGCCGTCGGCCGGGTTCGGCACGCGCCGAACCCAGGCTCGGGCTTCGAGCCGGCCCACGCCCTTGCTGGTCGCCCCGACGCCGATCGCGAAGAACTCGGCGAGATCGGCGACCCGCGAACCAGGATGGTCACGGAGGTAGCTCAGAAACTCGAACTGCGAAGCCACGATGCCGTGCGTGCGGCGCAACGTCTCGTTCAGGGCGTTGTAGAGCCGCGTCTCGCAGCGGACCAGGTCGCTGAAGACCTGAGCCAGTGTGACGGACCCGGCACCGGAAAAAGATGCCGCGGCAGGTATATTAGCTTCCACGGCAGCTACTTTATCGCCCGTGGGAGGCATCGGACATGAGCAGGGAACAGCGCGCGGCCATCGACGCCATGCTGGTCGGCGGGCCCAAGGGCTTCGCGCCCGAGCCGGTCGAGACGATGCGCGAGAGCTTCGACGCGCTCATGGCGTCGTTCCCGGTTCCTCCGGTGCGGACCTCGGAGCTGACCCTGGGCGGCCGTCCGGCAGTGCTTGTCGAACCGGAGGGCCAGACCCGCCCGGGCACCATCCTGTACTTTCACGGCGGCTCGTTCGCGCTCGGATCTCCGCGCACCGCGATGGGCCTGACCGCGAGTCTGGTCACGCGGACCGGAATGCGGGCCTTCTCCCTCGACTACCGGCTGGCCCCGGAGAACCCGTTCCCGGCGGCGATCGAGGACTGCCTCGCGGCGTATCGGTCCCTGCTCGACAGCGGCGTCGCCGCCGAGTCGATCGCCTTCGCAGGCGATTCCGCAGGCGGTGGCCTCACGGTGACCACCACCCTCGCCGCCCGAAACGCCGGGCTACCTCTGCCGGGCGCGCTTGTCGCTTTCTCGCCCGGCCTGGACCACACCCGCACGGGCGAGTCGATGGACACCAAGGAGGGCATCGACCCGTTCTTCACCCGGCAGGGCATGGCCCACACGGCAGAGTTCTACCTCGCCGGCCAGGACCCGAACCAGGTGCTTGCGGCACCCGCCGTGCTCGCCGACCTGACCGGCTTCCCACCGATCCTGCTCCAGGTCGGCACGAACGAACTGTTGCTCGACGACTCGGTCCGGCTGGCCAAACGCGCCCGCGACGCCGAGGTCGACGTCATCCTCGACATCACCGCCGGCGTTCCGCACGTCTTCCAGTCCTTCATCGGCCAACTCGACGAGGCCGACCACGCCCTGGACCGCGCCGCGATGTTCATCACGCAGCGACTACAGACCCCCTGAGCGCCCCACCCGAAGGCTCGTTCCCTCGTCGGGAAACGGACGAGCCGGTCGCCTGGCGCGGCGCGCGGGGCGAGGGCGGCTGCCGCACCACGTCGCCCACCTGAGCGCGCGTACGGCGGCCGCCCTCGGCGTCACCCGCAGACCAGGTCGTCCAGCAGGGTTATCTGTCGTTGGATGACCGCCACCGCCGGAGCGGGGTCGGCCAGCTCGGTGGCCAGGTACAGGACCGTCGAGCGGCGCCCGTCCGGGCTGACCGCGGCGAGGGTGCTCATCCCGGGCATGGAGCCGACATGCGCCCAGGAGCCACCGCACCGGTTGGGTATCCACATGACGCCCAGCCCGTACCGGATGCCTGACCGGATCCCCTGGAACCCGTCGGCCAGCACGCTGCGGCGCAGCTCGGCCAGTTGTGCGGGTCGCAGGAGCTGGCCGCGGCCGACCGCCTGCCAGAAGCGGGCCAGGTCGGTGGGGGTGCTGACCAGGCCGCCCGCCGAGGCCGTCACCGTCGGATTGAACACGGTCGTGTCGACCAGCGGGCCGCCGGGCGCGAACTGCCGGTACCCGTTGGCGTGCGGCCGGGGCAGGGTCGGCTGGTCACCCGGGTAGAACGTGTGGGTCAGGCGCACCGGCAGCAGGATCCGGGAGCGCACCTCGGCGTCCCACCGATGCCCGGTGACGCGCTCGACGAGCATCCCGGCCAGCAGGTAGTTGGTGTTGGAGTAGCTCCAACCGGTGCCGGCGGCGAACAGCGGCGCATGCCGCATCGCGGTCGCCACCTGCTGCGCCTCGGTGTAGTGGTCGAAGCGGTGCACCAGGAACTCGTCGGCCGACCGCAGGGCGGCGAGGTCGCCGGTGGGGTCGTAGAGGCCGCTGGTGTGCTGCAGGAGCTGGCGAACGCTGACGTACCGGCCGTCGTTGCCGTTGCCGGTCACGACGCCGGGCAGCCAGCGTTCGATCGGGTCGTCCAGCCGGATCCGGCCCTCGCCGACGAGTTGCAGCACCACCACCGACACGAACGTCTTCGTGGTGCTGCCGATCCGGAAGTACCCGTCGGCCGGCATCGGCACGCCGGTGTCCAGGTCGGCGACGCCGCTGCGCGCCGCGGTCACCTGGTCCCCGTCGCGGACCAGGCCCTGCGTCCCGGACACGCCCAGGCCACGCAGGTCGTCCAGGCCCTCCTGGAGCACCGTGGCCGTCAACCGGTGACCCGGGGTGGGCGGTGCGGCCGACCCGCCGGCCGGGCCGACCGTGGTGGCCAGCACTGCCGCCACGGTCGCGGCCGTCATGGCGCCGCGCCACCGCACCGTCTTCCGTCCTGCGAAAACCACGCTCATCTGAAGGCTCCCCTCGGGACAACGTCTGCCCCCAAACGCTACGAAAAGCCTCGATGTCCGCACCAACCGGAAACCCCCAACGTCGACGTGGGGGATAGCCCCCAGCGCGTGGCGGTGCGGGACCTACGAACTCAGGTGGCGCAGGACCGCGAGGACACGGCGGTTGTCGGCCTCGTCCGGTGGTAATCCCAGCTTGTCGAAGATGCTCGCGACGTGCTTCTCCACGGTTCCGCCGGTCACCGTGAGCGCGTCGGCGACGCCGGCGTTGGAGCGCCCTTCCGCCATCAGTGCGAGCACGTGGCGCTCGCGTGGGGTTAACGCCGCCACGCCACCGGCTTTGCGGCTGACGCGCAGCAGGTGACCGACCACCTCCGGGTCGAGCGCCGTGCCGCCCGTGGCGACCCGCCGTAGCGCGTCGGCGAACTCCGCGACGTCGGCCACCCGTTCCTTCAGCAGGTACCCGACGCCCGCCGCGTTGCCCTGTAGGAGCCGGGCCGTGTACGTGGTCTCGATGTGCTGCGAGAGCACCAGGACGCCCGTGCGGGGGTGCTGGCGGCGGATCTCGAGTGCGGCGCGCAGCCCTTCGTCGGTGTGCGTGGGCGGCATCCGGATGTCGGCCACCACGACGTCGGGCTGATGCTCGGTCACCGCGGCCAGCAGCGTGTCGCCGTCGCCCACGGCGGCGCACACCTGGTGGCCGTGGTCCTCGATCAGGCGGGTGAGCCCCGCCCGGAACAGGGCGGCGTCCTCGGCGATCACCACGCGCACCCTCATGCGCGCAGCGGAAGGTCGACGGTGATGATCGTCGGGCCGCCGTGCGGGCTCGCGATGCTCAGCGTGCCGTCGACCACGGCGACCCGTTGCGCCAGCCCGGACAGGCCGGTGCCCCGGGTCGGGTCGGCGCCGCCGGTGCCGTCATCGGCGACGCTGAGCCGCAGCACTCCCTGCCCGCCGGTCACCCGCAGGGCGATGGTGTTCGCGAAACTGTGCTTGGCGGCGTTGGCCAGCAGTTCGGCGGCGCAGAAGTACGTGATGCTCTCGATCGCGGGGGTGGGCCGGACCGGGATGCCGATCTCCAGCTCGACGGGGATCGCACTGTCGGCGGCCAGCGAGGCGAGGGCGTCGGGCAGCCCGTTGTCGAGCACCGGCGGGTGGATCCCGCGGGTCAGAGCGCGCAGGTCGCCAAGCGCGTCCTTGGCGCCGCGCAGCGCGGCGTCGACCAACTCGCGGACGGCGGCGGCATCCGCGACCTCGTCGCCGTCGCCGAGCTTGCGGCGGGCCATACCGAGGTTCATGGCCAGTGTGGCCAGCCGGATCTGCGCGCCGTCGTGCAGGTCGCGTTCGAGCCGGCGCAGCAGGGCGGCGGAATCGTCCACGGCGGATGCCCGGCTCAGCTCCAGCTCGTGGACCCGTTGCGCCAGCCGCCCCGGGCCGAGCAGACCTCGGATCAGCCAGGCGTCGGCGGACGTGACGGCTCTGGTCACCCACGGCGCGGCCAGCAGCATCGCCGCTCCCGCCGCGGTGGCGGCGAACGTGCCGCCGAGGGTCGCGACGCGGAACGTACCGTCGCCGAACAACCCGAACGGCGTGAACACCGGCACCGGGTCCAGCCGAACCCCCGGCGGGTGGTTGCGGAACGCCCCCCACAGCAGCGGGTAGCTCAGGTTGACCAGACCCCCGATCCAGAAGAACACGGCGTACAGCTCGACCAGGCTGGCCGGCACCTTGGCCAGCAGATACCCGACGACCCGCCAACCGGCCCCGTCGCGGAAGCCGGGCCAGGCCCGACCGGCGGGGCTCACGCGTACCGGAGGCGGTGCCGCGACCCGGACCCCGAGCAGACGGGTCGCGAGCGTGCGGTGCAGTGCGCCCAGCCGGCGGGCCGCCGTCGTCGACACCAGCAGCACGAGCAGCAATCCCACGCTGACAACGGCGATGGCCAGATCAGTCGGGGTGGGGTTGTCCCGTCCGCCATTGCGGACCAACCAGCTCAGGTCCACCGCGCCAACGAAGAGTGCCACCGGGTTGAGCACGATGAACGGCAGCCCGGCGACGCAGAACACCAGCTCGCGGCCCGCAGGCTTGTGGAACGGGGCCACAGCCGGCGCGTGGGCGTCCCGCCACGGGCGCCTGCCCCGCCTCCGGTCGTCCGGCGGCGGGTCCGCGGCCGGCGTGCGCACCTGTTGGCCCATGCCCGTCATCCGTCCACCCCGCCTCCCGCTCACGGAAGATCACGCTAGGCGCGCGGTTGTCCGGGCAGAAGCCGGCTGGCAGCAATCTCGCACCGGGGGATTTCCCCCAGGCCGGCCTCCGCGGGCCGACGGTGGTCTCCGGGGTGGCCGGCTGTCGCCCGCTCAGGTGAGCCAGGCGCCGGTCATCCGGGCGACCGCGGCGCCGTCGAGGTCGGCGAGCTTGACGCCGACGAACTGCCGGGCGCCGTCGGAGGTCTGCACCCGCACCGGCGGTGCCGGGTCGCTCAGCACGGCGAGCACCGCCGCCGCGGCGTCGGCGGGGGACTGCGCGGCGGCGAACGCCTGCCCGGTGCGGGCCAGGTACGCGCGCAGCGCCGGCCCGTACACCCCGGCGGCGGCGATGGCGGCGTCGGCGTCGATGGCGATGTTGGTGACGAACTCGCTGGCCACCGCGCCCGGCTCGACGAGGGTGACGCGTACGCCGGTGGTCGCGGCGAGCGGGGCGAGGGATTCCAGGTACCCCTCGACGGCGAACTTCGCCGCGCAGTACGCCTCGTTGAACGGCTGCCCGACGATCCCGCCGACGCTGGAGACGGTGACCAGTCGGCCCCGGCTGGCCCGCAGGTGGGGCAGGGCTGCGCGGCTGACGTGCAGGACGCCGAAGAAGTTGACCTCCATCACGGCCCGGACGTCGTCGACGCTGTCCTGTTCCAGGGTGCCCACGTGCCCGGCGCCGGCGTTGTTGATTACCGCGTCGAGCCGGCCGTACGCGCCGATCACGTCCTCGACGCAGCCGGTGACCGCGTCCGGGTCGGTGACGTCGAGTCGGCGTACGTCGATCAGGTCGGCGACCCCGGCGGCCTCGGCGGCGTCGCGCAGCCGGTCGGCGCGCGTGACGTCGCGCATGGTGGCGACGGTCCGCCAGCCGGCCCGCGCGCAGCCCAGCGCGATCTCCAGCCCGATGCCGGTGGACGTTCCGGTGATCAGCACGGTCTGCTCGCTCATGGTCTTCCCTCTCGTGGTGATCGACGCGGTTTCCCGCAGGTCGGGGTGTCTGGGGGTGCAGGTGTGCCCCGGTTTCCGGGCAGCCGAGTCGAGCACGGCACCCCGCCCGGTCCGTCAGCTCAACCGACGGTGGGCGCGGCTGGTGTCGGCGGGGCGGCTGGGATCGACGTGGCGGGGCAGGTCCGGTTCGTCGGGGCGCAGCGGGGCGAGGGTGTCGGTGAGCGCGTCGATGATCCGGTCGGTGGCGCGGCGGGCGGCGCCGGGAGTGGCGGTGTTCGTCTCGCCCAGGTCGACGGGCGCGCCGAAGTGCACCCGGATCACCGGGCGGCGCCACAGCGCGTGGGCGACGCCGCGCAGCATTCCGCGGGGCGCCTGGTAGGGCAGCACCTCGTGGGCGCCCCACTGGGCGATCGGCACGACCGGGGCACCACAGGCCAGGGCGAGTCGGGCGGCACCGGTCTTGCCGCGTTCGGGCCACATGCCGGGGTCCAGGCCGATGCGACCCTCGGGGTAGATGAGGATCACCGACCCGCTGGCGACGGCGCTGGCCGCGTCGTCGAGTGCCCGGTGGACGGCGCTGGTGCCCCGGTCGACCCGGATGTGCCCGGCATGGCGCATGGCGGCGCCGAGCACCGGCACGCGGAACAGCCCGGCGGTCGCCATGATTCGGGGGGCGATGCCGCGGGTCTGGCAGGCGGCGGCCATGACGAGGGGGTCGAACGGGCTGATGTGGTTGGCGGTCAGCACCAGCGGGCCGCGCCGCAGGTGCGCCGGGACGTCGCCGGTGACGTCGAGGCGGGCGAGCAGGCCGACCAAGCCCCGGGCCAGGAGGAGGGCTGCGCGCCAGATCAGCGGCGGCTGCCAGGTGGAGGTGTTCATCAGCGCGCCATCGTCGCACGCGGTGGGGTGATCGCGAGGTCGGGTCGGGGTGATCAGGGTCATGGGCACGGGGTGGGTGCGGGTCAGCCGAGCGTCTACGACGAGCAGTAGTATTTACTACGTCTCGTAGTATGAGTAGCTGGGGGTTTCAGGTGGACGCGTTGGACGTTGCCCGCTGGCAGTTCGGTGTCACCACCGTCTACCACTTCCTCTTCGTGCCGCTGACCATCGGCCTGTCCGTGCTGGTCGCCATCCTGCAGACGATGTGGCACCGCACCGGCAACGAGCGCTACCTGAAACTCACCAAGTTCTACGGCAAGCTCTTCCTGATCAACTTCGCCATGGGTGTGGTCACCGGGATCGTGCAGGAATTCCAGTTCGGTATGAACTGGAGCGACTACTCCCGCTTCGTCGGCGACATCTTCGGCGCACCCCTGGCCATCGAGGCGCTCGTCGCGTTCTTCCTCGAATCGACGTTCATCGGCCTGTGGATCTTCGGCTGGGACCGGTTGCCCAAGCGGGCGCACCTGGCCAGCATCTGGGCCGCCGCGATCGGCACGAACCTGTCCGCGTACTTCATCCTCGCGGCGAACTCGTTCATGCAGAACCCGGTCGGCTTCCGCATCAACCCCGACAGCGGGCGCGCCGAGCTGACCGACTTCCCGGCCGTGCTGACCAACAAGGTCGCCCTGATCACCTTCCCGCACACCCTGGCCGGCTCGTTCCTGGTCGCCGGGTCGCTGATCGTCGCGGTCGGCCTGTGGCACGTGATCCGCAACCGCGGCTCCGCCGACACCGACGCCTACCGCTTCGCCACCAGGTTCGGCTCCTGGGTGGTCCTGGTCGCGTCCGCCGCCGTGCTGTTCACCGGCGACATCCAAGGCAAGATCATGACGGACGTGCAGCCGATGAAGATGGCCGCCGCCGAGGGCCTCTACACCACCGAGAGCCCCGCCTCGTTCTCCGTGCTCACCATCGGCAGCCTCGACGGCAGCCGCGAGGTGTTCGCCCTCAAGATCCCGTACCTGCTGTCGTTCCTGGGCACCGGCGACCCGCACGGCACCGTCCGCGGCATCGACGACCTGCAGGCCCAGTACGCCACCCAGTACGGCGCGGGCAGCTACACCCCGATCATCCCGGTCACCTACTGGAGCTTCCGCTTCATGATCACCTTTGGGTTGGCCGCCGGCGCGATCGCCCTGCTGGTGCTGTGGAGCCAGCGCAGGGGCCGCACCCCGAGCAGCAGGTGGCTGCTGCGCGCCGGGCTGGCCATGCCGGTGCTGCCGTTGCTGGCCAACTCCTTCGGCTGGATCTTCACCGAGATGGGCCGCCAGCCGTGGATCGTCTTCGGCGAGATGCTCACCCGCAACGGGGTGTCGCGCAGCGTGTCGCTGGCCGAGGTGCTCACCTCGTTCACCGCCTTCACGCTCATCTACGCCACCCTCGCCGTGATCGAGGTGAAGCTGCTGCTGCGCTACGCCAAGGCCGGCGTGCCGGACGTCAGCGAACAGCCGCCCGCCGACGACACCGACGACGCCGAGCGCCCGCTCGCCTTCGCCTACTGATCCCGGACGGAGCTCATCGTGGAACTGACCACCATCTGGTTTCTCCTCGTCGCCGTGCTGTTCACCGGGTACTTCATCCTGGAGGGCTTCGACTTCGGCGTCGGCATGCTGCTGCCCGTCCTCGGCCGCGACGACCGCGAGCGCCGCGTCCTGATCAACACCATCGGCCCGGTCTGGGACGGCAACGAGGTCTGGCTGATCACCGCCGCCGGTGCCATGTTCGCCTCCTTCCCCGAGTGGTACGCCACCCTGTTCTCCGGCTTCTACCTGCCGCTGCTGCTGATCCTGCTGGCCCTGATCGCCCGGGGCGTGGCCTTCGAGTACCGACACAAGCGCCCCGAGGCGTCCTGGAAACGCCGGTGGGACGCGGCGATCGTGGTCGGCTCGCTGCTGCCGGCGATCCTGTGGGGCGTCGTCTTCGCCAACATCCTGCGCGGGGTCCCGCTGGACGGCGACCACGAGTACGTCGGTGGGCTCGTGGACCTGCTCAACCCGTACGCCCTGCTCGGTGGCGCGACCACCCTCGCGCTGTTCGCAACCCACGGCGCGGTGTTCCTCGCCCTCAAAACCACCGGCGACATCCGTGAGCGCGCGGGCGCGCTCGCGGTGCGCCTGGGCGTCGGCGCCGCCGTGCTCGCGGTCGCGTTCCTGACCTGGACGTTGAGCATCCGCTCCAGCACGGCGGCCGTCGTGCTCGCCGTCGGCGCGGCCCTCGCCCTGCTCGGTGGCCTGGCCGCCGCCCGGGTACGCCGAGAGGGCTGGGCGTTCACCGGCACCGCCGTGGCGATCGGCCTGGCCGTGGCGACCCTGTTCGCGGCGCTGTTCCCGAACGTGCTGCCCTCCACCCTGGACGCGGCCGGCACGCTGACAGCCACCAACGCCGCCGCCACCCCGTACACCCTGAAGATCATGACCTGGGTGGCGGTGATCTTCACCCCGGTCGTGCTCGCGTACCAGGCCTGGACGTACTGGGTGTTCCGCAAGCGCATCGGCGTGGCCAACATCCCGCAGCACTGAGCGTGTCCGGCCGGGAGAATGGGGGCGCCCTCGCACCTGTTCGAAAATCGGCGGTCGGCGCGTATCCGCCCCGCTAGGGTGTGCCGATGCCCGAGCCCGTGCACGTTCGTGAACTCGCCGCCGACGACCTCGACGCCGCCTGGGAGTTGGGTCGATTCGCGTTCGGCTCCGACCCGCAGCCCCCCGCGCACGCCACCGTCACGCCCGCCGGCATGACCCGCTACGGCGCGTTCGACGACAGCGGTCGGCTCGTCGGCAAGGCCGTCGACCGGCACCACGACCAGTGGTGGTCGGGCCGGGCGGTGCCGGCCGCCGACGTCGCCGGGGTGGCGGTCGCCCCCGAGACCCGGGGCCGGGGCGTGGCCCGTGCCCTGCTCACCGCCCTGCTGCGCGGCGCCCGGGAGCGGGGAGCGGCGGTCAGCGCGCTCTACCCGACCGTCGCCGCCCCGTACCGGGCCTGCGGGTGGGAGGCCGCCGGCGTGCTGCGTACCGTCGATCTGGCCACCGCCGCGCTGCCCCGGCACCGACCCAGCCCGGAGGTGACCGTGCGGGCCGGCACACCGGCCGACCTGCCGGCCGTCGCCGACCTCTACGAGCGGGTCGCCCGGCACCGCAACGGCATGCTGACCCGCCGGGGTGAGCTGTTCGACTTCTTCGCCGCCGACCGGGGCCTGCCCGGCGACGGTCTCACCCTCGTCGAGGACGACGGCGACCTGGTCGGGTACGCCACCTGGCAGCGGGGCCGAGGCTACGGCGCCGACTCGGTCCTCACCGTCGACGAGGCCCTGGCCGTCACCGCCGAGGCCGCCCGGGAACTCGTCGGAGTCCTCGCCAGCTGGGCCAGCGTCGCCCCGACGGTACGGCTGTGCCCCCTCGACGGTGACGCGGTCAGCACCGTCCTGCCGTTGGAGGCGGCGCGCGACCACGAGCGGGACCTGTGGATGCACCGGCCGGTCGACGTCGCCCGCGCGGTGAGCGCGCGGGGGTGGCCCGCCCACGCCCGGGGTGTCGTCGACTTCACCCTCACCGACGCGCTCGCCGACTGGAACACCGGCACGTGGCGGCTGACCGTCACCGACGGCGCGGCCGAGCTGACCCGGGTCGGTGGCGAGGCCGACCTGCGGTTGGACGTGCGCGGTTTCGCCCTGCTGTACGCCGGGGCGGCGCAGGCCCGATCGGTCGCGCAGGCCGGCCTGCTGCACCACAGCCCGGGTGCCGACCCGGCCGCGCTCGACCTGCTGGGCGCCGGCGGCCCGGCGCAGTTGCTCGACTACTTCTGACCGGCGTCGCCCGGGTGCCGGTGGATTCGCGCACCGGACGTGGGAACTCAACCGTCGCAGCGGACAGATACAGGTGTGACAGCCGAGATGCGGGCCCGGATCCGGGCCGGAGACTCCGAGGCGTTGGGTGAGCTCTTCGACGAGCACGCCGACGCGATCCATCGACATGCGCTGTGGAGCGGAGGCGACCCGGCGCACGCCGAGGACGTGGTGTCGCTGACCTTCCTCGAGGCGTGGCGGATCCGCGGATCCCTGCGCCCGGACGGGGACAGTCTGCGCCCGTGGCTGCTCGGCATCGCGACGAACGTGCTGCGCAATCGCCGTCGGGCGGCGCGCCGGCACCGGGAGGCGTTACGGCGGCTGCCGGTACGCGACGTCGTCCCGGACTTCGCCGACGAGGTCGTCAACCGGTTGTACGACGCCGACCAGGTGGCCGCCGCCCTGGCGGGACTGCGGGCGCTGCGCCGCGCCGACCGCGAGGTGTTCCTGCTCTGCGTGTGGTCGCACCTGGACTACGCGGCGGCGGCCGAGGCGCTGGGCGTACCCGTCGGGACCGTGCGCTCCCGGCTGTCGCGGGCCCGCACCCGGCTGCGGGCGCTGGCGCAGCAGGAGTTGACCGGCACCCGGATGACCCCCGTCGAGCAGGGAGAGTACCGATGAGAGAGACCTCCGCCCCGCCCGTGCCGGCCCTGCCGGCGCTGCGCCGACAGGCACTGCGGCATCATCTGCTGGCCGAGGTCCGGCGGCCGGCACGGCGGCCCCGGCGGGTCCGGGTGCTCGTGCCGGCGGCGGCGGCGCTGGCCGTCGTGGTCGCGGTCGGGGTGGTCGCCCAGCCGTGGGCGCCGCGCAGCGCTCCCCTTGTCGTCCCGGTCGTGCAGGGCGAACGCGTCGGCGCGACGCTGTTGCTCAACCGGATGGCCGTGGCCGCCGCCGACAAGCCGGTGCCACCGCCCGGCGAGGGCGGCTACGTCTACATCAAGAGCCGGGGCGCCTTCGCCGAACTCGGTGACGGCCCGGCGCGGCTGCGCCCGGTGCACGAGCGGGAGATCTGGATCCCCCGCGACGAACGGGGTGACGGTCTGCTGCGGCAGCCGTTCTTCGACGCGCCGATCGTCGGCGTGATTCCGGAGAGCGTGACGCTCACGGACGTGACCCCGAACGCCGCGCTCGTCGACCTGCCCGACGACCCGGACGCCCTGCTGACGGAGCTGTACGCCGAACGCGAGGATCGGGGTCGGGGCACCAGCCACGACGGTGCGGCGTTCACCGCGATCGGTGACATCCTGCGCGAGTCGTTGGTGCCGCCGCGCACGAGCGCCGCGCTCTACCGGGCCGCGGCGAAGATCCCCGGGGTCGAGGTGGTGCGCGGGGTCACCGACGCGGCCGGGCGGCGGGGAATAGCCGTCGCCCACACCGAGCGCAGCCGCCGCGACGAGTGGATCTTCGATGAGCGGACGTTCGACTACCTCGGTGAGCGCAGCTATCTCGTGGCGGAGACCGCCGACGGGCCGCCCGGGACGGTGCTGGGCACGACCGCCGTGCTGCAACGGGCCGTGGTGTCGCAGCTCGGGCAACGCCCGACGCGGTAGGTGGTTCAGGCGGCCGGCACCCCACGGGCTGGGTGCCGGCCGCCCGGTCAAGCCGGGATCGCCGCCAGTTCGGCGTTCGCGCGTTGGGTGACGAGGGTGAGCACCCCTGCCGCGATGCTGGCCTCGTCGGTGGGGATGTCCGCGTACAGCCGGGCGGTGATTCCCGCTACGGCGTCGGCGACGCGGGCCTGCGTGGCGTGACCGGTGTCGGTGAGCCGCAGGGACGCCTCGTCGAGGTGCGCGAGGTCGGCGTCGGTGAGGCTGGCGATCACCTCGTACACGGCCGGTTCGTCGACCTTGAGGGTGCTGGTGATCCGACGCACGAGCTGCGCCGGCGCGACGGGGCCGGCGGCGAGGACGTTGAGCGCGAGGACCTGGCCGAAGTTGACGCCGAGGGGCGCGACGGCCCGTTCGAGCAGTGCCCGGGTGGCGTAGTGGGCCTGGCCGATGGACTGGCCGTTGAGGGTGGGAGTGGTGGACATGACGCCTCCTGAAATACATTGGCTGGACCAACGTTGGCGAGGCCAACGTAACAGTCGATCGTGGGTCGCGCCAACGATTCCTGTTAGGCTGCCGCCCATGGACGCCACCGCCCCGCAGTCACCCGCCGGGCTGCGCACCACCCCGACCTGGCTGCTCAACCAGACCGCCAGCCACGCCACCCGCCTGCTCACCGACGGCTTCGCCGCACACGACCTGCGCGGCTACCACTACCGGCTGCTCACCGCGCTCGCCGAGGACGGCCCCGCCAGCCAGGCCGACCTCGGCCGCCGCTGCGGCATCGACCGCAGCGACGTCGTCGCCGCCATCAACGACCTGGCCGGTCGGGGACTCGTCGTCCGCGCCCCCGACCCGGCCGACCGCCGCCGCAACGTCATCAGCCTCACCACCACCGGCGCCGACGAGGCCCACCGGCTGGGCGACACCCTCGACCGCGTCCAACGCGACCTGCTCGCCCCGCTGTCCGCCACCGAACGCGACCAGCTGACCCACCTGCTCACCCGGCTGCTGGACCACCACACCCGGCGCTGAACACGCTCAGCGGGCCTCGCGCAACTCCGCCAACCGGGCCTCGATCTCGGCCAGCTCCGCGCGCAGCTTGTCCGCCTGCTGCTCCGCCTCGGCCCGCTCGGTGCCCAGGATCTGCTCCACCGCCTCCTGCACCCCCGGCACGTCGACCAGAGCCACCATCTTCAACGCCTCCGCCGGCTTCACCACGTACGGCTTCGCCAATGCCTTGCTGCCCTGCTGCGCGGCGACGGTCCACTCACCATCGGCGTACGCCAACGTCACGGTGAGACCCGCGGGACCCTTCGGCTTGACGGCCTTGACCGCCCGCCGCGCCGGCGGCTTCTCCGTCTGCTCCACCTTCGGCTCCTCCAGTCGCTGCGCGGGCACCCGCGGCGTGTCCAACACGAACTCCGGCGCCGCCACCGCCGGCGCCTCGGGCTCCGGCTCCGGCTCCACCACCCGACGCGTCACACCCTTGGGCGCCACCGCCAGGTCGGCGGGGGAGAACGGCAACTCGTCCCGACCGAACCGCACCACCACGAACTCGTCGGACACCTCGGGATCGGTCAGCTCGATCACCTGACCGACCTGACCGGCGATCTGACCCGCCGCCGCGGTGAACACCACCCGCGGCTTACGCCCGGCCGCCAACGCCTCCCGGATGCTCTGCACCTCGCTAGTGGACAAACCCTGGCCGGCATCCATCACAACCCTCTTCCGTACACCTGTTTGATTGCTGTCTTGATACCAGCCGGCTGCGACACCCGCCGCACGGGGCTCACACCCCGCTCAGCCGCCCAACGCCCGCAGCGCCCGGTCCGCGTGCTCGTTCATGCTGACCTCGCTGTGGATCACCTCGACGACCCGCCGGTCGACCCCGATCACGAACGTCATCCGCTTCATGCTCAACGGCCCCAACGGCACCCGCCGCTTGACCCCGAACTGCTGCGCCACCGCACCGTCGACGTCCGACAGCAACGGATAGTCGAAGCCGTGCAGCTTCGAGAACTCGGCCTGCTTCGCCACCGGGTCGCGGCTGATGCCCACCCGCGTCGCGCCCAGCGCCGTGAACTCCGCCGCGAGGTCGCGGAAGTGACAGCTCTCCGCCGTGCACCCCCGGGTCATCGCCGCCGGGTAGAAGAACAGCACCACCGGCCCCGCCGCCAGGAACTCCGACAACCGCCGGGGCGTGCCCGTCTCATCCGGCAGCTCGAAATCCCGCACCTCGTCGCCGACACCCACACCCGCCACCGCGCACCTCCATCGTCTGATCGACCGCGCGCAGAGCGTAAGCGATCACACCCAGAGCGCCGCCACCTCGTCGCCCACCACGTCGGCCTGGGCCCGCCCGGCCCGCGCCGCGCCCGCCCGCCGCGCCGGGTCCAGCACATTGCGGCCGATCGCCGCACGCGCCGCCGCGTCCGGCGTCACCACCACCACCCGCGACCCGGCCGCCCGCAACCCGGCCACCTGCGCCGACAGCCGCGGCATCGGCCCGAACGACGCCGACGTCGGCGCGAGCATCAGCACCGCCCTCGCGTCCGCCGCCAGATCCGCGTTCACCGACGAGCGCATCCCACCGTCGACGAACCGGCGCGCGCCGATCGTCACCGGCGGCCACACCCCCGGCACCGCGCAACTCGCGCCCACCGCCTCCACCAGGGACACCCCACTGTCGCGGTCGAACACCACGAACTCCCCGGACGACGCGTCCACCGCCGTGACCAGCAGCCGCCGCGCCGGCCACTCCCGCTGCGGCAGACGGGCCTCGATCACCGCCCGCTGCGACGCCTCCGACGGGGTACGCGCCGCCACCGCCATCGCCCCGATCCGCGCCCGCGAACGCACCGCGTCCCGGCTACGCCCACCGGCCCAGATCAGCCGCGCCAGCACCGACACACCCAGCCGCGCCGCCAGCTCACGCGACGGCGGCGCCAACTGCTCGGCGTAGAACCGCTGCACCGGCAACCCGGAACACACCTGCGCGCCGACGATCGACCCCGCCGACGTACCCACCACCAGATCCGCGTCGGTGACCGGCACACCCCGTTCGGTCAGCCCCGCCAGCAGCCCCAACTCCCAGGCGACCCCGGTCACCCCGCCCCCGCCGAGCACCAACGCCCGCCGCATGTGACGCTCCTCTCGACGACCAACCCGCGCCGGTCACGGTAGCGTCGGCACGACCATCGCGCAGCCGTCACACCCGCCGGGAGGCACCGTGGCACCCGTCACCGTCATCACCGGCGGCGGCCGGGGCATCGGCGCGGCCACCGCCCGCCGCCTCGCCCACACCGGTCACCACATCGCGCTGTGCTACCGCCGCGACGAGACCGCCGCCACCGCCGTCCTGGCCGACCTGCGCGCCGCCGGCGCACAGGCCATCGCGGTACGCGCCGACACCACCGACCCCGAGCAGGTACACCACCTCTTCGACGCGGCCGCCCAACTCGGCCCCCTCACCGGCCTGGTCAACAACGCCGGCGTCACCAGCCCGATCGGACCCTTCACCGACCTCCGCGTCGACGACCTGCGCCGAGTCGTCGACGTCAACCTCGTCGGCTACGTCCTCTGCGCCCAGCAGGCCGCCCGCCGCCTCACCGACGGCGGCGCGATCGTCAACGTCTCCTCCGCCGCCGCGACCCTCGGCAGCCCGGGGGAGTACGTGCACTACGCCGCCGTGAAAGCCGCCACCGACACCCTCACCGTCGGCCTGGCCAAGGAACTCGCCCCAAAAGGCATCCGGGTCAACGCCGTCGCACCCGGCATCGTGCGCACCGACATCCACGCCGACTCCGGCGTACCCGACCGCGCCGACACCGCCGCCGGCCGCGTCCCGCTGGGCCGCGCCGGCGAACCCGACGAGATCGCCGCCGCCATCGCCTGGCTGCTCGGCCCGGACGCCTCGTACACCACCGGCACGGTCCTGCGGGTCTCCGGCGGTCTCTGACCACCCGTGCGCGGGCAGAGACCGCCGGACCACGTTCGTGGTCGGAGACCGCCGCACCACGTTCGTGGTCGGAGACCGCCGGACCGGGTTTACTGCGTGAACAGCTTCGCCGCCGTGATGACGGTCTGCACCACCCCGTAACCGAGCAGCACCGCCACCACCAACCAGGAGATCCACAACCGGGCCTGCTGCCCGGAACGGCTGTCGTCACTCATCGCGTGGCACTCCTCTCCACCGTCGTCTCCTCATCCACGCCACGCTCCGGTGCCGGTTCGTGGTAGCGCTGCGGCACCGGCCGCACCAGCAGGTTCGCCACGAAGCCCACAGCCAGCACACCCACCATCGTGAACAGCGCCGGCCGGTACGCCGCCGCCGTCAACGAACCCGGCTCGCCCTGCGCGTCGAGGAACCCGTTGACGATCAACGGACCCGCGATCCCCGCCGCCGACCACGCGGTCAGCAACCGGCCATGGATCGCCCCGACCTGGAACGTCCCGAACAGGTCCCGCAGGTACGCCGGCACCGTGGCGAACCCGCCCCCGTAGAACGACAGGATCACGCACGCCAACAGCACGAACAACGCCGTCGCGGTCTGCCCGACGAGCGCCAGCAGCGCGTACAGCACCATGCCGACACCCAGGTACACCAGATAGATCGGCTTGCGGCCGATGACGTCCGAGGTCGACGACCACACGAACCGACCCGCCATGTTGAACAGCGACAGCAGCCCCACGAACCCACCGGCCGCCGCCACCGACACCGCCGACGTGCCGTTGTCCCGGAAGAAGTCCTGGATCATCGGACTGGCCTGCTCCAGGATGCCGATGCCCGCGGTCACGTTGCAGAACAACACCACCCACAGCAGCCAGAACGAGCGGGTCTTCACCGCGTTGGCCGCCGACACGTTCGCCGTGGTGACAAGCGGTTTCGCCGCCACGCTCGCGGGATCGAAGCCGGCCGGGCGCCAGCCCTCCGCGGGCACCCGTACGTTCGCCACCCCGAACATCATGATCACGAAGTAGGCCAGGCCGAGCGTCACGAACAACCACACCAGCGCGCCGCCCGACGCCGTCGAGCCCGCGTTCGCCGGGTCGTAGCCGGGGTCGTAGAACGACAGCAGTTGCCGGGACAGGGGAGAGGCGACCATCGCCCCACCACCGAACCCCATGATCGCCAACCCGGTGGCCAGACCCGGCCGATCGGGGAACCACTTGATCAACGTGGAGACGGGGGAGATGTAACCGATACCCAGACCGATACCACCGAGCAACCCGTAACCCAGATACAGCAACCACAACTGCTTCGTGGCGATACCCAGCGAACCCACCAGGAAGCCGGCCGCCCAGAAACAGGCCGAGACGAACATCGCCTTACGCGGCCCGTTCGACTCCACCCAGGTCCCGGCGACCGCGGCGGACAACCCCAACATCACGATCGCGATGCTGAAGATCACCCCGATCGCGGTCTGGCTCGTGTCGAAGTGGGCGATCAGCGAGTTCTTGTAGACGCTTGTGGCATAGACCTGACCGATACAGAGATGAATGGCCAACGCCGCCGGGGGGATGAGCCACCTGCTGTAGCCGGGCGGCGCGACGGTGTGCCGACGATCGAGTGCGGAAAGCATGCGCTGCTTCCTCTCCGACGAGGACGAGAGACGTCCCGCACAACGTGCCCACACCACACGCAGGCGGCAAACCTCACCATCGCCGGACGGTCACCACGCTGAGCTGAGCGGTCAATCAGCACCACTGACCGGAAACCGCACCGCGCCCTACCCCAGATCCGGGGTATGCCACCCACCGACCAACGCGTCGGCGTCCGCCGGACCCCAACTGCCCCTGTCGTACGACTGCACCGCCGCCGGCAGATCCAGGATCGGCTCCACGATGCGCCACTCCTGCTCGATCGTCTCCGCCCGCGCGAAACGCAGGTGCTGCCCGTTCATCGCGTCGTCGAGCAACCGCTCGTACGCCTCCTGACGACGACCGAGCGCCGCACCGAAGTCGACAGACAGATCCACCGGACGACTCGCCACTTCCGCACCCGGGCTCTTCGCCTGGATCGACATCGTGATGCCGTCACCACGACCCAACCGGAACCGCAGCAGGTTCGCGACAGTCACCGTGCCCCGCTCGGCCGGGATCAACGACCGCTGCGGCTGCTTGAACTCGACCACAACCTCCGTCGCCGTCCCCGGCAGGGACTTACCGGTCCGCAGATAGAAGGGCACACCCGCCCAGCGGGGCGAGTCGACAGTCAACCGCGTGGCCACGAACGTCTCCGTGTTCGACTCCGCCGCCACACCCCGCTCGTCCCGATAACCCGCGTACTGCCCCCGCACCGTGGACTCCGGCGACAACGGCGCGATCTGCCGCAGCACCCGCACCTCCGCCTCCCGGAACGCGGCAGCGTCGTCACCGTCGGGCGCCTCCATCGCGATCAACGCGACGACCTGCAGGATGTGGTTCTGCAACACGTCCCGAGTCGCGCCCACCGTGTCATAGAAACCAGCGCGGCCCTGCGTGCCGAAACCCTCAGCCAGAGTGACCTGGATGTTGTCGATGTGCTGGTTGTTCCACAGCGGCTCGAACAACCGGTTCGCGAACCGGAAGGCGTACAACCCCTCGACGGCCTCCTTGCCGAGGTAGTGATCGATGCGGAACACCCGCTCCTGGTCGAAGGCCCCCCGCAGCGTGCGGTCCAGCTCACGCGACGACTCCAGATCACGCCCGAACGGCTTCTCCACGATGACCCGACCCCGATCGGCCAGACCAGCCGCCGCGAGACCCTCGACCACCGAACCGAACACCGCCGGCGGAATCGCCAAATAGAAGACCGGCCGCTCCGCGCCCCGCAGACGCTCGGCCAGCCGCTGGTACGTGGCCGGGTCCGCGTAGTCGCCGGAGATCATCGAAAGGTGGTGCGCCAGCCGGTCGAAGGTCTCGTCGTCCACCTCGTCGCTGGCCTCGGCTACCGACTTGCGGGCCATCGTGACGAGCTGCTCATCATCCCAGGGGGAGCGGGCCACCCCGATCACCGGAACGTCGAGGCGATCACGCCGAGTCAACTCGTACAGCGCCGGAAACAGCTTCTTCGAGACGAGGTCGCCAGTGACACCGAACAGCACTACCGCATCTGAGCGCATGTGCATGGCACTTCCATTCGATCATGTGATCCTGATCTTCCGAACGGAGAACCGCGCGACCCGCTCCCGGAATTCCCCCGCGAACGGCGCACGTGAGGTCGGCGACAGCGACGGCGCTTACCCTGAAGAAGGGTTACAGCCCAGATGACGGTTTGCAGCCCCGATGTGATGCGGGTAACGCCCCGCCGGACCTGATCGAATGACGCCGACCACCCCGACCTCACCGGAACGGGGGAGCCAGGCACCCGCACCACAGGTGCCGCGACATCGAGCCGTACCCCGTCTCGCGCTGTTCGTGGGCGCCGACCGACACGGCCCGGCGCCCACGACGGTCAGCGACCGCAGACCGTGTCCAACGCCGTCAACAACGGGTCGAGATCCGGCGCCTCGACCTGGGTGGCCTTCGGGCCGGCGAGGTGCTTCTCAACCCCGGTGGCCAGGGTCTCCAACGCGGCGCGCACCTGCGGGTCGGCAGCGGTCGGCGCCGCCTTCCGCAGATCCGCCAGAAGCGCCGTGTAGTGACCACGGACCTTCGCGCCCGCCTCCTTGGCACTGACCGGCTTGTCGATGGCGGCGATCGCATCGTCGGCCATCGCCACGTAGTGCTTCTTGACCACCGCGAGAGTGCTGGCGCAGACCTGCTTGCTGTTCGCCGCCACGTCGACGGTCGGGCTGGGCGCTGCGCTCACCGAAGTCGCTGCGCTCGCCGACGGACTGGCGCCCGCCGCGCTCTCCTTCGTGGCAGGCTGGCAACCCACCACGAGACCAGCGGTCGCGACCAGGCCCAGCACGACACGGACAGACGTACTCATCAAGGTGTTCCCCCGTGGTGACACACGATTCCGCCGGTCACGTGTGCACACGCGCCGGCCCAGAGCGCATCACTGTAGAGACCGCACCACGCCCGCGCACGCCCGTTTGTAGGCTGGTGCCGCGTCTCCTGCCCACCACCACACGCGAGGACTGCCGCCATGAACCTGGCGTACAAACGATCACCGGGCACCGGCCCGGACGTGGTGTGCCTGCCCATGTTCAGCATGAGCCGCGCCGCCACGGCCACCGCCTTCGGCCCCGCCTTCGCCGGCGCCGACCTGCGGGAGACCTACCTGGACCTGCCCGGCCACGGAGACACCCCCGCGACCTGCGCACCCACGTCCCAGGCGGTACTGGACAGCGTGTGCGCCTGGCTCGACGACCACGTCGACGCACCGGTCCTGCTGGCCGGCGCCTCCTACGGCGCGTACCTGGCCGCCGGCATCGCCCGTCAACGACCCGAACTCGTCCGCGGCCTGCTCCTCGTCTGTCCCGGTGTCACCATCGCCCGCGACACGCGGACCCTGCCCGACGAGCCACCGCTCGACGCACCCACCGGCTGGCTCGACGACGCACCCGCCGCCCTGCGCGCGCACCTCGACGCGGCCCTGGGCCAGCGCACCCCAGCCGTCGCCGCGACGGTGCTCGCGGCAATGGAATCCGGCGGCCCCGGCGACGCGACGTTCCTACAGAAGCTGCAGTCCGGTCCCGACTACGCGCTGCCCGACGAGACCGCGGAGGTCATCTTCGACGGCCCGGTCACCGTGCTCACCGGCCGCCAGGACCGCGTCGTCGGCTACGCCGACCAGTTCCGCGCGATGCACCGCTACCCACGGGGCACCTTCACCGTGGTCGACGCCGCCGGACACTACCTGCCGTACGAGCAGGCCTCGGTGCTGCGATCGCACACCCAGGAGTGGCTGCGCCGCGCCCCGTAGCACCTCGCCAGACTGACGACGTGCCGCCACGGCTTGCACATCGCCCACCGGCCCTTGTTGCTCGGCAGTCCCTCGGTCGCACCCATGGTGGGGCAGAGGTCAAGGACTCAGCCTTCCAGGTAGGCGAGTACCGCCAGGATGCGGCGGTTGTCGTCCTCGGAGGGCTTGAGACCGAGCTTGGTGAAGATGTTGTTGCTGTGGTTGCTGACGGTTTTCTCGGTGACGAACATCCGGGCGGCGATCGCAGCGTTCGAGCGGCCCTGCGCCATCAGCGTGAGGACCTCATGCTCGCGTGGGCTCAGCTCCAGAAGCTTAGGGTCGGAGGAGCGGTGGGTGAGGAGCGCACTCACCACGTCGGGGTCCATAACGGTGCTGCCGGTAGCGACCTGCCGGACACTGGCGACGAATTGGTCGACGTCCGTAACCCGGTCCTTCAACAGGTAGCCCACCGCGCCCGCGCGATCCGACATCAGCTCCCTGGCGTAGACCTGCTCGACATACTGCGAGAGCACCATGATGGGCAGCCCTGGAATCTGGCGGCGGGCCTCGATCGCGGAACGCAGCCCCTCGTCGGTGAAGGTCGGCGGCAACCGCACGTCGACGATGGCGACGTCGGGGCGGTGCGTCGTCAGCGACCGGATCAGCGCGGGGCCGTTGTCAACGGCTTCCACGACCTCGAATGCATTGGCCCGCAGGATCCTGATCAGGCCCTCGCGGAGCAGGGCGAGGTCCTCGGCTATCACAATACGCACGGCAGCGACATCCTCACCTCGGTAGGTCCGCCCGGCGGGCTGTCAACGGTCAGCGTGCCGTCGAAGGCCGCCAGGCGACGGACGATGCCACGCAGGCCCGTGCCGGAATCGATCGAAGCACCCCCACGGCCGTCGTCGGACACCAGCATCGTCAGTTCCCCGCCAGCGCCGCCCCGGTCGGGTGCGAACTCCACGGTGATCCGGATCCGCCGGGCCTGGGCGTGCTTGATGGCGTTCGACAAGGCCTCGGCGACGGCGAAGTAGGCCGCGGACTCGATCGGGGCCGGCAGCCGTCCGGGTAGGCGGGTCACCACCGTGGTCGGAATCGGATTGACCAGGGCCAAGGCCTTGAGGGCGCCGTCCAGGCCACGGTCGGCCAGTACCGGCGGATGGATGCCTCGTACCAACTCGCGCAGCTCGGTGAGGGCGCTGGAGGTCGACTCTCGGGCCTCGGCCAGCAACTGCTGGACGGCCTTCGGATCGTTGGGCAATAACTGTTCGGCCAAGCCCAGGCTCATACCCAGCGACACCAGCCGGGCCTGCGCGCCGTCGTGCAGGTCGCGTTCGATTCGGCGCAGCTCACCGGCCTGGGTGTCGACGGTCTCAGCGCGCGAGGTCGCCAACTGTTGGACGCGGACCCGCAGGCGCGCCTGTTCGGTGGGGCCGAGCAGAGCGCGGATCACCCGAGCGTTGAGGTTCGCGAGGCGCACCGCGGTGACGTACCAGAGCAGAAGGAAAACCAGACCGAGCGGTACCAGCCCGAACGACTGCGCGACGCTGCGCAGCCGGAAGCCCTCGCCCAACGGAGTGCGGAACACCTGAGAAGGCGTCAGCTGATAGATGAGCGGATAGGCCAGGTACACGACCCCGCAGACGAAGAACAGCAGCGACAGTCCGCAACTCAACCAAATGGTGATCGAGTTGACCACCAACCAGATCCAGTCCCGCCACGTCGCCGGGTCGCGCAGGATCGTCCAGAGCCGCACCGGCCACCCAGCGTCCGGCGTCGGCTGATAGGGCCGGGCGGGCACCGGTTCGCCGAGCCGGTCGGCGGCCCACTGGCGATGCAGGTCGGCAAACCAGCGCACCAGTACGGTCGCGAGCAGGGTCAGTGGGATTCCGACGCCAAGCGCGACGATCGATATCGAGGTGATCCAGAGTGTGGCCAGCACGGCACCTAGGACCGCGCCCAACAGCAACACCAACGACCAACCCAGCAGGCTCATCCGCTGGGCCAGCGCGGAGCGCGGAACCGGACCGCTGCGAGGGACGCGACCCGACCCGGAGCCCTCCCGCGAGGGCGAGGAGTCGCCGGACAGGGCGGTTCCGCTGTTATCGGTCATCTCACTCCCTCATCGCGCATCGTGCCGAACCGCCGGCTGGTGATTCATGTTGGCCGGCGATCCGCACATCCCCACGGTCGGTGTCCCCCCACGTCGCGTGGGATCCAGCGACCATGGTGTCCGTCCGTGGTCCACGGAGGCTCGCAGCACCGATCGACGGCGCGATCGATCGACATCCGCACACACGCTACCCATCGTGTACGCAGTTCCGGCCCGCTCCCCGAATCTCGACCACCACCCGACCGTCATCGGGATCCGGGCCGTGTGGCCTGTCGCGCTCGCCTACGGCGCTGCCCCGCTCATCGGCAGAGGCTCGCAGTCCTGACAGCCGTCGACCCGATGGCCTCTACTTGACGGTGGCGGTCATCTGTTCGATTTCCTTGAGCACCAGGGCGGGCTTGTCCTGGGGAACGTCGTGCGAGCTTCCCTCGGCGATGACGAGTGTGCGGTGGGGCCCCGCCTTGGTGAACGCCGCTGCCGCGTCGCGCCAGGCCCGAACATCCTGCGGAGATCCGTCGAAGGGCGTCTTGTCCGACACGATATAGATGACGGGAACTCCGTCGGGCCAGGAGACCTTGTGGTACGCCTGGTGCGTGGGACCGAAGTTGTCGGCCGTGGCGATGAGCTGGCGGTTCGCCTTCGTCGACGGCGCCTTCTTGAGCTCTTCGATCTGCGGCGTGGTTAGCGCGACGAGGCGTTGGGTCTGGGTGTCGGTGAAGAATTGCGGCACGTTGGCATCGATGAGCACCGCCCCGGACACAACGCCGGGGTTCGCGAGGACGAAGTAGTGGGCCACCTCTCCTGCCTGCGAGTGGCCCGCGAGGACCACGTTCTGGGTGACGCCGAGTTCACGCAGACCGGCCTGCAGGTCGGAGGCGGCGGCCTTGGGGTCCCATGGGCCCTTCACCTCCTCGCTGGCGCCCAGACCGGCCCGGTCGTAGGTGATGATCTGCGATCCGGTGGCCTGCGACAGCTGCGGCACCAGGGCATCCCAGTACGAGGAGTCCTCGCCACCGCCGGCGTCCAGCACGATGGTGGGAGAACCTCCGGGCGTGACGTGGAAAGCAAGCTGATGCCCGTTGTTGGCGATCATGTGCAAGCCCGCTGCGGGGGCCGCACCTGCCGGGCCGGCCGCGCTTGTCGGGGTCGAGGGAACCGTGGCTACCGAACTGGCCGTGGGCGCGGCGTTCGGCGCCGCCGAGTCACCACACCCGGCGACTGCCGCTATCACGGCGACGGGAACGACGAGGGCCAGGGCAGCCCGATGGAACCGGGAAATCTTCTGCGTGGTCATGGAGATGAGCTTTCACGGTTCCTGGACCTTGCTCGATCCTGCTACCTCCCAGTCGGGTTGGGAGTTACCCCCACCCTCGCCCAGGGGCACATAAGCGGTTGGCCGCCAGGTAGCCGCCCTAGATGTCCCGGCCGGGGGCCACGATGAGCGGCTGCCGCTCCCGCCGCACCTTGGGGGAGCGCAGCACATCCGCGACGGCGACGATCTCTCGGTCGCTGTTCCGGATCTCCACCCCGATAGCCGTGGATCGGGCGAGCAGCCGACGGCGCACGCGATGTTCTCGCAAAGCTTGGTGACGGCCCCGATCGTGAACTTCGGGCCGAGGACCACCACTTAGCGGGTGAAGGTCGGGACGCGCTGGAAGCCCGCTCGGCGCGAGGATTCGGCCTCGCTGCGGTCACACATCCAGGAGTGGCTGCGCCAGCAGTCCATTCGATAATGCACATTATGTAAAGTGAACCAGGTTGAGGGTCCCCTGGGGTGCTCGGCTAGCCACCTCCGGGCATCAGGAGGCCAACAGGTCGAAGTGCATGCCCGCGAGGAAGAGGAAGAGTGCCGCCCAACGGAACACGTGACCCGGCCGGGCAATGCCGATCACCCAGGCGAAGAGGCGCAAGATCCGGGCGCAGCCGGAGCGCCAAGCCGCCAGCAAGGACCCGCTGAGACGCCAATCGTCCATCGGCGACACGCCGAGGGGAACGCTCACGAGCAAGACGACGAGCATGACGGGTACGGATATCCATCCACTGAGCGTCGTGGAGAGCAGGGCCGTGACCACGGCTGCGTTGACAGCTATCGCTGCCACCAACCCGATCAGTCCGACGGTGGTGCTGCGCGCCTGAAACTGGTGGGCAACCTCGCCCGACCATCCCCGCTCACCTGGACCGAGCTGCTCGCCAAGGAAGCTGTCGATGCGATCGCGGACGTGCCACTGGAGGTTCGCGCCGCGCCAACCTTCCTCGGCAGCCTCGGCATGCACCCTGCTCAGAAGGTCGGCCACGTCGACGTCGCCGACCAGGTTTGCCGTCTCCTCGGAAACGGTGAGGCTAGGCGTGGCTCGTAGCGACGAGGTGTCCAGAGTCTTGCCCCCTCGAGCCGCCAGGTATTTCTGGTCCACGACGCACCTGGCGAGCTCTTCACGAACGCCGAACACCTTGGCACGGTGCCTTTCTATTGGCGCCCGGCGATTGAGATCGCGCCCTCTGCGGTCGAGTTGGGCCGCAGATCGCCCCAGCCGCTTCAGATCGATCAGGTCGAGTATCACGACGAGTCCAGCCACAAGCTGGATGCCCTTGCCCACACGACTCCAGCACAGCATCGGCCACCACCACAGGCGCATGTCCATGGTGGACTCGCCCGACCACCAGGCCGCCCATACCGCGCCGAGACTCGTGGTGATCAGCGACACGACGTAGGTCAGGACGAGGAGGAGAAATCCGGCCCACACCAGCTTCCGGCGAGAGGTAGCGGCCACCCGGTCATGGTAGCGAGATGCCGCACCACGACTGGCGCCTCAAGGCACCGCCACGAGGTGGAACCGAGTCCGCTGCGCCGGCTGTGGTGCCGTCTCTAGTCGCGGGTCAGGCCCGGCGGGCAGGCGTCCTCGTCGGGTCGGACGAGGCGCGCGTTGACCAGCGGACTGCGGCGCAGGGCCGCGAGCACGGGCGCGCTACCGCCGACGTCGGTCCAGGTGTCGTCCCAGAGGGCGGAGACGAGCCAGGACCGATCCGCCGGGAAGAAGAGGTCGGGCAGCGCTCCGGCGCCGCGCAGGTGACCGGTCCGCCAGGTGAGCGCCTGCTCGGGTCCGGCTTCGACAAGCACGTAGGACCAGCCTCCATAGAGGGAGACCTTCGCCGCGTACGGGAAGACGACGTCGTGGGCGCCGGTGTCGAGGTAGCCCAGCCACCAAGGCTGGTCCGGGGTGGCCGCGGCCAGTTCACGGACCACGGCGTGTTCGTGGGTCTGGAGGCTGACGCCGCCGTGCGGATGGAACGTGGCGTACGCGGCGAAGACCGGCGGGATCGCCGCGGTCACCGAGAGCCCTGGTGTGGTGTGGCCGGCGATCCAGCCGACGTCGCTGGCCGTGCCGATCCGCCAGGTCCGCCCGTCGCTGGTGCGTACGGACTCCACGCTTGTCGCCGGGCCGCGATCGTCGTGACCGTCGGAGACGGCGCCTGGCACCGCTGCTGGATCCCCGTCGGCCCGCCACTGGTGCCGCTGCGGGCAGGCCCGCCCGGTGTGGTCGTCGCGCTCGGTGTAGGTGATCGGCAGGCGGGGCTGACCGCAGGTGGGGCAGTTCGCGCCTGGCGACGTCACGTCGGCCACGATACGTGCCTCTCGATCACCGCGACCCGCTTCCACAGCGGTCCGGCCGGGACGTCCACCAGATGGTGTCCGTACTCTTCGTACACCTGTCTGTGCACGCGCGCGAAGGTCAGCGATTCGGCGTAGCTGATCTGGCGTGCGGGTGTGTGTCGGATGAAGCCCAGCGGGCTGATCATGAACACCAGCCGCTGGTAGGTCCGCAGCCGCGTGATCCGGTCGAGTTCGGTTCGCAGCGCGGGGCCTGCCGGTCTGCGCTGGTAGCGGGCCAGCGCCAGGGTGCACAGTGGTGACCGGTCGTGCAGTTGCACCGGCCCATGCCTGTCGACGTCGGCCTGGCGGCGGTGCTGGAGGGCGGCGACCGCGTCGAGGAATCCGGGCTCGTTCCACGGCTCGGCGTGGCCCTGCGCCTGGCGCTCGGCGATGACGTCGGTGGCCGCCTCCCGCACGGTGACGTGCCCCCGGTGGCGCAGTGCTTCCAGCAGGGTTTTCTTGCCGGCGCCGGGTGCTCCGGTCAGGACGTAGCGCCTGGGTTCGGGCATCGCTCCCCCTCCTCCCCTCTTCCCGGTAACACGAAAATGCTGCATAATATCCCTTATGCATGACAAAAAGGACGAATCGCTCGGGGTGCTGATCGAGGAGTTCCTGACCGCCCGAGCCACCCGCAAGCCCTCCCCCCACACCCTGGCGGCGTACCGGCGGGACCTGCACACGGTGGGCGAGCTGATCGCTGAGGACGCCGCCACTCCCCTCCCCCTGGACGACCTGTCGATCACCGACCTCTCCCCCCGGGTGATGCGGGCGGCCTTCGCGCGGTTCGCCGCTCCCCGGGCGGCCGCGTCGGTGCACCGCGCCTGGTCCACCTGGAACAGTTTCTTCACGTTCCTGGTGGCCGAGGGGCTGCTGGCGGGCAACCCGATGCCGGCGGTCGGACGACCTCGGGCGCTACTCCCCCAGCCCAAGCCGCTGCGGGGCACGGACACCCCCGAGGTGCTGCTCGCGTCGGTCGCCCGCGACGACGGTCGGCAGCGCGACCCGTGGCCGGAGCGCGACGTGGCGGTGCTGGCGGTGGCGTTGTGCGCCGGGCTGCGCCTGTCGGAGTTGCTGGCGCTGCGGGTCGGGTCGCTGGCGGGTCGGCCGGGCGAGCGGCGTATCGAGGTGGCGGGCAAGGGCGGGCGACCGCGGGTGGTGCCGATCGAGGCCGATCTGGACCGGGTGGTGGCCGACTATCTGGACAGTCGGAGGCGGCGTTTCGGGGGGCGGTCGGTGCGCCCCGACTCGGCGTTGCTGGTGGATCGTCACGGTGAGCCGCTGCGTCGTGGTGGGCTGCAGTATCTGGTGGAGTCGTGTTATCGGCGGGCGGGTATCGGGGACCGGGTGCCGCGGGGGGCGCGGTTGCACGCGTTGCGGCACACGTTCGCGACCCGGCTGGCCGAGGACGGGGCGAGCGCCGCGGAGATCATGCGGTTGTTGGGGCACGCGTCGTTGGCGTCGTCGCAGACGTACATCGAGGTGACGGCCGGGCAGCAGCGCGACGCGGTGCGGGCCAACCGCACCAACCGGGTGTTGGCGTCGTTGGTGGCGGTGGACCGGGGTTGAGCGCGCCGGTCAGCGGGCGTGTCGTAGCGCCCAGTCGAGGGCGTGGTCGGCGATCTGCTCCCAGCCGTGCTGGGCGGGCAGCAGGTGGGCGTATCCCTCGAAGAGTTCGACCTCGGTGATGGTGTCGCCCTGGTAGTGCGCGGCGTTGGCGTGTTGCACGCTGGGCGGCATGATGTGGTCTTCGGAGCCGGAGATGAACAGCAGCGGGGCGCGCCGCTGGTTGTGGTAGTCGACGGCGATGTCCTGCGGGCCGGGCAGCAGGTTGGCCAGGACGCCGTCCCAGAGGATGCCGCCGGCGGCGGGGATGGCGTAGCGCTCGTAGAGGGCGCGGGCGGTGCGCTCGTCGAAGGTGTTGGTGAACGCGTAGTTCCACTGGTCGAAGGTGAAGCCGACGGCCCGGTGCCGGTTGGCGGGGTTGCGGAGCACCGGGAAGGTGGAGCGCAGCTGCGAGAAGGGGGTCACCGTGACGCCTTCGGTGGGTGCGGAGTTGAGCACGACCGCCGAGGCGCCGTAGCCGCGGTCGAGGAGCACCTGGGTGAACGCTCCGCCGGCGGAGTGGCCGATGATGATCGGTGGCGTGGGCAGTGCGTCGAGCACCGCGCACAGGTGGGCGATGATCTGCGGCGCGGTGAGTGTCTCCAGGGGGCTCGGGTCGGCGTTGATCGCCTCGACCTCGGCTTCCAACCCGGGGTAGGTGGGGGTGAGGACCCGTAGGCCCTTGTCCTGGTAGTGGGTGACCCAGTGTTCCCAGCTGCGGGGGGTGACCCAGAAACCGTGGATGAGCACGATGGTGTCGGGTGTGTCGCTCATGGTCAGCTCCGTGGCGGCGGTGGTTTCCAACCTACGCACTGTCGGGCGGGTGGCCGGCGGGTTCAGCCGAGGTCGATGAGCAGGGGTCGGTGGTCGGAGATGGTGGACGCCGGTGTGGTGACGGCGCGTACCGGTGGGAGTTGGTCGAGGGCGTGCCGGTCGGCGAGGACGTGGTCGAGTTGGACGCGGGGCTGCCCGGCGGGGTAGGTGGGGCGGCGGCCCAGGGGGTGCCAGCCGGAGATGAGCCGGGCCGCGCCGGCGGGCAGGTTGAGGTCGCCGAGCAGGACGCGGGGGCCGGGTAGTGCGCGCAGGGCGCGCACGGTCTGGCGCAGTTGGCGGGCGTTCCAGCCGGGCACGAAGGACAGGTGGGTCGCGGCGACGGTGAGGGGGCCGTGGGGGGTGTCCAGGACGGCGGCGAGCACGACGCGGGGTTCGTCGTGGAGGAGGATGAGGCCGCCGCCGGGGCCGGGCACGTAGATCGGGGAGCGTACGGGGGCTGGTGTGAGGCGGGTGATGTGCCAGCTGCGGACGGGGTGGCGGCTGATCAGGCCGATGCCGTAGCAAGGTTCGCCGTGTCCGTCGTCCTCGTGGCGCAGGGGGCGGAAGTGTTCGCCGGGGGTGCCGACGACGGCGGCGGCGAAGCGGTGGTGGGGTGCGTCGAGGGCGTGGGCGGCGATGGTGGTGAGGTCGAGTTTGCCGCTGCGGTGTTGGTCGCGGTCGACCTCCTGCAGGGCGAGCACGTCGGCGTCGAGGGCGCCGATGGCGGCGGTGAGGCGGTCGGAGTTGACGAGCCCGTCGGTCAGGGATCGTCCGTGCAGCAGGTTGAAGGTGGCCAGGCGCACTTCTGCACCATACGTGGCCGTGGCATGGTGGCCGGGTGCTGAAGCTGTTGGTGTGTTCTGTGCTGGTGTTCGTGGCGGTTGGCGCGTTGGGGGTGTGGTTGCGGCGTTCCCGGGGTCGCTGACCAGGTGAGGCTTGCCACTCGGGTGGCGTTCGGGGCGGGGGTGGTGGGGAGAATTGCCGCCCGTGGACGCCGTGTCTTTGAGTACTTTGCTGGCCGCCGCCGCGATGGCCGGGTGGGTCGACGCCGTGGTCGGTGGTGGTGGGTTGTTGCTGCTGCCGGCGTTGCTGGTCGCCGCGCCGGGGTTGCCGCTGGCCACCGCGTTGGGGACGAACAAGTTGGCGGCGATCTTCGGTACGGCCACGGCGGCGGCGACGTACGCGCGGCGGACCGCGGTGGACTGGCGGGTGGTGGCGCCGGCGGCGGGGCTGGCGGTGGTGAGTGCGGGCGTGGGCGCGGCGTTGGCCGGGGCGGTGCCGGCGTCGGCGTACCGGCCGGTGGTGTTGGTTGTCCTGGTGGCGGTGGCGGTGTTCGTGCTGGTGCGTCCCCGGTTGGGGGTGGTGGCGTTGCCGCAGCGGCGGACTCCGGTGCGGGTGGTGGCGGTGATCGCGGTGGCCGGGGTGGGTATCGCGCTGTACGACGGGTTGATCGGTCCGGGTACGGGGACGTTCCTGGTGTTGGCGTTCACCGCGCTGGTCGGCGCGGATTTCGTGCACGGTTCGGCGATGGCGAAGGTCGTCAACGCGGGGACGAATCTGGGTGCGTTGGTGGTGTTCGGGGTGACCGGGCACGTGTGGTGGTTGCTGGGGGCGGCGATGGCGGTGTGCAACATCGCCGGGGCGGTGCTGGGGGCGCGGATGGCGTTGCGTCGTGGTTCGGGGTTCGTGCGGGTGGTGTTGTTGGTGGTGGTGGTGGCGTTGGTCGCGAAGTTGGGTCACGACCAGTGGGTGGCGCGCTGATGGTGGTGCGGGCAGAGCACGACCGTGCGGTGTTGGCGCGGTTGTTGGGGCGTGACCCGGTGTTGCACGCCTACCAGTTGGGTGATCTGGACGATTTCTTCTGGCCGTACACGTCGTGGTTCCGTCGGGGTGAGCAGGTCGCGTTGCTGTATCACGGCGTCGATGTGCCGACGTTGTTGGCGTTCGCCGCGCCGGGGGACGTGGAGGCGCTTGCGGTGTTGCTGGCGGAGTTGGCGCCGGTGCTGCCGGCCCGGCTGTACGCGCACCTGTCCCCCGGGCTGGTCGGTGCGCTGGCCGGGTCGTTTCGGTGGGAGTCCGGTGGCCGGCATCACCGGATGGCGTTGACCGACGAGGCGCGGTTGGACGCGGTGGTGGCGGCGGGGGTGGTGCTCGGCGAGGCTGACCTGCCGCAGGTGCGGGAGTTGTACGCGCTGGCGTATCCCGGCAACTGGTTTGACGAGCGGATGCTGCGGACCGGGCAGTACCTGGGGATCTACGACGGCGGGGCGCTGGTGGCGGTGGCCGGGGTGCACGTGTTCTCGCCGACGTATCGGGTGGCGGCGTTGGGTAACGTGACGACGCATCCGCGGTGGCGGGGGCGGGGGTTGGGCGCGTCGGTGGTGGCGGCGTTGTGTGCGCGTCTGCGGGAGACCGTCGCGCACGTGACGCTCAACGTGAAGGCCGACAATGTGGCGGCGGTGCGTCTGTATGAGCGGGTGGGTTTCGCCCGGGTCGCGGACTACGACGAGTGGATGTTGACGGCTCGGGCGGCTGGGCGGTGAGCGTTTCAGCCGCGGCGGCTGGGTGAGTCGAAGCGGCCGGCGCGGATCTCGCGCAGGGCGCGGCGGCGGGTGTCGCCGGCCAGGGTGTCGACGTAGAGGGTGCCGCGCAGGTGGTCGGTTTCGTGTTGCAGGGCGCGGGCGAGGAAGCCGCTGCCGGCGATGGTCAGTGGTTCGCCGTGTTGGTCGACGCCGTGGGCGGTGGCGTGCAGGGCCCGGACGGTCGGGAAGTACAGGCCGGGGATGGACAGGCAGCCTTCGTCGTCGTCCTGGAGGTCGTCGGAGAGTTCCAGGGTGGGGTTGATGAGGTGGCCGCGGTGCCCGTCGGCGTCGTAGACGAACACCTGGGCGCTGACGCCGATCTGTGGTGCGGCGACGCCGGCGCGGCCGGGGGCGCCGAGGAGGGTGTCCATCAGGTCGGTGACGAGGGCCCGCAGCTCGGCGTCGAAGGTGGTGACCGGTTCGCATCCGGTGCGCAGGACGGGGTCGCCGATGATCCGGATGGGCCGCATGGTCATGGGGGGCAGTTTATCGCCGGTCCTGGCGGGTGGGGCGTCCGGCCAGGGTGGCGCGGATCGGGGCGGTCTTCGCGGCGGCTTCGGCGACCTCGGCGTCCGGGTCGCTGTCCCAGGTGATGCCGCCGCCGGCCCAGGTGTGCAGCAACTCGGTGTCGGCGACGGCGGTGCGGATGGTCAGGCCGAGGTCGACGCGGCCGGGGGCGACCCAGCCCAGTGCGCCCATGCTGGCGCCGCGGCCGACGGGTTCGAGGGTGTTGATCTGGGTGAGGGCGGCGTGTTTGGGTGCGCCGGTGACGGAGCCGCCCGGGCAGGTGGCGCGCAGCAGGTCGGCGAGGCCGAGGCCGTCGGCGGCGGCGGCGCGGACTGTCGATTCGGCCTGCCACAGGTCGCACCAGCGGCGTACGGCGAACAGGTCGTCGACGGTGACGGTGCCGGTGCGGGCGATGCGGGCGAGGTCGTTGCGTTCCAGGTCGACGATCATGATGTGTTCGGCGCGTTCCTTGGCGCTGGCGAGCAGTTCGGCGCGGCCGGCGGGGGTGGCTGGGCGGGTGCCTTTGATGGGTCGGGTGATCAGGTGTCCGTCGGTGACCTCGATGAGGGTTTCCGGGGAGGCGCAGCCGATGGCCCAGCCGTCGCCGGTGAGGACGCCGCCGTAGCGGGCGCCGGGGAGTGCGCCGAGGCGTTTCAGGGCGGGTAGGGGGTCGCCGGTGTAGGGGGCGGCGGCGTGTCCGACGAGGTTGGTCTGGTAGACGTCGCCGCGGCCGATGGCGGCGCGGACGCACGTGACGGCGTCGGCGTGTTGGTGGGGGGTCCAGCTGTCGGTCCATGGGCCGAGCCACCAGGGGGTGGGTGCGGTTGGTGGGGTGGTTCGGGTGGGGCCGTGGTCGTAGACGACGACGGTGAGGTCGGGCAGGGTGGGCGCGGGCTCGGGGGCGGTGGTGGGTGCGCCGGCCAGGCGCGCGCCGGCGGCGGCGGACAGGTAGAGCGCGGCGCCGCAGGGGCCGGTGTGGTGGTGGGTGGGGGTGGGTCGGGTCAGGTCGTGCAGGGGCAGGCCGTGTGCGGCGAGGAATTCCTCGGCGAGGGCGGCCGGGTCGCCGCCGTCGCGGCGGTGCCATTGCAGGCGGGCGCGTTCGGTGAGCGTGTGGCGGCAGGCGGTGGGTGCCGCGGGGACATCGACCAACCCAGCCGGGCCGCTGGACGCGGCGTACACCTGTGGGAGCGTTTCCACGCCGTATGGTCCGACCTTCCTCATCCGTTCAGTGGATTTCGTGTGCGCCGGGCCGGCACCTGCTCGATGCTGGACACTTTCGCTTGGTACTGTGCGTCACTGGTCATGTGAACCATGACACAGTGCCCCCACAGTCCGGAGACCCTGATGTGCCAGCACCAACCGACCTGCCCCTCCGCTGAAGCCACCGACCGGGAAGCCGCACGGGTCCTCGCCTGCTTCCGTGAGCAGGGCTGGAGCCTGCTCTGCAACGGTGTGATCGTCTTCGAGGACACCGGCGAGTTGCTTCCCGACGGCAGCAGCATCGCGCCGCACCGCGGTCCCGCCCGCCACGCCCTCGCGGCCTGATCGACCACCCAGCGTTACCGTTTAGCCGCCGTCGGCCAGGCTAGTCCCCCGGTACGGGACGTCTCCGCCCAGGTCGCAGCGGCTGCCGGGGCAGGCCGTAACCGCCCGCCCCGGCGCGCCGCCGTCAGTCTCGACCGGCTGCGGCGTTGTCAGTCCTCGAACGCCTCCGGCGACGGGCACGAGCAGACCAGGTTCCGGTCGCCGTACGCGCCGTCGATGCGCCGCACCGGCGGCCAGTACTTCCCGGCCCGGTCCACCCCGGCCGGGTACGCGCCCACCGACCGCGGGTACGCGTGCGCCCAGTCGTCGCCGCTGACCATCGCCGCGGTGTGCGGCGCGTTGGCCAGGGGGTTGTCCCCCGCCGGCCACTGCCCCGACGCGACCTGCTCGATCTCCGCCCGGATCGCGATCATCGCGTCGCAGAACCGGTCCAGCTCGGCCAGGTCCTCACTCTCGGTCGGCTCCACCATCAGCGTCCCCGCCACCGGGAACGACATGGTGGGCGCGTGGAAGCCGTAGTCGATCAGCCGCTTCGCGACGTCGTCCACCGTCACGCCGGTCGCCTTCGTCAACGGTCGCAGGTCGAGGATGCACTCGTGGGCCACCAGGCCCTTGTTGCCGGCGTACAGCACCGGGAAGTGCCCCCGCAGCCTCGCCGCCACGTAGTTCGCGGCGAGGACCGCCACACCGGTGGCCCGGGTCAGGCCCTGCGCGCCCATCATCCGCAGGTACGCCCACGGGATCGGCAGGATGCCCGCCGACCCGTACTTCGCCGCCGAGATCGCCGGCGTGGAGTCCGCGTGCGCGCCCAGCGGGTCGCCGGGCAGGAACGGCGCCAGGTGCGCGCGCACCGCCACCGGACCGACACCGGGGCCGCCGCCGCCGTGCGGGATGCAGAACGTCTTGTGCAGGTTCAGGTGCGACACGTCCGCGCCGAACTTACCGGGCCTCGCGAACCCGACCAGGGCATTGAGGTTCGCCCCGTCGACGTACACCTGACCGCCGGCGTCGTGGACCTTCGCGCACAGCGACGCGATGCCCGTCTCGTACACCCCGTGCGTCGACGGGTACGTCACCATGATCCCGGCGAGCGCGTCGCGGTGCTTGTCGATCTTCGCGTCCAGGTCGACGAGGTCGACGTTGCCGTCGTCGTCGCAGGCCACCACGACGACCCGCATGCCGGCCATCACCGCCGACGCCGCGTTCGTGCCGTGCGCCGACGACGGGATCAGACACACGTCGCGGTGCGACTCACCGCGCGAGGCGTGGTAGGAGCGGATCGCCAGCAACCCGGCCAGCTCACCCTGCGACCCGGCGTTGGGTTGCACGCTCACCGCGTCGTAGCCGGTCACCTCGGCCAGCCACGACTCCAGCTGACCGATCATCTCCCGGTACCCGACGGTCTGCGCGTCCGGCGCGAACGGGTGGATGTTCGCGAACTCGGCCCAGCTGACCGGCTCCATCTCGGTGGTCGCGTTCAGCTTCATCGTGCACGACCCGAGCGGGATCATGCCCCGGTCCAGGGCGTAGTCGAAGTCCGACAGCCGCCGCAGGTAGCGCAGCATCGCCGTCTCCGAGTGGTGGCTGCGGAACACCGGGTGGGTGAGGAAGTCAGTCGTGCGACGAAACTCGACCGGCAGGTCCGCCACGCCAGCTCCGTCGAAGTGGGGCACCCCGAACGCCTCCCACACCTGCGCCAGGTGCGCGTTGGTGGTCGTCTCGTCGCACGACACCCCCACCCGGTCGGCGTCGACCAGCCGCAGGTTCACACCCCGCTGCGCGGCCGCCGCGACGACCCGCGCCGCGCCGCCCGGCACGGTCGCGGTGACGGTGTCGAAGAACGCGACGTCCGCGACGTCCACGCCACCGGCGCGCAACCCGGCCGCGAGCCGCGCCGCCATGGCATGGGTACGCGTCGCGATGTCCCGCAGCCCGTCCGGACCGTGGTAGACGGCGTACATGCCGGCCATCACCGCGAGCAGCACCTGCGCGGTGCAGATGTTGCTCGTCGCCTTCTCCCGCCGGATGTGCTGCTCGCGGGTCTGCAACGCCAACCGGTACGCCGGGTTGCCGTCCGCGTCGCGGGACACCCCGACCAGGCGCCCGGGCAGCATCCGCTCCAGGCCCGCGCGCACCGCCAGGTAACCGGCGTGCGGCCCCCCGAAGCCCATCGGTACGCCGAAACGCTGGGTGGTGCCGGCGGCGATGTCCGCGCCGATCTCCCCCGGTGCCCGCAGCAGCGTCAACGCCAACAGGTCCGCCGCCACCGTGACGAGCGCGCCGACACCGTGCGCGGCCTCGACCAGCGCCGCGTGGTCACGGACCGCCCCGGACGCCCCCGGGTACTGCAGGTGCAGGCCGAAGAACTCCGCCGGCACCTCGTCGCGCTCCACGTCGACGACCCGCACCTCGATGCCGAGTGGCTCGGCCCGGCTGGTGATGACCGCGATGGTCTGCGGCAACGCGTCGGCGTCCACGACGTACACCGGGCTCTTGCTCTTGGACGCCCGCCGGGCGAGGGTCATCGCCTCCGCGGCGGCGGTGCCCTCGTCGAGCATGGAGGCGTTCGCGGTGGTCAGGCCGGTCAGGTCGGTGACCATGGTCTGGAAGTTCAGCAGCGCCTCCAGGCGGCCCTGGCTGATCTCCGGCTGGTACGGCGTGTACGCCGTGTACCAGGCCGGGTCCTCCAACACGTTACGGCGGATCACCGCCGGGGTGTGCGTGCCGTGGTACCCCAACCCGATCATGGACACGGCGACGGTGTTACGGGCCGCGAGGGCCCGCAGCTCGCCGATCGCCTCGGCCTCGGTGGCCGGGTCGGGCAGGTCCAGGGTGCCGTGCCAGCGGATCACCTCGGGGATCGCGGCGTCCATCAGCTCGTCGATCGAGCCGTGGCCGACGACCTCCAACATCCGACGCTCATCGTCGGGGCCGGGACCGATGTGACGGGTGGCGAACTGCTCTACGGTCATAGGGGCACTCCCGGGGCGAGGTCGACGTGTCGGCCTCCCCCTCTGTCGCACCCGGGGGGCGCTCCACAGTGCCTGCCCACGAGGTCCTTTTGCCTGAGAGGTTCCGGGGAGGATTTGCCCCTTCGGCGCCGCCCTGCGTGCTGTCGGGCGGTCTCTCCCACGTGGGTGTTACCGGCACGGACAACGCTACCAGCGCCGGTGTTTCCGGCAGATGTCCTCCCCCGGCGGTGCTCAGACCCCGACCGTCGCCGCGTCGCCGGCGACCCGGGCGGCCAACTCCGGCAGCAACGCGCCCAACGGGGCGTCGACACACACGCTGGCGTGCCCGTCGCCCCGGGTCGGACCCTGGTTCACGATCGCCACCGGGATGCCCCGTTTCGCCGCCCGAATCACGAAACGTCGCCCGGACATCACCGTCAACGACGACCCCAGCACCAGCACCGACCGGGCCCGCTCCACGGCCGCGAAGCAGCGCGCCACCCGCTGCGGCGGCACCGTCTCCCCGAAGAACACCACGTCCGGTTTCAGCATCCCGGTGCCGCAGATCGCACAGTCCACCGTCCGGAACGCCGCCACCTGCTCGTCGGGGAGATCAACGTCACCGTCCGGGTTCACCGCGGCGACCTGCGCCACGAAGTCCGGGTTGGCCTCGCGCAACCGCCGGTCCAACTCCTCCCGGGAGGTCAGGTTGCCGCAGTCCAGGCAGATCACCTCGTCGAGGCGCCCATGCAACTCGATCACCGACGTGCTGCCGGCCGCACCGTGCAGACCGTCGACGTTCTGGGTGATCACCGTGTCGACCAGCCCGGCCCGTTGCAACCCGGCGACCGCCCGGTGCCCGGCGTTCGGCGCCGCACCCGCGATCAACCGCCACCCCAGGTGGCTACGCGCCCAGTAGCGCCGCCGGGCCAGCGGATCCCGGGTGAACGCCTGGAACGTCATCGGGGTGTGCCGCCGCGCCACCCCGCTGGGCCCCCGGTAATCCGGGATGCCCGACTCGGTGGACAGGCCCGCGCCGCTGAGCACCACCACCCCACCACCGGCCACCAGCGCGCGCACCGCCTCGAAGCTCTCCGTCACCCCTCCATGCTGCCTCACCCCACCCGCCGACGCCGAACCCCGGCCACCCGCACCGCACCGGGCGGTCGGGGGTTCGGCCCTCGCGCGGGGCGCTGGCGGCTGGGCGCGGCGCCGACCGTCAGCGGCTGTCGCGTTCCTACCCGGCGACGACGTCGGCGACGACGCAGGCGACGTTGTCCGGCGCCCCCGCCGCCTCAGCCAGACCGATCAGAGCCCGCACCGCCGGCCCGGGACCGGTCGCCGCGCCCAGCGTCGCGCACAGGTCGGCACGATCGACGACGGCGGACAGACCGTCGGAGCACAACAGGTAACGATCACCGGGCAGCGCGGTACGCAACGCGAGATCCGCCTCGACCTGCTGGCCGCCACCGAGGGCACGCACCAGCACGGCCCGCTGCGGATGCGCGGCGGCCTGCTCCCGGTCCAGGCGGCCCTGCTCCACCTGAGCCCGCACCCAGGTGTGATCCTGGGTGAGCAGCGACAACTCACCGCCGCGCAGGAGATACGCCCGGGTGTCCCCCACGTGCACCACGGCCAGGTGGGAGCCACCGAACAGCACCGCGGTCAGCGTGGTGACCGGCTGGTACTCGTCGGTCGCCAACGCGCGCACCGTGCGCTCGGCGTCGGTGACCGCACCAGCGAGCACCGTCAGCAGATCGCCCGCCGCGACATCGGCCAGCCCCAACGGTCGCAGCGCGTCGATGGCGGCAGCGCTGGCGGCGGCGCCGCCCGGTCCTCGCATCCCGTCGGCGACGGCCAGCAACCGCCCGCCGGCGTACGCGGCGTCCTCGTTGCTGTCGCGCACGGCCCCGGCCACACAACCAGCGGCATGACGGACAGCAAGGGTGGGTGTCGCCTCAGACATGGTGGTGTCCCCCTCAGACAGGTGGTCCACGAGGACGGAGGCCAGCCGCGCCCGCGCCGCCGTGTCGGCGCTGACCTGCTGCCAGTACGCGGCGACCGCCTCAGCCGCCGCCGCCGGCGCCAAACCAGACACGGCGTGGATCTGCGCCAACGGCATCCCGATGCGGCGCAACTGCGCGATCAGGCGCGCCAACGGCACCTGCTCCGGGTCGTAGAGCCGGTACCCGGACTCGGGATCGACCGCGGCCGGCACCAACAGCCCCACCTGGTCGTACAGGCGCAGCGCCTTCGGCGTCAGCCTCGCCGCCCGCGCGAACGCCCCGATGGTCAACAACTCCACGACGGCATCCTCCTCGTACCGGTCACCGCGACCGGCACGCACCACCCTGGGGGTTACCCAAAGGTCAAGGTCAACCTCCGCCGGCCAGGACACCACCCCGTCGGCTCCCGGTGCCGCCACCACCACCGCCGGTAGGTTGGACCCATGCGCGTCGTCATCGCCGGAGGCCACGGCAGGATCGCCCTCCTCGTCCAGCGTCACCTCACCGGGCGCGGCGACACCGCCGTCGGCCTGATCCGCAACCCCCAGCAGGCCGCGACGCTACGCGCCGCCGGCGCCACCCCCGTCGTCTGCGACCTGGAACACGCCGACGTCACCGAGGTCGCCGCGCACCTGCACACCGCCGACGCGGTGATCTTCGCCGCGGGCGCCGGACCCGGCAGCGGCGCCGCCCGTAAGGACACCGTCGACCGGGCCGCCGCAGCGCTGCTCGCCGACGCCGCCACCCGCGCCGGTGTCCGCCGCTACCTGCTCGTCTCCTCCATGGGTGTCGACGACCCACCCGCCGCCGACACCGACGACGTGTGGGCGGCGTACCTGCGCGCCAAACGCGCCGCCGAGGACGACCTGCGGGGCCGCGACCTGGCCTGGACGGTGCTGCGGCCCGGCCGGCTCACCGACGACGACCCCACCGGACGGGTCACCCTCACCCCACACGCCGGGCGGGGCGCGATCAGCCGCGCCGACGTCGCCCACGTCCTCGTCGCCCTGCTCGACGCACCAGCCACCGCCGGCGCGACCCTCGAACTCGTCAGCGGACCCACCCCGATCGCCGACGCCATCCGCGCCGCCACCACCTGAACGCCCGCCGCGCCACCCCCGGAGGACAGCAATGGACCCGCAACCACTCGATCACCGCTTCACCGCGCCCATCGAGAAAGACGGCGCGTTCGCCACCTACGTGACCGTCCCCGACTCCGCGCAACTGCTCGGCACCCGCCGCGCCGTCAAGGTCACCGGCACCATCGACGGCCACCCGTTCAGCGCCACCCTCATGCCCTCCGGCACCGGCCCGCACTGGCTGCCCATCCGCGCCGCCCTCTGCAAGGCCATCGGCAAGAGCGACGCCGGCACCGAGGTGACCTTCCACCTCGCACAACGCCTCAGCTGAGCACCGGGTGGGGGCGCACCCCACCCGGTGCGCTCACCGCTGGTGGTGACGCGGCAACGCCGACTGACCCACCACACCGCCGACGAACGGCGCCCCCGGCGTCTCCGCCGCGATCCGATCCATCGTCCGCGCCAACTGCTCACTGCCATCATCGAGATGCCGCGCCGCCGCCTGCATGTGCGACACCATCATCTCCCCGAAGATCCGCAACGCCTCCCGGGTCGCCACCGTGTCGTCGAAGCTCGACCCCGCCGCGCTGCGATACTCCGCCACCGCCCGCTCCGCCTCCTGCTTCGCCTCCGCCTCCGCCGCGTGCAGGTAACTCTCGTACTGCACCCGGGCGTACTCGGCGACCCGCCGCGCGTAGTCGTGCGCCTGCGCGATGATCTGCTCCGCCTCCCGCTGCGCCGCGGACAGCAGATTCACCTCCCGCGCCGCCGGGGCCTTCCCCGCCGCCCCCGTGCTCGGGATCACCCCGTGCCGGTGCAGCTCCACCCGGTCGGTCAGCCGCTCGTTCTCCGCCCGCAACGTCGCGATCTGCGTCGCCAACACGTCCAACTCGTCGGCGATCTGCATCCGGAACCGGTCCACGTCGGCGTTGTCGTAACCACGCCGCGCGAACGACGCCGCCCCGAACTGCCACCGCCGCACCCGATCGGCGGTCATCCGCACCTGCACCGCGCCGGACACCTGCATCCCGTCGTACCGGCTGATCGGGGTCGCGCTCACCTGTGCCCACCTCCCGAAACGTCACCGACCGGCGACTGCTGCACCGCCGTACGCCACGCCGGGCCGTACCACTGCTCACCCAGGCCCTCGTGGTGCACCTGACCCGCGTGGAAACCCGCCTGCAGCAACGCCCGCACCGCGTACGACACCATCTCGTCCGACCCACACACGAACACGTGCCGGGAACGCCAGTCACCGTCGGCCAACGCCCGATCCACCGCGTGCGCGAACTCCCCGGGCCGGCTCACGTCGGCACCCACCACATAGGTCACCGTCAACCACGGATACGACGACGCCAACTTGTCGATCGCCTCACTGTCGTACAACTCACTGCGGGAACGGGCCCCCACGTACAGATCCACCCGCCGACGCGAACCCTCCGCCGCCACCTGCTCCACAAGCGCCTTCACCGGCGCCCAACCGGTCCCCGCGACCAGCAGCAACAGATCACTGGAGCCCGCCGACCACAACCCCAGCCGCTCCCCGACCGGCGCCGCCAGGTGGATCCGATCCCCCACCGCCGACCCGTAGACCAGCCGCGACGACACCGCGCCACCCGGCGCGGCCCGCACATGCAACTCCAGGGTGCCATCCGCCCGCGGCGCGTTCGCCGGCGAGTAGTACCGCCACGAACGCACCGACGGATGCGACACCCCGATCGACTGACCCGGAGTGAACGGCAGCAGATACTGCGGACGCACCGTCAACACGGCCACATCGAACGCCCGCCGCTCATGGGCCACGATCTCCGCCACCCACCACGGCGGATTCACCGCCTCGGCGGCCTGAGCGGACTCCATCATCACCTGCGCCACCAACCCGTACGCGGCAGCCCAGTCCGCAGCCAACTCGTCGGTCCACTGCTCGGCGAGAAAATGCTGCAACGTCGCCAACAGCGCCTCACCGACGGCCGGGTAGTGCTCCGCGCGGACCGCGAACTTGCGGTGGTCCGCACCCAGGTCCTGCAGGAAACCCACCAACCGGTCCACCTGATCCACGTTGGACACGATGTGCCCCAACGCGGTCACCAGGCGGTCCCGCTGACCGGCCATGTTCGTGGGGAACATCTGCCGCGTCTCAGGATGAGCGAGGAACAACGTCGAATAGAAATAGAGCGGCACCTGGTCACCGTGCTCGGCGACCACCGACCAGCTCTGCTTGAGTTGGGCAGCGTCCACGCTCAGGCGCCCGACCGGTCTCCGGAGGCCACCACCTGGTCCTGCACCTGGCCCAGCACCGCCCGCACGTGGTCCAGGGTGTCCGCCGGCACATCCAACTCGGCCAGCGTCGCCAGGAGGTACTCGCCCACCTTCGCGTAGTGCTCCACCGGAATGTTCAACGGCTGGTGCGCCTCGGCCAACCCACGACCGGTGTACTCGTCCGGACCACCCAACACAGTGGTCAACATCAACGTCAGGTGCCGCCGCTGACCCACCATGTCCACGTCGACGAAATAGCTCGCCGTGGTCGGGTCGGCCAACACCTTGTCGTAGAACAGCTCCACAGCCGCCTTGACCGAGCTGGCACCGCCAATACGGTCGTAGTGCGACTTGGGGGCAGCCTCTTCGGTAACCGTCACGGTCGTTCCTCCGGGGGGAAGGGTCGATAACCGTGACGGACCATAGCGTGTCAATCGTCTGGGGTCATTGCCCCCCTATCGCGTTCCCGACAATTGCCGGAAACGCAGCGTCACCACTACCGGCGGGTATCTCGACAGTCGGCAACGACAACACCACCCAGGGTGTCCACAGTGGAGCGAACTCACCCACCGCCGCCACCGACCGTCACCGACCGTCGCGAAAAAACCAACCGAAAAAACCGCGCTCAGCCAGCCCGCCGCCGCGCCCGCCGCGCCGCCAACTCGTCACCCACCGGATCCGAACCCGACGCCACCGCAGGCTCCACCGGAGCGCTCGTCGCCGGCTCCGCCGGCAGATGCGACAACGACCCCTGGATCTCCTTGAACGCACCACCGATCGCGATCCCGAAGACACCCTGGCCACCCTGCAACAGGTCGACCACCTCCTCCGGAGACCGACACTCGTACACCGTCGTCCCATCGGAGATCAACGTGATCCCGGCCAGATCCTCCACACCACGCGACCGCAACGCCTCAATCGCCTTGCGGATGTTCTGCAGGGACACCCCCGCATCCAACAACCGCTTCACGACCTTCAACACCACCAGGTCCCGGAACGAATACAACCGCTGCGTACCCGAACCCGAGGCGTCCCGCACACTCGGCACCACCAGCGCTGTCCGCGCCCAGTAATCCAACTGCCGGTAACTGATGCCCACCGCGTGGCAGGCCGTCACACCCCGGTAGCCGACCGAACCGTCACCCTCAGCCGCCACACCTGGCGACGAGGCACCCGACTCGTCGAACTCCGTGCCTGGATCGGGATCCCGCGGCTCGTGCATCCGGACAACCTCCCCCGTCAGTGTGGCGACGCGTCGTTTCCGGGACGCGCACCCCTCGACACGGCAACCCTATCGCCACCCTCAGGGGTTACCACGGAGGAACCGACACGACACGCCGCGCCGCCACCGAGAAAGATCACCAACCGCACCGGGGACCACCCACCCGGGAGCGAGCACACGGCCCACCTCAGCCCGCGAAGTCCTCCGGACGCACCTGCTCCAGGAACTCCCGGAACTTCTCCACCTCGTCCTCCTGCTCATCAGGAATGACGATCCCCGCCTCGCTGAGGACCTGCTCAGCACAACGAATCGGCGCACCGACCCGCAACGCCAACGCGATCGAATCGCTCGGACGCGCCGACACCCGCACCCCATCACCGATCAACAGATCCGCGTAGAACACGTTCTCCTTGAGCTCGGTGATCTCCACCGCCTGCAAGGGCGCCTTCAACGCCGCCAACACATCCCGCAGAAGATCATGCGTCAACGGTCGGGCCGGCTTGACCCCCTGCTGCTCATAAGCGATAGCCGTGGCCTCGACCGCGCCGATCCAGATCGGCAGATAGCGGTCACCCTCGACCTCCCTGAGCAGGACGATCGGCTGGTTGCTAGGCAGCTCCACCCGAACTCCGACCACGCTCAGCTCGCGCACCGCCGCCTCCGTGTCGTTGTCACCTACGCCGCACCGCGCCCTTCCCTGCACGGTACACGGACCGCGACACGGTCGTCCCGTGCGCTACCGCACCACGCCCGCGCCGGAAAGGGGTTACCCCGGCAAGCCTACGGCACGCTTCCCGGAAGAGATCTTTCCGCTCAGCCACCACCCACCGGGACCCCTCACCGACCCAACGTCGACCGCAAACCCACCCGCACCAACGCCGCGTGCAACTGCTCCGACAACGCGACCAACTCACGCGCCGTCTCCGCCGCCCGAGCCCGCGCCGCCGGATCGCTCTGCCGCGCCAACGGCGCCACCAACTGAGCGAACAAACCAACCTCGCGATCCGCCGCCGTCCGGTAACCCCGCAGATGCCGCGGCTCCAACCCGTACGACGCCAACCCCGCCACCGCCGAAGCGATGATCAACGCATCCCCGTCATACCACCCCGGCGGATCCGACACCAGCACACCGAGCCGCTCCAACTCCCCAAGCGTCGACTCGTCGATCCCACTCCGGGTCACCAGCTCCGCCCGGCCGAGCCGCACCTGCGACGACTCGGCCGGCTCCACCGACTCACGACCCGGCACCGCACCATCAGGACCAACCGCCACCAACGCCGGCCGCGACCGCCCCGGCTGCTCACCAGACGAATCCCACTGGGCCAACTGCTCACGGATTACCCGCAACGGCAGGTACTTGTCCCGCTGCGCGGTCAACACGAACCGCAACCGCGCCACATCGTCCCAGCTGTACTTCCGGTAACCCGCCGCCGTCCGCTGCGGCTCGACCAAACCCTCAGCCTCAAGAAACCGCAGCTTCGAAATCGTGGTGTCCGGGAAATCCACCCGCAACTGCCCAAGCACCTCACCGATGCTCATCAACGGCTCAGACCGAGCCGCCCCGGGTGACATGGAGGCCGCAGGCTCGTTCACCCCCGGCCGGCCTCCTCCTCCGGGCGCGGACCGGCGATGAACACCACCCGGAACTTACCGATCTGAACCTCGTCACCATTGCTCAACGTGGCCGCCTCAACCCGCTCACGATTCACGTACGTGCCATTCAGGCTACCCACGTCCCGCACCGTGAACGTCCCACCATCACGGTGGAACTCCGCGTGCCGACGCGACACCGTCACGTCATCGAGGAAGATGTCACTGTCCGGATGCCGGCCACTGGTCGTCACATCGTGGTCCAACAGGAACCGGGCACCCGCATTCGGACCTCGACGAACCACCAGCAGCGCCATACCCGGCGGCAACGAGCCGGACATCCGGCTCGGCACCACATCGGTGTCCGGCCCTTCCAGCACTTCGTCAAGCGAACCGAGATTGAGCGTCGAAGTGACGTCGAGCGGGGGGAACTCGTCGTCTGGCCGCGTCATGGGACCACCTCACGGATCTGTTCGGTCGGCGTCGGGTAATGGCGGGTCTGGCCGCCGGGCACGTGAACACCCGGCGGCTGGCTCCCCGTGCCCGGGAAGGCAATTCCACAACGCTCAACTATTTGGGTTCTCGGTCGACTGGGCGAGCCTAGCCAGCGCCGAAATGCAGGGCAACCGGACGCGCGCACACAACCCACGCACCGGATCACGCACACTCAGCCTTCGGTGATCTTCTGATAAGCCGCCGCCGTCAGCAACCCATCCGTCGCCGTCGGATCGTTCGGCGTGATCTCCACCAACCAACCCGCACCGTACGGATCAGTGTTGATCAGCTCCGGTGTGTCACCCAACGCCTCGTTGGGCGCCACCACCGTACCGGCGACCGGCGCGTAGATCTCCGACACACTCTTGGTCGACTCGATCTCGCCCAACGAATCACCGGCCGCTACCACCGCGCCCGCCTCGGGCAACTGCACGTACACGATGTCACCCAGCGCGTCCTGCGCGAAGTGCGTGATACCGACCCGGATCGAACCCGTGCCGTCACCCGCCACCCACTCATGCTCGGCGGTGTATCGCAGATCCTCAGGAATCACCAGACGCGTCCTTCATCCATCGGTGCCCCGGACCACCCGGGCCCGGCGCGGCCGCGCCGGTCAGGAGACCGGACGGGCGTGTTCCAACTTGATCGGCGCGTGCAGCGCCGAAACCTCGGCAACCTCACGCTCCCCAAACGTCACGTTACCGCCGACACCCCGGACCGACGCCACCACCCCACCAGGAATGTTCAACGCCGTACGCATCGTCGCCGGATCACCGATCACCGTGATCGTGTACGGCCCCGTCAACCGACGCCCCTCCACCACCAACGACCCGTTGTCCCCATCGAGGAAGTACGTCGACGCGATGATCCGCACCGTCGCACGGTCACCACCGGCGATCTGCATCGCCTCCGCGCCCGCACCCCGCAACTCCTGCACCGCGTCCAACACCCGGGTCGCCGTGATCGGCTTGACACCCGCATCGAACTGCACCGTCAACCCCGGCCCCACCGCCGGCAACGTACCCGCCAGAATGCCCAACTCGTTCGCCCGCCGCGTCGCCTCGTCCAACGCCGCCTGACGACCCTGCTCACCCGATCGCAACTGCCGCTGACTGTCCTCCAGGGCACGAATATCCTGCTGAAGCCGACTCTCCCGCGCATCCAGATCCGACAGAATCCGCACCAGGTCCTCCTGGCGCGTCGCCCCCAACGTCGGATCCGTCGACGTCGTCTTCAACTGCACGACCAACGTGAACCCCAGCAACACCAACAACGCCACGATCATCACACCGGCCGTACTCCACCGGAACCGACCCGCCGCCACCGGAGGCGCCGCCACCGACTCCCCGGCCGGCTCACCCAACCCGTCCGACGCCGCCACCGGCTCCTCCGACCGCGACACCGCGCTCAGGTCCACCGTCGCGCCGTCGTCGACCCGCTCCACCGCGGGCTCCTCGTCCGGCCGCTCCTGCGGCCGCACCGGCTCCTGCGGGGCCAACGGGCTCAGCTCGTCCGGATCCGGTGCGTCCGGACGAGGATCCGGCTCACCCGCCGGCCCACCCGGCCGTGCCGGTCCACCCGGCTGCGGCCACCCGGTCCCCGTGTCGCTCTGCTCATCACTCATCGCTGTCAAACCTACGCCCGGAACAGGTGCCGACGGATCGCCGCCACGTTGCCGAAGATGCGGACACCCAACACGACGACCACGCCGGTGGACAACTGCCCGCCGACCCCGAGCTGGTCACCCAGATACACGATCAGACCCGCAACCAGCACGTTCGAAATGAACGACACCACGAACTGCTTGTCGTCGAAGATGCGGTCCAACCGGGCCCGCACCCCACCGAACACCGCGTCCAACGCGGCCACCACCGCGATCGGCAGGTACGGCTGCAACGCCGCCGGCACCGTGGGATCAAGCCACACACCCAGCACCACACCGGCAAGCAACGCCAGCACCGCGATCATCGGCCACCTCCGGAGGGGCTAACGGTCGTCGTCGGACCGGACGACCCAGGACTGCCGGACCGGACACCCGACGCGGAAGGGCTCGGACTGGCCGACGGCTTCGCGTAGCGTAGCTGCGGCTCCGGAGCCGCCGGCAGGGTGAGGTCATCGGCCTCCCGCACACCGAACGACAACCCGGTCTTCTGCGCGACCTCACGCATCACATCCGCGTTGCGGCTGTCCTCGAACCTGCGCCGCATCGAACCCGGCCCGACCGCCGACACCTCGTACGGCCCCATCACCGGCCGGAAATCCACAAGGATCGCATCACCCGCCGTACGGATCGTCGACGTCGAGGTCAACCGCTGCCCGTTGATGGCGACCGCCTCCGCACCGGCACTCCACAACGCGTTCGCCACACCCTGCAGATCGCTGTACAACACCCGCGACGGCCCCGCACCAGCCCCCGTCACCGCGTCCGCGTTACCCGGCCCGTCCGCCAACCGCACCACCACGCCGTCGCCGCGCACCCGACCCAGGCCGGTGCTCGCCTCCAGGTCCCGCAGCCGAGCCGCCGCCGACCCGCTCAACGCCGCGTCCCGCTGCCGACTGACCTCCTCGCGCAACTGGTCCGCGCGCGTGGACAACCGGTCGGTCGTGCCCTCGCGCTCCTTGATCTGCGCCACCAGACCGGAACGAGCCTGGGCCCGCCCCGGCTCGTCCGCCATCGTCTGCCGGTACGCGACCGCGAACAGGAAACCGAGCAGCACCACCACGACCAGACTGACCGACCGTGCCGGCCACGCCCGCCACCCCCGCGCCGACCCGGTGGATTCCGAGCGCCGACGGGCAGCCGCCGCATCCGCGTAGCCCGGATCGAGCGGGTTGCGGAACAACTCGGTGAGGAAATCCGGCGCGTACACCCGGTCCGGGCGGGGTTTGCCCGGCTGCGGCGCGCTCATGCCGCCGCTCCCGGGCCACGCGCCGCGCGCACCAGCCGCGCCGCCTGCACCACGTACATCCCGCCGGCCACCCAGTAGAGCACCAACCCCCACCACGCCAACGCCCAACCGATCGCGGCCGTCGCCGTCGCCGCCGCGCTCCACTCGCTGGCCAACAGCAGCACCGGGAACGCCGCCAGCAGCAGGAACGTGGCGGTCTTACCCACGTAGTGCACCGGCGGCGGCCCGTACCCGTAGCGGCGCAGCACCGCCAGCGAGCCGAGCAGCAGCAACTCGCGGGCCAGCAACGCCGCGGTGAACTGCCACGGCACCACCTCCCGCACGGTGAAGGCGACAAGGGTGGCGAGGATGTAGAGCCGGTCGGCGAACGGGTCGAGCAACTCCCCGAGGCGACTCACCTGGTACAGGCGGCGGGCGATCCAGCCGTCGACCCAGTCCGTGGTGCCACCGATGGCCAGGACGACGATCGCCGCCACGTCGGCGCGCTCGACCAGGAACAGGTAGAGGAAGAGGGGTACGCCCAGCAGCCGTACGAAGCTGATCAGGTTGGGCAGGGTGAGCACCTGGTTGCCGGGGGCCTCGTCACCGGTGTCCCGCGGTTGCTCTGCCCGAGCCGGACGCGACACCGATCCTCCTCCACGGCAAGGACCCTCGGCCGACGTCGGGCGCGGCGGAGGGTCGTACGCGCTGTCGGGCCGGCCCGCGCCGGCTCCCCCTGCGGCCCCGGGGTGGGGCCTGTTCCCTGATCCGGCCCGCGATCTCGAAGATCACGGGCCGGGTAAGTGCGCTGTCACTATATCGGGCCTGCCTCCGCTCGCCCGGCGCCGTCACCGTGCGTTTGGCGCGACTGTGTCGCACTGTGGCGTGGATCACCACGCGTAGAGCGTCCTAGGATACTAGTGGAAGCGAGGGTTCAGGCCGTCTGTGCCGCCGGGTCGGTCTGCTGCTCGGGCACCGACTGGGTCGCCGCCCGGCCGAACGCGACCAACGCCAGCCACAGATCGTGCTGCGTCCTGCCCGGCATCCGATCCAGCACCGACTGCACCGCACGGCGGCGCCGCTCGGCCAGGTCCCCCAGCAGCGCCAACGCCGCGGGCGTGGGCACCAACCGCACCTCACGCCGGTCGCGGGGATCGGCCACCCGCCGCAACAGCCCGGTCGCCTCCAGCCGGTCACAGAGGCGGCTCGCCGACGACGGCACCACGTCGAGCAGCTCCGCCAACCCGTTGACATTGGTTTCCGCTCGGCTGCTGATCAACGTCAACACCCGCAACTGCGTGGGCGGCACCTGATGCCCCGACGCCGACGAGTCGAGCACGGCGATCAGCGTCCCGGCAGCCGCGGCGATCGCCGCGGCGAGATCTTCAGGTCGCTCCACCCGATGTCCCCTGCCGTCGTCGCGCTGGTGCCCACCAGACGAGGCGGCGGCGACCCTCACCCGCTGCCCCGCTCACGCGGACCGTGCCAGTCCAGACACACCACGACGGCGTCGTCGCGCAGATCGGAGTCCGCGTGGTAGGCGTGCAGTTCGCGCATCACCGTACCAACCGCCTCGGCCGCCGGCTGCAACCGCGTGGCGCGCAGCGAGCGAGCCATTGCCCGATCGCCGTACGGCTCCTCACCCGGCGGCTCGGCGGCCCACACCCCGTCGCTGACCACGAAGAGCCGGTCCCCCGGCTCGAGGTACAACTCCTGCATCTCGTAGCGGGTCTCGCCGAACATCCCCAGCGGCAACTGCTGATCCAGCTTCATCGGCTCCACCGTGGCCCCCCGCATCCGCAGCAGGTGCGGGGAACCCGCGTCGACCGCACCGACCCGGCCGGTGCGGGTGTCGACGTCGAGCAGCAGGGTCGCCACGTACCGGCGGCCCCGGTGCTGATAGAAAACCGTGTCCGAGGCGAGCTCGGCCTGCTCCACCAGGCCGCCGCCGGAGCGCCGGGCGTTGCGCATCGCGTTGACCGTGACGGCGGTCAGCATCGACGCGGCCAGCCCACTGCCCTCACCGTTGAGCACCGTCACGGTGAGACGGTCGCCGTCCAGCGACCAGTCGAAGTGGTCCCCACCAACGGTGTACGCCGGCTCCAGTTGCCCGGCCAGCGCGAACGCGTGGTGCGCCACGCTGCGACCGGGCAGCAGGTCCCACTGCATCTCGGCGGCCATCGTGAGTCGCTCACGGCGACGGGCTCGTCGGTACCTGTCGGTCCCCCGGTCCGCCGCGCGCATCGCCACCGCGAGGGCAGCGGCGATGTCGGTCGCGTGGCCGGTGACTGTCGGATTCGGTACGGCCGGCAGCTCGATCAACAGCACGCCCAGCCGCTCCCCCCACAGGGTCAACGGCAGGTAGAGCCGACAGGGGCCCTCGCCGGCGGCGTCGCGTACCGGTTGCTGGCTGCTGAAGCACCGCTGCGCCACGGTGTGGCGGGAGAGGGAGCCGGCCGCCGCCAGGTCCGGGTCCAGCACCGGCCAGAGCCCGCTGATCCGATAGTCGGCGACGAAGACGTCGGTGCGCAGCGCACCCAGCGTCGAGCGGATCGCCTGGTCCGCCGCCTCGGCCAACTGGTCGGGCGGGGCCTCGCGCAGCGCGCGCGACACCACGTCCGGCGGCTCCACCATTGTCGTCCTCTCCAGAAGCTTGCTACAGGGCAAGCATCATACGGACACCCCCGGACGGCGAACCGCTGCGGTCAGTCGTGACCACGGGACGCGAGCACGCCGTGGAACGCGTCGGGCACCTGCGCGGGCGGACCCTCCGGCCGCCACCGCGCGACCGGCACGATCCCGTCCGCCGTCGGCACCCAGCGGCCCAGCAGCGGCGCGAACGCCCTCGGTGGGCGCATCCGGAACTGTGGCCCCATCATCGCCAGCGCCTGCGGGTGACCCGCCAGCTCCTCGGTGTCGAAGTCCACCACGAGCAGGCTGCCCGGCGCCGCGGCGGCGTACAACTCGTCGAGCGTGTGGGTCAGCGTGGCGTCGTCGAGGAACGCCGCGAGCCCGAGGAAGACCACCCCGACCGGCCGGCGGCCCCAGCCCGGCACGAAGCGGTGCATCTGCGCCGGGTCGACCGTGCCGATGTCGGTGGCGTCACCGAAACCGTAGCCGGCCCGGCCACTGCCGGCGAGGATGCTCTGCCCCAGCCGGATGGTCACCGGGTCGACGTCGGTGTAGAGCACCGTCGCGTCGACGGCGACCTCGTGCACGTTGCCCATCGTGGGCACCCCGGCGCCGAACACCAGGAAACCATCCACACCCTGGGCGACCATGGCCCGCACCGCCCGGCCCAGGAACGCCCGCAGCTCCCGGAACACCGGCGCGCACGGGCCGTACGCCTGCTCGAACGCACTCGCCGCAGCCACGTCGACCGGAAAGTGGTGCTCCCCACCGAGCCAAGAGTCGATCATGCGGCCGGTGCTCGGCTGGTCCGGTTCACCCATCGACAATCCTCCCTCCGGACCGATCGTCGCCAGCGTACCGACCCCGACGCGCTCAGCGGTATCACGGCGCGGGGGCGGTCCTGCCCGCGATACTGACCCCGAGCGGGAGGTGGGCGGTGAACTCGGCGAACAGCGCGGCGGTCGTGGTCGGCGTGGACGGCTCACCGCCGGCCCTGCGCGCTGTCCGCCTCGCCGCCACCGAGGCAGCGCGCCGGCACCGGCCACTGCGGATCGTGCACGGGTTCATCTGGCCGTTGCTGCACGTGCCCGCCGCCCCCGCCCCGGGCGCGCCGCCCGGCGGTGGCCTGCGACACCGGGCCGAGGAGCTGGTCCAGGCCGCGGTGGCCGAGGCCGAGGCGACCGTACCCGGGCTGCCGATCTCCGGCGAGATCATCGACGGTGAGGCCGCCGCGGTGCTGGTAGGCGAGTCCCCCACCGCCGCGCTCATCGTGCTCGGTGACCGTGGGCTGGGTGGTTTCTCGGCGCTGCTGGTCGGCTCGGTCGCGGTGCAGGTCTCCGCGTACGCCGACTGTCCGGTGCTGGTGGCCCGCGGCGCGCAACGACCCGACGAGCCGGTGCTGGTCGCGGTGGACGGCTCGCCGGCCTCCCGCCTGGCGGCCGACTTCGCGGCCGAGACCGCCGTGTCGCGCGGCGTGCCGCTGCTGGCGGTGCACGCCTACCAGCACCCCGGCAGCAGCGGCCCCGGCGACATGCAACCCCTGGTGTACGACGACGCGACGCTGCACGGCGAGCAGGAACGGATGCTCGCCGAGTGGCTGACCGGCCTGACCGAGCACCACCGAGGGCTGCGGTTGACCTGCCGGGCGGTGCACGGCCGCACCGGCGCCGTGCTGGCCGAGGCGTCCCGCTCCGCGCAACTGGCGGTGGTGGGCGGGCAGGGGCGCGGCGAGGTGACCGGGTTGCTGCTGGGGTCGGTGAGCCAGTCGATGCTGCACCACGCGCGGTGCCCGGTCGCCGTGGTGCACGCCCCCCGCTAGGACCGCGAGGGGTTCACCGGCCGCCAGACGGGTAGACGGCCGCGGTACGCCGACGGCGACGAGGGCGACAGCAGATGCCCAGACCGACGAAGGAGGCACCACATGCCAGGACCACGGCCGGGCAGTAACGCCTACGACAAGCAGCGGGCGCGGTTGCGCAACGCGATCGACGACTCCGGACGTCGGGTGCCCGACGGCAAGGCCAACCAGGTCGCGAACCGGATCCTCCAGGAGGACCGTGGCCAGCGGGGCGTGGTTCGCGGCGACCGCGCGTACGGCCCCAAGAGCGAGCGCGAACCGGGCGACCCGAAGTGAGGAAGGTCGACCTTGCCGACGGTGCCATCGCTGGCGCCGTCGGCAGCGCCGCGCTGAACGTGGTCAGCTTCCTCGACATGGCCCTGCGGGGACGGCCGGAGAGCGACGTTCCCCAGGAGACCGTCGACCGGCTGGCCGGGATCGCGCACGTCAGCCTGGGGTCCGACGGTCGGGCGGCGAACCGCCGCTCGGGCCTGGGACCCCTGATCGGCTACGGGCTCGGCATCGCCGCGGGCGTCGCGTTCGCGCTCTACGCCGGTGGTCGGCGCCAACCGCTGCCGGTGGCCACCGGCCTGCTCGGCGCCGGCGTGATGACGATGACCGACGGGTCGATCACCGTGCTCGGCATCAGCGACCCGCGTACCTGGCGGCGCTCCGACTGGATCTCCGACATCATCCCGCACCTCGCGTACGGGCTGACGGCCGCCGCGACCTGGAACAGGTTGCGACGGCCGTCACGCTAGGGGCCGTTAGCGGGTGTCGCTGTCGTCCTCGGCCACCGGTTCACCGGCCGGGCCGTACGGCGACACCTGCCCCTTGGGCACCGGCCGACCCTCGTCACCGCGCGACGAGCCACGGTTGAGCGGGTGCCCGGTCGGCGTCGGTCCCTTGCTGTCCTGGCTGGTGGCGCCCTTGGCGTTGCGCCGGAACTCCTCCTGCTGCGGGTTGACCACAGGTGTCTCCCTCCGGATACGGCGGACGGCATCGACCGCCTCCACCGCCGGCATACCCGTCCACTCCGGTGGCATTCCGACAGCGCTCGCCGGCGCGACGGCTAGCGGGCCACGCAGTGGGTAACCGTGCGGTGTGGGCAACGATCGAACAGTGGCGCGGGTCCTGCTGGACCGGCGTGGCCGCACCTACGCGGAGGAAGCCGGCATCCAGCTCGCCGACCGCCCCCGGCCGCTCTACCAACTGCTGGTGCTGACCACCCTGCTGAGCACCCGGATCCGGGCGTGCGTGGCCGTGGACGCCGCGCGGGAGCTGTTCGCCGCGGGCTACCGCACACCCCAGGCGATGGAGGCGGCCAGCTGGCAGGACCGCGTCGACGCGCTGGGCCGGGGACACTACCGCCGCTACGACGAGCGGACCGCCACCATGCTCGGCACCGGCGCCCGGTTGTGCCTGGACCGCTGGCACGGTGACCTACGCCGACTACACCGCGAGGCCCAGGGTGACCCGGCCGGGCTGCGACGACGCCTCACCGAGTTCCCCGGCATCGGCCCCACCGGCGCGGACATCTACCTGCGCGAGGCGCAGACGGTCTGGTCGGACCTGCGCCCGTACGCCGACCGTCGGGCACTGGCCGGGGCGAAGCGGCTGGGTCTGCCGGGCTCCCCGGACGGACTGGCCGGCCTGGTCGACGAACCAGACTTCGGTCGGCTCGCCTCGGCGCTGGTGCGGGTGGCGCTCGGCGAGGAGTCCGCCGGCGAGGTCACCCGGGTCGCCGCCCGCTGAGACCGCTCACTTCACCGTCTTGTCCCCCGGCCGGGTCAGGTGCCACACCAGCAACGCGGCGAGCAACGCCAGGACCACCACCCCGCCGGAGATCCCACGGCCCTCCTCGGGGCTGCGCCCGGCGCTGCCGAAGTAGATCACCGCGAGGCCGGCCAGCACGGTGACGAACGTACGCAAACCTCGGTCCTTCACGAATCGCACCGTAGGCGGGCCGCCTTCCCGGCGGGCTTTTTTGGCACTGCTGTCCCCCGTCCGGGCGACCCGGTCACCCCTCGGCCGTGAACCCGCGCAACCGCACCCGCCGCACCGCCCGGTCGGCGACCTCCACCACCTCCAGCGTCAGCCCGGGTAGCCGTACCGTCTCCCCCGGCTGGTCGGGCAGGTGCCGCAGTCGGGCCAGCACCAACCCGGCCACCGTGGTGTAGTCCCGGGACAACGGGAAGCGCAGCCGCACCCCCAGGTCGGGCAGGTCGTGCAGCGGGAAGTCACCAGGCACCAGCAGGGCGCCGTCCTCCTCCCTGATCACCCCGTGCACGTCCCGGTCGGTCTCGTCGTACAGCTCGCCGACCACCTCGGCCAGCAGATCCTCCATGGTGACCAGGCCGTCGATGCCGCCGTGCTCGTCGACCGCCAGGGCCAGCTGCTGATGCTCCTGACGGAGTTGGCGCAACGCGTCGGCGACCGGCAGGGTCACCGGCAGCAGCACCGGCGTGCGCACCCGGTCCCCCACCGGCGCGGTGCCAGCCCGCACCAGGTCGCGGATGTGCACCACCCCGAGCAGCTCGTCCAGACCGCCGGGACCGGTGACCGGGGCGCGGGACCGGCCGGCGGCGGCGAGCCGGCGTACCCCCTCGTCGGCGGTCAGGTTGCCCGGCAGCGTCATCACCTCCCGGCGGGCCACCAGGATCTCCCGCAACGTCCGGCCGGCGATGTCGAACGCGCCGGTCAGGATCTCCCGCTGCTGGGCCGACAGGCCGCGCTGGCTGGCCAGCATCTCGCGCAACTCCTCCTCGGTCATCTCCGCGCGGTTGGCCCGCGGGTCACCGCCGGCCAGCCGTACCACGGTGTCGGTGGCCCGGCTGAGCAGCCACACCGCCGGCCGCGACGCCCGGGCGAGCAGGTCCAGCGGGCCGGCGCTGAGCAACGCCCAACGCTCCGCCCGCTGCATCGCCAGTCGTTTGGGCGCCAACTCGCCGAGCACCAGCGTGACGAACGTCAGCAGCACGGTCACCAGCAGCACCGCGGCGGGGCGGGCCGCACCGCCGAGGAAGCCCAGCGGACCGACGAACGGCTCGGCCAGCGACACCGCGGCCGCCGCCGAGGCGAGGAAACCGGCGAGGGTGATGCCGAGCTGGATGGTGGCCAGGTAGCGGTTCGGGTCGCGGGACAACTGCACCAACCGGTCTCCGGCGCGCGACCGGCGCCCCAGCCGCCGCAACTGCCCCTCGCGCAGCGTCACCAACGCCATCTCGCTGCCGGAGAGCGCGGCGTTGACCAGCACCAGTACGGCCACCAGCGCCACCTGCAGGAGCTGACCACCCATCGCGCACCCCCGTCCGCCGCCTCAGGTCACTCAACCGCAGCGGAGCCGGTCCCGGGTCCGGTTTGCGCCCGCGCCACCGCTCAGTCGACCTCCAGGTCGTCAAGCGAGATGGCGTGGGTCATCAACCAGCGGGCCAACGCCGACATACCGAACAGCCACAGCGGCACCGATTCGGTGGGGCCGCTGGTGGCGTAGATGGCGAACCGCAGATCGGGCGCGCGGTACGCCTCGATCCGCCACCGGTGCTGCCGGTCCCGCCAGACCGCCGAAGGGTCCATGGCGTCACCGTAGGTGACCGCCAACCAGCCGGGGGGCGGTTAGCCCGGGACCACCGTCGTGCCGAGCAGCCGTTGGGCGACGGACACCAGCATGGCGATGCCGATCCCGGCGAGGATCAACCAGCCGAGGCCACGCCAGCCCGAGCCACGGTCGGCGGCCGGCGCTGCCCGCGGTCTCCACGCCTCCCGGTACGACCAGGCCAGCACTCCCAGCCCGAAGGGCAGCAGCCCGATCCAGAACCAGAACCACCGGGTGCCGGCCAGCGGCGGCGCACCCCCGATCAGCCTGGCCAGCCACAGCACGGTCACCACGCCGGCGAGCACGGCGGCGGCGTGCGCGATCCGCTGCGCGGTGGCGGCCGCGCCCTGCCACGGATCGGCCACGGCGGCGAGCCTTTCGTCCCACCCCGCGGTCGCCGACAGGTCCGGCTCGACGCCTGACGAGTCCGAGGCGGGCGGGTCGACGTACGCGTACCGGGTCTGGCCGTTGGGCATGCTCCAGGCGAGCATTCCGCCGTTCGTCGCGTACTGTAGCCGGGGACGGCTGCCCCAGTACGCGTCGTCGTCGGCCCAGCCGTACGCCCGTTGGAAGGTCACCACCCGGCCGGCCGCGAGATCCCGGTCGAGCTGGGCCTGCGTCGACTCGCGGGGCTCCACCCACCAGGCCAGGGATGCCCACAGCACCCACAGCACCGGCAACCCCCAGCGCAGTGCCACCGGGAGGGCCGCACGCCATCGACCGTCGGCGGGCCGCGACCGGGTCGGGATCAGCTCGACCATCGCTCTACCGTCGCACCCCGGGACGGTCCTGTCAGCCCCGGATGGGCCCGGGACAGCGCGGGGAAAGGGAGCGGTCAGCGGTCCGGGTGGCCCTGGTCGCTCGGCACCATGGCGCGTCGGACGCAGTCGCGCAGCAGAGCACGGCGGTGGTCATGGACGTCGTCGGGTTCCTGGCGACTTGCCGCGTAGACGTTGCTGACCGGTGACCAGGCCATCGACATGGCGATGACCAGGGCCATGATGTCGAACGGGTCGCCGGTGCGGATCCGCCCGGCGGCCTGGGCGTCGGCGATGGCGGTGAGTTTGCGGTCGTCGTAGTGCTCGTGGGTCTCGACGAGGTGCCCGGCGGGCCGGCGCTCCAGCCGCGTCCACGTCGCCAGCCGGATCAGGTCGGGACGGCGCAGGTACTCGTCGTAGAGGCGAACGGCCCAGTCCGCGAGGTCGTCGGCGTCGATGGGCACGACGTTGGTGATGCGCTCCAGCGAGCTGAGGAAGATCGCGTCGAAGAGCCGTTCCTTGTCACCGAAGTACGAGTAGAGCTGCGCCTTGTTGGTCCGCGCCGCCGTCACGATCCGGTCGACTCGTGCACCGGCGATGCCGTGCTGGGCGAACTCCTCGGTGGCCGCGTCCAGGATGCGCTGGTAGGTCGCGGCGCCTCGCGAGGTCAGGGGCTGCTCCGGCATACCCCCACCCTAGCAAAACAGAACAGTTGGTTTGCTTTACCTCGCGGCCCGACCTAGGCTCCAACAGACCGAACAGTCTGTTTAAGGGGTCGAGTATGCGAAGCACCACCGGATGGCAGGCCACCGACTCGTCGACGCTGCGCCGCACCCTCCTGCAGCGCCGGGACCTGCGCACCGACGACGTCGCGGTACGAGTCGACTACTGCGGCGTCTGCCACAGCGACCTGCACGCCCTGCGCGACTACGACACGCACAGCGGCGCGCCGCTGGTGCCGGGCCACGAGTTCACCGGCGTGGTGACCGGGACCGGCCCCGGGGTGACCACCTTCTCGATCGGCGACCACGTCGCCGTCGGCAACATCGTCGACTCCTGCGGCGTGTGCGCCATGTGCGGCGCCGGGCAGGAGAACTTCTGCCACTCCTTCCCGACCCTGACCTACGGCGGCACCGACCGGCAGGACGGATCGACCACCCTGGGCGGCTTCTCCCGCGAGTACGTCGTCCGCGAGGCCTTCGCCTATCCGCTCCCCGCCGGCCTCGACCCGGCCGCGGCCGCCCCGCTGCTGTGCGCCGGCATCACCGTCTGGGAACCCCTGCGCGCCCTCGCGGTCGGCCCCGGCAGTCGCGTCGCCGTGGCCGGGCTCGGCGGCCTGGGTCACCTCGCGGTCCGGCTGGCCGTGGCCCTCGGCGCCACCACGACCGTGATCAGCCGCAGCCGGGACAAGCACGCCGACGCCCTCCGGCTCGGCGCACACGACCTCCTCGACTCCACCGACCCGGAACAGATGGCCACGGCACGCGACACCTTCGACGTCGTCATCGACACCATCTCCGCACCGCACGACCTCGGCCCGTACCTGAAGCTGGTGGCGATGGACGGCACCCTCAGCCTCCTCGGCTACCTGGGCCCGGTCACCGTCGAGACCACCGCCCTACTCGTCGGCCGCAAGCGGCTCGGCTCCGCCGGCAGCGGAGGCCGGCCGGCGACAGCCGAGATGCTCCAGTTCTGCGCCGACAACGGCATCGCGGCCGACATCGAGGTGCTCCCGTCGGCGCAGGTGGCCACGGCCCTCGGCCGCCTCCGGCAGAACGACGTCCGCTACCGCTTCGTCCTCGACATGTCCGACCTGGACTCCTGACCAACGCTGCGTGTCACGGGCTCAGGTGACGACGATCCGGGCGTCGTCGGGCAGTCGTCGGGTCGCACCGCGACGGTCCAGCAACTCCAGCAGCGGCACCGCCACCCGGCGGGTGGTGTCCAACGCCTGCCGGGCCGCGGAGAGCGTGAACGGCTGCGGCAGCCCCGCCAGCACCCGGACCGCGTCGTCGAGCACATCGGGCAGCAGCACCACGTTGTCGGCCAACCGCAGCAGGGCACCGGCCCGCACCGCCGCGCCGATCTCCCGGGGACCCAGTCCCAGGTCGACGAGACGGTCCGCCTCGGGAGCACGGAACGGCCGCTCGCCGTACTCGTCGCGGACCCGCCGCACGGCTCGGGCCACCGGTTCGGGCAACGCGTCGGCGTCCGCCGCGCCGACCCGCCCGGCGTGGATCCGCAGCGGCGGCCGGACCAGCGCCTCGACCAGTACCCGGTCCGGCAGGCCGAGGCGCTGGCGCAGCGCGTCCACCGGCATCCCGGGCTCCAACGGGTGTTCCCGCGCGTGGCGGGTGACCTCCTCGCTCACCCGGTCGCCGAGCCACCGCCAGTGCTCGGGGTCGGCCAACCAGTCACCGGCCACCGGCGCGGCCTGCACCGGTACGCCCATCCGGAGCAACGCGCCGGCTCGGACCAGCCGCCGGCGGCGCAGCTCACCGGCCAGCTCGGGTCGACCGTCAAGCGCGGCCAGGACCTGCGCGCGGGCGGCCGCGGCACCCCGGCGGGCCAGCGGCGGCGGCACCACGTCCAGCACCCGTACCCCGCCGGTCACGTGGTGCCGGCCCGGGTCCCGCAGCAGCGCCCGGTCGCCCACCAGCAGCGGCAGCGCACGGGACAGGCGCAGCCGTACGGTGTCCGCGCCGAGCGGTCGGACCCGCACCGGCACCGCCGCCGACCCGACGTGCAGGGTGAGGGTGGCCGGCAGGTCGGCGGCCGGGTCGCCGGTGAGCCGGACGTCCACGAGGTCGGTGTGCTGGAACCGGCCCGGGGTGAGCAGCGCGTCGCCGCGGCCGAGCCGGTCGCGGGGCGTACCGCGCAGGTTGACCGCCACCCGGGCCACCGCGGCGGCCTCCGGTCGGGCCTCGCCGAGCGAGTGCAGGCCACGGACCCGCACCGGCTCGTCGGCACCGGCCAGCTCCAACTCGTCGCCCACCCGCAGCCGTCCGGCGCCGAGGGTGCCGGTGACGACGGTGCCGCTGCCCCGCACCGTGAAGCTGCGGTCGACCCAGAGCCGGACCGGGTCGTCGAGGGCGGGCGCCGGCAGTCGGGCGGTGAGCCGGTCCAGGGCGGCCCGCAGCTCCGGCAGACCGGCGCCGGTACGGCCGCTGACCGCCACCGCCTCCACCGCACCGAGGCTCGTCGCGCCGATCTCGGCGCGGGCGCGGGCCGTCGCCGGCCCCGGATCGGCCAGGTCCGCGCGGGTCACCGCCAGCAGGCCGTACCCGACGCCGAGCGCGTCCAGCGCGGCCAGGTGCTCGGCGGACTGCGGCATCCACCCCTCGTCGGCGGCGACCACGATCAGCGCCGCCGGCACCGGGCCGACACCGGCGAGCATGTTCGGCACGAACCGTTCGTGACCGGGCACGTCGACGAAGGCGATGGTGGCGCCGGAGGGCAGCGTCGTCCAGGCGAAGCCCAGGTCGATGGTCATGCCCCGGCGACGTTCCTCGGCCCACCGGTCGGGTTCCATCCCGGTCAGCGCCCGGACCAGTGTCGACTTGCCGTGGTCGACGTGTCCGGCGGTGGCGACGACGAACACGCTCAGTCGTCCCCGGGTACGCGCAGCACGGCCGCGCGGACGGCGTCGTCGGCCTCGACGGGCACACACCGCAGGTCGAGCAGGAGTCGGCCCCGCACCACCCGGCCGAGCACCGGCTGGTCCCCGGTGCGCAGCGGCCCGGCGTAGCGCTCGGGCAGGCTCAGCGCCCACGAGTCCAACTCCACGCCGGGGGCGCCGCCGCCGCCGACCACCGCGACGGCCGGCACCACCTCCGCCTTACGGCCGTCCGCGCCGAGCCGGTCCCGCAGCCGCTCCACCCGATCCCGCAGGGCGGCCGGGTCGGCGTGCAGGGCGGTGCGGGTGGGGGTGTCCGGTCGGTGCAGGGTGGCGGCCAGCGCGGCCAGGGTGAGCTTGTCCACCCGCAACGCCCGGGCCAGCGGGTGGCGGCGCAGCCGGTCGATCAGCGCGACGTCGCCGAGCAGCAAGCCCGCCTGCGGGCCGCCGAGCAGCTTGTCACCGCTGGCGGTGACAAGCGCGGCACCCGCGCGCAGCGTGCTGGCCGCGTCCGGTTCGTCGGGCAGCAACGGATCCGCGCTGAGCAGACCGGAGCCGATGTCGGCGACGACGGGCACGCCGAGGGTGGCCAGTTGGCGTACCGGGGTGGCCGAGGTGAAGCCGGTGACCTGGAAGTTCGACGGGTGCACCTTGAGCACGAAGCCGGTCTGCGGGCCGAGCGCGGCGGCGTAGTCCGCGAGGGTGGTGCGGTTGGTGGTGCCCACCTCCCGCAGGCGAGCGCCGGTGCTCTCCAACAGGTCGGGTAGGCGGAAACCGTCGCCGATCTCGACGAGTTCGCCGCGGCTGACCACGATCTCCCGGTCGTTGGCCAACGCGGTCGCGGCCAGCACCAGCGCGGCGGCGCCGTTGTTGACCACGTGCACGGCGCCCGCGTCGGGCACGGCGGCGGCCAGGGCGTCGAGCGCGTCGCGGCCACGGCGGGCCCGTCGGCCGGTGCTCAGGTCCAACTCCACGTCGGTGTGCCCGGCGGCGGCCACCACCGCGGCGACCGCGGTAGGCGACAGGGGCGCCCGGCCCAGGTTGGTGTGCAGCACGACACCTGTCGCGTTGAGCACCGCCCGGGGGCCGGGTGCGGGCAACGCGGCGACCGCGGCGTCGCGTACCTCATCGGGGTTGATCTCGCCGCGGCGGGCCTGCTCCTGGGCGCGGACGACGACCGCCTTGACCTGGTCCCGGCCCAGCGTCGCGCTGGCCGCGGCCAGCAGCGGGTCGGCGAGCAGCGTGTCGGTGCGGGGCACCCGGCGTCGCGGGTCCACCAGCCCGTCGCCCATCGCGTCATCTCCTGCTGCGGTTTGGCGGAGACGGACGGGAATCGAACCCGCCTGGCCCGGGTCCCGGACCACTCCGGTTTTGAAGACCGGGAGGGGCACCAGCCGCCTGAACGCCTCCATCGGACATTCGATCACACCGCGGGCGGGGCCGCCCGATCAGCTGGAAGATCCATGCCGGTTCGTCGGGCGTCGGCCCGCGCACGCTGCGGCACCACCGTGTAGCGAGGGTCACGGGCGGAGGCGACGCCACCGTAGAAGATGCCGAACCGGGTCGCCACCGACGCGGCCAGCAGCGCGGCACCGGACAGCGCGCTGACCGCCCGGCTGCGCCGACCGAGCAGCGCACCGGCGACCCCACCGACGGTCAGCATCCGGCTGGCACGCAGCAGCCGACCGGGCCGGCCCTGCCGGTAGGGCTCACTGAGCAGGCCGAGGCGGGTCTCCACCCGGTGCGTTCCGTACAACTCCAGGGCCGCGCCGGCCACCGCCATCCGGCGGGCCGGACCCGCCTGCGCCGACGGCGCGGCGAGCAGACCCACGCCGGCGCCGCTGGCCAGGGCGCTGCCCGCGAAGATCACCGGCAACTCGGGGTACGCCTCGTGCCACGACGGCACCGCCGTGTCGGCGAGCAGGACCCCGGTGTACGTGGCCAGCGCGGGCGCGGTCCCGGCGGCGAGCAGCCCGGCGGCGTGCCCGAGCGGCGGCAACGCCCGGCCGGCCAGCCCGAGCGGGCCGTGCCGAGGCAGCCGGCCAGCGACCTCGGCGATCGCGGCGACGCCCGCGGCCGGCCCGTACGCGGTGAGGATCCAGGTGCCCATCGACATCGGCGAGGTCGGCTTGGCCACCCGCAGCATGTGGTGGAACCGCGCCGGCCGGCCCAGGTCCCGGATCAGGAAGACGGCGCTGGCGCTGACGGCCGCCAGCGCGGTCACCCGACCGGCGCGACGCAGCGCCAGCCGCCCGGTGAACTGCCCACCCGCGGCGAGCAGCGACGAGCCGGCCGCCAGCCCACCGGTGAACAGGTACGCCGCGATGTCCCACTTCCAGACCGGCGCCTTGAGGATCGGCCGACCGTAGTACGAGGTGAACTCGGCCTCCGGCACCCGCAGTTCCTCGCCACCGCCGCGACGCCCGCCTCCGCGACGCCCGCCCCGCCGGCCGGGGGGTTCTGCGGTGCGCCGCTGCTGTCGGAGCGCCGAACTGACGCCGGTGTCCGCGCCGCTCGCGGTCGGCCGGTCGGTGCTGGTCGACGGTCGGTCGTGACCAGTGGTGGCCAACCGGTCGCGGAAGCGGCGGAAGATCTCGCCCACCTCGGGGCGGTGCGGACTCACGAGGAACGTCCGACGAACGCGGCGACGGTCGCCGCCGCCATGGTGAGGGCGGCGAGCCCGGCGCGCTTCCACATCTTCGGCAGGTCACGGGTGGTCACGACCGGGTCCGGCGGCAACCCGTACACCTCGGGCTCGTCGAGGAGCAGGAAGAACGCCCCGTCACCACCCACACCGTCATGCGGGTCGTGCCCGTACAGACGCGCCTCGGGGACGCCCCGCTCGTGCAGCGTCTCGACCCGCGCGGCCGCCCGCTCCCGCAACTCGTCGAGGGGCCCGTACTGGATCGACTCCGTCGGACACGCCTGCGCACACGCCGGCGTCATCCCCGCACCCAACCGGTCATAACACAGCGTGCACTTCCACGCCCGACCGTCATCCTTACGCTGATCGATCACCCCATACGGACACGCCGAAATGCAGTACCCACACCCGTTGCAGATGTCCTCCTGCACCACCACCGTCCCGAACTCCGTCCGGAACAACGAACCCGTCGGACACACATCCAAACAAGCCGCATGCGTGCAGTGCTTACAGACATCCGACATCATCAACCACCGGAAATCGGTACGCTCCTCGACGCCCGTCCCCCGGCCCGGCGGCTGCGCCCCCGGCATCCCCAGGAACTGCGGACCCGCGCCACCCTGGCCCGCGCCACCCTGGCCCGCGGCGGTCGGACCGGCGGCGAGCGGGGCGCCGAGCACGTCCGCCGGCGCGCCTCCGGCCATCCGCGCGGCGGCGGACGGCGAGCCGGTCGGCACCCCCGGGTCCGTGCCGGTGCCCTGACTGGTGCCAGCCGCCACGGCCGCCCACGCCGCGCTGACCGAACCGCCGGTCGGCATGCCCGCGAACGGCGGGGCGCGGTGCCCGGCCGGCCGGGGTTGCTCGATGAACGCCACGTGTCGCCACGAGTTCGCGGTCAGCGCGCCGGTGTTGTCGTACGACATGCCGAGCAGGTCCAGGCCACTTCCCGGGACGCCGTTCCACTCCTTGCAGGCCACCTCGCAGGCCTTGCAACCGATGCAGACGCTGGTGTCGGTGAAGAACCCCATCCGCGGCGGCGCGTTCTCGTAACCCGCCTCGGGTGCCGGATCCAACGGGCCGTACAGGCTGTTCGGGTCAGGAATCACCGCGCTCCTCCCCCGGGCTGTCGGTGGTGACGGTCGGGGCGTGCTGGCCGGGGGTGATCCCGGCGCGCCGCTGGTAGTCGGCCACCAGGTCGAGCAACGCCGGCCCGGTGGGCCGCCGGCCCGGCCGGACATCGCAGGTGCCAACCTTGCTCTCCTGGATCAGGACGTTCGGATCCAGGCTGATGCCGAACAGGTCGTTCGCCGAGTCGCCGGTCACCAGACCCTCGAACCCGAAGTGGTACGGCAACCACACCTGGTGGATGATCCGACCGTCCACCCGCAGCGGAGTGAGCCGATCGGTCACCAACACCTTCGCCTCGATCACCGCACGACCACTGACCAGGTGCGCCCACCCCAGATGGGTCAGCCCCGCCTCGCTGGCCAACTCCGGTGACACCTCCACGAACATCTCCGGTTGCAGCTCGGCAAGCGTCCGGACGGTCCGACTCATCCCACCGGCGGTATGGTGCTCGGTGAGCCGGCTGACCGTGAACACGTACGGGAACACCTGACTGTGCTCCTGCGGTGGGCTCGGGTTCACCGAGTTCACCGGATGCGCGTACATCTTGCGGGTCGGGTTGGCCTGCTGCCGGTAGAACGGGTTACGCACCGGCGACTCCACCGGCTCGTAGTGCGTGGGCAGCGGCCCGTCCAGGACACCGCTGGGCGCGTACAGCCAACCCTTGCCGTCACCCTGCATCACGAACGGGTCGTCACCGGCGATGCCCTCCGTGCCGGACGCGCCGGGTGGCGGCCGGTACGACGGCGGTTTGGTCTTCTCGAAGTCCGGCACGTCGTAACCGGTCCACTCGCCCTTCTCCGCGTCCCACCACACGTAACGTTTGCGCTCACTCCACGGGTTGCCGTCCGGGTCGGCGGAGGCACGGTTGTAGAGGATGCGTCGGTTCGCCGGCCACGCCCACCCCCACTCGGCGGCCACCCAGTCCTGCTCGTGTCGGGACTTGCGCCGCGCCGCCTGGTTCACGCCGTCGGCGTACACCCCGGTGTAGATCCAACAGCCGATCGCGGTGGAACCGTCCGCGCGGGCCTCGGCGAAGCTGGACAGTGGGCGGCCGCTCGCCACGTCGTACCCGTTGATCTCGCGCAGCACCGACTCGGCGCTCGGCTCCGCGTGCGGGCCGTGGGTGGGGTAGTCCCAGGTGAGGTCGAGCAGTGCCCGGTCGCGCGGCAGCTCCGAGTCGGCCAGCTTCTCCCGCAGCTTGCGACCCAGGTGGTAGAAGAACCACAGCTCGGAGCGGGCGTCGCCCGGCGGCTCGACGGCCTTCTCCCGCCACTGCAACAGCCGCTGCGTCTGGGTGAACGTGCCCTCCTTCTCCACATGCGAGGCGGCGGGCAGGAAGAACACCTCGGTCCGGCACTCCTCGGGCACGATCTCCCCGGTGGCGACCTCCGGGCCGTTCTGCCAGAACGTGGCGCTCTCGATCATGAACAGGTCCCGGACGACCAACCAGTCGAGGTTGGCCATGCCGAGGCGCTGCGCCCGGCCGTGCGCGGAGCCGACCGCCGGGTTCTGACCCAGCAGGAAGTATCCCTTGATCTTCCCGTCGATCATGTTGAGCACCTGCTGGTAGGTGCCGTGATCACCGGTCAACCGGGGCAGGTACCCGTAACAGAAGTCGTTCTCCGGCGTCGCCGCGTCACCCCAGTACGCCTTGAGCAGGCTGGCCGCGAACGACCGCGCGTTGCCCCAGAACCCCTTCTGGCCGGGGTGGCGGATGCTGTCCACCCACTCGTCGAAGCTCGGGTGCTCGGCGTGGTGCGGCATCGGCAGGTACCCGGGCAGCAGGTTGAACAGCGTCGGAATGTCCGTCGAGCCCTGAATGCTGGCGTGCCCCCGCAGCGCCATCACCCCGCCACCGGGGCGACCCATGTTGCCGAGCAGCAGCTGGATGATCGCGCCGGTGCGGATGTACTGCACACCCACGCTGTGCTGCGTCCACCCCACCGAATAGATCAGCATGCCGGTGCGGTCCCGACCGGAGTTGCGCGTCCACGCCTGCGCCAACTCCAGGAACTGCTCCCGCGGGATCCCGCAGACCCGCTCCACCATCTCCGGGGTGTAGCGGGCGAAGTGCCGCTTGAGGATCTGGTAGACGCAGCGCGGATGCTGCAACGTCTCGTCGCGTTCGGTCTGCCCGCTCACCCGCGCGCCGTGCGACTCGTGCGTCAGCCCCGCGGCGCTGTCCCGCTCCTGGTCGGTGTGCCCACTGCCGGACGAACCCTCGTGCCCCGCGTACTGCCAGCTGTCCTGCACGTAGCTGCCGGTCTCCGGGTCGAACCCGGAGAAGAACCCGTCGCCGTCCTCGGTGTCGACGAACTCCTCGCTGACGATCGTCGCCGCGTTGGTGTACGACAGCACGTACTCGCGGAAGTCCAACTCGTTGTCCAGGATGTAGCGCACCACCCCGCCGAGCAGGGCGATGTCCGTGCCCGCCCGGATCGGCAGGTACGCGTCCGCGACCGCGCTGGTGCGGGTGAACCGGGGATCGACGTGGAACACCTTCGCGCCGTTGCGCTTGGCCTCCATCACCCACTGGAAACCCACCGGGTGCGCCTCAGCCATGTTCGACCCCTGGATGATGATGACGTCAGCGTTGGCGATGTCCTGCTGGAAATCCGTCGCACCGCCACGACCGAAGCTGGCCCCCAGACCGGGGACGGTGGCGGAGTGTCAAATACGGGCCTGGTTCTCGATTTGGAGAGCCCCCATCGCGGTGAACAACTTCTTGATGAGGTAGTTCTCCTCGTTGTCCAGCGTCGCCCCACCCAGGCTGGAAAAACCCAGCGTCCGGTTCAGCGGCCGACCCTCGACGTCGACGTCCTCCCAGGTCTGCTCACGGGCCGCGAGCATCCGGTCGGCAATCATGTCCAGCGCGGTGTCGAGGTCCAGATCCTCCCACTGCGTCGAGTACGGACGGCGGTAACGAACCGTCGTCTGCCGCAGCGGACTGGTCACCAGACTCTTACTGGCCGAACCCTTCGGGCACAGTCGACCCCGCGAGATCGGGCTGTCCGGGTCGCCCTCGATCTGGCTGACCTGGCCGTCCTTGACGTACACCCGCTGACCACAACCCACCGCGCAGTACGGGCAGACCGAACGGGCGACGCTGTCGGCGTCCTCGGTGCGGGCGGTCAACGCTGCCGACCGGGCGGACTGGGCCGCAGCACCCCGGCCCAGCGGGTCCGTGCCGGTGAGCTGCCGGTAGACCGGCCAACCCTCGATGAAGGTCCGCAGACCCATGCCCCGACACCCCCTCCCACGCGAGCGACCCCATGAACATAGGCCAGCCGAGACATGTTCGCGAGCGGGGGCAGGCAGACAGCGCCGCCCCGGCCTTGTGGGCCGGGGCGGCGCTGGTGTCGGTGTGCAGGTCGCCTCGCGGCGAGTGGCGCGACGCGGCTCCAGCCGAACGGTATTCCGCGAAGGCGATATTAGGTGAGGCCCGGGGACACTGAGTCACACCGACACCCTCCACAACCAGCCAGGCCCCCACGTTGTTCCCACGCCCCTCCCTACCGCCAAGCCGCCACACGACGGTGGCCGGCAGCGCGGTCAGCGTCGCGCGCTCGCGGTAGGGATAACGGTCGCGGTGGCAGTCCGCGCGGCCGTGGTCGTGCGGTCGCGGCGGCAGTCGCAGTGGCGATCGTGCGGTCGCGGTGGGGGTGACGGTCGCGGTGGCAGTGGCAGTCGCGGTCACGGCGGGCGGTCGCGCGGCGGCAGTCGCGGACGTGCTGGTGCTGGTGCTGGTGCTGGTGCCCTTGCCCTTGCCCTTGCCCTTGCCCTTGCCCTTGCCCTTGCCCTTGCCCTTGCCCTTGCAAGATCGTGCTCGATCCTTGTTGTAGTGGCCACCGTTGCCGATCGAGGGGACTACAACCAGGATCGAGCACGATCTTGGCCGCGGTGGGCGGTCGCGCAGTGGCGGTCGGCGGTCGGCGGTCGGCGGTCGGCGGTCGGCGGTCGGCGGTCGGCGGTCGGTTAGATCTTGGACAGTTACCGTTTCGCGCGAACGGAAACTGTCCAAGATCTGCGAACAACCACCGATCAGGTCGGGGTAATCAGCTCCCCGGCACGCCCGAGAGGTGCGTCGGGCACCTCACCGCTCAGCCGCGTTCGATCTCGGCGGAGCGGGACGCGGCCAGTGCGGTGGTCAGCGCGGAGCACCGACCGGGCGGCGGATACGCCGCTGGCCGGCACCCGGTTTGCGGGGTGCCGGCCAGCGGTCCGTGTAGTCCGGTAGTGCGGTAGTGCGGTGGGTCAGCTGTTCCAGTGCTGGCTGACGAGGTCGGTGGCCTGCTGCTCCCACTGGGCGTAGGCGTCGGGGTAGGCGGAGACCTGGACGGTCTGCGCGGCCTCGGTCAGCGGCATGTCCTGCCAACCATCAACCTGGCGCAGGCCCTTGAGGAACGCGGTGGTGGAGTAGGCCGGGTCGGTGATCTGCTCCGGCGTACCCCAACCACTGGACGGGCGCTGCTGGAACAGACCCAGCGAGTCGTGGTCGTTCATGTCGCCCAGGTGGCCGAGGTTGTCCAGCTTCGACTCCTGCAGGCTCGTCGCGACCGAGATCACCGCGGCCCGCTCCGGGAGGCCGGCCTTCTTCGTGGCGGCGATGATCGCCTTGACGTTGGCGGTCTTCTCATCGTTGAGGTCGATGTGCGACTGCTCGCCCTGCGGCTTCGGCGCGGTGGTCTGCACGGCCGCCGCGACGGGCTTGCCCTCAACCGGGTTGGCGTGGGCGGCGATCGGACCGGCGAACACACCACCGGCGAACGCGAGACCAGCAACGGACAGCACGCTCTTACGCATGATCGTGTTCATGGGGGTAGCTCCTTCGGGGGTAGGAAACACCCCGACCGCCAAAAGGGGGAACAGCGGCAGGGTGTGAGCACCTCGTCCGGCGCTGCACAAAACGGGGAAAAGTCTGAAGGGGTGACACCCTGTCGGGCGTCGGAGTCGGCGACCTACCGAGCGGAGGGCTCGGGGCGCCGGGGTCCAGATGTAACGACCGGGGGGCCAGGGTCATTCCGGGGGGCGGCCCATCCATCGGCACCCACGTGAAGGCGATGCCCGCGGTCGTTCGTGGGGACTGCAACGACCCGGCCGGGTCCCGCATTCCCACCCCCCCGGGGGCGGGGGGGTGGGGCGGTGGTGCTGCGATCGTCAGGGTGTGTAACGACCCCGGCCCCGCCATGATTCCGGCCCCCGGGTGCGACCGGCCACACCCCACAAACGCCCGCAACCGAACAAACCACCCAGACGGCACGGCTCGTACGACCCCAAACCACTGTCACTCGCGTGATCCACTCGGGTTTCCGGAAGTCGAGGCATCCCGGACTCCCGGACGCCCCGACTTCAGGAAACCCGAGTCGATCGCGACGGGCCACGCCCGCCAGCGCGGCGCAGAACGGACAAACCTCGGAGTGCTGACGGCCAGGCCGGCGCGCCGGGAGCAGAGCGCTCGGATCGACCTGAGCGACACCTGGTCTGCCGGGCGTTACCCTGACACCATGCAGGCCGTGTCCCCCACCCCGACCGGCGTGGCCTTCCTGGCCCGCCCGGGTCGCCCTGCCGTGGTGGCGAGAACGCTCGCCGAGCTGGCCGGTCCAACCCGGGGTGTCGTCGAACTGCCCGTGCGGTTGATGTGGAACGCCGACCGCACCTTCGACCTCGGCGACCCTGACCAACTGCTCTGGATGTACGAGAACGTCCTCCGGGAGACCACCCGGGCCGAGGATCTGCGAGCGCTGATCAACGGGCGCACGCTGCGCCGGGTCTGGCGCCTGCTCAACCTGCCCCGCGGCGTACGACAGGCGTGGGAGAGCCGGCACCGCGGCCTGCGCGCGGCGTGATCCAGCCGCACCTGCACGAGTTCTACCGGGAGGTGGCCCGGGTGGCGCTGACCGCCGCCGGGCCGTACCGGTTCGTGTTGGGCGGTGGGGTGGCCTGGGCGGCGCACGGATTGGTCGCCCGCCCGACGGAGGACGTCGACCTCTTCGCCGACGTGGAGGGCGCTGCCGCGGCGGCGTCCGCCGGGGTGCGGGTGGCACTGGAACGCGCCGGCTTCAGCGTCACCGACGCCGACCCGGACAGTGAGCTGGCCGAGCTGTTCGACGGGTACGGCCAGGACATGAAGGACTTCGTGGTGAGCCGCGACGGCCGACAGATCCGGCTCAGCCTCGCCCGGTTGGACCGTCAGCAGAGTCCGGTGGTGATGGACCTCGGTCCGGTCATGGACGTCCGTGACCTGGTGGCCAACAAGATCGCGGCACTGGTCAACCGGCGGGAGGTCCGGGACTTCATCGACGTGGCGGCGGCGCTGGAACACTACGACGTGACCGAGCTGTTGGTGCTGGCCCGGCAGGTCGATCCCGCGCTGGATCCGGCGGACGTGCGGGCCGCCGGCCGGTACCTCGACCGGCTTTCCGAGCAGCGCTTCGGCCGTTACGGCCTCAGCGCAGCCGACATCGCCCAGGTCCGCCGGCGCTTCGCCGCGTGGCCGCGCTGACCAGCGGTCCACCCGAACAAACCGCACGACCAGGCCGGACCGGCGGGTGGGCGTCCCGGCGGACACCCACCCGGCGGCGGATCACTTGGTCGGTCGACCGCCCGTGACCCCCAGGATTTCGCCGGTGACGTAGCTGGACTCCTGCGACGCGAAGAAGACGTACGCCGGGGCGAGCTCGGCCGGCTGACCGGGACGACCCTCCGGGGTGTCGGTGCCGAACTGCTTCACCTTCTCCTCCGGCATCGTGGCCGGGATCAGCGGCGTCCAGACCGGGCCGGGGGCGACCGCGTTGACCCGGATGCCCTGCTCGGCCAGGTCGGCGGCGAGGGCCTTGGTGAAGTTGGCGATCCCCGCCTTCGTGGTGGCGTAGTCGAGCAGCTGCGGCGACGGGTCGAACGCCTGGATCGACGCCGTGTTGATGATCGCCGACCCCTCGGCCAGGTGCGGGATGGCGGCCTTGCAGAGCCAGAACATCGCGTACAGGTTGGTCTTGAACACCCGGTCGAACTGCTCGGTGCTGATCCCGAGGATCCCCTTGTCCTGCGACATCTGGTACGCCGCGTTGTTGACCAGGATGTCGATCCCGCCCAGGTCGCGAACCGCCCGATCGACCAACTCCTGGCAGTGCGCCTCGTCGGTGATGTCGCCGCGGACCGCGATGCCTCGCCGGCCGGCGGCCTCGACCAACCGGATGGTCTCGCGCGCGTCGGCGTCCTCCTCCTCGCTCAGGTAGGAGATGAGTACGTCGGCGCCCTCACGCGCGTAGGCGATCGCGATGGCCCGGCCGATCCCCGAGTCACCGCCGGTGATCAGCGCCCGCTTGCCGTCGAGTTTGCCGCTGCCCCGGTACGACTCCTCCCCGTGGTCCGGCTTCGGGTTCATCTCCGCGGTCGAGCCGGGCGCCGACTGCTGTTGGGCGGGCTGACCGGACTGCTGGCCGTACTGGCTGGTCGGGTCCTGCTGGGTGTGCTGGTCCTCACTCACCGATGTCTCCTCGCGCCGCGCGGGAAGCGGGGGCTGTCCCGCGATTTCGTCCCTGACCGCCCTACCCCGCGTCGGTCTACGGAAACCGTGACCGCCGTCGGGGCTGGCGTGGCGGGAGTGACGGCTGCTGGTTATGGTGCGCAAGGCGCTCACGAGGCGCGTCCACCCCCATGGAAAGGCACGTCATGACCTCTCCCTCCGGCCCGTCGCGTCGTCAGGTGCTCGTCGCCGCGGCGGCGGCGACGGCCGCCCCGCTGATCGCCGCCGCGCCCGCGCAGGCGGCCGGCAGGCCCCGGCCGCGCACCTGGGACCTCACCCTCCTGGGCACGTCGGACACGCACGGCAACGTCTACAACTGGGATTACTACCGCGACGCCGAGTACGACGACAGCAAGCAGAACGACATCGGCGTCGCGAAGCTGGCGACCCTGATCAACCAGATCCGCCGGGAGCGGCGCGGCAAGGCGACGCTCGTGCTCGACGCCGGTGACACGATCCAGGGCACGCCGCTGGCCACGTACTACGCCAAGCAGGAGCCGATCACCGCCACCGGGGAGAAGCACCCGATGGCCCGCGCGATGAACGTCATCGACTACGACGCGGTGACGCTGGGCAACCACGAGTTCAACTACGGTCTGCCGTTGCTGGACCTGTGGATCCGCCAGCTCGGGTTCCCGGCCCTCGCCGCGAACGCCGTCAACGCGAAGACCGGCAAGCCGGCCTTCCTGCCGTACGTCATCAAGAAGGTCTCCCTCGGTCTCGCCGCGCCGACCCTGCGGGTCGGCATCCTGGGGCTGACGAACCCCGGTGTGGCCATCTGGGACAAGGGCAACGTCGAGGGCAAGCTGCGCTTCGACGACATGGTCGCGACCGCCGCGAAGTGGGTGCCGATCATGCGGGCGCGTGGCGCGGACCTCGTGCTGATCTCCGCGCACGGCGGGGACAGCGGCACCTCCAGCTACGGCCCGGAGCTGCCGAACGAGAACCCGGTCGCGCTGATCGCCCAGCAGGTGCCGGGGATCGACGCGATCCTCTTCGGTCACGCGCACAACGAGGTCGTCGAGCGGTTCGTCACCAACGAGCGCACCGGTACGCAGGTGTTGCTGTCCGAGCCGTCGAAGTGGGGCCAGCGGCTCACCCGGATGGACTTCACCCTCACCCGCGAGCACGGCCGGTGGACGATCACCAAGAAGGCCGCCAGCATGCTGAACACCAACACGGTGGTCGAGGACCCGAAGGTGCTCGCCGCCGTGCGGGCCCAACACCAGAAGACCATCGCGTACGTCAACCAGGTGGTCGCGCAGTCCACCGTCGAGTTGTCGGCGGCGGAGTCGCGCTACAAGGACACGCCGATCCTGGACTTCATCAACCACGTGCAGACCGAGGTGGTCGGCGCGGCGCTGGCCGGCACCACGTACGCGGACCTGCCGGTGCTGTCGATCGCGGCACCGTTCAGCCGTACCGCCGTCTTCCCCGCCGGCGACGTGAAGATCCGCGACGTGGCCGGCCTGTACGTCTACGACAACACCCTCGAAGCCGTCGTGCTCAGCGGGGCCGAGGTGCGCGCGTACCTGGAGTACTCGGCGAAGTACTTCCGGACCGTCGCGCCGGGCGCCCCGGTCGACCCGGAGCAGATCAGTGACCCGGCCGTGCCGGACTACAACTACGACGTCTTCTCCGGCCTGGACTACGACATCGACATCTCCAAGCCGGTCGGGCAGCGGATCACCCGACTGGTGCTGACCGGCACCGACATCCCGGTGGCCGACAACGCGCAGTTCGTGGTGGCGGTGAACAACTACCGGCGCAGCGGCGGCGGCAACTTCCCCGGCATCGTGAAGACCCAGGTCTACAACGCGCAGCAGGAGATCCGGCAGCTGCTCATCGACTGGGCGCAGGCCAGGGGGACGATCGACCCGGCCGACTTCTTCCAGCCCAACTGGCGACTGGTCCGCGAGGGCGTGCCGGTCTTCTGATCCCCGATCGTCGGCGGGCCGTGGGTGGCGACACCCGCGGCCCGTCGCGCGTTCGTCAGCCCTGCACGTTCCAGCGGACCGGGTCCTCGGGCTCCGGCTGGTCCCGTCCGGGGTCGGTCTCGGTCAGGGCGACCCGCTCGTCGGGACGGACCGCGGGCGGCAACTCCCCGAAGCGCGCGTGCCGCAGGAACGCGTACTCGTCATCGGTGAACGGCTGCTCGGCCATCGGCACCTCCTGTTGCTCCCCCGTCATTGTCCGGCGTACGCGGGTTCGGCGCCAGGACGGTGTCACACCGCGTAGAGCATCCTAGGATCCTGGGTGAGCGATGGTGGGCTGTGGGCGCCGATCCGGCAGCCGGTCGAGCACCGCGAGAGCCGCCCGGATCGGCCGCCGTCGCAGCATCTCGGCGAAGCTCGCCCGGCCCTGGCAGAACTGGACGAACATCCGCCACCCCGGCGGGGTCGCCAACAGCGCGTGGAACACCTCCGGACGCCTGGTGAACACGTCGAGCAGCCGGAATCCCGCCCGCATCTCCGGCAGCAGGCGCTCGGCGACCGCCCACTCGTACCCGGCCAGGTCACCACCGGCCACCGCCGCACCGGCCAACTCACCCGAGCGCAACGCGAAGCTGATGCCCTCCCGGCTCCACGGCTCCAGCAACCCGGCCGCGTCCCCCACGACGAGCACCCGACCGTTGCGCAACGGCGAATCCTCCTCGCGGCACCGGGTCAGGTGACCGGAGTCGTGCTCCGCCGGCAACCCGGTCAGCCCCAACCGGTCGACGAACCGCCGCAGGTAGTCCCGGGTCCCCTCCCCCGCTCCCCGAGCGGCGATCACACCCACGGTCAACGTGTCGTTCTTGGGAAAGACCCAGGCGTACGAGCCCGGCATCGCACCCCAGTCCAGCAGCAGCCGCCCCCGCCACCGCTCCTGCTCCGCGGGCGGCACCGGGATCTCCAGCTCCAGACCCAGGTCCACCTGCCGGTAGCGCACTCCCACGTGCCGGGCGGTCACCCCCGAGGAACCATCCGCCCCGATCACCGCACGGGCCGCGATCGTCGTACCGTCGGCCAACCGCAGGCGTACCCCCTCGGGGTCCTGCTCGATCGCGCGGACCGCGACCCGCTCGCGCACCTGCGCGCCGGCGTCCACCGCCGCCGTGCGCAGCCGGTCGTCGAACTCCTCGCGGCGCACCATGGTCACCACCGGGCTGTCGTTGCGGCGGGTGAACTCCCGACGGCCGTCGCGGGTGAACGTGACCCGGTCCACCCGGTCGTGCGCCGGCACCTCGATCCGACCCTGGACCGCCGCCAGCGAGGTGCCGATCAGGCCACCACCGCAGGTCTTGTACCGCGGGTGCGCGGCCCGCTCGACAACCAGGGTGGACACACCCGCGCGGGCAGCGACGTAGGCCGCGGACAACCCGGCGGGGCCGGCGCCGACGACAACGAGATCCCACATGATCACGAAAGCAGCCTAGGGGATGGCGAGGGTCCCGCCGAGCCGCGCGACCGCGCACCGTCGACGTGTTCCCGCACGGCTATCCTCGGTCGGTCCGCGCCCGCATCCCTTCGCCGGACCGACCGCCATCCGGACCGGGAGTCGTACGTGGTCATCAGCATCGACGGGCTCACCCTGGGGTACGGCGACCACGTCGTGGTGGCCAGCTTCGGGCTCGACGTCCACCCGCGGGAGGCGGTGGCCCTGCGCGGCCCCAACGGCGCGGGAAAGTCCACCCTGCTGCGGTGCGTGGCTGGTCTGCACACACCGGGCGCGGGAACCTGACGGTGGCCGGATCCCCGGTGGACGAGCGGGACGCGGGGTTCCGCCGCGCCGTGGTGGCGATGCTCGACGTGGCGCTGATCGGCACCCTGCCGGCCCTGGCCGCCATCACCGCCGACGGCTTCGGCGGCACCGCCCGTGGTCATTCAGGCTGTCGTGTCCCTTGTCGTGCTGACCGCGTTCCTCACCGCGTCCGCGACGCGCCGGACCCGTGGACGTCTTGGTCGCTCCGCCCGCGCGGCCGTCACCCGAGCGGTGACCGTGGTGTGGCGGCTCTGAGCCGCCCGCTGCCGTCGCCCGGCGGCCGCGCCTGATCCCGCACCGCCCGATCGGGTGTGCATCTTCGGTCAGCCAGGGGGTAACCGGCGCACGGCAACCGCCGCACGATGGCGGACGAGTGAAGGAGGAACCCATGCAGCAGGTGCAACTGTCGGAGGCCGAGCAACGCGTGTACCAGGCGGTCACCACTCTTGAGGCACGCGGACAGGTGCCCTATCCGGACCTGATCGCCGAGGAGTCCGGGCTGACCGAGGAACAGGTCGGCAGCCCCCTGCACCTGCTCACCGAAAAGGGCCTGCTGCACCGCGAGGACTCACCGATGGCGGGTCTCGACTTCGGTCCCCGGTTCTGCGCCCGCCAGATGGCGTGACCGGCAGAACAAGCCGGGACGATTCGCCCCCCGGTGACCCGGGTAGGGGTCAACAATGCCTGATCAACGGTCAACGGGGGGCACGATGAGTGCGGCGCAACCGCCGCAGCCGGTGGACGCGGCCGCGAACCGACGACGCTGGCAGGCCGTCGGCGTCGGGCTGGTCGCCGCGTTCATGACGTTGCTCGACGTCAGCATCGTCAACGTCGCGGTGCCCTCCATCGACCGGGCGCTGCACGCCTCGCCCAGTGACCTCCAGTGGATCCTCTCCGGATACGCGCTCACCTTCGGCCTGGCGCTGGTGCCCGCCGGTCGCTTCGGTGACGCCCGCGGCCGGCGCAACGCGTTCGTCTTCGGCATCGCACTGTTCACCCTGACCAGTGCGCTCGCCGGTCTCGCCACCTCCCCGACCTGGTTGGTCATCACCCGCCTGCTCCAGGGTGCCGCCGCCGGCATCGTCAACCCGCAGGTCATCGGACTGATCCAACAACTCTTCCGCGGGCCGGAACGGGCCCGTCCGTTCGGGCTGCTCGGCGCCACCATCGGTATCTCCACCGCAGTCGGGCCACTGCTCGGCGGGCTGCTCATCGCCATCGGCGGCGAGGAACACGGATGGCGGTGGGTCTTCTTCGTCAACGTGCCGGTCGGCGTCCTCGCGGTGATCCTCGGCTGGCGCCTCCTGCCCGGCCGCCCCGCCGGTCAGCCCGGCTGGCGCCAACTCGACCCCGTCGGCGTCCTGCTGCTCGGTGTCGGCGTGGTCCTCGTCCTGCTTCCGCTCGTGCAGGAGCAGCAGTGGCGGACCCCCTGGAAATGGGCGCTCATCCCGGCCGGACTCGCGGTGCTGGGCGCCTTCGGGCTGTGGGAACGGCGATACGCGCGCCAGCACCAACCACTGTTCGACCTCCGCCTGTTCGGCCTCCGGTCGTACACCCTGGGGTCGCTCATCGCGCTGGTCTACTTCGGCGGCTTCACCGCGATCTTCTTCATCTTCACGCTGTTCCTGCAGATGGGTCTCGGCTACAGCGCGCTCGTCGCGGGCCTGGCGATCACCCCGTTCGCCCTGGGTTCGGCCGCCGCCGCCGTGCTGGGTGGCCGCATCGTCAACCGCATCGGCCGACCTCTGGTCGCCATCGGTCTGCTCACCATCGTGGTCGGTCTGGCCGCGACGGTTGTCGCGTTGCGCCTCGCCCCGGACGACCCCGCCCCCTGGGTCACCGCCGGTCCGCTGCTCGTCGCCGGCATCGGCAGCGGGTTGGTAATCGCACCCAACCAGACGATCACCCTCGCCGACGTCCCGGTAGCGCAGGCGGGCAGTGGCGCGGGCATGCTCCAGACCGGTCAGCGGATCGGCGCCGCCGCCGGCATCGCCGCCGTCGGCTCGGTGTTCTTCTCGTCGCTGGCCGACAGCCGCGGCAACTGGACCACGTCCTTCGAACGGTCGCTCATGCTGGCCACCGGCATCATCGCACTCGCCCTGGTCTGCGCGCTTATCGACATCCTCCGCACCCGCCGCCAAAAGACCTGACAACACCAGGGGTACGCCGCTGGCCGGCACCCGGGTTGCGGGGTGCCGGCCAGGCGGGGTACGCCGCCGGCCGCCGCCCCGGCTTGCGGGTTCCGGCCGGCGGTCGGTGTCGTGTTCGGGTGGCGGTCGCCCCGCCGGCGGCGAGATCTTGGACAGTTTCCGTTCTCGCGTAACGGAAACTGTCCAAGATCTCCGAGAATTCGCCCTCTGTCGGGGGTAGTCGCGCGGCGGGCAGCGCGTCGCGTCGTAACCCGCGCTGCCGGGCAGACCCGGAAACGCCGCTGGCCGGCACCCGGGTTGCGGGGTGCCGGCCAGCGGTCGGTGTCGTGGTGCGGTGGGGCTGGTGTCAGCTGTTCCAGTGCTGGGCGACGAGGTCGGTGGCCTGCTGCTCCCACTGGGCGTAGGCGTCGGGGTAGGCGGACACCTGCACGGTCTGCGCGGCCTCGGTCAGCGGCATGTCCTGCCACCCGTCGACCTGCTTGAGGCCCTTGAGGAACGCGGTGGTGGAGTAGGCGGGGTCGGTGATCTGCTCCGGGGTACCCCAACCGCTGGACGGGCGCTGCTGGAACAGGCCCAGCGAGTCGTGGTCGTTCATGTCGCCCAGGTGGCCCAGGTTGTCCAGCTTCGACTCCTGCAGGCTCGTCGCGATCGAGATCACCGCGGCCCGCTCCGGGAGGCCGGCCTTCTTCGTGGCGGCGATGATCGCCTTGACGTTGGCGGTCTTCTCATCGTTGAGGTCGATGTGCGACTGCTCGCCCTGCGGCTTCGGCGCGGTGGTCTGCACGGCCGCCGCGACGGGCTTGCCCTCAACCGGGTTGGCGTGGGCGGCGATCGGGCCGGCGAACACACCACCGGCGAACGCGAGACCAGCAACAGACAGGACACTCTTACGCATGATCGTGTTCATGGGGGTAGCTCCTTCGGGGGTAGAACACCCAACCGCCAAAAGGGGGAACAGCGGCAGGGTGTGAGCACCTCGTCCGGCGCTGCACGTTCACAAGGGGGAAGTCTGAAGGGGTGACACCCTGTCGGGCGTCGGAGTCGGCGACCTACCGAGCGGAGGGCTCGGGGCGCCGGGGTCCAGATGTAACGACCGGGGGGCCAGGGTCATTCCGGGGGGCGGCCCATCCATCGGCACCCACGTGAAGGCGATGCCCGCGGTCGTTCGTGGGGACTACAACGACCCGACCGGGTCCCGCATTCCCACCCCCGGCGGGCCGGGCGGCGGGGCGGTGGTCCTGCGATCGTCAGGGTGTGTAACGACCCCGACCCCGCCATCATTCCGGCCCACGGGTGCCGCCGGTCACCGGTCGTCAGAGCCCGGGGCCGGACAAACCGCCCAACGCGGCCCACCGTCGGCGACCTGCCGGCCCCACACCAGGCTCAGACACGCTCAGACAGCGGCCCCGGGCATGACCCACTTGACTTCACGGATATCGCGGTATTCGTGACGGTCCGACACCCCGACACCAGGAAGCCCGAGTCGATCAAGAACGGCGACGGACGGGTGCGGGGGTGCCGGCGAGGCCGCCTCGAACGGCACACGGACGGGCTCACCAGACGGCCAACAGACGCTGGCGCCCGTCGGATCACTCCGACGGGCGCCAGCTTCAGGTGCGGTCCGGGCAGTGCCCGGTGGTGTGCGGACTAGTGCGCGGCCCCACCGAGGCGCTGGCGGCGACGCCAGGCCAGGGTCAGCAGCAGCATGACCGCTCCGGCGCCGACCAGGCCGCCGCCGAGCTTCATGGGCGTGCCGATGCTGTCACCGGTGACCGGCAGCGGCTGCTTCTTGTGCAGCACCCGCAACTCGGCGCTGGCGGTACGGCCGGACTCCCGACCCGTGGCGGTGAAGGTCAGCAGACCCGTCACCGACGGCTTGTAGCTCTTGGTGAACCGTCCCTGGGCGTCGGTGTACGCCGTGAAGTTCAGCGGCGCGCTCGCCTGGTAGGCCACCGGTGCCATCGCCACGGTGGTGCCGTCGCTGCGGCGGGCCGGAGCCTGGCCGCCGGCCGGAGCGGCCAGCGGGGCCACCGTCACCGCGATGTCGACAGTCTCGTTCGGACCGAACCCGGTGCCGGTCAGGATGACCGTCTCACCGATGAAGATCGTCGTCCGGTTGACGGTCAGCGATGGGTTGGCCGGCGGGTACGGCGGGTACGGCGGCGGCTGGGTCGGGTCGGTGGTGGCGCTGGGCGTCGGCTGCGGCTGTGCCGCCCCCGCTGCCGTCGGCACGGCCACCACGGCCAGGCCGACCGTGAGCGCCATGATGATGCGGGAAAGCCGCATGATTGGTTCCCTCCTACTGGTCACAGCTTGGTGCGGAATGAACTTGGGTGATCCAGGGGTTGGCGGTGGGGGTCAGCCACAACTCGGCCTGCCCGACTCCGGTCTTGGCCGTCAGCACGGTGGCCTCCAGCACCTTCTCGGCGCCGGGGCCGACGTCGACACTGGCGGTCGCCACGTGACGGCGGCGTTCGGTGCCGCTGCCAAGCGCCGCCTCGGCCCCGTTGAGCCGGGCCTCGACCACCGCGCCACCAGTCGGGCTGAAGATCGACACCAGGGTGCGAACGGTGTACGGGTCGCCAGCCAGACCGAGGCCGAGGACGGATTCGCTAAGTCCGGACTTCGGCGCCGTCGAGCGCAGGGTCACCCGCAGCCGTAGCTCGCGGCGACCGTCGGGCCGGCACTCGCCGACCGTCAGGTTTGCCGTCGGCCGCAGGTAGTAGCCGAGCTTCGCGCCGCTGCCGTCGTTGAAGAACACGCCGACCGTTGGCACGGTGTCCTGTTCCGGAAGCGTCCCGGCCATCCGACTCGCGCCGAATGTCCGCTGTTCCTCAGGTCGGGCACTCCAGAACAATATCCGTCGTTCAGTGATAGCACGGTCAAATGCGGACAACAACACACGCGGGTTGACATTCTTCTTGAAAAAGGCGTCGAACACCGACGCGGCGGAGGCCGCGAAGAACTCGTCCTGCTGCCGTAGGTCCAGCCGCTGGTAGCTGTCATTGAGCAGGGTCTGCACGACCTTCTCGCTGGCCAGCGGGACACCTCCGGGCACCAGCACCGGTCCGGTCGCCTTGAGCAGGTACGACAGCACCACCGGGTCGACGGCGAGCACCCCGTCGACGGTGATGTTCGTCGAGCGCCGGAACATCTCGCGGTACAGCGCGGCGGCGCTCGGGAAGTGCGGTGACAGGTTGACGTCGGCGGGATAGATGCCGGGCAGGTCGGTCCAGATCGCCCGGATCTCGGCGGGCACCTTCAGCGGCGGGGTGAACCGGCCGAGCGAGGCACTGCTGCCCTGCTTGCCCATCTTCACCGCGCCGTTCTGGGCCTCGATCATGGCGTACGCGCCGAACATGCCGCCGGTGGCGCGCAGCTCGGCGAGGTTCTGTGAGACCAGCAGGTATCGTCGCGGCCCGTTCGCGCCGAGCAGCGGCGGCAGCAGGCGGGCTCCCTGGTCGGCGGCCGTGGTGAGGCTGGCCAGACGGTCGATCTCGTCGCGCAGGTCCGTCAACGCCTGCCGGACCTGGGTGACCAGGCGGTCGGCCGGCACCGCACCCAGGTCTCGGCGGGTCCGCTGCACCGACTCGTTGACCCGGGTCAGCTCGGTGGACACCGCGGTGAGCTGAGCGAGGTCCAGCCGTCCGCCGCTCGGCACCAGTCGGGTCAGGTCCGTGCGCAGCAGCGTCGGAAACGCCTCCCGGGCCAGTTGGTCGATGGCGACGGCGATCCGGCGGACGGCGTCGAGATCGTCACCCGCGAGCGGTGTTCGCCGACCGAGTCGCCAACTCGGATCAGCCGTCGCCGCCCGAGCGGCACCGGACTGTTCCTGCAGGGCGGCGAGCGTCCGCTGGGCACGGTCGGCGTCCCCACCCACCACCTGGGCGCTCAACTCGCGGGCCAGCCCGGCGGCGTTGAGTAGATGGGTACGCGCCTGCCAGCCACGGAAGCCGATCCAGCCGCCGGTCGCCAGTAGCAACGAGCCGACGACCAGGGCGCCGAGGAGGGCACGTCGCAGTCGGGCACGCCGACGACGTCGGGACCGGCTCCGCCGTCGGGTCGGCCGTTCGCTCTCCGTCACACCACACTCCCGTTCGCGGAACCGGACAGAAGGTCGGTTCCCTGACGTTCTTAGCACGTGTCGGGGAACTTCGTACCCTTATCGACTTCTTCGCCCTTTAAGCGAATTTCCTTCGCAGATCACCGGCGGGCTCCGTGACTCGTCCCGCCGCCTCGTGCAGCAGCCGCTCGATCCGGTCCACACCAGCGGGCAGCGACATCTCCCGCAGGTACGCCGCCCGCCCCCGGCGACCCATCTCGGTACGCGCCGGCGGCGGGATGGTGGCGGCCAACCAGAACCGGTCGGCCAGCGCAGCCCAGTCCTCCGGTGGGCAGGACAGCCCCGCCCTGACTCGTTCGACCAGGTCGGCAGTGTCGCCGCCGGCCGACGCGACCACCGGTGCGGCGCAGGAGAGCGCCGCCTGCACCTTGCCGGGCACCGTGCCCCGCAGTTCCGGCAGGTCGCGCAGCATGACCAACTGATAGTCGGCGGCGGCGTACAGCTCGGGCATGTCGACAGGCGACCGACGCTCCACGAAGCGGACGTTGTCCGCGCCCAACTCGGCGGCGAGCCCCCGGACCCGCCGCTCGGCCGAGCCCGAACCGACAAGCACCAGGTCCATCGTCCGGTCCAGCGCCGCGGCCGCCCGGACGGCGGTCTCCAGCCCCTGCCGTGGGCCGATCGTGCCCGCGTGCATGACCACGCACCGACCGTCCCGGCGGACCAACTGGCGGGCCGCCGCACCGGGCGTCGCCGGATAGAAGATCCGCTCGTCGGTCCAGTTGAGCACCAGCCGGACCCGATCCGGCTCGGCACCGGCGGCGACGACCAGATCCCGCATCGACGGCGCCGCGACCGCGATCCGCGCGGCGGACCGGTAGATCCGGGTCATCGCGCTGCCCATCCGCGCCACCCAACGCCCCTCGCCCGCCTCGTCGGCGCCGTCGCGGGTCCAGACGTCCTGCACGTGCAGCACCGTCGGCACCCTCCCGAGCAGCCGGAGCACCCCGGCGGCGGCGAACGTCGTGGCCGGGAGTTGAAAGACGTACAGCGCGTCGAGGTCGCTGAAGTACCGGCGGGCGGTCAACGTCGCGCTGCCGGCGAAGGACAGGTAGCTGGCCATCCGGGCGCCGGTGGACGTGGCACCTCCGGGGTAGCGGGGCACCCTCCGCACGGTCAGCCGTTCACTGTGCGTCTCGTGGTGCCACCGCTGTCTCCAGCCGGGATAGACGTGCCCGCCCGGGTAGTCCGGAAACCCGGTGAGCACGCGGACCTCGTGCCCCCGCGCGGCCAACTCCTCGGCGAGGCTGCCGGGGATGAACGCGGGCTCGGGCGGAAAGTGGTAGGACAGAATTCCGATCTTCATCGCCGTGCCCCCGTCGGCCGCGAATCGGCGGCGATCGGCGCGGCACCCGGACCGACGGGTGGACGGCCCGCGTACGATTCCGACAACCCCTCCCCGCGCGGCCGCCGGCACCGACGCACCGTTCGCACGGTGCGCCCGCCCGCGTCCGCACCGACGAGAGGGGCACCGATGGCTGATCGCGTGTTGTTCGTCTGCCACGCCAACCTGTGCCGATCACCGATGGCCGAGCACCTGGCCCGCCGGCTGCTGGCCGAACATGTCACGGTGGCCAGCGCCGGCACCGACGCGATCGACGGGCTGTCCATGCATCCGTACGCCCTGGAGGTCGCGACCGAGAGCGGCGCGGACCCGTCGGCGTTCCGGACCCGCGGTTTGCGGCCCGAATACCTCATCGACGCGACGCTGGTGCTGACCGCCACCCGACGCCAGCGCTCGATCTGCACCGCGCTGGCGCCCAGCGCGCTGCACCGGACGTTCACCCTGCGCCAGTTCGGTCGGCTGGCCGCGGCAGCCGAGCCGCCCGCCGAGCCGGCGGACGACCCGTTGCGGGCGGCGATCGCCGCCGTCGCCCAGGCCCGGGGACGGCTGCAACCCGCCGCCCCGGACGCGGACGACCTTCGGGACCCGATCGGCGGTACGTCCGCCGACTTCCGACGCTGCGCCGAGGAGATCGAACGGTCGCTGCGACCCCTCGCCGCGCTCATCGGGGCAGCCGGGTGAGTTCCTGGGTGTGGTCGGCGACGCCGTTGACCCCGGTGGTGGTGTCGCTGTGCCGGCCGGCCATCGTCCGGTCCGCCGGCACCGCCGCCGGAGGTGTCGAGGCGACCACCCGGTAGGCCTCGTACTGGTACGCCTCGGCCTTGGCCACCTTGGCCATGTTCAGCACGCAGCCGAGCAGGCGGACCGAGACCGAGTGCAGCGCGCGGGACGCCGCGGCGACCTGGGTCCGGGAGGTACGGCCCTGCTGGCTCACCAGCAGCGCGCCGTCGGCCTGCACGGCCACGACCACGCCGTCGGTCACCGCGAGCAGCGGAGCGGTGTCGATGATCACGATGTCCGCCGATTCCCGCAGCGCCAGCAGTAGGTCCGACATCGCCTTGGAGCCGAGCAGCTCGCTCGGGTTCGGTGGGGCGGAACCGCTGGGTAGCACGAGCATCGACTTGTCGCCCCAGCGCTGCACCACGTCGCCGACCTTCACATCGCCGACGAGCACGTCGGTGAGGCCGACACCGGCGTCCAGCCCCAGGTACTCGTCGACCTTCGGCCGGCGCAGGTCCGCGTCGACGAGCAGCACCCGCCAGCCCGCCTCGGCCAGCGCGATGGCCAGGTTGCAGGAGAGCGTGGTCTTGCCCTCGCCCTGCAGCGCGCTGGTCACGGCGATGACCCGGGCCGGCTCGTGGACATCCACGAAGCGCAGGTTCGTCCGCAGCTTGCGCACCGCCTCGGCGCGGGCCGAGGTCGCGGCGTCGCCGATGATCAGCGGCTCGGTGCGGGCGCTGCTCTCGTAGGGGATCTCGCCGAGCAGCGGACTGCCGGTGGCGCGTTGCAGGCCGGCGGAGTCCCGCAGTCGGACGTCGGCGACGCCGCGCAGGATCGCCAGGCCGACGCCGAGCACCAGGCCGATCAGTCCGCCGAGGGTGAGGTTGCGGGTGGGCTGCGGTGAGACCGGGTTGGCGGTGACCCGTGGGCCGCTGACCACCTCGATCTTGATCGGCGCCTTGCCCTCGGATGTCGTCTCGACCTTCTGCACCAGGTCGACGAACTTCGCCGCGAGCGACTCCGTCACCCGCAGCGCCCGAGCCTGGTCGGTGTCGGTGACCGAGGCGCGCAGCAGGACGGTGCCGGTCTCGGTGGAGGTGCTGACCCGGCTCCGCACCTCGTCCGCGGTGAGGCCCACCGGGGTCTCGGCCACCACGCTCTGCGCCAGCCGGTCGCTGGTGAGCAGGTCGGCGTACGACTTGACGCGCTGTTGGAGGAAGAGCCCACCCTGGTAGGCATCGCTGACGCCGGAGTTGGGGGTGGTGACGAAGAAGGTCACCGAGGCGACGTACCGGGGTTGTGCCCGTACGGTCAGGAACGCCGAGGCGCCCAGGGCCACCATGACCGTGACCAGCACGACCCACCAGTGCCGACGCACGTGGCGCAATTGGCGGAGCAGGTCCATCAGGTGCGCCTCCGCGTCGGTCCGGTTACGCCAAAAAACTTCACGAAAACCCCCAAGGTCGTCTGTCAACTCGTGAAACCATTAAAGCGGCTCTTACGGCTTATGTCCGGAGTTAGGTGGTTCTGACTTCGACACGTGCGCCCGCATAACCAACCGGGCAAAGGGGCATTCGGCTGCGGCGAGACCCGGGGAAAAAGTCGGCCGCCGATCGGATACCGACCGAACGACCCCTGCGGTCGCCACCGCACCCGAGCCCGGATAAGGACGGTCGGTGGCGCGCTGCTGCTGCTCGGCGCCGTGACAGCGCTGCTCTGGGCCAACTCGCCCTGGTCCGACTCGTACACCCGGCTCGGCGGTTGGGTGCCCTGGCCCGACGGCGCGCCCTGGCACCTCGACCTGGACGTGGCCACCTGGGCGGCGGACGGCCTGCTGGCCGTCTTCTTCTTCGTGGTGGGCCTGGAACTCAAGCGGGAGTTCGTCGCCGGGGAAGTCCGCGACCCGCGCCGGGCCGCGCTGCCCGTGGTGGCCGCCCTCGGCGGGATGCTGCTGCCGGCGCTGATCTACGTGGCTGTCGTCGTGGCCGGGGGTGGGCCGGGGCTGCGCGGCTGGGCGATTCCGACCGCCACCGACATCGCCTTCGCGCTCGCCGTGCTCGCACTGGTCAGCTCACACCTGCCCCAGGGCCTCCGCGCCTTTCTGCTCACCCTCGCCGTGGTCGACGACCTGTTCGCCATCACCATCATCGCGGTCTTCTACACCGCCGACTTCCATCCCGTCCCGCTGCTCGCGGCGCTGGCGCCGATCGGGGTGTTCGCGGTGCTGGTGCGACGCGGCCACACGTGGTGGTGGGCGCTGATCCCCCTCGCGACGGCGGCCTGGGCACTCGTGCACGCCTCCGGCGTGCACGCCACAGTGGCCGGTGTCCTGCTCGGCTTCACCGTCCCGGTGCTCGCCCGTCACCGGACGGCGGGCACCGCCGGCACGGAGACGGACGACGGCGGGCTCGCGGCGCGCCTGGAGCACCGGTGGCGGCCGGTGTCGGCAGGCATCGCGGTGCCGATCTTCGCCCTGTTCGCCGCCGGGGTCACCCTGCGCGGCACCGACCTGGGCGCCCTGCTGACCGACCCGGTGGTGCTCGCCATCGTCGCCGGACTCGTGCTCGGCAAGAGCATCGGCATCTTCGGCTCGACGTACCTGCTGGCCCGGTTCACCCGGGCCGAGCTCGACGAGGACATCACCTGGGCGGACCTGGGCGGAATCGCCCTGCTGGCCGGCGTCGGGTTCACCGTGTCGCTGCTCATCGGCGACCTGGCCTTCGGCGCAGGTAGCACGGCCGACGACCGGGTCAAGGTGGCCGTACTGCTCGGATCGGTGCTCTCCGCGGGGCTGGCCGCCGCGGTGCTGACCCGCCGCAACGCCGCGTACCGCCGGGTGGCGCAGCGGGAGCGGCTCGACGCCGACGGCGTTCCCGACGTCTACCAGCGGCCCACCGACCGTTGAGCGACGCCCGGCCGGGTCACCCGGCGGTCAGCGGTGACGCTCGGCGGGCGGCAGGTCCTCGGTCTCCTCGGCCAGCGCCTCCGTGGCCGGTGCGGTGAGGTCGTCGCCCGGCACCGCGACCGCCTCGACACGATCCTGCTCGTCGGCCTTGCCACCGGGCGGCGGCTCGGGAGCGGTGCCCTCGCCGGCGAAGCCGTACTCGTTCGGTTCGTCGTGCCGGCTCATGTGGTTTTCCTCCCGCTTTCCCCGGTTTCACCTCTCACCGCCAACGGTAGGCGGTGATCGTCCTCGGCGCAGGGCGCCGCGGATTGTCGGGACCAGGGCGGTGGGGTGCTCAGCGCCGCCCCGAGCAGTTGGCGCAGGGCGATGATCGCCACCGCGCCGGCCAGACCCTTCCACCCCGGATCACCGGCGAGCCGCAGCAGGCCGGCCGCGGTCAGCAGATCCAGCAGTACCCGGACGCCGCTGCGCAACGCCCCGGTGAAGAGCGTGGTGAGCACCCCGGCGACCAGTGCCAGGGCGGTGACCGCCGTGATCAGCACGCCCGTTCCGTGCGTCGCTCACCCTCGGCCACCTGCCGCTGCTCCTGACGAATCTCCCGACCCAGGAAGTAGTTGAGCGCCGTTCGGATCGTCGCGATCGCGGCCAGTTGGCCGATCTGGTCGAACGACGGGGACACCGCCGTCCGCAGGACGTCGGCCGCCAACTGGAATTCGAGGCCGAGGGTCAGGAAGCGACCCAGGGAGAGCCGGATCGGCGTGAAGCGGGCGGCGCTGCGGTGTCGTAGCCCTTCGACCACGAACCGCACCGCCGCCCAAACCGCCCCGACGAAGATGACGAGCGCGCCGGCGACCTCCACGACGGCAACCAGCACCTGGTCGCCCTGGCGCAACAGCTCGGCCGCATCCACCGGAGGCCGTTACCCGCCCTCGGGCCAGCTAGTCGACACTCAGGTCAGCTCGTTGACCGCCTCCAGGATCAGCCAGAGACCGGAGATGGCGAACAGGATCGCGGCACCGTACTTGATGGTCTTCTCCGGCAACCGCCGACCGAGCATCCGGCCGACCAGGATGGCCAGCGCGTCCGCAGCCACCATGCCGATGGTGGAGCCGAGCCAGGTGCCGAACCAGCCGTACTTGGTGGCGAGCGTGATCGTGGCGAGCATCGTCTTGTCGCCCAACTCGGCCAGGAAGAACGCCACCGACACCGCCACGATCGCGGTCTTGCTCGTCTTCTCCGCCTTGCGCTTCTCCTCCTCGGTGAGCTTGTCACCGCGTAACGTCCACGCGCCGAAGCCGAGGAACGCCACACCGGCCACCAGGGAGATCCACTCGGTCGGCAACACCGCCCCGAGACCCACGCCGATGGCCACCGACGCCAGGTGCACCACCGCCGTGGCGACCGTGATGCCGATCAGCACCGGGATCGGCTTGAACCGCGTGGCGAAGGTCAGTGCCATCAACTGGGACTTGTCCCCCAGCTCGGCGACGAAGATGACGCCGAAGCTGATCACCAGCGCGGCGAAAAATCCCTCCATGACATCCTTCCCGTTCACGCCGGGAGGAGGTACAGGGGCGCCCTCGACCCGGCTGCAACAGCCTGAGTCGAAGGTCTCGCCCGCCCCGGAAAGGACCGGGGCCGCGTGGCCGGATGCGGAACGCACCAGTATGTCGACCACGACATTGGGGGCTACTCCCCTTCGCGGGATCAGCCTAGCCGATCACCACCGGGCCGGGCCGGGGTGGGTGAACCGGCTCACCGTGCCCGCGCCAGCGTGACCCCGAAGAGCCCGTCCGGGTCGGTCCAGAACTCCGTCGTGGCGAAGCCCGCCGTGGCCAACTCCCCGGCGATCCCCTCCGGGCGGAACTTCGCCGAGACCTCGGTACGCAGCTCCTCCCCGGCGGCGAAGTCCACGATCAGGTCAAGCACCCGTACCCGCATCGGCCGGGTTGCCCGCAACCGCATCTCGATCCACTCGTTTGTCGGGTCCCAGTGGGCCACGTGCGCGAACGCCTCCGGATCGAAGTCGGCGCCCAACTCCCGGTTGATCACCCGCAACACGTTGCGGTTGAACTCGGCGGTGACCCCGGCGGCGTCGTCGTACGCGGGCACGACCACCGACGGGTCCTTCACCAGGTCGGTGCCGAGCAGCAGCCAGTCGCCGACCTCCAGCGCGCCGCGCATCGCCGTCAGGAACTCGGCCCGCTCGGCGGGCAGCAGATTGCCGATGGTGCCGCCCAGGAACGCCACCAACCGACGGCCGCCGGTGGGCAGCCGGTCCAATTGCCGGGTGAAGTCGCCCACGATGCCCCGGACCCGCAGGCGGGGAAAGTCCGCGGCGATCTGGGCCGTGGAACTCGTCAACGCGCTCACCGACACGTCGAGCGGGACGAACGTGCCCAGCCCGCCGCGCCGGCTGAAGGCGTCCAACAGCAGCCGGGTCTTCTCCGACGAGCCGGAGCCCAACTCGATCAGGGTCTTGGCCCCGGTCAACGCCGCGATCGCGGGAGCGCGCTCGGCGAGCACCGCCCGCTCGGCCCGGGTCGGGTAGTACTCGGGTAGCCGGGTGATCTCCTCGAACAACTCACTGCCCCGGGCGTCGTAGAACCACTTCGGCGGCAGCCATTTCTGCCCGGCGCTCAGCCCGGCCCGGACGTCGTCGCGCAGGCCGCGCTCCAGGTCGCCCTCTTCGAGGTAGATCTCCAGCGGATCCGCGGTCATCGGTTCGCCTCTCTCTTGGACCAACAGGTGGTGCCTCGATCGGTGCGGTTCACCGGATCGCCAACGGGCGTACCCGCACCTCGCCCGCCGTGGCCAGGACCAGGTGCCCCTCCGGCACCGCCCGCCACCCCGGGTCGTCGTCGTGCGGCTCGGAGGCGAGCAGCACCGAGCCCGGCGTCGCACGGACGGACAACGCGTGCCCGTACACACTGGCGACCGCCCGGCGGCCGTCGGTGAGCAGCAGGTTGAGCCGCGACCCGGGAGCCGCCGCGGCCACGTCCGTCACCGTCCGCCCGACCGCCTCGGACGGGTCCTCGCCGGCGCGCAGCCGATGCCGCACCAGCGCCCAGAGCAACGCCGAGTCGGTGGCGGCGTCCAGCGTGAGCAGGTCACGCACCGGCAGCCCGGCGGCGAGCGGCACCACCGCGTCCGGCCAGCCGCGGACCACGCCGTTGTGGCTGAACAACCACCGCCCCTCGGCGAACGGCGCGGCCGCGCCGTCGACCACCGCCATCCCGACGGTGGCCGAGCGCACCGCCGCGAGCAACGCGCCGGAGGAGGTGACCGCGGCGAGCTGGGCGATCGTCGGGTCGCTCCAGATCGGCTGCGCCCGCCGGTAGCGCACCGGCTCGCCGTCGCCCGGATACCAGCCGACCCCGAAGCCGTCGGCGTTGATGGTGCCGCCGCCACGCATGTCACGCGGCGCCCAGGACTGCCGCACCAGCGAGTGCGCCGGGTCGAAGAGCACCTCGGCCAGGGTGACCGGCGGCCCCAGGTAGGCCAGGTGACGACACATCAGCGCCCCGCCCGCGCCGGGCCGCCGACCGCACGGTGGATCACCGGTACGACTCCTCCGGTCGGACGTCGCGGGCGCAGCGGAAACCACTGAAGATCTGCCGGCGGATCGGATAGTCCCAGTTGCGGAAGGTGCCCCGACAGGCCGAGCGGTCGGTGCCGAACGAGCCGCCGCGCAGCACCCGGTAGTCGCCGCCGAAGAAGACCTCCGAGTATTCGCGGTAGGGAAACGCGGTGAAGCCGGGATGCCCGTCGAACGCGGTCGAGGTCCACTCCCAGACGTCACCGATGAGCTGGTGCACACCCAACGGCGAGGCGCCACCCGGGTACGCGCCCACCGGCGCCGGCCGCAGATGACGTTGGTCGAGGTTGGCGTGGGCCTCGGTCGGGTCGCAATCCCCCCAGGGATAACGGCGCGACCGCCCGGTCGCCGGGTCCCACCGGGCCGCCTTCTCCCACTCCGCCTCGGTCGGCAGCCGCTTGCCGGCCCACGCCGCGTACGCCTGCGCCTCGTACCAGCACACGTGCACCACCGGCTCGTCGGCGCGGACCCGGCTCCACCGGCCGAAGCGCCGGTACGACCAGTCGTCACCGTCGCGGCGCCAGTGCAGCGGCGCGCCGAGCTGCTCCCGAACCCGGTGCGACCAGCCCGCCGCGCTCCACCACCGCGGATCGGTGTAACCGCCGTCGGCGATGAACGCCGCGTACTGCCCGTTGGTGACCGGGGCGGCGTCGATGACGTACGCGGGCAGGTCGACGCGGTGGGCCGGGCGCTCGTTGTCCAGCGCCCACGGGTCGCTGTCGGTGCCCATGGTGAACTCGCCGGCCGGCACCAGCACCTCGCCACCAACCCCGACGGTGGGCTCGGGGGGCGGCGGGGCGTGCAGCACCGCCGACCCCGATCGCAGTTGGTGGGTGGCGAGCATGGTCTCGTCGTGCTGCTGCTCGTGCTGCACGATCATGCCGAAGGCGAACCCGTCGGCGACCAACGGCCGCTCGGTGAACGACACCCGGTCGAGCAGGTCGTGCACCTTGTCCCGGACGGTGGCCAGGTAGGCGCGCGCCTCGGCGGGCGGTAGCAGCGGCAGCGTGGGACGGTCCCGTCGCGGCTGCTTGAACGCGTCGTACAGGTCGTCGATGTCGCACCGGACCGGCTCGCGGCCCCCGACGTCACGGACCAGCCACAGCTCCTCCTGATTGCCCACGTGGGCGAGATCCCAGACCAGCGGCGACATCAGCGGTGAGTGTTGGCGCAGCAGATCCGCCTCGTCGACCACCTCGGTCAGCAGCGTCGTGCGGGCGCGGGCCCGCGCCAACTCTCCCGCGATCCGGTCGCGCAACCGCTCCCCGTCGGTGTGTCCCGTCGTGCTCGCGCTCACCACGCCGCCCTTCGCTCGCGTCCCCGGCGCACTCCTCGTGGTCACCTGTGCCGCCCTCCCGTCGCGGCGGACAGCCGCCGTCGTAGTCCGTGCTGGATCTCGTCGTGGATGCCCGCCGCCAGGTCCAGCCGGGGCAGTGTGCGCAGGGCCAGGTCGAGCAGCGCCGCCGCCGCGGCGGCGAGCGCGGGGTCGGCCAGGCCGTGTCGGGCGGCGGCCGACCAGCGGTGCGCCACCGGCGCGGCGACCTCGTGTGCCGCGCGCACCGTGCCCAGATCGCTGAAGAGGGCGGCCAGCACCGCCAGCGGTAGTCGCCAGTCCCGGTCGGACTGGGCGTCCAGGTAGCGCAGCTCCAGATAGCCGCGCGGGCGCACCGGCGGAAAGAGGGTGCTGACGTGGTAGTCGAGGTCGTCGGTGGTGGGCGGTCGGGGCAACGCGCCGTCGAGCCAGTCGGCGAAGGTCACGCCGGGCGGCGCGGTCCAGTTCGTGCCCTGCCGGCGCAGACAGAGCAGGGGCGCGGCCAGCACGTACCGGATCCAGCTGGCGGTCGGGTCGTCGTCGGCGTGGCCGGGCGTCCAGACCGGGCGGGTGCGGGCCGGGTCGATGGCCAGCCAGGCGGCCATCCGCGCGGAAGCCCAGCCGGTGCGCCGCCCGGCGTGCCGGTTGGCCGACGCGAACACCGCGAGCAGCGGCGGCCCGACCGCGTGGGCGGCCGCCCAGCGAGCCGCGACCTGGTCCGGCTCACCGGCGTCGAGGCAGATTTGCAGGCCGGCGGTGCTGTACATCATCGTGCGGCCGGCTGCGCCGTGCCTGTCGAAGGCGTCGCGCATCGCGCGGTAGCGGGGAGTTTCCACCACCGGGCGGGGCCGTCGGTGGGGGTCGATGCCGCTGCGGCCGAGGATCAGCCCGGCGGCGGCCAGCAGGTCGGTGACCTGGGCGATGTCGGCCTCGGTGGCCTGGATCAATGCGGTGACCGAGGGGCGGGGCGGGGTGGATATTTCCAACTGGCCACCCGGCTCGAGGGTCACCAGGCCGCCGTGTCGCAGCGGCTCGGCCGGGCTGGTGGCATCCAGCGTGGCGGGGCTGTGCCGCCCCAGCGCCGCCCGTAGCCGCGTCGGGTCGACGGGGCGGGCGGGATCGGCGGCGTCGTGCACGGTCCATTCCAGTTCGACGCCGGTGAGTGTCGGTGGGCCGGTCTTGAAGCAGATCCGGGCGAGGTGGTGGCCTGCGGCTCCGGACTCGCGCAGGATGGCGCTGCGATCCAACTCGGGTGACGTCACCAACGGTAGGGACCCCTCTCCGTGTGCCGACTCCGGGACACGGGTGCCACCGTAAACCCACCCACCGACACCGTCGGGGACGTACGAGCGCCACCCACCCCTGTCTAACAGACGATTTTCCCACGCAGGGCGGAACGGAAACGCGGCTGCCACCGGCCGTTCACGGACGGGCGGGGTGGCCCGTCGGTGACGGTGGCGCCTTGGGCTTCGCCGGCTCGGACGGTCGGGACTCGGGCACCAACCGCTGGCAGTACGCCTCGACCTCGGCCACGCCGCCGGCGGCGGCGACCAACCGCTCGAAAGCCGGCGTCCGTAGTGCCTGCTCCCGTTGTTCGGGCTTCTTGGCCTGCCAGGCACGGCACAGGCCGTGCAACTGGCCGGCCGGCGCGCCAGGGGTCGACGGCGTGCCCGGTGACGGCGGGCCGGGCACCGGCGGCCGGTCCGACACCGGCGCGCTGGGAGACGGTTGGCCCGACGCCGGTGGGGCGGGCGGGGTCGATCGACCGGGCTCGCCGGACGTGGGTGCGCTCCGGTCGGGGCTCGCCGACGTCCGCGACGGCGTCGGTACGACCGGCTCCGGTGTCCGGTCGAGGTTGACCGCGGCGAAGGCGGCGCCCGCCGTGGCGGTGGCCGCGACCGCGCCGATCCAGATCAACGCGCCGGTGGTCAGGCGGCGACGGCCGGGTCGGTGGGGCACGGACGGCGCCGGCGCGGCCCGGGCGGCCCGGAACGCGGCCAGCGCGGCCTCCTCGCCGGCCAACTCTTCGGGCCGGGCCGGGCCGGAGGCCGCGGCGAGCACGCCGGCCACCGGGTCCGCCGGGGGTACGCGGGCCGGCTCCCCTCCGGGCGACGTGGCCCGTCGTGCCTGGTCCGACGACGCGTCCACGTCGGCGCGGGCCGAGTCGAGCAGCCGTTCGGTCTCGGCGTGGTCGACGCGCCGGAACGGGTTCATCCAGAATCCCCTCACGTCAGCCGTCCGCCGGCTCGGCGTGCGGTGCCCGCAGGGATGCGCTGCCGCCCGTGCGGGGTGGTGGCACCCCGTCGACCTCGACGGACGGCTCGGCCGCGCGCTGCGTCTCCAGCACGGCCGCGAGCCGCCGCAGACCGCGGTGGGCGGCCGTGCGGACGGCACCGGCCCGGCGGCCCAGGACCCGACCGGCGGATCCCGCGTCCAGCCCGATCACGGCCCGCAGCAGGACCGCTTCGGCTTCCCGGGGAGGCAGGGTGGCGATCAGCGCCAGGGCCGTCTCGGTGCCGATCGTCTCGCTGGCGCCCTCGGCGGTGTCCGCCGTGCTGGCCAGGTCGACGAGCGCGTGCACCGGGACCGGCAGGGACGGTCGACGGCGCAGCCGGCGCAGGTGGTCCATCGCCCGGTTGCGGGCGATCGTGACGGCCCAGGCGCGGAACTCGCCACCGGTGAAGGTGGGCAGGTCGCGGGAGATCTGCAACCAGGTCTCGGAGGCGACGTCCTCCGCGTCCGGGCCGACCAGGGCGGTCAGGTAGCGCAGCAGGCCCGGTTGGAGACTGCGGTAGAGCAGGCGGAACGCGTCCTCGTCCCCCGCCTGCGCCGCGCTGACCGCCTCGGACAGTTCGCCGGTCATCCGCGCCCCGTGGCGTGTCCGGCTCGGGCCGCCCTGCTCCGCCGCGACGGAGCAGACCACGCGGTACGCATCGTCCGACCGCTCACCACCCGCCCCGCCGCCCTCCGCCGATCTGGTCCCACCCGTGACCGAGGTCGTCGGCCCGGGGTGTCTGTGGGCCGATGCCAGGGTCGTCAGCTCGGCGCGCCGACGGCCGAGGTGACCGGGGGCGGCTCGAGCCGGGCTAACGCTAGGACGGGGCCAACGACGCGACAAGCCGGGACGTTGTCACGGAAGAGTGACAATAATCAACCCGGCGAGCCGGCGTGTCGTCATCACTGCCCGTGAGCAGAGCGCGCAAACCTGGCCGCTTCCCACCCTTTCGGCCAGCGTCGATCACACCGACGTGCCGAGATATGTCACCTTTCGTCACAACACGTTGCCGCACCGTCACGGGGCGGCGGTGTCCATCCAGGTCAGAACGGATACGCCGCGGTTGTCACTCGTTCGGCGGACAGCCCGTGTCGCGCCGCCGTGCGCCACTCTGGGTACGGTATTGCGGTGTTGTCATCGGGGGTCGTGCTCAGCGGTCGGTACCGCCTGGACGAACGTGTCGCCACGGGCGGCATGGGCGACGTCTGGCTTGCCGCGGACCTGATCCTCGGCCGGCAGGTCGCGGTCAAGGTGTTGCTGCCGACGCTGGTCTCCGACCCCGACTTCATCGCCCGGTTCCGAGCCGAGGCCCGGATCATGGCGGCGCTGCGGCACCCCGGCATCGTGCAGGTCTTCGACTGCGGCGCCGACGACCTGCCCGACGGCGCCGGTCGGGCGGACTACCTGGTCATGGAGTTCGTCGCCGGCGAGCCGTTGTCCAAGCGGATCGAGACGGCCGGCCGCCTCGACGTGGGCGAGACGATGTCGATCGTGGCCCAGGCCGCCGCGGCGCTGAACGCGGCGCACCGCGGCGGCATCGTGCACCGCGACGTCAAGCCCAGCAATCTGCTCGTGCTCGAGGACGGCTCGGTCGTCCTGGTGGACTTCGGCGTGGCGCGTTCGCTCGACATCACCAGCATCACCAGCACCAACGCGGTGCCCGGCACCGCCCTCTACATGGCCCCCGAGCAGGCCGCCGGGCGACCGGTCACCGGCGCGACAGACATCTACGCGCTGGGCGCGGTCACCTACTGCTGCCTCACCGGAAGTCCGCCGTTCACCGGCGACAACCCCCTCCAGGTTGCCGTGCGACACCTCGACGACGAGCCGCCGGAGCTGCCGCACGAGATTCCGGAGGCGGTCCGCGCCCTGGTGTCCCGGGCCCTGGCCAAGGACCCGCTGGACCGTTTCACCAGCGGCGCGGCGATGTCCGAGGCCGCCCGGACCGCGGTGACCGGCGGCGAGCCGCCCACCGCGATGGTGGCAGCCGCTCCGCTGCGCGACGCCGGGCCGGGCGCCCGCGGCGACGGGCCGGTTGGCGCGGCGGTGGCGGGTGGGGCTCGGGACGCGCGTCAGCGACGCCGGGGTCCGCTGGTCGGCGCGGCGGTGGCCGTGCTCGTCGCGGTGGTCGGGCTCGGGGTGGCACTGGCCACGGCGCGCAAGCCCAACGACCCGGCGGTCAACCTGCCGTCCAGCTCGCCGACGGCGGCGCCGAGCGGCCCGTTGGATCTGCCAGCGGGCAACGAGCAGATCGCTACCGGTGGCCCGACCCGGCCCGACCGGTCGGTGGTGCCCGGCAACTCCCCGTCGGCGTCGATCTCCGTCACGCCGAGCACGCGCCCCAGTCAGACGGTCAACCCGCCGACACCTTCGGTGACGCCGACGATGACCACCCCGCCGACCACCACCGCGCCGAGCACCCCGCCGACCCCGTCTTCCGTGCCCACTCCGACGGCCACGGACAGCCCGCCGGCCGTTCCGGAGGGACCGGAGGTCAACTGAACGCGCCGGCTTCGCCGGGCGCCGACAGTCCCACCAGCACCGATATCCCCAAAACGGACTTGAACCGCCGAACACCCCTCTAGGCTCCTCAGCAGGTCATATCCACCATCTGCTGCGGGAGCCTGGGTGAAGGCTGAAAAGCTGGTCGTGATCGGTCAGGGGTACGTCGGGCTGCCGCTGGCGATGCGCGCGGTGGAGGCGGGGCTGGACGTCGTCGGCCTCGACGTCGACGCCGACCGGGTGAAGCGTCTCGCCTCGGGCGAGTCGTTCATCGAGGACATCCCGACCGACCGGCTGGGCCGCGCGTTGGGGAGCGGCCGGTACCACCCCAGCACGGAATACACGGATGCCGAAGGCTTCGACATCTGTGTCATCACCGTGCCGACCCCGCTGCGCGACGGCACCCCCGACCTGAGCTTCGTCGAGCAGGCCGGTGTCGGCATCGGCCCGTACGTCCGCCCGGGGTGCACGGTGATCCTGGAGTCGACCACGTACCCGGGCACCACCGAGGAGTTGCTGCGCCCCCTGTTGGAGTCGGCCAGTGAGCTGCGCAGCCCCGGGGACTTCCATCTCGGCTACAGCCCGGAGCGGATCGACCCGGGCAACCCGACGTGGCGGTTGGAGAACACGCCGAAGGTGGTCTCCGGTGTGGACGCGGCGTCGCTGGCCAGGGTGGACGAGTTCTACCAGCGCCTCGTGGAACGCACCGTGCCGGTGGGCTCGACCCAGGTGGCCGAGCTGACCAAGCTGATCGAGAACACCTTCCGCCAGGTCAACATCGCGCTGATCAACGAGCTGACCATGCTCTCGCACCACCTCGACATCGACGTCTGGCAGGCGATCGACGCCGCCGAGACCAAACCGTTCGGATTCCTGCCGTTCCGGCCCGGTCCCGGAGTCGGCGGACACTGCCTGCCGATCGACCCGTGTTACCTGTCCTGGCAGGTCAAGCGGCGCCTCGGCCGGCAGTTCCGGTTCATCGAGCTGGCCAACGACATCAACCACGAGATGCCCGAGCACGTCGCGCAGCGGATCATGGCGGGACTGAACCGGGACAGCCGGGCCGTCAGCGGCGCCCGGCTGCTGCTGCTCGGTCTGGCGTACAAGAAGAACACCGGCGACATGCGCGACTCCCCCGCGGTCGACGTGGCCCTCCGGCTCCGGTCGCTGGGCGCCGAGGTGCACGCGGTCGAGCCCTACGCCGAGGCGCACCAGATCCCGGCCGGGGTGACCGTGGTCGGGCTCACCGAGCAGGAGATCCGTGCCGCCGACGCGGTGGTGGTGGTCACCGACCACGACAGCTTCGACTACGACCTGGTGGTCCGGCACGCGCGCTACGTCTTCGACACCCGCAACCGGTGCGTCGGCCCGATGGTCGAGCGCCTGTAGACCCGGCACCGCTGGCCGGTCCCGCCGCCGGGGAAGACGGCGGGACCGGCCGGCGGATGTCCGTTCCCGCCCCCGGACGGCCGGCCCCGTCGACGGAGCCGGCCGGCCGCAGCGGGCGGCGGCAACCGCTGGACGCAGCGGACGGCGGCACCGCCGGCGGGTCCAGCGTCGGTCACTGGTCGGCGAGCGCCTCGACGACCGGGCGGGACAGCGCCCGGCGGGCCGGCAGGACCGAGGCGAGCAGGGCGGCCAGCACCGCGACGCCGAGGATCAGCCCGAGCTGGCCGAACGGCAGCACCAGGTGGAAGTCCCCGCCGAGGCGGGTCAACAGGGCCATCGCGGAGGCGCTGACGCCGGTGCCCAGCCCGACGCCGAGCACCGCACCGACCAGTGCCATCAGCACCGCCTCGACGGCGAGCACCGCCCGCATCCGTCCTCGGGTGAGCCCGACCGCCCGCAGCACGGCGTTCTCCCTGGTCCGCTCGACCACCGACAGGCTCAGCGTGTTCGCCACGCCGACCAGGGCGATCACCACGGCCAGGCCGAGCAGCGCGGTGACGAAGCCGAGCACCATGTCCACCGTGCCGGTGAGCATCTTCTTGTACGCGCCCTGGTCCATCAGGTTCACCGTCGGGTAGCTGGCCAGCACCGCCTCGACCACGTCCCGGGCCCGCTCGGCGCTCACCCCGGCGGCGGGGTCGATCTCGGCCAGGAAGCCGCGCTGACCGGGGAAGAGCGCGGCGAAGTCCGCGTCGGCCATGTCGATGACGTGACCCGCGGGCGCGCCGTCGGCGGGTGTGTCGTCGGTGACCACCGCCGCCACCCGGAACGACCGGTCCGCGACGGTCACCGGGGAGCCGACCTCCAGGCCGCGTGCCTGCGCCAACTCCCGGTGGACAAGCACCTGCCCGGGACCCACCCGGGTGGCGTCGCCGGTCAGCACCCCGCCCAGCGTCCGGCTGACCAGCGCCGGGTGGGCCGCCCGGATCTCGACGCCGGCGACGACGGTGTGGCGCTGCTCGTGCACCACCCCCAACTCGGGTCGGGCGGCAAGCTCGCCGGTGAGCGCGGCCGGGAGTTCCTGGCCGATTCCGCTGACCACGAAGTCCGTCCCGATCTGGGCGTCCACGCTGCGCTCGATGCCGTCCTTGGTGCTACGCGCGCCGACCACGAAGGCCGACACCAGTCCGATCCCGATCACCAGGGCGGTGGCGGTCGCGGCGACCCGCCGCGGATTGCGGACCGTGTTGGCCACCGCCAGCGCGCCGGTCGCCCCCAGGACGCGACGGGCCGGCCAGCCGAACACCCGGGCCAGCGCCGGGACGAGCACCGGCCCGAACAGCACGATCCCGAAGAAGGTCAGCACCCCGCCGGCCGCCACCAGCACCAACTGGCCGGCGCTGGCGGCACCGGCCAGCGCGGCGACACCGACGGCCAGCAGCACCGCGCCGAAGGCCAACCGAACCCGGCCGGCGCCCCGGCTCGGCTGCACCGCGGCGTCGGTGAGCGCGGCCACCGGCGCGATCCGGGTGCCCCGCCAGGCCGGGAACAGGGCGGCGCACACGGTGAGCGCGGTGCCCAACAGCAGGCCGGTCAGCACCGTCGAACCGGTCACGGTCAGACCACCGGTGCCCGGCACGTCCAGATGGGACATCAGCAGCCGCAGTCCGGCGGCGAGGGCCACCCCGAGCAGCACCCCGAGTGCGGAGGCGGCCAGCCCGAGCACCGCCGACTCCAGCAGGGCGGCCCGGAACACCTGCCCCCGGGTGGCGCCGATCAGGCGCAACAGGGCGGTGCGCCGGGTGCGCTGTGCCAGCACGATCGCGAAGGTGTTGGCGATCACGAAGCCGGCCACCACCACCGCGACCCCCACAAAGATCAACAGCAGCATCCGGAACTGGTCCACATTGCGGACCGACTCCTCGACGGCCTCGTCGAGGATCCGCTGGCGACTCTTCACGGTGGTGTCGCCGCCGGCCACGGCACGGACCCGCTCGGTCACCGCCGCGACGGAGGCGCCCGGTCGGGCCGCCACCATGATGCGGCCGTACCCCCGCTGGCCGGTGAGGGCCAACGCGTCCGGCCCGACCAGGCCGACGAACGGGCCTCCCACATCGCGCACGGTGCCGGCCACGTCGACGGTGCCCACCAGGGTGTACGGGCGGGCCGCGCCGCCACTGCCGCCGACGCGAACCTCGTCGCCGAGGGCGAAGCCCTCCTCGGTCGCCGTCGGCGCGTCGAGCACCACCTCCCCGGCCCGGTCGGGCAGCCGGCCGGCGACCACGTCGTACGAGCGCAGAGCCTGCTCGGTGGGGATGGCCACGAGCATGGTGAAGCCGAGCACCGGACGGCCGTCGGAGCCGACGATCCCGGCGGTGTTGGTCAGCTCACCGGCCGCGGCGGCCACCCCGTCGACCGCCCGCACCTCATCGACGAGGGCCGGCGGCAGCAACTCCGCGCCTGTCGCGTAGACCCCCAGGTCGGTGTGCCGGTCGAAGGTGCCGGCCCGCTCGTACGCCCCGGTCCGCATCCCGTCTACGAAGATCATCGTGCCGGCGACGAACGCGACACCGAGCACGACGGCCAGCGCGGAGAGCAGCATGCGCAGCGCCTCGGCACGCAACGAGCGCAGGGTCAGGCGGATCATGCGGGGCTCCCGGTGCAGGTGGCGGATCGGACCCCTCCGACGCTATGGTCGCCGCCGGTCGGTGGATCTCCACCTGCACTCTCGACCTGCGTGCGTCCCGGGTCGCGGTGCGCCCACCGCCCCCTACGCCCCAGGTCGTACGCGGCGTCATCCGCCGGGTGTCACCAGCCCGCTCTCGTACGCCAGGACCACCGCCTGGACCCGGTCGCGCAGCTGGAGCTTCGCCAGGATCCGACCGACGTGGGTCTTCACCGTCGCCTCGGCCACGTGCACCCGGGCGGCGATCTCCGCGTTGGACAGGCCCTGTGCGACAAGCAGCAGCACCTCCCGCTCCCGCTCGGTGAGCTGCGTGAGGCGCGGGTCCGCGCTCGGGGCGGCGCCGAGCTGCCCGGCGAACCGGTCCAGCAACCGCCGGGTGATCGACGGGGCCACCACCGAGTCGCCCTGGGCCACCACCCGGATCGCGGCCAGCAGCTCCTCCGGCGGGACGTTCTTGAGCAGGAACCCGCTCGCCCCGGCCTGGAGGGCGGCGAACGCGTCCGCCTCGGTGTCGAAGGTGGTCAGCACCAACACCCGGGGCGGGCCCGCGGGCCGGCCGGCGCAGAGCTGCCGGGTCGCCTCCACGCCGTCCATGGTGGGCATCCGGATGTCCATCACGACCACGTCGGCCTCGGTGCGGGCGAGCACCCGCAGGGCGTCCGCGCCGTCGATCGCCTCCCCGACCACCTCCAGGTCGGGCTGGGAGCCCAGCACCATCCGGAACCCGGCGCGCACCAGCGCCTGGTCGTCCACGATCACCACCCGGACCGTCATGCCGCGATCACCTCCGTTGCCGGCTCCGACGGTAGCGGTAGCCGGACCTCGAGCTGCCAGCCCCCGGCCGGCCGGGGGCCGGCGGTGAGGCTGCCGTCGTACACCGTCACCCGCTCCCGCATGCCGAGCAGACCGTGACCGCCGGACGGCGCCGGGCTGACCAACGGGCGACCCCGACCGTCGTCGCGCACCCGGACCACGACGGCCTCGGCGGTGTGGGTCAGGGCGACCTCGACGACGGCGCCGACGCCGGCGTGCTTGAGCGCGTTCGTCAGCGCCTCCTGCACCACCCGGTAGACGGTCAGCTCCAACCCCTGAGGCAGGGCCGGCTGTTCGCCGGTGACGGTGCTGCGGATGTGCAGCCCGGCGTCACCGAAGCGGGCCAGCAGGTCGGGCAGCTCGGCCAGCGCCAGGCGCCGGTGCTCCGGGTCGGCGGCCGCCACGAGCCCGTCGCCGCCGGACGGGCCAGCGTCGCGCAGGACGCCGACCAACCGGCGCATCTCCTCCAGCGCCGACCGCCCGGTGTCCGCGACCACCTTCACGGCGGTGCGGGCCTGCGCGGGGTCACGGTCGAGCATGAACCGGGCGCCGTCGGCCTGGACGATCATCACCGCCAGGCTGTGGGCGACGACGTCGTGCAGCTCACGAGCGATCCGGGTGCGCTCCTCGGCGACCGCCGCCCGGGACTCGGCCTCCCGTTCGCGTTCCAGGGTGGTGGCTCGTTCCTCCAGGCTGAGCACGTAGAGCCGGCGGGTCCGCACGTTCAGCGCGACCAGCCACACCGCGCCGGTGACCAGCGCGTACCACAGCGCGGTCACCCACCAGCTGATCACGCCCGGCGTCTGCACGGCGGCGAGCACCACTCCCACGGCGGCGACCGCACCGGCGAGCACCGCCGCTCGCAGCCGCTCGCCGTACTTCACCACGCTGTAGAGCGCGATCAGGACGGCGACGTCGAACGGCAGCGGACCCCACCGGGCGATCACCTGCACCAGGCCGAGCGCGGCGATCACCACGGTCACCGCGCCCGGGTGCGCGCGGCGGAACAGCAGCGCCACGGCCATCCCCAGACAGACCAGCGCGGCCGCCCAACCGCCCGCCAGGTTCGCCGCGCCGGCCAGGCCGATGAGGGCCACCACGACGGAAACGGACACGTCGAAGGCGACGCCGCGCAGCGGGCGACCGAACATCGTGCGTTCCACGGTCACCCAGCGTACGTGCCGGTCGACGGGTCCTCGCGCCTTGGCCGGACCGGTTCGCGCGCGGTCCGGCGCGGGTCAGCGGCCGAGGACCTCGCGCATGCGGTCGATCTCGACGGTCTGCTCGGTGGCGACCGAGGTGGCGAACTCGTTGAGCGTGAGGTCGGAACCGACGGTCAGCAGGTTGGTGGCCATCTCGATGGCACCCTCGTGGTGCGCGGTCATCATCTGGACGAAGAGCCGGTCGAAGTCGGGGCCACGGCTGGCGGTGAGCTGCCGCATCGCCTCGGGTGACTGCATGCCGCGCATGGCGCCGTGGTCGTGCCCCTCGACCTCCGCCGGGAGGCCGCGGGTCTGCAACCAGCCCCGCATCATGCCCATCTCCGGTCCCTGGCTGGCCCTGATGCGCTCGGCGAGGGCGCGGATGTCGGGGTCGGCCGCGCGGTCCGGGGCGAGTTCCGCCATCGCGAGGGCCTGCGCGTGGTGCGGGATCATCATCCGGACGAACAACACGTCCAGCGAGTTGTGCGGTGCGGGACCCGCGTCGCGGACCTCGTGGGCCGCGCGGGTGGCCGCGGCCTCACCCGGGCGGCCGGGCGCGATGACGGTCAGGTCGGTGGGGACCGGGCTGACCGTCGGCGAGGCGGAGGTGGCGGGCGCGGATGCGGACTGGGCAGCGCCGGTCGGGGCGTCGCCGCCGGCGCGGCTCACGACGACTGTCACAAGCGCGAGCAGGAACGCCAGTGTGACGATCGCCAGGGTTCGTGCGCGCCGATCGGTCATGGGCCACTCCCTGGAGTCGAGGTCATCGCGATGCTATCCATTGACGCAGGCACTTTGATGTGACCCGCATCACATCGACGTTCTTCGTCGGACGGTAAGGTGTCGACAATCATCTCCCCCTTGCGAAGGGCCTCGCCGATGATCAGACTCCACATGCCACGGCCACGACACCTGCGCATCGTGGCGCTCGCCACAACCGGGCTCCTCGTCGCCAGCGCGCTCGTCGCCCCGCCCGGCAACGCCCAGGTGGCACCGCCGTCGGCCCCCACCACCAACGCGATCCCCGGCGTCGACGAGATCGTCAGCAGCCCCAACCTGCGGCAGATCGCCAACGTGCCCAAGGTCGCCCCACTGGACGCGACGAACAGCGACATCGCCTTCCAGGGCAAGTACGCGTTCGCCGGCAACTACAACGGCTTCGTCATCTACGACATCTCGCGGCCCAGCGCCCCGACGGTCACGGCCCGGGTGCTCTGCCCGGGGTCGCAGAACGACATCTCCGTGCACGGTGACCTGCTCTTCCTCTCCACCGACTCGTCGCGCAGCGACGACTCCTGCAACAGCACCACGCAGGGGGCGGACGTGAAGGGGTCCTGGGAGGGCATCAAGGTCTTCGACATCAGGGACAAGGCCAACCCCCGCTACATCAAGTCCGTCGAGACGGCCTGCGGCTCGCACACCCACACCCTGGTGCCGGGCAAGGACCGCAAGGCCATCTACCTGTACGTCTCGTCGTACAGCCCGCGGGCCGAGTTCCCGGACTGCCAACCGCCGCACGACTCCATCTCGATCATCAAGGTGCCGCTGAAGAAGCCCACCGACGCCGCCGTGGTGGCGACGCCGAACCTCTTCCCGGACGGCGGCTTCCCCGGCAGCGGGACCGGCTCGGCGACGACCGGTTGCCACGACATCACCGCCTACCCGTCGAAGGACCTGGCCGCCGGCGCCTGCATGGGTGACGGCATCCTGCTCGACATCAAGAACCGGGAGGCGCCCCGGGTCATCAACCGGGTCCGGGACACCGTCAACTTCGCGTTCTGGCACTCCGCCACGTTCAACAACTCCGGCACCAAGGTGATCTTCACCGACGAGCTGGGTGGCGGCGGGGCGGCGACCTGCAACGAGGCCATCGGACCGAACCGGGGCGCGGACGCCATCTACGACATCGCCGGCCGCGGCGACGCCCGGACGATGACCTTCCGCAGCTACTACAAGATCCCGCGGGTCAACGCGGCCACCGAGAACTGCGTGGCACACAACGGCTCGTTGGTGCCGGTGCTCGGTCGCGACATCATGGTCCAGGCGTGGTACCAGGGCGGCATCTCGGTCTGGGACTTCACCGACTCGGCCAACCCGAAGGAGATCGCCTTCTGGGAGCGTGGCCCGCTCTCGGCAACCCTGCCCGTCGGTGGTGGCACCTGGTCGGCGTACTACTACAACGGCCACATCTACTCCAACGACATGGTGAAGGGCCTGGACGTCCTGGAGCTGAACGACTGGCGGACCTGGACGGCCAAGCTGACCCGTTACAACGAGCTCAACGTGCAGACCCAGCCCAGCTTCCTCGGCTGGTAGGCACCAAGCACGACACCGGGCCCGGCCCTCGAATCCGCAGGGCCGGGCCCGTCCACGTTCCCAGGGGGTACGCGCGTCAGCGCACGGCCAACTGGTAACGGCGCTCGCCACCGCCCGCGGTGATCAGTCGAACCTCACCGCTGCGCAGGCCGTACGTCACCGACCAACGGGTATGCCCCTGCCGAACGGCGGCGAGGATGCGGTGCGCCGCGTCGGCGTCCACCACCGCGCCCGCGTCGGTGAGCACGGCGGCGATCTGCCCGTACCGGCGGTCCTCCCGGCGGCGCTGCTCGGGCACCCCTGCGACCGGCACGTTCGTGAGCGCCTGCCAGCCGCCCGTGCCCCGCTCCACCCGCATCTCCCCGTCCACGAACTCGACCACGGCGGATGCGCCGGACGCGTCGCCCAGCAGGTAGTGCAGCGGCGGCCCTCCGTCGAAGTCGAGGTTGTGCCGGGTGAACACGGCAACGGCCTCGTCGACCGTCGCGGCCCGGTCCAGCACCAACCGCAGGATCCGCACCGAACCGACAGTGGGTCTGCCCGCGACCGGGCGGGCGGTCGCCGCGTCGTCCGCCGCCAACCCCACGGCGAGGCCCCGCTCGTTCATGCCGTCGAAGGGCAGCAGCGGCGCGTCGAGCAGCCGACGGTCACCGGCCGGGTCCGCGCCGACCCCGAGGTAGGAGATGTCGACGAGCGACACGGCCGCGTAGCCGTCCGGCGGGTCGGTCCGCAGCACCAGCGCCGGGTTGGCGTCCCAGTCGAAGTTGCGGGCGAACAACGGCCGCGCCGGGTCACCGGCGGCGACGAACAGCGAGCAGCCGAACGGACTGGGCGGGGCCGCGTCGGTCCCCACCGTCGGGTCGTATGCCCCGACGTACGTCATCTCGTACAGCGGCAGGTCGTCGACCCGGCGCAGGCTGGCCATAGTCTGCTCGGCCTGGGCGGCGTCCTGGCGGGAAGCGGCCGGGGCGGCGGCCGGCGACCCGACGCGCGACGGGCCCGCCGGCCCGGATGTGGCACAGGACGTCAGGGCGAGCAACAGGGCCGTCGCAACGGCCGGCAGGGTCCTCCGCATACCCGTTGGACGCTATGGCAGCGGTAGACGGTTGTCCACCGCGCTGTTTCACCCCGGCGCATCGCCCACCCCGGCCGCCCCCGAGTTCACCTTTGCTCTGCTTCAACGGGCGAATCAGCAGGGCGACGGGCCGCCAACGGTGCGGCTCGTCACCCCAGTGGGGGCGGCGACGCCGCCGGCCGGACGCTGTGCGAACGTGGTCAGACGTGACGACCGCAGCCCCGCCCGAGCCGACCACGCGCTGGCGGCCCCACCCGCTGGACGCGGTGGCGGTCGTCCTCGCCGTCCTCGGCCTCACCTGCGCGCTGAGCGGGCTGCTGCCACGGGCGGAGACCACCGCCACCCTGCACCGGATCCTGCCGCTGCTGCTCTTCCTCGGCACCGTGATCATGCTCGCCGAGTTGACCGCCGTGGCCGGCGTCTTCGACGTGCTGGCCAGCCGGCTGGCCATCGCCTCCCGGGGCAGGTGGGCGGCGCTGTTCCTGCTCTGTGGTGGCCTGGCCACGCTGACCACCCTCGTGCTCAACCTCGACACCACCGCCGTGCTGCTCACCCCGGTGCTGCTCGCGTTGGCCCGCAACCTGGGCGTCCCGGCCGGCCCGCTCGCGGTGACCACGGTCTGGCTGGCGAACACCGCGAGTTTGCTGCTGCCGGTGTCGAACCTGACAAACCTGCTGGCCGCCGACCGGGTCGGGTTGTCCCCGTTGGCCTACGCCGAGCGGATGGCGCTGCCGCAACTCGCCGCCGTGGCGGTCACCATGGCGCTGCTGTGGTACGCGTGGTGGTGGCGGGACCAACCGGTCGGCGGGCGTTTCGTACCGCCGGCCCGGCACGTGCCGCCGGATCCGGTGCTGCACCGCGTCGCGCTCGCCGGCTGTCTGCTCTTCGTCGCCGGCATCCTCGCCGGGGTGGAGATCGGTCTGGCCTCCACGGTCGCGCTCGCGCTGGTGCTCGTCGGATTCGTCGTCCGCTCCCCCGCCACGCTGCGCCCGAAGCTGGTGCCGGTGCGGCTGCTGCTCTTCGTCGTCGGTCTGTTCCTGGTGGTGCAGACCCTCGGGCAGCACGGGTTGGACGACCTGGTCGACGACCTGCTCGGCAGCCACGGTGGAACGCTCGGCGAACTGCGCGCCGGCGGTACGGGCGCGTTGCTGGCCAACCTGGTCAACAACCTGCCGGCCTACCTGGCCGGCGAGTCGGTGCTGCCGCCCGGCGAGCACACCCGCCTACTGGCGCTGCTGATCGGCACCAACGTCGGCCCGCTGGCCGTCCCCTGGGCGTCGCTGGCCACCCTGCTGTGGTTCGAGCGGTGCCGGGCGGCCGGGGTGACGGTGCCGATGCGGCGGTTCGTGCTGACCAGCGCGCTGCTCGCGGTGACCGGCACGGTCGCGGCGGTCGGCGCGCTCCTGCTGGCTAGTTGAGCCACTATTGAATGGTTCTCACTCTGTTGCGGTGTTTGACCCACCGAGACGTGTTATCGACCGGAAGCGCGAGATGACCGTTTATGCTGGTTCGACACCGATCCGAGTAGGAGAACCGATGACAGCGCAGCACGAACTGGACACAGCCCAGACGACCCCTTCGGACTACCGCCCGCCGACGATCCAGCGCCTGGGCACCCTCGCCGAGTTGACCAAGGGCGGCACCGTCGGCCCGGACGACGGCCTGGGCGGCGGCGGCGACGGTTCGCTCTGACCCGTCACCGCCCGCCATCGTGGGAGGACCGCCGCTGCTCACGATCCGCCGGGCACAGCGCCGGTTCGGTCGTCGGGTGATCTTCACCGACCTGGACCTCGACGTCCCGGTCGGTGCCCGGCTGTTCCTGGGCGGCAACAACGGCTCCGGCAAGACCACGCTGCTGCGGTGCCTGTCCGGCACGCTGACCCTCAGCGCCGGACAGGCCACCGTCGGCGGCCACCAGGTCGGGTCACTGCCTGCCCGGCGCCTGACCGCTGTCTGCCTCGCCCCGGAACAGGGCCTCTACGAGCAACTGTCGGCACGGGAGAACGTGACCCTCGTGGCCCGACTCCGGCTGCCCCGGCGAGCCGTCCGCGCGGCCGTCGCCCGGGTCGAAGCCGAACTGGACGTGGCCGGCTACGCGACCGTGCCCGTGCAACGGTGCTCGGCGGGGATGCGGGCCCGGGTCAGCATCGCGCGGGCTCTCGTCGCCGAGCCCGCGCTGCTGCTGCTCGACGAGCCGGGCCGCTCCCTCGACGAGACGTCACGGCTGCTGTTGTGGCAGGCGCTCGACCGGCGGCCCGAGCTGACCTGCGTGATCGCGTCGCACCTCGCCGACGACCGCGACCGGTGCCAGTCCGCCCTGACCCTCCCGGCCCTCCGATGACGACGCCGACCACGCCGGCCGTCTCGGCCGCGACCACCAGCCGACCGGTCGGCCGCCGGGCCGCCGGCCCCGGTCCGGTCGCGATGGTCCTCGCGCTGGTCCGCCGTGATCTCGGCGACCCCCGGCAGTTCCGGCTGCCGCTGCTGCTGGACCTCGCCTTCGGGGTGGTGAACCTGGTCGTCTTCCTGTTCATCTCCCGGGTGCTCACCCCGTCGGCGGGCACCGACCTCGCCCGCTCGCCCAGCTACTTCGACTTCGTGGCGGTCGGCATCACCTTCCTGCTCGTCCTCCAGGCCGCCACCACGCAGCTGACCGGCCGGGTCATCCGGGAACAGCGCAGCGGGACGCTGGAGGTGCTGGCCGCCCAACCCGTGCCGGTCACCGCGCTGGCCATCGGGACGGCCGGCTACCCGTTCCTGTTCGCCCTGCTGCGCTCCTGCGTCTACCTGGCCATCCTCGGCACCGTGCTCGGCCTGCACACCGACCGGGCCGACTGGTGGGGAGTCGCGGTGCTGCTGATCGCCGGTACCGCGTCGGTGCTCGGCATCGGCATCGCGCTCGCGGCGTTCACCGTCGCCGTCGGGCACGGCGACGCCGCCGCCCGGCTGTTCGTCGTCGGGCTCACCTTCGTGTCCGGCACGTACTTCCCGGTCTCCGAACTTCCCGGCCCACTGCCGGAGCTCGCCGTGGTGCTGCCCAGCCGGATCGCCCTGGACGGCCTGCGCTCCGCGCTGGCCGGCGGCGACTGGGCCTGGTCGGCAGGCGCGCTGCTCGGTGCCACCGCGCTCCTGCTGCCGCTGTCGAGCTGGGCCTTCGCGGGGGCGCTGCGGGTCGCCGCCGGCCGCGGCGCCCTGAAACGCGATTGAGGTACGACATGCTCCGTCCCACACCGTTCGACCTCGCCACCGGAACGCTGCTCGGTGTCGGCCCGCCACGGCCGCGTCGGCCCGTGCCGGTGGGCGTACCGGACCCGTTGGGTGCGCTCGACGCCGCCGTGCTGGCCGGTCTGACCCGCCCACCGTGTGTGGTGAGCTTCTCCGGTGGGCTGGACTCGTCGCTGATCCTGGCGGTGGCCGTCCGGGCGGCCCGCCGGGAGGGGCTGCCGGACCCGGTCCCGGTGACCTGGCGATTCGGCGGGGCTCCCCGGGCGGACGAGTCGGACTGGCAGCAGCGGGTGATCGGGGCGCTGGGGATCGGGAGGTCCTGGCAGATCCTGCGGGCCGACGACGACCTGGACCTGGTCGGGCCGGTGGCCCGCCGGCTGCTGCACCGCCACGGGGTGGTCCATCCGGTCAACCTGCACCTGCACCTGCCCATCGCCGAGTTGGCCACCGGCGGCTCGCTGCTCACCGGTGCGGGCGGCGACCAGATCCTGGCCGGGTGGCGTCGCCCACCGGCGACCTCGCTGCGCGGCCGGCTGTGGTGGCTGCGGCACGCCGCGCGTACCCGGCAGGGGCCGGCGGAGACGTTTCCGTGGCTGCGGGCGACCGTCGCCCGGGAGGCGCACCGCGCACAGCGCGCGGAGCAGCGTGCCGAACCGCGTCGCCTGGGACAGCGGATCGCCTGGCACACCCGGCGGCGGGACCTCCGAACGACCTGCTCGGCCCTGGCCGCGCTGGTCGCCGAGCACCGGGCGACCGCGATCCAGCCGCTGCTCGACGAGGGATTTCTGGCCGCGCTGACGATGCGGTACGGCGGCCACCGGAACATCGGCCGGGACCGGCTGCTGACGGAGATCGTCCAGGGCGCCCTACCGGCCGAGGTCACCGCGCCGCGCCGCAAGGCCCGCTTCCTCGAGGTGTTCTTCCGGACGCCGACCCGGGAGTTCGTCAGCTCCTGGGACGGCGCCGGCGCCGACGAGGAGTTGGTGGACACGGAGGCGCTCCGGGCGCTCTGGTCGCGCTGGCCGATCCCCGGCGGCACCGCCAGCCTGGTCCAACAGCTCTGGCTGGCCGCCAACCCGCCCGACTCCGCCCGCCGGCCGGAGCGTTCCGACATCGACGTGGAGGTCACACCGTGACAGAGCAGGAGATCGTGCACCGGGTCGACCCGGACCGGGTGGCCTGGCGGGTCGCCGGTGACGAGGTGGTCGTGCTGGACACCCGCAACTCGGTCTACTTCGGGCTGGACGCCACCGGCGCGTTGCTGTGGCGACGACTGGCGACCGGCGCCACAAGTGCCGAGCTGGTCACGGCACTCGTGGAGACCGCCCCGGTGGACCGGGAGCGGGCCCGCGCCGACGTGGCCGCGTTCCTGGCGGACCTGCGCGGGCACGGGCTGCTGGTCGAGCGTCCCTGACCGACGCCGTCGGCCGGACGGGGACGACAGGCGACGCCGGGCGGGTTGACGGCGCACCCGCCAGGGGTCAGCCGCGATGGCCGCGCCGGGCCGCGCGGACCTCGCCCAGCGCGGCCGGAAGTCGTCCGGCGTTGCGGGCCAGCCGGCCCAGGTGCGCCAGCAGCAGCCCGACCGGGCCACGTCGGGCCAGCGGGCTGGCGTGCCGCATCGACGCCGGTGTCGGGAACAACCGCGGGCCGAGGTGCCGCAGGCGGTCGACCACAGTGGGCAGTTCGGCGAGTTGCGCGAGCGTCAGGGCAGCGGGTGAGGCGCGGTGGGCGCGCAGCCACAGCGCCGGCGTGCCCTGCCGGGGCAGGGCCAGTGTGCCGGCCAGGGTCGCGCCGGCCGGCGTCAGGCGCAGGCCGAGCGCGAACGACGGCAGCGCGCCGGTCCGCGCGGCGAGGTCGGCCGCCGCTCGCCAGGTGTCGACGGGAAAGACCGCAAGCGCCCGCAGCAGGTCGGCACGCGGCCGGTCGGAGCGACCCGGTGCGGCGGCGTGCAGGGCGACCAGCAGGGCAGTGCCCGCCTCGTCCGGCACGGTAACCAGGCCGCCGGCCAATCTGATCCGTTCCGCCGAGCCCCACAGCCCGGTCCACAACGCCTCCGCGTCGGCGACCCCGTGGAAACCGCGGTGCAGGTCGACGGTGAGCGCCAGCGGGCCGGGCATCCGCCAGGGGCGCTCGTACCAGTGCGTCCGGTGGTCGGGCCGCCCCTCGGGGAGCGCGCTGGAACAGCCGAGGTCGGCGAGCGCCCGCTGCGCGGCGTCGAACGAGGCGGGGGCGACCAGCAGGTCGATGTCGGTGTAGACCCGGTGCCCCTCCTGGCCCAGCCGGCGCGCCAGCCCGGCCCCCTTGAGCAGGACGGCCTCCACCCCCCGGTCGGCGAGTGCGGCGGTGACGCCGACCGCGGCCCGGTCGAGGCTCAGGCAGCGGACCGCCTCCGGCCGGGCGCTCACCGGGTCGCTCCCACGGCCGAGGTGGCGGTGACGGCGTCGGCCAGCAGCCGGTGGGTGTCGGCGAGGGCGGCCCAGTCGCGCGGCCGGGTCAGCTCCCACGCCGGCAGGGCGGCGAGCGCCAGCAGCGCGGCCGGGTCGGAGGGCAACTGCCCGAACGACCGCCGGCCGGCGAGCCGGGCCAGCAGGGTGGCGCCGGGCAGCCGGGTCAGGGTGACCGTGGCCCCCCAGCGCAGGAACAACCAACCGCCCAGCGGTACGCGGGGCGCGATCGGCGGCAACCCCACCCGCAGCAGGGTGCCGGCCCGGACCGGCCGGGTGGGCAGGCCCACCCCGGGCACCGGCTGCCGCAGGTCGACACAGCGCGGGCCGGCGAAGGCGTCGCCGCCGTCGACGACGAGGATGTCGTCGGTCAGGATCGGCACACCCCCGGCGGCGAGGGCCGCGAGCAAGCTGCTCTTGCCGGCGGTACGCGGGCCGAGCACCGCCCAGGACCGGCCGCCGAGCACGAACGCGCCACTGTGGAACGTCTCCCGACCGGCCCACCTGTTGACTGTGGTCGCCACCGGGGCGAGGTACGGGTGGGCCAGCACGTCCGGGGCGAGCGGCGGCCCGTAGAAGGTGGCGGTGCCGCGCACCCGGTCGACGGCGAGGGTTCGCCCGTCGGCGAGGATCCGCGTGCCCCGCCGGTCGTCCAGGGGCACCGATGGTGGTGGCGGTTCGTGCACTTGACCGACCCGGACGGTGGGCCAGTCGAGGGCGGCGCCCTCGGCCGGGGGCAGCTCGGACACCCCGTCCAGGCCGTGCACCAGCAGCCCGTAGACACCGCGGCCGGGTGTCGGCATGATCTCCCCGCTCATCGTCTGCTCAACGGTCCTGGACGGCGACGCGATGCGGGTGGCGCTCGTGGAGACGCGCCACCCGCACCCCGATGCGGTGAGTGTCAGCGCAGGGTGCCCCTGTCGACGCTCACCTTCTGCGACTCCTTCAGCCGCTTGGCGTCCGCCGCGCGCTGCTTTGTCGCCTTGGCGCCCTTCGCCGACGTCGCGATCGTGGGGACGACGCCCCCGCCGAGCGCGTCCACGTCGTACGCCACCCAGAACGATCCGGGGGTGTCCACCGCGAAGCTCAACGCGACGTGGATCGACGCGCCCGGTGCGAGCCCACCCAGGTCGATGGGGATCGTCAGGGTGGTGCCCAACCCGCCACCCGGCGGGCTGGTGGCCGGCGTGTCCATGGACAGGTTGCGCACGAACAGCGTCCGCCCGTCACTGATGGTGATCGACGTGGTCGCGTTGGCCGGGTTGACCAACCGCAGGTTGGAGTGCACCTGCGGCGACGACCCACCGGGATACGGTGCGCCGTTCTCCGCGCTCAGCGACGTGATCCGGATCCGCGCCTGGGTGATCGGCGCGGACGACCGGTTGGTGAGCGTCCGCCGGATCACCAGGCTGTTCGGCGTGCGGACCCGGTTCGGCGCGGCCGACGCCGCCACGTTCGGGTCGAACAGCGTCGACTGCACGGCGGCGTTCTGCTGGTAGGTGCCCAGCGTGTTCTGTGGTGAGGGGCTGCCGAGTGTGGACGGCACCCCGTTGATCGGCCCGATCACGGTGGCGACCAGCCGGAAGTCGGCCACGTTGTTGGCGGTGTCCTTCAGGTTGCCCCCGATGCGGAGTCGGTTCCAGGCGTAGGGGACGAACGGCGGCGAGTTGAAGGCGGGCAGGGGCGGGCCCTCGGAGAAGCCCGCCGTCGATCCAGCCCGGTCGGTGACCGTGTGCGCCGCGTCCGGTGCGACGAGCCGGAAGCCGCCCTGGCCGAGGCTGGGGACGACGAGGTCGGGTTGGATGTTGAACAGGGAGTAGTTGGTGGCCGCGATCAGATAGCCCCGCTTGGGCGGCAGCGGCCGCGCGCTGCCCGGGATGGTGATGGACAGTCCGCCGGGGGCCTCCACCTTGAACCCGGCGATCGGCAGGTTGATCGCCGTGCCGTTGACGATGGAGACGAACTGGTCGGCGAGGCCGCTGATGCCGGACTGCGCGAACTGGTCGATGACCACCTGGCGGGGTGCCGCCGAGACCTCGATGGCGACCTCGTTGGACACCGCCTCGCCGAGCGGGCCGGTCCCGTCGTACTGCGCCCGGAACTGGTTGTGCCCGAACGCCGGCACGTAGACCTGGAAGGTCGCCACGTTGAGCGACAGCGGGAAGGTGCCCAGTGGGGTCTCCACCCCGTTGGGCAACTCGTCGATGAGTGTCACGCTGCCCTCGGCGACGCCGGGACCGACGATGACCTGGAACTGCACCGAGCTGCCGAAGTTGATGGCATTTGTGGACACGCTCAGCGTGGCCACGCTCTTGGGCTGGATCAGGATCCGGATCGGCCGGTTGGCGGCGAAGCCGTTGGCGTCGGTCACCCGGACCGTCGACGGGAACGCGCCGACAGTTGTCGGCCGGCCGGACAGCAGGCCGGTCGTCGGGTCGAGGGTGAGGCCGGGCGGAAGCGAACCGGCCGGCAGCGACCAGGTGAACGGCCCGGTGCCGCCGATCACGTTGAGCTGCTCGGAGTAGGGGGCGTCGACCTCACCCAGCGGCGGCGCCGGGAAGTTCAGGAGGGGCGCCTTGTTGACCACCAGGGTGATCAGCCGGGTGCCGGTCTCGCCGTCCGCGTCGATGACCCGGATCACCACCGGGTAGGACCCCGCGACGGTCGGGACGCCCGAGATGCCGTTGGTGACGGGATTCAGTGAGATGCCGGGCGGCAGGGTGCCCGAGTCGACGCTCCAGGTGTAGGGCGGGACCCCGTGCGTGATGTTCAGGGTGGCGGTGTACGCGATGCCGACAGTCGCGTCGTTCGGGTGGTTGAACAGCAGCGTCGGCGAGACGTTGGCGATCACCTCGTCCGACGGGGCGGACTCGGGGCCGGTGCCCTGGGAGGTGCGGGCCGCCACCGTGAACCGGTAGGCGGTGGTGGGGAACAGACCGGTGACCGTGTTGGTGGTGGCCGCCCCGAAGGTCTGGGCGGGCTGGCGCACGCCGTTGACCCAGGGGGTGACGATGTAGCCAGTGATGGGTGAGCCGCCGTTCGGGCCAGGCGTCCAGCTCAGCAGGGCCGTGGCGGTGTCGGCGGTGACCGCGATGATGGTCGGCGCGCCGGGCAACGCCATGATCTTGGCACCGGCGGAGCGCTTGCTGGCCGGGCCGACGCCCTCGGCGTTCTTCGCGGCGACAGTGAAGGTGTAGGTGGCCTTGGCGGTCAGACCCTCGATCTTCTGGGTGGTCGTCGACGCGTCGAAGGTGACGGTCTTCGCCTTCTTGCCGTTGCGGTACGCGGTGACCAGGTAGCCGGTGAGGGCCGAGCCGCGGTCAGCCGGCGCCTTCCAGTTCACCGTGGCCGTCCCGGCACGCCAGGACGCGGTGGGCCGGGCCGGGGCGGCCGGTGGCTGCGCCGGGGCGGCCAGCTCGGCGATTCGCTCCATGGTGACGGCCGGCGCCGCCACCGGCGCGGACACGGGTGTGGGGGTGCGACTCGGGGCGCGGGCCGAGGCCGCCGTGGGTGCGACGAGCAGGCTGACGAGCAGCGCCAGGATTGCGGCGCAGGCCGTGACGGCCCGTGGACGGGCACGGAGCACTGGGGACATGGATGTTTTCTCCCTCTCCCGGGGATGAGGGCCACCGCGGGCGGGGGGAGGAGACAGGCGACCGGCTGATCGTGCGTGGCGGCCACGCGCCTGATCCCCCCGGCCGCAGGGCGACTGGCGGAAATTCGACCGTCACGCACGGAATGGCTTTCACGTGTTGAGTGACGGATCTCTATCCACTCCTACCAGTTTTCCCAGGTCAGGCCATTTTCGGGCGGGGAAAGTGTCCAGCCATGGGCGAAGGCTGTCCGAATTCCGACTGCCGAGGCGTCCTTTTGCGGCGGACGCGACGGCAGGGCCGCCATCAGTCCCGGCGCACCGCGAGCTGAAGCTCGGTGACGCCTTTCTCCGGCTGCTCCGGGCAGTAGTCCAGGTACACCTCGCGGGCGAAGCCGTCGGCGCGGTAGCCGTTGTCGTCGATCCAGCGGGCGAGCACCTGCATGCTCTGCTCGACGTCGTCCATCGCGCCATGATGGACGATCGTCGCGGCGGCGCCCAGCGCGGGAAGGTCACGTACCTCGACGTCGGGAACACTCGACGCGCCGATGGCGACGGTCACCCCGGCGTGCACCAGCACGGCGTCGCCGTCGCCGGGCGCGGCCGGCTCGTACCAGGCGATCGTCGGTCCGGTCGGCGTGATCCCGGCGTCGGCCAGTCGGCGGAACAACTCCGGGTAGAGCGGCCCGATCACCGGGCCGATGTCCTGGCTCTGGTAACTCGGCGCGAGCGCGGTCAGCTCCGCGACACGCACCGGTGCGACCTCCTTCAGGACGACGTCCTGCGTACTCATGGTGCCCTCCGACTCGATCATCCGGAGCCTCGCCTCGACCGCCGCCAGCCGGGCGGCGTCCGCGGCCAGTTGCTCTTCCAACTGGGTACGCCGCAGCCGCAGCATGCCGCGCAGCTCCACCACGTCGACGGCGTCGTCGACGATGACCCGCACCTGCTCGAGGGTGAGGCCCAGCTCCTTCAGGGCGATCACACGGTTGAGCCGGCGCAGCTGGTCCGCGCGGTAGAACCGGTATCCGGTGTGGGCGTCGACGGCGGCCGGACGCAGCAGCCCGATGCTGTCGTAGTGGCGCAGCATCCGCACCGACACCCGGCCCAGTCGGGCGAAGTCTCCGATGGTGAACATGGTCCCCTCACGCTCGTCCCTGACACGGTGTCAGAGTCAAGCGGGGGGTCAACCGACCGACGAGCGCCGGGCCGGGCGCGGGCCGACCAACCGGCGCACCATCGGCGCGGCGTTCCACGTGGCGGCGCCGACCAGGTCACGGGCGTGCTCCAGGACCGTGTAGTCGGGCCGGTCCAGCCCGTCGGCGATGGCCCGGTCGAGGTCGTTGCCACACCGGCTCAGCACGGTGTCGAAGTCGCGGCGCACCGGCTCCTGAAGGTCGTAGCCGAAGGAGCGGTGCAGCCGGGCGAAGAGCGGCTTGTAGAGCCGGACCCGCTCGTGCAACCCCGACGAGTACGACATCGGGTTCTTCGGCCGCCGCAGGATGTAGTCGGGCAGCACGTCGGCGAACGCCCGCCGGACGATCCACTTCTCCTGCCCGTCGCGCAGTTTCAGGTGCAGCGGCAGCCGCATGGCCAGCTCCACCACGCTCAGGTCGAGGAAGGGCACCCGGGCCTCCACCCCGTACGCCATGGCGGCCCGGTCGACCCGCTGCAACTCGGTGCGGCACAGGTTGCGGATCCGGTGCAGGAACAGCCGGCGCGCCGCGGCCGGGCCGACCTGGTGGTACATCGGGTACCCACCGAACAACTCGTCGGAGCCGTCGCCGGTCAGCACCACCTTGATGCCGAGGTCCCGCAGGCGCCGGAAGATGGGGACCGACACGACGGCGTTGATGATGTCGCCGTACTCGGTCAACTCGGAGATCCGGATCGCCTCGCGCACGTCGGCGAGCCGGATGTCGCGCGGGCGCAGCTCGACCACGACGTGCGGCACGTCGAGGTCGGCGGCGAGCCGCCGGGCGTACGCGACGTCGGGGCTGTCCGCGACGCCGACCGTCACCGCGACGCAGTCCGGGTGGATGTCGCGCACCTGCCGCAGCATCAGCGAGCTGTCCAGCCCACCGGAGAGCACCACCCCGACGGTCAGGTCGGTCTCCACCCGCATCCGGATGGCGTCGCTGAGCGCGGCACGGACGAGCAGGGCGGCCTCCTCCGGGTCGTCGATGACCGGCAGGCCCGCGCCGATGGTGAGCAGGTCGACGTACGGGCTGAGGCGGACGTGCCCGTCCGCCTCCACCCACCCGTGGTGCCCGGGCGGCACCTCGACGATCGGCGCGCCGTGTCCGACGAGCGCCTTGACCTCGGAGGCGAGGTGCAGGCAGCCGGGCCGACGGGACCAGTACAGCGGTTTGACCCCGAGTGGGTCGCGGGCCAGGTAGGCCCGGCCGGTGCTGCGCTCCACGGCCGCGAACGCGTACTCGCCGCGCAGTCGGGTCACCGCCGCCTCGCCCCACTGCTGGAACGCGGCGAGCAGCACCTCGGTGTCACCCTCGGTGCGGAACGCCTGACCCAGGCGGGTCAGTTGCGCGCGCAGCTCCCGGTAGTTGAAGATCTCGCCGTTGAAGCAGAGCAGCCAGCGCTCGTCGGTCGAGGTCCACGGTTGCACCGCCCGGTCCCGGTCGACGACGCGCAGGCGGCGGGTGCCGGCGAGCAGCCCGCGCTCGGAGCGGGTTTCGGTGACCTCGCCGCGCGGGGCGAGGACGGCGAGCATCCGCCGGAAGGTGGCCGGGTCGGCCTCGGGGCCGATGCTCAGGGCGATGCCGCACACCGGCTCAGACCCCCATCTCGGCCTCGTACGCGCGGCGGAGGCGACGCCGGGCGGCGGGCGCGAGGCACAGGTGCCACGCCTGCCCCTCGTCGATCACGTTGAGCTCACCGGCCTCCTGCCGGGCCAGCAGCAGGTCCGCCAGCGCCTGGCGCGCGCCGAACCGTTCGAACCAGCTCAGCTCGACGTCGACGGAGTAGCCGAGGCAGTGCCCGCTGGGCAGCATGGCGGCGTAACCCAGCCGGCGCAGCCGGTACTGGTGTTCGGCGCTGCGGACCAGGCTGGTCACCCACAGCGGCGGGGTGTTCGGCGGTGCGGCGGCGGCGAACTCCCGCGCGAGGTCGTTGAGCAGCGCCACCACCTCCCGGCGGGCGCGCCGGAACAGCAGCCCGGCGGTCTGCGGGGCGGCGTCCGGGCGCAGTCGACGTCGCAGCCCGCGGGCGGCGCGGCCCAGCAGGGTCGCGGGTTGCTCCTGGTAGCGGAACCGCAGCAGGTCGCGGCGGCGCAGCCACTCCAGGTCGACCAGCTCCGCGCTGCCGTTGACCTGGTCGTCGGTGACGAACGTCGGGGCGTCCTGCCACCACAGCACGTCGATGCGGGAGAGCAGGTAGATCCGCACCAGCGCGCTGAGGTCGCGCGCCGAGGTGCGCTCGTTGGGCTGGTAGCGGGCCATCTCCAGCAGCAGCGTCTCGCGCGCCCCGAGCAGCCCCTGGGGGGTGGCGTCGAGGACGGCGGCGAGCGCCGGCTCCCGCAACCGTTCGTCGACGAGCACCTGGCGGGCCCGGGTGCTCGCCGCGTCGGCCAGGGCGCCCACCTCGATCAGCAGCTCGGCGACGGCGGCCCGGTAGGCGGCCAGGTCGGGCTCGGCGGCGGACCGGCGGCGCGGGGTGATGCCGGAGGGCCGGCGGCGGGGCGGCGCGGTGGGTGAGACGGGCGAACCAGGTTGCTGTCCCGGACTACGGCTGGGCACTCGCATGACGGGGGTCCCTTCTCCGCTCGCGGCACTGGGTGGATCGCCCTGAAACCACCGTAATCAGCCGGACCGGGATGGATCGAACAATCCTCCGATTCACCCCTAACGGAGCTGGACCTCGCGCTGGCCGCTACGCCGAACGGCGGCACCTGGCATACCAGCGAGTGATCAGACGTTGACGGAATGCCGCCATACTTCGTCAATGGCTGACGACATCGCACCGGCACGATGGGCGGGGGAGGCTTCCACCTCGATGACGGCGAACGACCCGGTTGGCGAGGTGAATCCCTTCGCGACGACCGCACTGCGGACCGCTCTGGTGATCGTCGCGCACCCGGACGACGAGGCACTGCTGTGCGGCGGCACCATCGCCCGGATGACCCAGGCCGGGATGGACGTCCACGTCGCCTCCCTGTCGCGCGGGAGTCAGGGCCGGGACAAGGCGTTCGACGCCTGCTGCGAGATCCTCGGGGCAACCGGCGAGGTGGGCGACCTGGCCTCCAACGACCTGCGTACCGGCGGGGACCTGGTCACCATCACGGACGCGTTGATCGATGCCCGCCGCCCGGACGTGGTGATCACCCACGGTCCGGGCGCCGGGCAGAACCAGGACCACAACGCGATCTGCCACGCCGTGCGGATCACCGTCAGCCGCAGCCGTCACCCGACGATGCTCCTGCTCGGCCACCCGACCTTCGCCACGACCGACTTCCGCCCGACTTTCTTCGTGGACGTCACGAACGTCTGGTGCGCCAAGATGAAGGCGCTCGCCGCGTACCGGCAGATCCTCGATCGGGACTACATGACCGAGGAGTACCTGCGGGTCAAGAGTCGGTGGTGGGCACAGGTGGCCGGCCGCGACCGAGGGCTGTGCGAGGCCTTCGAGGTCGGCCTGTGGCGTCCCGCACCGGCCTAGCCCCGGTCCGGCCGACCGGGTGCCAGGCCCTGCACCTCGGCGTACGACGGCAGCCCCGACAGGTTGACCGGCGCGCCCGCGCGGGCCGCGTCGGCGGCGGCGACGGCCGCGGCGAGCGCGGCCCGAAACAGCAGGGAGCCGGTGCTGACCCGGGCGACGCCGGCCCCGCCCAGCTCGTCCAGGGACGGCCCGCCCGGCTGGTACAGCGCGTTCAGCGGAGCGTCGATCCGCTCGCCGAGCACACGCAGCGTCCCCAGGTCGACGGTGCCGGGCACGAAGATCCCGTCCGCCCCGGCGGCCCGGTAGGCACGGGCGCGGGCCAGGGTCCGCGGCAACGGGTCCGGCACCCCGAGCCACCACGTGTCGACGCGGGCGTTGACGAACAGGTCCGGCACCGCCGCCTTCACGGCCGCGACCTTCTCGGCGACGCCCGCCGGATCGGCAAGGGTGCCGTCGGCGCACCCGTCCTCCAGGTTGATCCCGACCACGCCCAGCCCGGCCAGCTCCGCCACGTACCCGGCGACCGCCGCCGGGTCGTCGTCGAACCCGGCCTCGACGTCGACGCTGAGCAGCACCGGCAGGCGGGCCAGCCGGCGGGCCAGGGCCAGGGTCTCCCCCGCGGTGGCCGCGGCGCCGTCGGGTCGCCCGGCGGCCGCGGCGACCCCGAGGCTGGTGGTGCCGATCGCCAGGTGCCCGCGCGCCGCGAGGGCCGCCGCCGACGCGTGGTCCCAGGCGTTCGGCAGCAGCAGGGGCCGGCCGCCGTGATGCAGGGCGCGGAACTCCGCACGCCGATCGGTCATCGGACGCTCACCTCCAGGGTCGTCGCCACCGCCAGGGTCGGGTGCGGCTCGTGGCACAGCGGGACCCGGGTGCGCTGGCAGCGTTCGCGCAGCACGTCGAGCACCCCGGTGGCGAGGGCCAGGGCGTGCCGGTCGCCGGGGCAGCCGCGCTCCCCCGCCCCGAAGGTCAGCAGACCGGCGCCGGGCCGGCCCGGTCGGAACGCCGCCGGCTCGGCGAACACCGCCGGGTCCCGGTTCGCCGCGTCGAAGCGGAGCAGCACCGGGCTGTCCGCCGGCAGTTCCCGCCCGCCCAGTCGCACCGCGCTCGCGGTGACCCGTCGCGTGGCCCGTACCGGCGGGTCGAGCCGCAGCACCTCGGCCAGCAACTCCGCCGTCCGCACCGCGCCCGCACCGTCGCCGCCCGGCAGAGGCAGCAGGTGGTGGGCGGCGGCGCCGATCAGACCGGCGGTCGCGTCGCACGCCTGGACCAGCAGGCCGATCACGTTCGCGCGTACCTCCGGCGCCGCCGGCGGCACCTCCGCCAGCAGCGTCGCCACCGCCCGGTCGGCCCGCCGGGCCAGTGCCACGTCAACCCCCGGGTGGTACGCCGCAGCGACGACCGCGACCGCCGTCCCGGCGGCTGCCGGATCGGCGAGACCGAGGCGCGCGGCCAGCACCCGCAACGGCACCGCCCGGGCCAGTTCGCGCATGACGTCGAGGCGGTCACCGGCGCGGTCCAGGACGGCGCCGGTCAGCCGGGCCGCCTCCTGCCGCAGCTCGTCCGGGTCGAGCGCGTCCAGCGCGGTGACCACGATCGAGCGGCGCTCGGCGTGCCGTCGCGGTGAGCTGAACCTGCTCACCGAGGCACGCAGCCAGGCGAGCGTGCCGGGCGGGCCACTCTCGACCGCCGGAACCCGGAAGGCCGGGTCGGTCAGCGCCGCCCGTACGTCGGCGTGCCGCGTCACCCACCAGCCGCGCTCCGGCGCGAACGAGGGCGGGCCGCACGCCGGCGTTCCGGCGGCGGGTGCGATGTCGGGCCAGGTGTCGGTCACCGTCCGACGGTAGAACCCGAACCCTTCGGCCCTCGCCGAACGATCCCGCCCGGCCCGCGTACCAGGGCGGGCGGGTCAGGCGCGGCCGCTGCCGGGCGCCGGGGGCGGGGTGGGCACGAGGGTCGACGCTGGGACGGCAAGGGTCTCGGCGAGCGCGGTGCGGCCGGTCGGGGTGAGTCGGACCGCGCGACCGGCGCCCGCGGTGATCCAGCCCAGGTCGCTGAAACGGCCGCGCAGCGCCGCGCCGAGCGCTCCGGCCAGGTGCGGGCGACGCTCGGTCCAGTCCAGACAGTCGCGGACCACCGGGCGTCGAGCGGTGCGCAGGACATCCACCGGTACGCCCAACCCGGCCGCCCACGCCCAGCCCTCGGCGGTCACCGTCAGGCCGCTGGAGCGGTCCAGTCGTCCGTCGGCCACCAACGCGTCGTACATCAGCACGCCCACCCGTCCGGCCAGGTGGTCGTAGCAGGTCCGGGCGTACGCCAGGGCGGCGCTGGTGGTGGCCGCGCGCAACGACCCGGCGGGCGCCGGTGGTGCCGGAGCGTGCCCGGCCAGATCCTCGATCAGCTGGGCCACCGACGGCCCGGCCAGCCGCAGGTAGCGATGCCGGCCCTGCCGCTCCTCGACCAGCAGGCCGCCGTGAACCAGCCGGGTGAGGTGGTCGCTGGCTGTCGACGGCGCGACACCGGCTCGCCGGGCCAGCTCGCCGGCCGTCCAGGCCCGACCGTCGAGCAACGCCACACAGATGCCGGCCCGGGTGCCGTCGGCCAGCAGGGCCGCCAACTCGGCCATGCCGCGGCCCTCGGTGCCACCACTCATGCCGCCATCATCGCCCCGACGAGCGCCGCACCGACCACCCGGGTCCGACGCGGTCCGCCCGGGGTGGTCGGACGAACCGACGCGCTTGCCTGCCGCCCTACTCTGAAGGAGCCACGACGCCACTTCGGCAAGTCGGGGCCCTAGCGCCCGCAGCCCGGGCGGATGGAAGCAGCCGCATGAACTGGACGACGTTCAGAAGCGCCCGCACCCCTCGCCGACTCCGCGCCGTGGCCGACCTGCGTTTTCCGGCCAGCGCGCGCGAGCATCTCCGGAACCGGTACCCCCATCTCAGCGACGACGACATCGCCGTCGTCGAATCCGCGACCCGGCAGTGGTTCCGGCTCGCCGTCCGCCAGAGCGGTGCGCAGCTGGCGATGCCATCGGTGGCCGCGGGCGAGCTGTGGCAGGCGTTGACGCTGCACACGCAGGACTACGCCACCTTCTGCGAGGCGGCGTTCGGGCGACCTCTGAAGCACGAGCCGAGGTTCGCGGCGAGCGGTGACCCGACCGACGCCGGTCACCGCACCCTGCTGCTCGCCACGCTGAACCACGCACGCCGCGACGAGGGAGGTGACCCGGCCAGCCTTCCCCTGCTGTTCCGGGTCGACCACGAGCTTCGGATCCCGGGCGGCAGTCGCTACCTGGCCGACTGCGGAGGCCGAGGTGAATGCTTCCCGGTTGCCGAACGGGTCTGCCTGCAACACCTCGGCGGGCTCGGCAAGCGACCCAAGCCACGCGGCATCCGCGGCGATCTGCCCTTCCTCGACGGCCGCCACGGCTACGCCGGCGGTTCCGGCGGCGTGGGTGGCGGTGACTTCGACGGCGGGAGCGGCGGGGGCGGCGACGGCGGGGGCAGCAACTGACCCCGGCCATCCGCCGAGCCCGCTCGCCCCAAGGGCCTGCGCCGACGCACCCGGGACGGTCCGCGCCGCGGGCCTAGTGGGCGCGGCGCTCCGCGTCCGCGTGCCACCAGGCGGGTGGGCTGGGGTTGGTGGCCGTAGCGGTCGGCTGGTCCGGGTGCAGGCCGAGTCCGCGCAGCGCGGCAGCCTGGACACGGATGCCGACCCAGCCGTGCCAGCGACCGTCAGCGCCAACGCCACAGGCCAGGTCGACGCGGATCGCGTCGGCCTCGAGGGGCATCCAGTCGATGCCCCGATCACGTAGTCAAGCGCGGACGGCGGCCATCGGCTGCGGGCAACCCCGGGTGTTCGGATAGGCCGCGACGGTGACCCACTCAGTGTCCGGAACGTTCATGGCGACCATGATCCCTGCTGTCGTCGGGCTCCGGAAGTGCGATCCGCGGGTAGTGCCGGCGCAGGTGGCGGATCAGGCGGGCAACGAGTCGGGCGCGGACCCGCTGCACGAGGCTCGGCTTGCGGAGGCGGGTCTGGTCGGGCAGGTCATTCCAGGTCAGTTTCCGCCGAGCGGCGAGTTCCAGCAGGGCCGGATCGACCCAGGCGGGCTCCTCCGCCTCGTTCCACTCGCCCAGGTCCGTGATCGCCGCTCGCAGCCCTTCGCGTTCTTGCGGGTCGGCGGCCCGTTCCGCTGCCTGTGCGAGGGCGGCCTCCGCCGCTGCCGCCCGGATGGAGAACAGGCTCAGGAGGTCTCTCGCGGCACGACGGACCTCGGGTTCCGCCGCGTTGAGCAGCGCGGCGAAGACCGGCACCGCGTCCTGCACAGCCCGATGGCTCGCGCTTTCCAACGTCACGGTCTCACCCTGGTAGCGGACCGTGGATTCCGACGGCGCACCTGCCGCGCAGATCTCCGCGAGCACCCGGAGGCCGCACACCTGGCCGGCGGCGCTCCAGCCGGGCAGGGCGCGGACGATCTCAGCGGCGACCCAGGGCGCCGCCTCGTAGAGGATTCCTTGTGGTGCCACCTCGCAGGCGAGGTGGCGGAAGGCGTCCGCGCCGGCGGAGCTGCCCGCGTCGAGGTCAAGCCGGCTGATGGCAGCGGGCAACGTCGTTGCCCAGCCCGATGCCGCGCGCAACGAACCCCAATCGACAATCACCGACCCACGGTACGTGGCGACCGGTCACCCCCGTCGTCGCCGCTGCCGCCAGCCCACCGAGGCGCGTACGGCCAGCCGGCAGGCGTCGACCAGATCCGCGTCGAGTTCGACGGCGTGCCGAGCCTGGTACTCGGCCGGCAGCGACACCTTGCGGTCCTCGGACGCGACCCGCTCGACCCAGCCGCCCCGGAGCACGTGCGGCGTGAGCACCCGGTCCGCGCTGTCCAGGTCGGCAAGGAGCGTCGGCAGGTCGATCCGGTCCGGTGGAGCGCCGCCGAGCCCCGCGAAGATCCTCTCGTACGGGCCGCCCTCGTACCCCACCGTGGACGAGACGCCCAGCAGCACCCGACCCTCGGCCGGCGGACCGACCGCCGGTGGCACCTCGCCGGCCCGCAGGGCGTGGAACGGAAGCATGGCGAACCACCCGTGCGCCGACCAGAGGATGAGCGTCCTGGCGGGCGGGCTGACGTGCACCCGCCACGCGTCGCCGCGCACACCCGTCCAGTCCGGCCACCGCCGGCAGAAGTAGTCACCGACACCACTCGCCCAGCGGCAAGCCAGACCCGACTCCCGCAGGCACCTGAGGTGGCACTGGCCGTACCGGTCGTCGGTGCCGGACCGATCCGGACCGAGGAAGTACGGCGCCAGGTAGAAGTCCTGACCCGCCAGGCCCAGCGACAGCCGGCCGCAGAAGCAGCACTGCTCAGGGACACCCGCGTCGCGCACCTGAACGTCGTGGGAACCGATATCCCGCACCCGGAACCCCCGCTCCGACGACTGGGCGCTGACCCTAGCCCAGCCGGGTCAGCGGCGTCACCGTCCGGTCCGACCCGTCGTAGCTGCGGGCGACGTCGAAGTCCCCCGTCGGGCGCTGCCCGCCCGCGACGCCCCGGGCCACCCGCAGGTCCGCGTCGCGGAACCGCAGGGCCAGGCTCAGGTGCGGCACCCACGCCCCGGGGGCGTGCCACGGGCGGTGCCCGTCGGCCTCGGCGAGGACGTCCCACACGGCGGCGTGCAGCCGGGTCAGCGCCGGCGTCGGCCGGACGAGCCAGACCAGCGGGGCGCTGCCGTCGAGGACGACGACGCGGTCGAGCGCGACCGGCACCGGCAGCGCGGCGTCGAACACCTCGGCCAGGTGGTACTCGACCCCGGGCGGAAACTCGTCGACGGCGGCGAGGGTCAGGTGCGGCCGGTTGGTCGGATGGATGTTGCGCGCCAGGCTGGGCAACCCGGCGGCCGCCAACCGCTGCCAGACTGCCCGGACCGCGACCTCCAGGCCAGGCGAGCAGACCAGTTCCACCGTACGCACGCGCCCACGCTAGCCCGACCGTCCCCGTCATCCGGACGGATCGGCGTCCCGGTTCGTGAGCGCCGCCGGATTGTTCGCTCAGGCAAAGAAGATCTCGTCGGGACCCACGGCGTCTGCACGCTCCCCCAGCAGCGGGGACGGGTCAGCCGGCGAGATACCGACCTCGGCCCAGTAGACCCGGCCGGCCACGACATAGTCCGTGGCCCGGTCGCGGTCGAGGAGGAACATCGTCCCGTAGGGCCAGCGCATCCCGACCCGTTCCTCTTCGGCGGCCTTCTGCTCGGCGGACGCAACCCGGAGCTCGAACCGGCGGCACACGTCCGGAACGCAGATCCGCGAGACGTCGTGGAACACCAGGTCCAGCACCCGGAGGTCGTCGTCGCCCTCCTGGTCGCCGATGATGCCCCGCAGGTGCAGCTTGCTGTGACCGACGTCCATCGACCACGGCTTGACCACTCCCTCGATCCGCAGGGGCAGATCACCATGGACGATCCGGGGCCCGCCGAACTGCCGCCGCCAGTCCGCGGCGTTCACCGCGCGCCCCTCGCCGTCTCGTCAGTCGTCCAGTTGTCGCCGCAGGGACCTGCCCGCCCGCCTCGCGCGGCGGGGCAGCCAGAGCCCGCCGACAACCAGCAGGACAATGAGAAGGAGGAGCAGCCAGCGCATCTCGGCCTCCGATTCAGGACTCCCAGGACACCTCGGATGTCGCTCCTGATTGCCCGGTCACCGGCCACCCCTAAACCGGCACGCCATCGGACGACGCCCGACGGGGCGAAGGCCGCCAGTGATCAGGGCCAGGGGTGGCGCGATCCCACGCCACGACGCACACCTAGCGCTGGGCTCGCGTGAAAGCGACGAAGCCTCGCCACGCCTCCGGCGCGAAGGCCAACGCCGCGCCGTCACGGTCCTTCGTGTCCCGAACCAGGACGACGCCCGGAAGGTTGTCGGCGACCTCCACGCACGAGCCCCCGTTGTTGCCGCTCTTGGTGCTCTTGCGCCAGCGCGCACCGGTCACGTCCATGAGGATGCCGCTTCCCTGAGCAGGTCTAGGGACTGTCCGCGAGAGAGGGTTTCCCCGCGAATGCGTTCCCATCGTCGGTCCAGGGTAGCAATTTCTGCCTGCTGCTCGGTTATCTGCGCCTGCGCCTGGCCATCGATGTGGGCGACGCGCCCGCCGCCCTCCAACTCGGCGACGATGAACGGCCCACCCAGGCCCGGGTACATGCCGACTGCGGTCGGCACGACGTAGACCTGCACCGACGGCAGTTGCGCACACGCGACGAGATGCTCGCACTGGTCGCGCATGAGATCGCGATCGCCGTACGCCGAACGCCGCACCACGGCCTCGTCCAGCACGGCGATCAGGAGCGGGGGCTGGTCACGGTGGAGGACGGCCTGCCGGCCGATGCGTGCCTGCACGAGACGATCGACGTCCTCACCGGACAGCGACTCCCCCGCCAGCGTCGCCCGCGCGTACGCCTCGGTCTGCAGGAGACCAGGCACCCAGGCCAGCTCGAACCACCGCAGCGCCACCGCTTCCCGTTCCCAGTCGACCCACGCCCGCAGCCAGATCGGATCGCGCCGCTTCAGGACGTCCGGCCACAGGTCGATCACCTCCCGGCCGAGGATCGCCGCGACCTGGGCACGGTGTCGTGTCTGCGGAATCCGTCCCGGGTTTGCCCAACGGGCCGCCGTCTTCGGATCGACACCGGTCTGAGCGGCGAGAGAGTCGGCGGTCTCACCACGTTGGGTCATGGCTTCCACGACGGCGTGATTCATCCTCTGTCCTCCCGGGATATCCCGAACACCCACTGACCATAGTGCGACGCAGCGTGATGACGTCGCAACGCTCGGCGGGGTGTTGGTTGACGGCGTGGTCGTCACCGCGGCACGCCCGCACCAGGACACGGCGGTGGCGGGTCGCCACGCAAGCGGTCAGAGCCAGCCGTTGTCCCGGGCGGCGCGGACCGCCTCGGCCCGGTCGGCCGCGCCGAGCTTCTGCACCGCGGCGGACAGGTGGTTGCGGACGGTGCCGATGGACAGGTGCACCCGGCGGGCGATCACCGCGACCGGGGCGCCGAACTCGGCCAGCCGCAACGTCTCCAGTTCCCGGGGCGTCAGCGGGCACGCGGGCAGGGTCAACGCGTCGGCGGCCAGCGACGGGTCGACGTACCGGCCGCCGGCGTGCACCCGGCGGATCACGTCGGCGAGCGCGCCGCCCGGCGAGCCCTTGGGCACGAAACCGCGCGCCCCGGCGGTCAGCGCCTGCCGCAGGTGCCCGGGACGACCGTGCCCGGTCAGCACGACCACCGCGCACTCCGGGCGGACCCGGGTCAGCTCGGCGGCCACCGCGATGCCGTCCAGGCCGGGCATCTCCAGGTCCACCACCGCCACGTCCGGGCGGTGCGCGAGCGTCGCGGTCACCGCAGCGGCTCCGTCGGCGGCCTGGGCCACCACGTCGATGTCCGGTTCGAGGCCGAGCAGCGCGGCGACCGCGACCCGGATCAGGTCCTCGTCGTCGGCGAGCAGGACCCGGATCACGACGGCACCGGCACGGTCGCCTCAAGGGTGAACACCCGGTCCTCCCGGCGGACCCGCAGCTCTCCCCCGGCCGCGGCCAGCCGGTCGGCCAGGCCGCGCAGGCCGTGGCTGTGCTCGTCCGGACCGTTGTCGTCGGCACCGTCGTTGGCGATTGTCATCCTGGCCCCGTTCTCGTCCCGGTCGATGTGGATCCGGCACCACTCGGCCCGGCTGTGCCGGAGCACGTTGGTGCCCGCCTCGCGCAGCACCGCCGCCAGTTCGGTGGCGGCCGGCTGCGGTAGGTCGACGTCTGGCGGCACCGTGCAGCGCACCCCGCAGGAGCGCAGCACGTCCGCCACGGCGGCCAGTTGCTCGCCGAGGTCGACGGCCCGGTAGCCGTGCACGCTCTCGCGGACCTCGGTGAGCGCGGAGGCGGCAAGCCGTTGCACCTCGGCGGCCTCCCGCCCAGCCCGCTCCGCGTCGACGGGTGCGAGCCGCGCGGCGAGTTCGGCCTTCAGCGCGATCACGGTGAGACTGTGCCCCAGCAGGTCGTGCACGTCCCGGGCGAAGCGCAGCCGCTCCTCGGCGGCGGCCAGCCGGGCCTGGGCGGTCTGACCCTGCCGAGCCTCCACCAGCAGACCCCAGAACCAGACCTGGAACCAGTTGACCGCGGCCACGCCCACCCCGACGCCGCCGGTCACGGCCACGGACCGCCCCAGGGACCCGCCGGTCCACCAGGCCACCGCCGCCGACACGAGCAGGGTGCCGGCGATGACCGCCAGCGCGCCCGGGAGGCGGACCAGCAGCGGGGCTATCCCCACCAGGGAGGCCCCGATCCACGCCCAGGTCGGCCAGGCCCCGGCCGCGACCGGGGCCACCGACGGCACGGTCAGCGCCGCCACGACGACCAGCCCGAACTGGGCGCGACGTCGCCACCGGTGCGCGAGCCAGGGGGTGACCGCCGCGTACAGCACAGCGGTCTGGGTGGCCGCGAAGACGAGGATCCCGACCGCGCCGAGCACGACGCGGACGGCGGACGGCTCCCGGGTCAGGCCGACCGCGGGCAGCAGGACGGCCGCCCACACGCCGGTGGCCAGCGACAGCAGCGTCGCCTGCCGAGCCCGGTGCAGCCGTCGGTCCGCCCGGGGGGTCACCGCCTCGCTCGCCACGCACCGATCCTAGGACCGCCCGGCACCCGGTCCACCCATGCGAGACGTCACGGTTGAACCGTGCGAACCGCACGGGATTTCCGTGCTCAACGAGCCTGCCGACCGCGCCGGGACACCGGCAGGGTCAACGGCATGGAAAACACACGGGTGTACGCGGACAGCATGGTCGTACCGTCTCCCGCGCCGACGCCGGCAGCGCCCGGCGCCGGCACGCGGCGGCTGTGGTGGCATCTGGTCGAGATGGCGCTGGCGATGGTCGGCGGGATGCTGCTGCTCGGGCCCCTGTGGGACGCTGCCGGCATCCTGCTCGGGCTGACCGGGACGCTGGGCCGGCCAGACGTCGCCGCGCTGGTGATGGCCACGAACATGACGGTCGGGATGACGGTGTGGATGCGCTACCGGGCGCACCACTGGCGTGGGGTCGTCGAGATGGCCGCGGCGATGTACGTGCCGTTCCTGTTGGTGCTCGTACCGTTCTGGACCGGCCGGCTGGATGGCGACGCCCTGATGCTCGGCGGTCACCTGCTGATGGTGCCGGCGATGGTGCTGGTGGCGGTGCGTCATCGACACGAGACGCCGGTGGCGGTACGCCGGCATCCGGCCGTGACGGCGCTGGCCCACCGCTGGCCGGCCGGTCTGGCGCTGTTGCTGACCGTGGAACTGTGGGTCGACCCGAGGATGCTCAGCCCGTGGACGATGCTGGTGCTGCCCGGCGGGTACCTGCTGATCGGCCTGGTCCGACGCACCCTGCACGGGCCGGGCGTGCTCGCCACCCAACTGGTCGGCCTGGTCGTCTGGGTGGGGCTGACGCTGACCGCGGTCACCGTCGGGGATCAGGTGGCCGCGTGGCTGGTGGCGTTGGGCTGGCTGGTGCACGCCGGGTGGGACCTGGTCCACCACCGCACCGGCCGGGTGGTGCCACGCGGGTACGCCGAGTGGTGCGGCGTGCTCGACGTCACGCTGGGAGGCATCATGATCGTGGCAATCCTGACCGGCGCCGTCTGACGGGGGCGACCCTGTGGGGGTGCCGCTGGTCGCCGATCGCGCTCTTGTGGCGGTCGGCGCAGCGGCCTGGACGGCGTAATGAAAGGCTTGGCCCATGAGTTCCGCACCTGCACAGCACGACGCACCGATCGACGCACCGATTGACGCCACCCCCGACGGCACCGACGAGGTGAGCGCCTTCACCGACCTCGGGCTACGCGCCGAACTGCTGGGCGCGCTCGCCGCCCTCGGGTACGAGGAGCCGACCCCCATCCAGCGGGAGGCGATCCCGCCACTGCTGGAAGGCCGGGACCTGCTGGGTCAGGCGGCCACCGGCACCGGCAAGACGGCGGCGTTCGCGCTGCCGCTGCTGAACCTCATGACGCCCCACCGCCGCGACGGCGACCCGGTGGCGCTGGTGCTGGTGCCGACCCGGGAGCTGGCGGTGCAGGTCTCCGAGGCGTTCCACCGATACGGCAAGGACCTGGGTGCGCGGGTGCTGCCGATCTACGGTGGGCAGCCGATCGGGCGGCAGTTGCGGGCCCTGGACAGCGGCGTCGACGTGGTCGTGGCCACCCCGGGTCGGGCCCTCGACCACATCGCCCGGGGCACCCTGCGCCTGGGCGGGCTCGCCACGGTGGTGCTCGACGAGGCCGACGAGATGCTCGACATGGGCTTCGCCGAGGACATCGAGGCGATCCTGGAGCACGCTCCGGCGCAGCGTCAGACGGTGCTCTTCTCGGCCACCATGCCGTCGCGCATCGACGGGATGGCCCGCCAGCACCTGCGCGAGCCGGTCCGGATCGAGATCGGCCGGGAGCAGACGGTCGCCGGTGAGGCGCCCCGGGTGCGACAGAGCGCCTACATCGTGACGCGGGCACACAAGCCGGCCGCGCTGGGCCGGGTGCTGGACGTGGAGTCCCCCACCGCGGCGATCGTGTTCTGCCGCAGCCGCGAGGAGGTCGACCGGCTGACCGAGACGATGAACGGTCGGGGTTACCGCTCCGAGGCGCTGCACGGCGGGATGAGCCAGGAGCAGCGCGACCGGGTGATGGGCCGCCTGCGGGCGGGCACCGCCGACCTGCTGGTGGCCACCGACGTGGCGGCCCGTGGGCTGGACGTCGAGCAGCTCACCCACGTGGTCAACTACGACGTGCCGTCCGCCCCCGAGTCGTACGTGCACCGGATCGGTCGGGTGGGCCGGGCCGGCCGCGAGGGCGTGGCGATCACTCTCGCCGAGCCGCGTGAGCACCGGATGCTCAAGACCATCGAGCGGGTGACCGGTCAGCGGATCACCATCGACAAGATCCCCACCGTGGCCGACATGCGGACCCGGCGGTTGGAGATGACCCAGGCGGCGCTGCGGGAGAGTCTGCTGGAGGACGACCTCGACGGGTACCGGGTGATCGTGGAGACGCTCACCGACGAGTTCGACCTGATGGAGGTCGCCCTCGCCGCCGTGAAGCTGGCCCACGAGGTGACGTCGCCGGGCTCCGACGACGAGGTGGAGATCCCGCAGGTGCCGGTGCGCGGTCCGCGCGAGGGTCGACCGGAGAGCGGCGGCCGGGGCGGCGACCGGCGGGGCGGGGGCCGGCCGCGCTCGGGCGGCGGCAACACCGTCCAGGTCTTCGTCGGCCTGGGCCGGCGGGCCGGGGTGCGCCCGCAGGATCTGGTGGGCGCAATCACCGGGGAGACCGGGATCCGTGGCCGGGACATCGGCTCGATCGAGATCGCCGACCGGTTCTCGTTGGTGGAGGTGCCGCAGGGGGTGGCCGACGAGGTGATCTCCGGGCTGCGGCAGAGCACGATCAAGGGCCGCAAGGCCACGGTGCGCCGCGACCGCGGGGGCGACGAGCGCTGAGCACGCCGCCGGCGACCGCCGGAGTACGACGGTCGCCGGCGCTGCGGTTCAGAGGGAGTACGGGCCGAACCGTCCCCAGGCGACCACCGCGGCGAGGATGAGCAGCACGGCGCACACGATCGCGCCCTGAACCTCCCTGCGACGCTCGGCCGCCGTGTCGTACGTCTTCCGGTCGCGCAGGTGCACCAGGATGCCGCCGGCCATGACGATGACCAGCCCGACGGCGGCCAGCGGGGTGAGCACGGTGGCGATGCCGGTGAGCGGGGGCAGCACCAGCCCGAGGGCCGCCAGCACCTCGACCGCGCCCAGCGCCTTCACCTGGGTCGGCGGCACCGGGTCCACCCAGCCCATCCGGTCGCGCAGCTTCTCTTTGGGCTGGGTCAGCTTGGCCAGGCCGGCGCCGAGGAAGACGACAGCGAGCAGGATCTGGATGATCCCGAGCACCAGGTTCACGGGGGTTACCTCCGGGGGCACCGCCTCGCGGCGGAGAGGTGGTTGAGGGTTCAGCCGAGACAGTAGACCTGTTCCGCGTACGCCAAGGACCCCCGCCGTCTGCGCTGACGGCGGGGGTCCTTGGTGGTCGGAGCGTCAGACCTTGAAGAGCGCCGGCCCGTCAAGCGTCGTGACGTCGGCCGGGCGCAGCGCCAGGGCGAGCACGTCGGCCACGTCGGCCAGGGTGTGCACGGTCAGCGCCTCGCGCACCTCGGCCGGCAGGTCGTCCAGGTCGGGCTCGTTACGCGCCGGGATGATCACCTCGGTGAGACCGGCCCGGTGCGCGGCGAGCAGCTTCTGCTTCACCCCGCCGATCGGCAGCACCCGACCGGAGAGCGTCACCTCGCCGGTCATCCCGAACTCGGGGCGGACCGGCCGGCCGGTGACCAGCGACGCCAGGGCCGTGACCATGGTGATGCCGGCGCTCGGGCCGTCCTTGGGCACCGCGCCCGCCGGGAAGTGGACGTGGATCCGGCGTCCGGCCAGGACGTTCGGGTCGATGCCGAACCGGCGCCCGTTGGAGCGCAGGTACGACAGGGCGATGTGCGCCGACTCCTTCATCACGTCGCCGAGCTGGCCGGTCAGGGTCAGCCCCGGCTCGCCCTCCATGCTCGTCGCCTCGATGAAGAGCACGTCGCCACCGGCGCCGGTGACGGCGAGGCCGGTCGCCACGCCGGGCACGGCGGTACGCTCCGCCGACTCCGGGGTGAACTTCGGCCGTCCCAGATAGGTGGCGAGGTTGTCGGTGTCGACGCGTACCGGCGTCGGGTCGGTCGCCAGCGTCACCGCCACCTTGCGCAGGATCTTGGCGAGGCCACGCTCGAGCTGCCGGACTCCGGCCTCCCGGGTGTACTCCCCCGCGATCAGCGCCAACGCCTCGTCGGCGATCTCCACCTCGTCGGCGGTCAGCCCGGCCCGCTCCCGCTGCCGGGGCAGCAGGTGGTCGCGGGCGATGGCGACCTTCTCGTCCTCGGTGTAGCCGTCCAGGGTGACCAGCTCCATCCGGTCCAGCAGCGGGCCGGGGATGGACTCCACCACGTTGGCGGTGGCCAGGAACAGCACGTCGGACAGGTCCAGGTCGACCTCCAGGTAGTGATCCCGGAAGGTGTGGTTCTGGGCGGGGTCGAGCACCTCCAGCAGGGCGGCGGCCGGGTCACCGGCGTAGCCGGCGGCCAGCTTGTCCACCTCGTCGAGGAGCACGACCGGGTTCATCGAGCCGGCCTCGCGCAGCGCGCGGACGATCCGACCGGGCAGCGCGCCGACGTAGGTGCGCCGGTGACCGCGGATCTCCGCCTCGTCGCGGACGCCGCCGAGCGACACCCGGACGAAGTTGCGCCCGAGCGCGCGTGCCACGGACTCGCCGAGGCTGGTCTTGCCGACCCCGGGAGGGCCGGCGAGGGCGAGCACCGCGCCGGAGCCGCGACCGCCGACCACACCGAGGTTGCGCTCGGCCCGCCGGTTGCGCACGGCCAGGTACTCAAGGATGCGGTCCTTCACGTCCGCCAGGCCGGCGTGGTCGGCGTCGAGCACCGCCCGGGCCGCGGCCAGGTCGGTGTTGTCCTCGGTACGCGTGCCCCACGGCATTTCGAGCACGGTGTCGAGCCAGGTGCGGATCCAGCCGGCCTCCGGGGAGGCGTCGCTGGCCCGCTCCAGCTTGCCGACCTCGCGCATCGCCGCCTCGCGGACCTTCTCCGGCAGCTCGGCGGACTCGACCCGGGAGCGGTAGTCGGCCGAGCCGTCCGGCTCGTCCTCACCCAGTTCCTTACGGATCGCGGCGAGCTGCTGGCGCAGCAGGAACTCCCGCTGGGACTTCTCCAGCCCTTCGCGGACGTCACTGTTGATCTGCTCGGTGACCTCCTGCTCGGCCAGGTAGTCCTTCACCCAGCCGACCAGCAGCTCCAGCCGGGCGGTGACGTCCGGCGCGCCGAGCAGCTCGGTCTTCTGGTCCAGGGTCAACCAGGGTGCGTAGCCGGCGGAGTCGGCCAGCTCGGACAGGTCGGTCATCCGCTCCACCGCGTCGATGACCTGCCAGGCGCCTCGCTGTTGGAGCACGGAGGTCACCAGGGCGCGGTACTCGCGGGCGAGTTCCCGGGCGCGGCCGGCGGGAGCGGGTTCGTCGAGTTCGGTCGCCTCGACCCAGAGGGCGGCGCCGGGGCCGGGCACGCCAGAGCCGATCCGGGCCCGGGACAGGCCACGGATGACGGCGGCGGGCTCACCCTCGGGCAGCCGGCCAACCTTCTCGATGGTGGCGACGACGCCGACCGGGCCGTACTCGCCGTCGATGCGCGGCACGGCCAGCAGCTGGCGATCGCCGGTCGCCCGGGCCGCGTCGATCGCGGCCTGGGTGGTCGGGTCGAGGGTCACCGGGATGACCATGCCGGGCAGCAGCACGGCGTCGGTCAGGGGAAGTACCGGAAGAGTTGCCATCGAACACCTGCTATCGCGTTGAGTTGAGCGTGTCTCACTCAAGTAACAAAGCGTTCCCCTTGTTCCGGACTGTGACCCAGACCACTCCAGGGAGGGTTCCACCCGACTTCCCTCGTTCGGTGCGTACCCGCATGATCGGTACCCGCTGGGGAACGGCGCAGACATGCCGGGAGCAGCCACCCTTCGACTCGTCGTCGTGGACGATCACGCCCTCTTCGTCCGCGGGCTGGAGTTACTGCTTCCGATCACCACCGACGGCCGGGCCGAGGTGGTCGCGTCGACCGGCGACGCCGCCGCCGCGGCAGCGCTGACCAGCCGCTGCCGGCCCGACCTGGTCCTGGTCGACCTGCACATGCCGGCACCCGGCGGGATCCGGGCGGTGGCCGCGATCAGGCGGACCACCCCACGGGTACGGGTGGTCGCGATGTCCGGTTCCGTCGACACCGCTCCGGCGGTGGAGGCGCTGCGGGCCGGCGCCGAGGGGTTCCTGCCGAAGACCAGCGAACCGGAGGAACTGCTGCCCCCGCTGCTGGCCATCCTCGATGGCTGGGCGGTGCTCCCCGCCGAGTTGCTCCGTGCCATGCTGCGCCCCGCACACGCCACGTCCGTCGACCTGGACGGCGAGGAACGGCGACTGCTGCGCGCGATCGCCGCCGGCCGTACGACAGTCGACATCGCCGAGGAACTGCACGTCTCGGAACGGACGGTGAAACGGATGACCGCCGCGTTGCTGCGCAGGCTGCGGGTGTCGAACCGGGCCGAGGCGGCCGCCGTGGCCGGGCACACCGGCCTGCTCGATTGAGGGTTCCGTCATCGCACCGATTCACGGTTTTTTTCGGTACGGGAATCACGACGCGCCGAATGGGACGCATATTGTTGCGGATTACCGGGGTGATAGGTCAGACTTTGGACACATCCCGCCGGACACAGGGAGTAATCGGCAATGGCGAGAAAAGTAATCACGGTCCTGACCGACGACCTCGACGGCGGCAAGGCCGACCGGACGGTCGAGTTCAGTCTCGACGGAGTGGCCTACACGATCGACGTCTCGGACGAAAATGCCGGCGTCTTGCGCAAGTCGCTGGATCCGTACATCAATGCGGGTCGGCGGATCGGGCGCGGCCCGGTGGAGAGCACCCGATCGATCCGGAGGCCCGGACGACCCGTCGGTGCCGGAATGGATCGGGAGCAGAACCGGGCCATCCGGGAATGGGCCGTCAAGAACGGCTACAAAATTTCCGAGCGGGGTCGGATCCCGGTTGAGGTCGTCGAGGCGTACAAGGCGCGCTGACACGTACGTTGCCGACGGGGTCCCGCTGTGACGGCGGGACCCCGTCGGATTGTTCCGGCACGACACGACGGTGGCCGGTCACCCAGGGTCATCGCCCGGGTGACCGGCCACCGCCGGTCGTGCTGGGTCAGTTGACGGTGATCCGTACCGAGTCGAAGGCGGGGGTCTGGTTGGCCCGCTCCATCATCGGCAGGCGGTGCGAGCCGTCACCGGCCCAGACGGAGCACTGCGCGGTACCCGACTCCGGCAGGCCCGGAATCTGGATGGTCACCTCGTCGGGCTGGGCACCACCGCGGCCGTCCTCGGTCGCGACGAAGAACGCGGGCACCTCCTGCGGCTCCGGCGGGGCGGTCAGACTGTCCAGCATCCGGCAGGCGGTGTGGAAGTGACCCCGGACCAGGCCCTGGGCGTTGAGCAGCGAGCTCTCCACGTAGTAGCCACCCTGACCGGCGGCCAGGAAGCGGTCCCGGATCAGGTTGCGGGTGCTGACCCGCAGGGTGAAGGCCTGGTTCTGGCCGACCTGCTGGGGGAACTGGGTGATCAGCAGGGACGGGTTGTTGGCGGCGGCGCCGACCTCACCGAACTCGGTGCTCACGCAGCGGTTGCCGATCTGGAAACCGTCGTGCGGCTGGAGCCGGCTCTCGTCGCAGTCGTTGGCCAGCACGCCGAGCCCGGCGCCGGGGGCGTTGCCACCGTTGTTGCCGCCACCATTGTTGCCGCCACCGTTGTTGCCGCCACCGGGAGTGGTGGTGGGCGTGCTGCCGCCGCCGTTGTTGCCGGTCGGCTGCACCTGACAGTCGGCGAGCTGCGCGAGGCCCTGCGGCCGAGGTCCGACCCGGTCGATCGCGGTCGTGATCCGGTCCAGCACCGCGCGCCGCTTGCCGGCCAGCGGCTGGAGGATGGCGTTGCGGATGAACGCCTCACCCTTGTTGCCCTCGGCGGCCAGCCGGCGGTCCGCCTCGGCGATCTGGGCCTGCAACTGGGCGAGACCGCGATCCACCTCGGCCCGCGCCTGGGCCGGCACCTGCGGCAACTTCGCCGTCACATCCGGACACGCGATGGCCGTGCCGGTGCCCACCGTGCCGTCCTTGCCGTCCTCGCACTCGGGGACCGACTGCTGTCCGTCACCCCAGTGGTTACGCACCCACCGGCCGTTCTGCCAGGTCCGGCTGGTCGAGGCGCCGCCAGCCGGCGCGGTCGAACCCGGGCTCGGCTCCACGCACTGTCCGGCAGCCGGACGCGGCTTATTTGTCCGCCGGTCCTGGGCCGACGAAATCTGGGTCACGGCGACGACTCCGCCGAAGACCACGAGCGTGCCGACAACGGCCAGCAGACGCTTGCTCCGCGCGTTGCCGGATGGCCGGCTCGCCCGTGTGGACCTGCGCATCGAATTGCTCTCCTTCTCGATCCGGTAGTGGATTCCTGCCCTCGGCGGACCGACGGATGTGAGAGGGCACGCCACGGCGGTGAGCACCGTGACCTACCCGGGTAATGCGTCGATGGCCGACGATGCCCTTTCCGCACCGTCTCCCGCGCCCGGCGGACGCGGATGGGGAGATCCTGTTCATTCGCGCAGGAGTACGGGACGGCGACCGGGAAGGTTCAACCGTCGCGCAGGAAATTGCCGGGGCCGGATCCGGAGCCGGTGTCAGCAGGAAGAACGGGCGCCGGTCAGTCGGCGCAGAGGTGGTCGAAGGCGAACCCGCCGACCAGTTCGTCACGGCGGCGGCTCAGCGCGACAATCTGCGCGGTCAACTCGGCGCGGGGCAACAGGTCAGTGCCGGCGTTCGTGCGCAGCCGCTCCCCCACCGCGACGGTGGCGAGATCCTCGGCCAGTTGGGCCGCGTTGATGCCGCAGGAGAAGCGGTGCTCGGTCACCGAGACCCGCTCGACGAGGCACGCGTCGGGGCGGACCTGCACCCAACTCCACCCCTGTGCCGTCCCGTCGGCCCACCGCACGTGCAGTCCTCGCACGATCGGGTCGGCAACCCGTCCCGCCACGTACGCGTCGACCACCGCCGCGCGGCTCAGCGCGCCGAGGTCGTTGACCGGCCCGGTACGGCCGTCCGGTAACCGACCGAGGATGTCCCGGAAGCTCACCGGGGCCGGGTCGTCCCCATCGACGGTCGCCCCGGCGCCGCCCGCCACGTAGGCGCGTGCGTCGATCACGTACTCCACGAGGCGCCGGCCGTGCTCGCCGGCCCGCAACGTGGGCGACCCGATCCGCAGCACGGGCAGGCCGGCGGCCGCGCTCACCGCGTCGGTGAGTCGCTCGACGCGCTGCTGCGCCGAGCCGGCGGAGGCGACCGGCCCCATCTGCACGGCGACGATCGCCCGGCCGGTGTCGGCGGCGCAGATTACGAGGTCGAAGCTGGCACGGCTGGCCGAACTCCACTGACTGCCGGTGACCCCGGGCGGGCGACCCTGGACCAGATCGCTGAGCCGAAGTGCCGGGTGGACCCGGTGGCCGGCGCGACCGAACAGCGGCTCGCGTCCGCCGTCGGCGGGCAGCGCCCGCAGCCAAGCGCGGTCGTCGCTGCCGATGCTCGTCATCTGCCTGATCCATCCGCCGGTCGGTCGAGCCGGGCCGAGTCTAGGTGCTCGATCATGGGACTCCGAGTCGGGCTGTGACCTGAATCACAGACGACCGACGTTCCAGGGACGCCCGACGGGTGTATCCAGCCACCGCCGGTACCGGACCGGCCGGAGGTGAGCATGTCGCGACAGCAGTTCGGCTTCCTCGCCGGGTTTCTCGCCGTGGCGGTCTGGGCACTCGCCGGCATCGGCGTGGCCGCCCTCGCCGTGCTCGCGGGCCTGCTCGGCTGGCTGGTGGTCCGGGTGCTCGACGGTGACCTCACGGTGACCGGCCTCGGCGACCGCCACCCGCACCCGCGGCGCCGCCGATGACCACCCACCCCGCCGACGCGGCCGAGGTCGCGCGGATCGCGGTCCAGACGGCCGGCCACGTGCCGGGCGTGTCCGTCGTCCGCCCGGCGGCGGTCCGCCTCGACGACCGGTCCGTCGGCCTCGACCTACACCTGATCACCTGGTACGGGCACAGCGTGCCCGCCATCGCCGAGACGGTCCGGGCGGTGGTCGCCGACCGGGTGGCCGCCAGCACCGGGCTCCGCGTGGCGGTGGTGACAGTCACCGTGGACGACCTGCTCGTCCCGGGCGTCGACGTCTCCGCCGCCCCCGCGACCGCCGAGGGCGGCTGAGATGCGCAGCGTCAACCGGATCGCCTCGCTGCTGCTGGCCACCGCCCTGCTCGTCGGCGGGACGCTGGTGGCCGTCCAGGCACTGCTCCTCGCCCTGCACCGGCCGGCGCCACTGGACCCCACGGGCTGGCTCGACGCCCTGAGCGGCACCCGCTGGCGCGACCCGGTCGTCCAGGCGGTGGCCGGCGGCGCCGTACTGCTGGGCCTGGCCATCCTGGTCGCCCAACTGCGCCCCTGGACGCCCGTGCGGTTGCGCACCGACGACCGCGACGGCTGGCACCTGCACCGGCGCAGCGTGGAGCGGCGGCTGGCCGACGCCGCCAGCGCGGTGCCGGGCGTACGCCGCGCCCGGGTCCGGGTCCGACGGCGCGGCGGCCAGTGGCGCCCCCGGGTGCGCGCGACAGGCGACCCGGCCGCCCGGGCGGAGATCGAGTACGCGGTGCACCAGGAGTTGCACCGGCTCACGGCGCCCCGCTCCGGCCACATCGACGTCCGGCTCCAACCCCGCCGGCGCCCGGCATGACCAACGCCGGACACCGCCTGCTGTGGACAGTCGTCGCGCTGCTGTTGGTGGGAGGCGGCGCGGTGACGCTGGCGGCCGGCCACGGCAGCCTGCCCGGCGCCGATCCACAGGCGGTGGTGCTCAGCGTCGGGCTGCTGGAACGGTGGCGGATGGCCACACCGTGGAGCACCCTGGCGGCGGCGGTCGGCGGGGCGCTGGTCGCCCTGGCCGGGCAACGCCTGCTGGCCCGGGAGGTGCGACGACCCGCCGGTACGCTGCGCGGCACCCTGAGCCACCCCGGGCGACGACCGGGCCGGACCCGGCTGGCCGCCGACGTCCTCACCGACGCGCTGGTCCGCGACCTGACCGGCAACCCCGGGGTACGCCGGGCCCGCGTGGTGCTCACCGGCGAGCCGCCGCACCCCGACGTGTGGATCCGGGTGGACCTGACCGCCGACGCGACGACCGCGGGTGTCCGCGAGCACGTCCGCGCCGCCGTCCGCCGGTTCGCGGCGACGACCGACTGCCAGCCGGCGCACCTCGACGTGACCGCCCACATCGAACCGGGCCGGCCCTGACCGACGCCCAGCCGGCCCGGCGCCGAACCGGGCCGACCTGTCGATCGCCGCGATCCGCGAAGACCGCATCCTCGACGGGGCCCACGCCACCGGCGGCGATGTTCGCCGCCTGGCCGACCTGTTCGGCCTGAGCATCCAAGTTGGCACCCGCTACACCGGCGTCGTGGCCACCCGGCCCTCACCGACGATCGGGCTTGCCCCGAAACAGCGGAAATCCGTCGCCGACGATCGGTCCGCGCTGCGAGGATGCCGAGCGTGTCCGTGAACTTCATCTCCGGCGTCGAGCTGTCCCGGCGGCTCTACGCCGACGCGGTCCAGCCCTTGCTGTCTCGGCACCTCCCCGACGTCACCCACAGCGCGGCGTTGATCGGCGCCGGATCCGAGGTCCTCGGGTTCGACACACAGCGCTCGACCGACCACGACTGGGGTCCGCGGCTGCACCTGTTCCTCACCGCCGAGAATCTTGCCCGCCACGGCACCGGAATCGACAACCTGCTCAGCGAACGGCTGCCCGCCACGATCGCCGGCTATCCCACCAGCCTGGTCCCCACCGACCACGGCACCCGCCACCTGCGGCACACGACCGGACGCGCCCAGCACGGCGTCGTGATCGCCGAACTCGGCGACTGGCTGACCGGTCACCTCGGATTCAATCCGCTGAACGGCATCACAACCCGAGACTGGCTGGCCACCCCGACCCAGACCCTGGCAGAGGCCACCACCGGCGCCGTGTACCACGACGGAATCGGTGTCCTGCACACGGCGCGGCGAGCGCTGGCCTGGTATCCCGACGACGTGTGGCGCTACGTGCTCGCCTGTCAATGGCAGCGCATCAGCCAGGAGGAAGCATTCGTCGGCCGCTGCGGCGAGGTCGGTGACGAACTCGGCTCGGCGGTCGTGGCCGCCCGCCTGGTCCGCGACCTCATGCGGCTGCGCCTGCTGATCGGCAAGACCTACCCGCCCTACAGCAAATGGCTCGGCACCGCCTTGACCCGCCTGCCCGACACCGACCAACTCGCCGCCACACTGGCCGCCGCGCTGGCCGCCGACAACTGGCGTGACCGCGAGCACCATCTCGTGACCGCCTACGAGGCCACCGCGGCCCAGCACAACGACCTCGACCTGACCGCGCCAGTCGACCCGCGCGCCCGGCTCTATCACGACCGGCCCTTCCGCGTCCTGCACGCGGAACGCTTCACCAAGGCGCTGATCCGCGCCATAACCGACCCCGCCCTGCGAGCACTGCCGGTGACCGGAGCCATCGACCAGTTCGTCGACAACACCGACGCACTCGGCCACCACACCCGCAGCCGTGCGCTTACCGCCGCCCTCTACCCGCTCGACCAGTAGCGAACACGCACCGTTTGCCGACAAGCAGGAGCTTCAGTAATTCCGAATCCGAGAGCTCTCGACCGGTAGTGGTCGGCTGAGGCGGGCGGTCCGGCGGGTCAGCGGATCAGCGGTCGACGCCGGGTCGGCGCGCGGCCACGACGCTGGCCCCGATGGAGATCGCCAGGGTCGCCACCACCACCGCGAGTGTCGACCAGACCGGCAGCTTGCCCACCGGCGTCTCGGCGAGGATGAGCTTCAGCCCCGCGAAAGCGAGCAGCAGCGCGAGCCCGTACCGCAGGTAGCCGAACTGGCGTAGCAGGCCGGCGAGGCAGAAGTAGAGGCTGCGCAGTCCCAGTACGGCGAAGGCGGTCGCCGTCCACACCAGGAACGTGTTCGTGGTGATGGCGAGGATCGCCGCCACCGAGTCGATGGCGAAGACCACGTCGGTGGCCTCGATGGCGACGAGCGCCACCAGAAGCAACGTCGCGACCCGCCGGCCGGCGACCCGAGCGGTGAACCTGTCGTCGTGGTAGCGGGCGTCGGTGGGCACCAGCCGTCGGAAGAGTCGGACCACGACGTTGCGGTCCGGGTCGACGTCCGGTTTACCGCGGACGGCCAGCCGCCAGCCGGTCCAGATCAGGAAGGCGCCCAGCACGAACCCGGCCCAGGTGAGCCGGTCCAACAGTTCGGCGCCGGCGAAGATGAACAGCAGGCGGAAGACGAGCGCCCCGACGACACCCCAGAACAGCACCTTGTGCTGAAAACCCGGTGGCACACGGAAGTAGCCGAAGAGCAGGGCGAAGACGAACACGTTGTCCACCGAGAGCGCCTTCTCCAACAGGTAGCCGGAGAAGTACGCGATGGCCGGGTCGCCGCCGAGGCCCCACCAGAGGGCCAGCCCGAACAGCAGACCCGCGCCGATCCAGACGGCGCTCCAGAGCACCGCCTCGGGTAGCTCGATGACGTGGTTGTCCCGGTGCAGGAGCACGTCCACGGCGAGCAGCGCGGCGATCAGCGCGCTGGTCGCCGCCCAGGCCCACAGCGGCACCGTGACCGTCGCCTCAGCCACCGGTGCCCTCCGCCTCGACCACGGCCCACCCAACCCGCGGACCGCTTTCGAGCCTAAGGGTGCGCCCCCGCCCCCACCGGGGCTCCGAGGAAGTCGGTCCCGCCCGCCGATCTTGCACTTACTGCCCCGACGAAGGGCGTGAATACGGGCATACCGGCGACCGAAAGTGCAAGATCGACGCATGGTTGGGGTGGGGCTGGGGTCGGGGTGGGCGGGTCTGCCGCACATCGGTGGGGGGTGATCCGGCAGGATCGAGGTGACCGGACACATCAACCGACACGGCAGGAGATCCCCGCATGAACCAGGCAGCAGGCGCCTCATCCGGCAAGCCCGAGGTGGGTCCGATCGAGGGTGCGCCGCCGGCCGACCTCGTGATCGAGGACATCACCGTGGGTGAGGGACCGCAGGCCGAACCGGGCCAGCTCGCCAGTGTGCACTACGTCGGCGTGTCGCACTCCACCGGCGGCGAGTTCGACTCGTCCTGGAACCGGGGCGAGGCGTTCGAGTTTCCGCTCGGCGGCGGTCAGGTCATCGCCGGCTGGGACCAGGGCGTCGTCGGCATGCGCGTCGGCGGCCGCCGTCGTCTGACCATCCCGCCCCACCTGGGGTACGGCGACCGCGGCGCGGGCGGCGTCATCAAGCCGGGCGAGACGCTCGTGTTCGTCGTCGACCTGCTCGGCGTGCGCTGACCGACGCTCGGGGGGGTCGTCGGCGCGTGCCGACGGCCCCGCAGGTCGGATCGCTCGGGGGTCGTCGGCGCGCCGACGGCCCCGGGGCGGTCTCCTCGGATCGCGGGGGCCGCTCCGGGTCAGGTCAGGCGGCCAGTTGCAGGTGTTCCGGCTCGACTGTCGGGCGACGGGCGGCCTCGACGACCCGGGCCGGCTCCACGATCGGCATCACCCGGTGCAGGCCGGTGGCGCGCAGCACCCGGGCCACGACCGGGCTCGGGTCGACCAGGACCAGTGCGCCACCACACGCCCGCACCCGCAGGTGCGCGGCGAGCAGCGTGCGGACGCCGGCGGCGGAGAGCAGCCGCAGCCCGGACAGGTCCACCTGGAGCACCGGACGGGCCGGCACCGACCACAGCGCGGACCGGAAGGCGGCCACCGTGGCGATGTCGACCTCGCCGGCCACCCGCACGAGGACCATCTGGTCACTCACGCTGACCTGCACGTCCAGCCGGTCGTTCCGCTCTCCCATGCCGAGAAATCTAGCCGCACCCACCGACAGTTTCGGCCTCTGCCGGAGTGATTCCGGGTACGCCCAGGGTCTTACCCCGAGGCTCTCCCCATCCCCTCGGGGTGGAGGTCGTGTCGATCATCGGTCGGCGGCCGCCGGCGGTGGAGGATGGGCCGATGCTGGTCCCTCGTCCCCGGCCGCCCCGGTTGATCCGTCCCGTCCGTGAGCCGGCCACCACTCCCCCGCCGTTGGCCGGGGAATGGGCTCCGACGGACCAGAGGCTCGACCGGGCCGAGTTGCTGCCTCTGCCCGAGGGCGCCGTCGGCCCGGAGGACGTGCTCGTCGACGACGCCGGCCGGGTGATCAGTGGCGACGAGGACGGCCGGCTCTGGTGCTGGCCGGTCGACGCGCCGGTCGGCACCCGCCCCCGACTGCTGGCCGAGACCGGTGGCCGACCGCTCGGCATCGAGCTGGACACGTCCGGCGAGGCTCTCGTCGTCTGCGACGCGTACCGGGGGTTGCTGCGGGTGACGCCCGACGGCGCGGTCCGCGAACTGACCGGGACGGCACCCCTGGTGCACCTGGCCAACAACGCGACGGTGGCGCGCGACGGCACCATCTACTTCACCGACTCCTCCGACCGGTTCCCGGTCTCGCACTGGAAGCGGGACCTGCTGGAGCATCGCCCCAACGGTCGGGTGCTGGCCCATCATCCGGGCAGCGGCCGCACCGACGTGGTGGCCGACGGGCTGTACTTCCCCAACGGGATCGCACTGACCCCGGACGAGTCGGCGCTGATGCTCGTGGAGACCAGCACCCACCGCCTGCTCCGCGTCGACCTGGGCGGCGGCGTCCGGGTGCTCGCCGACCTGCCCGCGTACCCGGACAATCTCTCCGCCGTCGGCGACGGAACGTACTGGATCGCGTTGCCCAGCCCACGGGTGCCGATCGCCGAGCGGCTCCTGCCGCACCCGCGACTGCGTCAGATCGCCGCGTTGCTGCCCGACGCGTTGCAGCCGCAGCCGCGCCGCTACGGGCTGGTCGCGCTCGTCGACGGCGCGGGCGCGGTCCGCCGGACGCTGCACGGCCCGGCCGGGCGGTACCGGATGATCACCGGGGTACGCCAGCACGGCGGGCGCCTCTGGCTGGGCAGCCTGGTCGGGCCAGGGGTGGCCCGCGTACCGCTGGGCTGACAGGTCCGGGCCGGCCCGTCGTGGCGGCGGGCCGGCCCGGGTGTCGGCGCCGGTGTCTCAGCGACCGCTGACCGAGGGCGCCGGGGCGGGTGAACCGCCGGCCACCGCGCCCGGGTGCGCCGGAGCGACAGGTGCGGGCTTGAGACCGGGCGGCACCGGCAGGGCGCTGCCCCGGACGAACTCGTCCCAGCTCACGTTCCACGCGGTCCAGCCGTTGCCCGGCTGCAACTCCACCTCGGTGCCCTTGACGGTGATCAGGTCACCGACCTGCGTCATCCCCATCAACCAGTCGGCGGCGGTGGCGGAGACGTTCGCGCAGCCATGCGAGACGTTGGTGTTGCCCTGGTCGCCCTCCGACCAGGGCGCGGAGTGGATGAACTCACCACCCCAGGTGTAGCGCTGGGCGTCGTCGACGTCGACCACGTAGCCACCGTTCGGCTCACCCCGGGTGTCGAAGGTGGTCCGCTCATGCTTCTCCATGATCACCATCTTGCCGCTGGAGCTTGGCGTGCTCGGCTTGCCCAGGCTGACCGGGATCCGCTTGATCTGCTTGCCGTCCCGCAGCACCGTCATCTGCTTGGTGGCGTTGTCGATCTCCAGCGCGGTCTGGCGTCCGATCTTGGAGGTGGCCCTCCGCTCGGCGTCGCCGACCCGGTCCTTGCCGATCGGCAGGCCCTCGAGGCCGGCCCGGACACTGATCGTGGTCCCCGGCTTCCAGAAATCGGGCGCCCGGTAATAGACCTGACTACCGTCCTCGATCCACGACCAGGTGCCCGGCTGCGGCGGATTCGTCTTCACGAACAACCGCCGCTGGACATCTGCTCTGGCCTCTTTCGGAATTGCCGGGTCGAACGCGACGGTTACCGGCATCGCGGTGCCGTACGTCCGATTGCCCAAGAAATAGAGAGTGCTGGTGATCTGCGGTTTGGTCGATCTGGCCATGGTGGTGAACGACGTGGTGCGGGTGGTGGTCGCACCGGAGTCCCCGGTCGCGGTCACCTCGGCGGTGTACGTCCGCCGCGGTTGCAGGGGCGCCGTCGGCACCCAACCCGAGCCGTCCTCGCGCGGCTCGGCGCCGACCTGCTTGCCCTTGTCGTCGGTGAGGCGTACCCCGGTGACCCGTCCACCCGTGACCACGGTGCCCACCTCGGCGCTGACCGGGACGTCGCGGGCCTTGTCCGCCGGCGTCACGGCGAGTTCCGGGCCGGCGACGTGGTCCTTGGCCGAACCATTGGCCGGATCCCGGTCGGCGGTGCACCCACCCAGGACGAGTGGTGCGGCTGCGATGGTTACCGCCAACAGCGTCAATCGCCGCCTAGACGTCATGTTCAGTCCCCCCCGTTTCGACTTCCCTCCGCCACATTCTCACCTGCTCAGCAGGCATATCCGTCGCATTCCGAAATAATCGGCGGCGCATTTACCGACGCATTTTCCGGTGATGTTCCAGTTGGCGGATCAGGCGTTCAACCGACAGGTCTCTGGCCCTCTGCTCCGCTTGAGCCGGGCGGGTGCGGTCGTCCCGTTCGTGATCGACTCGGCGTCGGTGCAGCCGGCGCGTCGGTACGTCCCGATGCCGCGAGTTGCCTGAGCGCGAGTGGATCATGCCGGGAAGCGCGGCGATGCCGCTCGGGTCCCGGGTGGATCACGCTCGGTTCGCGGCCGGGTCGGGTCCGGTGTGATCGGGTCCGCGCACCTCGGGGCCGGACTTTTGTCGACTGGAGCGAAACTTCTGCCGAACGCGACGAAGCTTTGCCTTCGTCCGGGGGCAAGGGTAAGGTCACTTTCCAGATAGAGGGTTGCCCATTAGTCGATCAGCCTGCCGCCACCCCTGCCGGGTTGCCGTGTTCCGCCCCCGACGGGGGGCCGGGCCGCACCGGAGCGCCGTCCTCACCGTCCAGCCGAAGCCCGCCTTCGGCCGGTTCGGCGCGCCCGGGTGGCGACAGCCAGGTCGACCGCCGCCGACGGCGTACCTGCCGTCAGGAAGGGACCACCACCATGGATCAACAGCTCAACCCACCGACACCGACGTCCGAGCCGATCAGCCGGCGCGGAGTGCTGCGCGCCGCGACCGTCTCCGCCGCCGCCGTCGGCACCGCCGGCCTGCTCGCCGGCCCGGCCACCGCCGCCCCCGCCGCCCCCGCCGCGCAGGCTCGGCGTCGGGTGCCGGTCGACCGGATCAGCATCCAGCTCTACACCCTGCGCGATCAGCTCACCGCCGACCTGCCCGGCACCCTGGACGCGTTGCGCCGGATCGGCTACCGGCGGGTGGAGCACGCCGGATTCGTCGGACGCACCGCCGCGCAGTTCCGGGCCGCGCTCGACGAGGCCGGGCTGCGATCCACCTCCGGGCACACCGGCATCCCGCAGCCCTTCGACGCCGCCACCTGGGAGCAGGCCCTCGAGGACGCCAACGTCGTGGGCTGCAAGAAGATCGTCCACCCCTACTTCGGTCGGGACGCCAACGGTCAGGCGATCCGGGACCCCAACGTCTACCGGGCCCTGGCGCGCGACCTGAACAAGGCCGGCCGGCTGGCCGAACGCGCCGGGCTCGACTTCGGTTACCACAACCACCAGCTGGAGTTCACGCCGCTGACCGACGGCTCGACCGGCTTCGACATCCTCACCGGGCAGACCGACCCGCGCCTGGTCCACTTTGAGCTCGACCTCTACTGGACCTGGCGGGGGGCGCACGACCCGGTCGACGTGATCCGGGCCAACCGCGGCCGGATCCGCCAGGTGCACGTCAAGGACCTCGACGTCGAGGGTGGCTTCGCCGACCTCGGCGACGGCCTCATCGACTTCGGCCGCATCTTCGCCCACGAGCGGGAGGCCGGCATCGAGGAGTACATCGTGGAGCGCGACGACGCGGGCACCGCGCCACGCTCCCCCGCCGACGCCCTGGACACCGCACGGGTCGGCTTCGACTTTCTCGCCTCACTCCGGTACTGAAACACCTCGGGGGACAATTGATGAACAGAACCGCATTCGTGTCTGCCCTGCTGCTGGTGACGGCCGGTCTCGCCGTACCGCCGGCGGCCGCGGCCGCCGCACCGGCCCCGCCGCCGGACAGCAGCTTCCAGAAGGTGACACTCAACGACTTCCCGGGCGAGCCGATGAGCCTCGCCGTCCTGCCCGACCTGCGGGTGCTGCACACCTCCCGCACCGGCGAGGTCCGCATCCACGACCCGCGCACCGGGCTGAACACCCTCGCCGCCGACATCCCGGTGTACGAGCACGACGAGGAGGGCTTGCAGGGGGTCGCCATCGACCCGAACTTCGCCCAGAACAAGTGGGTCTACCTCTACTACTCGCCGCCCATGGACACGCCGGTGGACGACCCGGCCACCCCGGGCGTCAACGAGGGCGACGCGCCGGAGACCGGCACCGCGGCGGACTGGGAGCCCTTCAAGGGCGCGCTGCGACTGTCCCGGTTCAAGCTGGAGGGGACGAAGCTCAACCTCGCCAGCGAGCAGCAGATCATCGACGTGCCGACCGACCGGGGCATCTGCTGCCACGTCGGCGGCCAGATCGACTTCGACAGCAAGGGCAACCTGTACCTGTCGACGGGTGACGACAGCAACCCGTTCGCCTCCGACGGCTACGTCCCGATCGACGAGCGGGCCAACCGCCACCCGGCGTTCGACGCCCAGCGCACCTCGGCCAACACCAACGACCTGCGCGGCAAGCTACTGCGCATCAAGGTGAAGAACGGTGGCGGTTACACGGTGCCCGCCGGCAACCTGTTCAAGCCGGGCACGGCGCAGACCCGCCCGGAGATCTACGCGATGGGGCTGCGCAACGCGTTCCGCTTCTCCGTCGACAGGCGTACCGACAACGTGTACGTGGGCGACTACTCCCCGGACGCCTCCAACCCGAACCCGGCGCGCGGACCGGCCGGGCACGGCCGCTGGATGCTCGTCGACAAGCCGGCGAACTACGGCTGGCCGTACTGCGTGACGCCGACGATCGCCTACCGCGACTACGACTTCGCCACCGGCCAGTCCGGCGCCAAGTTCAACTGCGCGCGCCCGGTCAACGACTCACCGCACAACACCGGCAAGCGCGTGCTGCCGCCGGTCGAGCAGCCGCAGGTCTGGTACGCGGCAGCCCCCTCGGCCGAGTTCCCGCAGCTGGGCACCGGCGGCATCTCTCCGATGGGCGGCCCGGCGTACAACTACGACGGGACCAGCACGTCGCGTACCCGCTGGCCGGCCTACTACGACGGGGTGCCGCTGTTCTACGAGTGGAGCCGGGACTACATCAAGGAGTTCCGCCTCGACGAGGATGGCGACGTCGCGGACATCCTTCCGGTGGCGCCGTCGCTGGTGGTGGACAACCCGATGGACATGGAGTTCGGCCCGGACGGCGCGCTCTACGTGCTGGAGTACGGTGACGGCTACTTCGCCGAGAACCCGGACGCCCAGCTGTCCCGGATCGACTTCGTCCGGGGCAACCGGACGCCGATCCCGAAGATCAGCGGCACGCCGACCGTTGGGCAGGCCCCGCTGACCGTCGCGTTCTCCAGCGCCGGCACCACCGACCCGGACGGTGACACGCTCAGCTACGCGTGGGACTTCAACGCGGACGGTTCGGTGGACAGCACCAACCCGAACGCGACCTGGACGTTCTCGAAGAACGGCTCGTACACGCCGACGCTGAAGGTGACCGACCGCACCGGACGGTCCGCCTCGGCATCACTGCCGCTGGTGGTCGGGCCGACCGCGCCGGTGGTCGAGTTCGTCACCCCGGAGGCTGGGCAGCCGTTCCAGTTCGGGCAGACGGTCGCGTACGAGGTGAAGGTCACCGACGACCTGCCGGTGGACTGCTCCAAGGTGAAGGTCACCTACGTGCTCGGGCACGACGAGCACGGGCACCCGCTCTCCACCTCGACGGGTTGCTCCGGAAGCATTCCCACCTTCCTCGACAGTGGGCACAGCGGTGCGGACAACCTGACCGCCGTGTTCGTCGCGGAGTACACCGACGCGGGCTCGCCCGCGCAGTCGGGCTCGGCCGAGGTCGTGCTGGACCCGACCCCGGTGGCCGGTCTGGCCGGCTGACCAACCCACGATGACAGCGGCGGCGGCCGGATCACTCCGGTCGCCGCCGCTCGTCGTTCAGCTCCGGTCTCGCCGGGACCACCGACGGGTCGCCGCTCAGGTCCAGTCACTGTCGACGTGGTTGTCCCGCCAGCGCCCGCCCACCGGCGGGGTGTCCAGGAGCATCCCGTCGCCGGCGTTGCCGGCCAGGTCGTTGTCCTCGACCCGGCAGTCCACGCAACTGCCGCGCTCGGTGATCCACAGCCCGTGCGTCTGGGTCTGGTAGTCGTGGTTGTCCCAGATCCGGTTGCCCCGAACCGTGGCCGAGTCGAACGGCGCGTCGATCGTGATCCCGGCCCGCCGCTCGGGTGCGGGCGACAGTTCGTATCCGATGCCGGGCGGCGGCACGTCCCCGCTCCACGCGGTGAACCCGTCGGGGCGTACCGGGGCGAGGGTGAGTTCGTCGCCGGTGTTGGAGGCGACCATGGCGACGGCTCGTCCGACCCGTAGGACCTTGCCCCGGTGCCCGTCGTGCGGCCAGTTGGCCGACCGGTCCACCAGACACCGTTCGCTGTAGCGGACGGCGTCGCCGGTACCGCCGGCCCCCTCGGCACACTGCCGCCCGTTGTTGCGGATCCGGTTGTTGAGCAGCACCGCGTCGGTCATCTGGTGGTCGATGCGGACCGCGTCCAGGCCGTTGCCCCAGAACTCGTTGCTCTCGATGACCACGTCCCGGATCGAGCCCTGGTAACCGCGTCCGAGGTCGTGCGCGTGATAGCCGTGCCGCCCGTTGCCGCTGATCCGGTTGCCCCGCACGGTGTACGGGCCGGGGCTGTTGCCGATGCTGACCCCGTCGCGCATGTTGCCGTCGATGACGCAGTCGGTGAGCAGCCCACCCCGGCCGGCCACCGACGAGGTGCCCTGCGCCGACACGTCGAAGCCGGTCTCCAGGTTGCCGGTCATCGTGCAGGCGGAGACGATCAGACCGTCCGCGCCCCAGTCGGAGATGCCGAACCGGTTGCCCTGGCTGTGACAGCCGATGATCCGGTAGCCGCGCGGCGGCGGCCAGTAGTCCTTCTGCAACTCCAGGAAGATGCCGTTGGTGCCGTTGGCCAGGGTGGTGCAGTTGGCGATGGTCAGCCGCTCCACCGTGCCCCACCCGCCGACGCCGACGCCGATGCCGGCGCCGCCCATCTGCTCGCCGTTGTCCAGTCGGCCGCAGCCGACCACCACCACCCCGTCGATCAGGGAGTCCTGGAGGAAGTCGCAGCCCAGCCCGGTGGCTGCGGTGTGGTGGATGTAGAGGTTGCGGAAGACGCCGCGCACCACGTACTGAAGGCCGAGGCCCTTGGCCAGGTAGTTGTACTCGGCCATGGCCACCCCGGACCCGTCGATCTGGAAGTCGGCGAAGGTGCAGTCGGCGATGTGCCGGTCCCGGTCGGCGCCGTGCTGCACGGTGGTCCAGAAGGCCAACGGGGTCGGGTCGGCCCGGTTGCCCTCGTTGCTGAGCATGAACCGCGTCGCCGCCGGGCCGGCCCCGATCAGCGACACACCGCTGCGCCACACCGTGCCCGCGTCCCGGATCGAGTAGATGCCCGGTGGGCAGTAGATGACCCGGGCCCGCCCGTCCGACGCGTACCCGGCGCCCAGGCGGTCCACGAGGGCAGCCAGCGCCGGCTGGTCGTTCGTCGCGCCGTCGCCGGTCAGCCCGTACTCCAGCGCGTCGCAGTAGAGCGGCGCGCCGGCCGAGGCGGGCCGTCGTACCCGGACCGAGTTCAGTAGCAGCTCGTTCGCCACGGCCACAGGCCGGCTCCCTTCGACACGTTCGGTGCGCTCCGGCGGGGCCGCCTTCCCGATGACGCCGCCGGGAAACCCCGGGCGTGCGTCGGTCCCGGCGCCGAGGGGGCAGCGCCGGGACCGAGGGGGTACGCCGTCAGACGGCGGCGATCAGCAGCGCCGGGCGCTCCACGCAGTCGGCGACGTGCCGCAGGAAGCCACCGGCCACCCCACCGTCGCAGACCCGGTGGTCGAAGGTGAGGCTGAGCTGGGTCACCTTCCGGACGGCGAGTTGCCCGTCGACCACCCACGGCTTGTCCACGATCCGGCCGACGCCGAGCAGCGCCGCCTCCGGGTGGTTGATGATCGGCGTGGAGCCGTCGACGCCGAACACCCCGTAGTTGTTGAGCGTGAACGTGCCACCGGTCAGTCGGGCCGGCGGGAGGCTACCCGCCCGCGCGGCGGCGGTGGTCGCCGCCAGTTCGGCGGCCAACTCGGCGGTGGTGAGCCGCTGGGCGTCGCGCAGCACCGGCACCAGCAGACCCCGGTCGGTCTGCGCGGCGATGCCGAGGTGTACCCCGGCGGACTGGACGATCCGCTGCGCCTCGGTGTCCACCCGGGCGTTGAGCTGCGGGAACCGGCGCAGCCCGCTGAGGCAGATCCGGGCCAGCAGGGCCAGGATGCTCACCGGGGCGTCCGGCGTCGCCGCGTTGATCGCGGCCCGGGTCTCCAGCAGCCCGGTGGCGTCCACGTCGACCCAGATGGTCACCTCCGGGATCTCCCGTCGGCTGCGGGAGAGCTTGTCGGCGATGGCCTTGCGAACACCGGTGAGCGGGATGATCACGTCGTCGCCCCCGGACGGCACCGGCGCGACGGGGGCGTCCGGCACGGCGGCGAGCCGGGCGGCGGGCACGGCCAGCGCCGATTCCACGTCGGCCCGGCGGATCACTCCACCGGGACCGGTGCCCCGCACCGCGTTCAGGTCGACGCCGCGCTCCCGGGCCAGTCGCCGCACGATCGGCGAGATGACCAGGGCGGCCGGCGCCGGGTGGCCGGACGCGTCGCCCGTACCCGAGGCACCGCCGGCAGCCGCGCGGATCCCACCGGTCGGGGCAGCACCACCGGGCGAGGCGATGTCGGTCCGCGCGGGGTCGGTCCGCGCGGGGTCGGTCCGCGCGGGGTCGGTCGGTTCGGGAGCGAGCGTCAGCCGGGGCCGGCGCCGGCGGCGGGTGGCGCCGCCGTGGCCCGTGCCGTAGCCGATCAGCACGTTTCCGGAGCCGGCCTGCTCCTCCTCGCGGTAGGTGGCGTGCCCGGCGGGCTCGTCACCGCCGTCCAGCGGCGCGATGGTGATCAACGGTTGGCCGACCGGGCGTACCTCACCGGCCGCGCCGTGCAGGGTGACGACCCGGCCGGCGTACGGGCAGGGCACGTCCACGACCGCCTTGGCGGTCTCCACCTCGACCACGCTCTGGTCGACGGTGACCACGTCGCCCACCGCGACCCGCCACTCGACGATCTCGGCTTCACTCAGCCCCTCGCCCAGGTCGGGCAGGAGGAAGACCTGCGTGCGCGCGACGGTGGTCATGCCGCCGCCCAACGCGCGTCCGGCTGGTCGTCCCACTGGAGTCGGGCCACCGCGTCGAGCACCCGGTCCACACCGGGCAGGTGGGTGTGCTCCAGCATCGGCGCCGGGTACGGGATGTCCAGCCCGGCGACCCGCAGCACCGGGGCGTGCAGCGCGTGGAAGCAGCGCTCCTGCACCCGGGCGGTGATCTCCGCGCCGACCCCCGCGAAGCCCTGCGCCTCCTGGATCACCACGCACCGGCCGGTACGGCGGACCGAGGCGGCGATGGTCTCGTCGTCGAACGGCACGATGGTGCGGACGTCCACCACCTCCAGGTCCCAGCCCTCCTCGCGGGCGGCCTCGGCGGCCTCCAGCGCGACCGGCACCGCCGGCCCGTACGCCACCAGGGTCGCGTCGCGGCCGGGGCGGCGCACGACGGCCCGGCCGAACGGCTCGGTCCGCGTCGGCAGGACCGCGTCGGCGCTGCCGAAGTAGAGCTTCTTGGGCTCCATGAAGACCACCGGGTCGGGGTCGTCGATCGCCTCGCGCAGCAGCGAGTACGCGTCCTCGACGGTCGCCGGGGTGACCACCTTCAGGCCCGGGGTGTGCGCGTAGTACGCCTCGGACGAGTCGCAGTGGTGCTCGACCCCGCCGATCCCACCGGCGTACGGCACGCGGATGACGATGGGCACGCTGAGCTTGCCCCGGGTCCGGTTGCGCAGCTTCGCCACGTGCGAGGCGATCTGCTCGAACGCCGGGTACGCGAACGCGTCGAACTGCATCTCGACCACGGGCCGCAGACCGGACATGGCCAGGCCGACGGCGAAGCCGACGATGCCGGCCTCGGCGAGCGGGGTGTCGAAGCAGCGGTCCTCGCCGAAGCGGGCCTGGAGGCCGTCGGTGATCCGGAAGACGCCACCGAGCGCGCCGACGTCCTCACCGAAGACGACGACCCGCTCGTCGGCGGCGAGGGCGTCGGCGAGCGCCGCGTTGAGGGCCTTCGCCATGGTGGTGGCCATCAGGCGTCCCTCTCCTCGTCGCGGGCGGCGGCCAGCTCGGCGCGGACCTGCTCGCGCTGTTCGATCAGCTGCGGGGTGGGCTGGGCGTAGACGTGGTCGAAGAGGCTCAGCGGGTCCACGTTGGGCTGCTCGTTCATCCGGGTCCGCAGGTCCGCCGCGTACGCCTCGGCCTGCTCGGCGACCTCGGCGACCGCCGCGTCGTCGAGCACCCCGCGGGCCCGCAGGTAGGTCTCCAGCCGGGCGACCGGGTCGCGGTCGCGCCAGGCGTCGACCTCGGCGCCGTCGCGGTAGCGGCTGGCGTCGTCGGCGTTGGTGTGCGGTTCCATCCGGTAGGTGTGCGCCTCGACGAGGAACGGCCCGTTGCCGGCGCGGGCGTGGGCGACCGCGCGGGTGAGCACGGCGAGCACGGCCACCGGGTCGTTGCCGTCGACCTGCTCGCTGGGTACGCCGTAGCCGACGCCCTTGTAGGCCAGCGACGGCGCGGCGGTCTGCCGCGACAGCGGGACGCTGATGGCGTAGCGGTTGTTCTGCACGAAGAAGACCACCGGCGCCTTGAACACGGCGGCGAAGTTGATCCCCTCGTGGAAGTCGCCCTCGCTCGTCGCGCCGTCGCCGATGAAGGCCAGCGCCACGGTGTCCCGACCCTGGTACGCCTCACCGTGCGCGAGGCCGGCGGCGTGCACGCACTGGGTGGCAAGCGGGGTGCACTGCGGCGCGGTGTGCACCTCGGTCGGGTCGTAGCCGCAGTGCCAGTCGCCGCGCAGCAGGGTGAGCACCTCGACCGGGTCGATGCCCCGGGCAACCAGCGCCATCGACTCACGGTAGGTGGGGAAGACCCAGTCGGTGTCGCGGACCGCGAGCGTCGCGCCGACCTGGCACGCCTCCTGGCCCCGCGAGGACGGGTAGACGGCCAGCCGGCCCTGCTTGGTCAGGGCGGTCGCCTGGGTGTCGAACCGGCGGCCGAGCACCATCCGGCGGTACAGCTCGCGCAGCACCTCGACGGGTGGTTCCGGATAGTCGCCGCGGGCGGGCAGTGGCGTGCCGGTGGGGTCGAGCAGGCGGACGGGTTCGGTGTTCGGCAGCAGCGGGCGCGCCGGGTCGGGCGGGGTGGCCGCTCGACGCGTACGCGGGGATGCCCTGCGGACCGCCTGGGGAGTGGTCGTCACGGCGGAACCTCCTGGGACGTGTGGTGAGCCTATGCTTCCGCGTGTCGGATGATTGACTCAAGATCCACGCAGAACGCGGGACGGTTGGCACGCGGAGGGGGTCACAGTGAGCCAGGAGAGCGGCGACGACGCGGACCGGGTGGCGGGATCGGGACGATCGGTTCGAGCCCTCGACGAGGTGGACCGGCGGATCCTCGACGAGCTGGTCCGGGACGGGCGCACGTCGGTGCGCACCCTGGCCGAACGGATCCACATCTCCCGTACCAACGCGTACGCGCGGGTGGAGCGGTTGCTGCGCGACGGGGTGATCACCGGGTTCCACGCCCAGGTGGCGCCCGAGGCGGCCGGGTTGGGCACCTCGGCGTACATGGCGTTGACGATCGAGCAGAACACCTGGCGGGAGGTGTCGGCCGAGCTGGCCCGGGTGCGCTACGTCGAGCACGTGGCGTTGCTCAGCGGCGAGCACGACGTGCTTGCCCTGGTCCGGGCGCCGGACAACGCCGCCCTGCGGGATGTGGTGTTGGACCGGGTGCAGCGCATCGCCGGGGTGTTGTCGACACGGTCCTGGCTCGTCTTCGAGGAGTTCGGCGGAACGCAGAGCCCGTGGCAATAGAGGCCATAACACGAATTCATTAGCACGATGATGAAATAGGCGAATTACCGTAGAGCGCCGCTACTATCCGCGACGTGGCTATATCGAATGAGTTGTGGGAGCAGGCCCGGGTCGCCGCCCCGCCACCGACCAGGCCGACGTCGACCAGGCCGACGGCACCCGGTGCGCGGTCCTTCCGCGGGGACATCGAGGGCCTGCGGGCGGTGGCCGTGCTGCTGGTGCTCCTCGGTCACGCCGGCGTGCCGTACCTGCCCGGCGGTTTCGTCGGTGTCGACGTGTTCTTCGTGATCTCCGGCTTCCTCATCACCGGCCTGCTGCTGGAGGAACTCGACCATCGTGGACGGCTGTCGCTCACCGACTTCTACGCCCGCCGAGCGAAGCGCCTGCTGCCGGCCGCCGCCACCGTCCTGCTCGCGACCCTGGTGCTCACCTACTTCTTCCTGCCTCGCGGCCGCTGGTCGTCCACCGCCTGGGACGTCATCGCCAGCGCCTGCTACGCCATGAACTGGCGGATGGCCGCGCAGTCCGCCGACTACGTGGCCGCCAACGACGCCGCGAGCATCGCCCAGCACTTCTGGTCCCTCGCCGTCGAGGAGCAGTTCTACCTGGTGTGGCCCCTGCTGCTGATCGCCCTCGGGTGGTTCGCCCGCCGCCGGGGCCACGGTGGCCGCGGTCTCTACCTGCTCGGGTTGGCGCTGATCGCCCTCCCCTCGTTCGCCTGGGCGCTGTACGTCTCGCCGACCGACCCCTCGGCGTACTACGTCACCACCACCCGGATGTGGGAGTTGGCCCTCGGCGGCGCCGTCGCCGTCACGGCGATCTGGTGGAGCCGGTCACCGCGCCTGGTCGCCGTCCCGCTGGCGTGGGCCGGGCTGATCGCCGTCGGCGCCTCGGCCGCGCTGATCACCACGGAGGCCGGCTTCCCCGGCTACGTCGCGCTCGGCCCCACCCTCGGCACGGCCACGGTGATCGCGTTCGGGCCGGCCGCCGGTCGCGCCGGGCCCGCTCTCCTGCTGGGCCGGCAGCCGCTGCGCTATGTCGGCGGGATCTCCTACTCGCTGTACCTGTGGCACTGGCCGGTGCTGATCGCCGCGCAGGCGCACTTCGGTGACCTCGGTGTCGGCCCCGCGCTCGCCGTCGTGGCCGCCTCGGCGGTCCCCGCCGCGCTCACGTACCACTTCGTCGAGAACCCGGTCCGCCGGTCGCCCACCCTCGCCGACCGGCCCGCCGCCGCCCTGCGCATCGGCGCCGTCTGCACCGGCGCGGCCGCGCTCGCCGGCCTGACCTTCCAACTGGCCATTCCGACAACGACGGGTACGACACCCCCGTCGGTCATCATGGGCCAGGTGCCCGGAGGCTCCCCACAGGCGACGCCACCGGCCGCGCCCGGCGCCGCCGCGCTCGGCACATCCCCCCGCACCAGCCGGGCCGGGGTGCCCGTCGACAAGGTCGCGTCGATCACCCCCGAGCCGGCGCGCGCGGCCCGGGACGCACCGCTGTTGCAGGCGACGAAGAGTTGCCACGTGTCGCTGGAGTCCGCCACGCCGGAAGTCTGTGTCTACGGGAAGATGAACTCGGCGACCACGATCGCGCTCGCCGGCGACTCCCACGCCGACCAGTGGGTCCCTGCCATGCGGCTGGCGGCGGAGACCAACGGCTGGCGCCTCGCCACCTACACCAAGGGCGGCTGCCCGTTCCTGACGGCGGAGATCTCCCTGAACGACAGGCCCTACTCGGCCTGCACGGAGTGGAACAGGAAGGTGCGGGAGACATTGGTCGGCGCGGGCCGCCCCGACCTGCTGGTCGTGACCCACGCCGAGTACCCGGTCCACGGCGAGCCGGCCACGAAGTGGCGGTCGGCGCTGGTCCGGGAGCTGCGCAAGACGTGGAGCGGCATGATCGCGGAGAAGGTGCCGGTGGTGGTCCTGCGGGACACGCCGCTGCACCTGAAGGACGTCGCCGAGTGCGTGTCGAAGAACCCGAACCGCCTGACGAAGTGCGCCGACAGCCGCGACGAGGTCCTGGGCCGCGGGGGCGGTCCGGCCCAGGAAGAAGCGGCCGACGGGTTGTCCGGCGCCCACCTGATCGACCTGAACGACTGGATCTGCCCCGCGGACCGGTGCGCCCCCGTCATCGGAGGGGTGCTCGTCTGGCGCGACGCGCACCACCTGAGCGCCACGTACTCGACCACGCTCGCACCCCAGGTGGGCGCCGCGCTCAAACCCGTGCTCGCCGAGCTGTGACCCGCCGGGCTGGCGGACCTCACCGTTCGGGTGGGGCCTCCAGCCCGTCCCGGTCGGCCAACGCCAACAGCGGCTCCAACGAGTGCCGGTCGCCGTCCAGCCCGGCGTGCGGGTCGCCGCGCTCGGCGAAGCGGGCCGGCATGCTGAGCACGTCGAAGTCCTCCGGACGGGCGTCGTCCAGCTCCGCCCACTCCAGCGGCGCCGACACCAGCGCCTGCGGGGTCGGCCGGATCGAGTACGCCGACGTCACCGTGTGGTCGCGGGCCATCTGGTTGTAGTCGATGAAGACCGGCCGGTCGCGTTGGTCGCGCCACCAGGTGGTGGTGACCAGCTCCGGGAGCCGGCGCTGCATCTCCCGGCCCAGGGCGAGCACCGCCCGGCGACACTCACCGAAGCTCCACCGCGGCTCGATCGACAGGTAGACGTGCAGGCCCCGCCCGCCGGTGGTCTTCGGGTAGCCGGTCATCCCCAGCTCGGCGAGGAACGCGTTGACCTCGCGGGCCACCGGCACCACCTGGTCGAAACCGACGCCGGGCATCGGGTCGAGGTCGATGCGCAGCTGGTCGGGTCGCTCCACGTCGGCGGCGGTGACCGGCCAGGGGTGAAACCGCAGGGTGCCCAGGTTGGCCGCCCAGATCACCACGGCCAACTCGCTGGGCGCGACCTCGTCGGCGGTCCGGCCACTGGGGAAGGTGATGTGCGCGGTACGCACCCAGTCGGGCGCGCCCGCCGGCAGCCGCTTCTGGTAGAACGCGTCGCCCCGGTTGGTCTGCCGGGTGGCGATCGTCGCGCCCTCGAAGACGCCACGCGGCCAGCGCTCCAGCATCGTCGGCCGGTCCCGCAGGGCGCGCAGGATCCCCTCACCCACCGACAGGAAGTAGCGGACCACGTCCAGCTTGGTCAGCCCACGCTCCGGGAAGTACGGCTTGTCGGGGCTGGAGACGCGGACCAGCCGCTCCCCCACCTGAATCTCCTCCGCCACCGTGGCCACGCCCCCGAGCGTACGGCTCGGGGGCGGGCCGGCGGGTTAGCGGCCGGGAACCAGTGTGGCGGGTTGCTGTGGCAACTCCTGGGTCGGGCCGCCGACCTGCGCCGGCGGCTCCTCGGCCACCGCGGTCTGCTGCTCGACCGGCACCCGCTGCGACGACCGGCGGGCCACGAAGCCCGGCGTCCAGTCCTTCAACCGCAGCGCGGGACGCTCGACCAACTTCCAGGACAGGAACGCGGCGGCGAACGCGACCGCCACCGACATCGCCGCGAACGGCACGTAACCCCAGCGGCTCCAGCCGAGGCTCGTCATCACCTGTTGGAGGACGAACCCGTAGATGTAGATGCCGTACGAGTAGTCGTTCTTGCGGCCCACCCAGTGCAGTTGGCGGGGCATCCGCACCGACAGCCAGACCAGCAGGTACGCGAACGCGGGCAGCCCGATGACGAAGAAGCCACCGAAGAGCAGGGACAATCCGAGCGCCACCGCCGAACCGATGCCCAGCGCGTCGTTGATCGGCACCCGCTCGCGGTAGAGGTCCAGGGTCGCCCCGGCGGCGAAGAGGAAGCCCAGGTAGACGATGTAGTGGAAGGTCATGGTGCCGACCAGCGGCGACACGAAGCTCCAGCTCGCCGTCGACACCGGGCCGCTGATCCGTCCGGAGCTGACCCAGTCCTGCAGGATGCTCAGGTAGAGCGCGACGGTCAGGAACAGCACGAACCGCCGGGCGTTCCGCAGCACCGCCGTCACCGCCAGCACGCCCACCATGACGTAGCAGAACATCTCGTACTTCAGCGACCACAGCGCGCCGTTGAAGACGCTGTAGTTGACCTTCTCGCCCCACGGGGTGGTGTCCGTGAACAGGTCCCGGACGCCGTACTGACGGACGCCGGTCCACCAGTTGGCCTGCAGGTAGGCCAGCGGGCCGCCCCGGTCCCAGGGGTTGTCGAAGAACCCGGCGATGGTGCCGTGCTCGCGCAACGCGACGAGCGGGGCGATCACCAGCGCGCTGACCAGCAGGCAGACCCAGAGACCGGGGAAGATCCGCAGGGCCCGGTGCCAGGCGTAACGGAAGATGCCGGTACGCCGGGCGCTGCGGGTGATCAGCAGGCCGGACAGCACGAAGAAGCCGTACACGGCCATGGTGCCGACGTTCGTCTGCCGACCGGTCAGGTAGTAGCCCAGGTCGTTGGCGCCGAAGCCGAGCGGCTTGGAGTGTGACAACACGACGCCGACGGCGAGGCAGAGCCGGATCAGCCCGATGCCGTTGCTCCGGCCGGAGAGCAGGTCGGCGAGGGTGCCCCGGGACCGGATGAGAGCGGGGGTGGTCATGCGCTCAGGAACCTCTCGGCATCAGGCGGGCACATCGGCGCCGGCGTGCTCCCACAGCTGCTTCATCTCGGTGTGCAGGTCGTCGCTCGGCGACCAGCCGAGCACCTCGGCGGCCAACCCGATGTCCAGCCGCTGCCAACTGGTCTCGGCGGGACCGGTCTGCTCGGCCTCGACGAGGTCGGTCGGCACCTCACTGACCTCGATGAGGAGCCGGACCATATCACGCGCGCTGGCCGCCACACCCCGACCAATGTTGATCACACGACCGGCCGCGTCGGGACGGGTCGCGGCCAACTGCACGGCGGCGACCACGTCACCGAGACCGATGAAGTCACGCCGGGAGCCGAGCGGAGCCAGCTCCAACCGGGCTCGCTCACCGGCCCGCTGGGCGTCGCGGAGCCGGCCCGCGACCACCCCGAGCAGGCTGTGGCCGGGCTGGCCGGGGCCGATGACGTTGCCGACCCGCAGCGTGACGCCCTCGATCAGGCCCTGCCGGTCCGCCGCGGTGACCGCCTCGGTGCAGCGCACCTTGAACTCGCCGTACGGCATCACGGGCGCGGGGGTCAGCCGCTCGGGCATCGACGTGTCGACCGGGACCAGCCCGTACTCGTGCACGCTGCCCATCTGGAGCACCCGAACCCGCCCCGGCAGTCGGCCCGCGGCCGCCAGGAGCCGCTCGACCAGGGTGACGTTCACCGCGAGCATCTGCGCCTCGCTCAGGCCCCACATCCCACCCGCCGCGTTGATCACCACGTCCGGGGCGAGGTCACGCAGCACCGCGGTGATCTCGTCGACGTCGGCGGCGGCCAGGTCCAGTGCGCGGACCTGGACACCCGGGCCGATCGTCTTCGGGGTACGCGCCACGGCGACCACGGTGTGCCCCTGGTCGGCCAGGGCGCGGCAGATCGGGCGGCCGAGGAATCCGGTGCCGCCGAGCACCACCACCCGGACGGGCGGTTCGGCGTGCTCCGCCGGACGTCGTGGTCGGACGGTCATGGCGCTCCTCTGGCTCTCGTCGGTCATCGGCCCGGCCCGAACGCGTGCCGGGACAGACTGCGTACGCCGGACATCTTGCCGGAGAGGACCGCCGTCGGCAGCAGGGTGATGGCGTGCAGTCGGGACGAGGTGTAGCTGCGGGCCGCCCGAGCCGCCCGCGGCCAGCCCTGCTCGTCCATCCGCCGGGCGACGTCGAGGAAGAACGCCCGCGCCTCGGTGAACCGGGAGCCGTTGACCGCGTCGGCGGCGGACTTGCTGACCGCGTGCCGCCGGTACTGGAAGCAGAGGGTGTTGTCGATCGCCATCTGCTCACCACGCTGGATCAGGTCGATCACCAGGGCCAGGTCCTGGATGACCTGGAACTCCTCGCGGAAGCCGACGGCCTTGATCGCGTCCGTGCGCCAGCACATCGACGGAAAGTAGAACCAGCAGCCCCGTAGCAGGCTGGCTGCCAGGTCCTCGCCGCCCATCAGCTCGCGGGAGTCGATCCGCGGGGCGTAGATCCGCCGCTTCGCCTCGTCGACGATGGTGTTGACCACCGTGCCGTTGGCGTCGATGATCTCGACCCCCGGCTGGATCATGCCGACGCCCGGGTACTGCTCGGTCACCGATCGCACGGTGGCCACGTAGTTGGGGTGCATGATGTCGTCCGTGCCCATCATCACCAGGTACTCGTGCTCGGCGAGGCCGACGCACTTGCGGTAGTTGGCGGTGATCCCGAGATTGTGCTCGTTGCGCTGGTAACGGACCCGCTCGTCGTCGATGCCCGCGAACCACTCGGGCACACCCGGCTCGGTGCCGTCGTCGACCACGGTGAGGCGCCAACCAGGGTCACTCTGCGCCATCACGCTGCGCACCGCCGCCTGCATGAGGGGCACGCTTCCGTAGTACGGCAGCATAATGTCGACAATCATTGGGTCGGTAGGCCTCACTGTGCGTGGTGGAAATGCGCGACGGGCGCGGCCACATTATCAGGCCCACCCCCACGATCGGCCAGCGCCGAACCGGGCGGCGCGCCCACCCCGAGCGCACCGAGTCACCGCCCGACGCCCGACTTCGCGGGCGCTATCATCGTCGCGCCCCGTAACCCGCCCCCGATCGGACGCCGATGTCGAACCGCGCCGTCGCCATGGACGCGCAGCCCGCGCAGACCGACGGGAAGAATCCGCCCCGGCCCGCCGAGCCGGACCGCCAGCCGGTCCCCCTCGCCCGCCGGCTGGCACTCAGCGTCTGGTTCTGGCCGACCGCGTTCGCCGCGCTCGTCGTCGGGTGGCGGATCGGCAGCCCGGAGATGTGGCACGACGAGTTGGTCACCATCGACGTGGCGACGCGCTCCACCGGACAGATCCGGGCCATGCTGGCGAACGTCGACGCCGTGCACGGGGCCTACTACCTGTTCATGCACGCCTGGACGACGCTGTTCGGCACGAGTCCCGTCGCGGTACGTCTGCCGTCGGCGCTGGCCATGACCCTGGCCACCGCCTGTGTGGCGTTGGTGGGGCGCCGGCTCTTCGATCACGCGACCGGTGTCGCGGCCGGCTTCGTCTTCGCCCTGGTGCCCACGGTCACCCGGTTCGGGCAGGAGACCCGTTCGTACGCCTTCGTCGTCCTGGCCTCGGCGGCGGCCACCCTGTTCCTGCTCCGCGCGCTGGAGCGGCCCCGGTGGCAGCGCTGGGTGGCGTACGCGCTCGCGGTGGCCGGCATCGGCCTGGTCAACGTGGTGGCGCTGACCCTCCTGCTCGGGCACGGCACGGTCGTGCTGATCCACACCTGGCGGCAGCGCCACCGGTGGCCGCTGGTCTGGTTCCCCCTCGCCGCCGTCGCCGGGGTGGCGATCGCCGCGCCGGCGATCCTGCGGGGCATGACACAGGCGGGCCGGCAGATCAGCTGGATCCCGGACCTCTCACCCTGGACGGTCTGGGAGCAGGCGTACGGCTCGACGCTGCTCGCCGCCGCGGTGACCGCGCTGGCCACGGTGGGTCTGCTGACCCACCTGCGCGGCGACGCCCTGCATCGGGCGGTGAGCGTGACGCTTGTGGCCGTGCTGCCGGTGCCGGTGATCCTGCTGGCCTCGACCGGCGAGATCAACTACTTCTTCTCCAAGTATCTGCTGTTCCTGCTGCCGGCCTGGGCGGTGCTGGCCGGCGCCGGCATCACCGCGCTGCGCTGGACCCCGCTGATGGCGGCGGGGCTCGTGGTCGTCGCCGCGCTGTCCATGCCCGGTCAGCTCGCGCTGCGCGGCGAGTACTCGCACGGCTGGTACACCTACCCGCGGACACGCGCCTTCGACCCCCTGTCCTACTCCCAGGCGGCCAAGGTCATCGAGGCCGGCTACGAGCCCGGGGACGGCCTCGTCGTGGGCGGTGTCTGGTGGTGGATGACCGAACCCGGGGTGCGGTACTACCTCCCGGAGGACATCTCCCCGCGCAACGTGTTCCGGCAACGGACGGCGGCCCAGCGCAACGAGCTGTACGGCACGGACTGCGCCGAACCGGCGGGCTGTCTGCGTGACGAGCCACGGCTCTGGTTGGTGTCGCCGACGGTCACCGACGCACCGTTCAACGGACTGTCGAGGGAGCGGGCCGACCTGCTCGGCAAGCGCTACCAACTGGCCCGGATGACCCACGTGACCGGGCTGACCGTCTCCCTCCTGCAGCGGCGCGGCTGACCCGCCGCGATTACCGCCGCCGGCACCCGGGTAGGGGGTCGGCATGGCGGAACTGGCGACCCTCTGGATCATCCGACACGGTGAGAGCACCGCGAACGTGGCGGCGACCCACGCCGAGGCGTCCGGCGAGGAGCTGATCGGGCTCAGTCACCGCGACGCCGACGTGCCGCTCTCCCCCACCGGTGCGGAGCAGGCCCGTGCCACCGGCCGCTGGTTGGCCGAGCTGCCGCCGGAGCGCCGGCCGGACGTGGCGGTGGTCTCGCCGTACCTGCGGGCGGTGTCCACCGCGGAGCTGGCGCTGCGCGGCACCGGCGTGCCGGTGAGCCGCGACGAGCGGCTGCGCGACCGGGAGCTGGGCATTCTCGACGGCCTGACCGGGCGCGGGGTGCGTCGGCGTCACCCGGACGAGGCCGAGCGCCGGGAGCGGCTCGGCAAGTTCTACTACCGGCCGCCCGGCGGGGAGTCCTGGACCGACGTGGCGCTGCGACTGCGCACGCTCCTCGGCGACCTGCGCCGGGACCACGAGGGCCAACGGGTCCTGCTCTTCGGCCACGACGCGCTTGTCTTCCTGCTGCGTTATCTGGTGGAGGGGCTGACCGAGGAGGAACTGATGGCGCTGACCCGCCAACACGTGATCGCGAACTGCTCGATCACCGACTGGTCCGCCGACGCCCAGGGCCGGCTGACGCTTGGCGGGTTCAACGAGGTCGGTCACCTGCACCGGCAGGGCGCCGAGCCAACCAGGGAGGACGAGATCCATGCCGAACCGGTCTGACGTTCAGGTGATCACACCGGGGCTGCTGCGGGAATGGGCGCTGCCGGTGCCGGTCGGCGGCAAGGAGAGCCGGGGCACCGTGCTGGTGGTCGGCGGCTCCCGTTTCACCCCCGGTGCGGTGCTGCTCGCCGGGGTGGCCGCGCTGCGCGCCGGCGCCGGGGTGCTCCAACTGGCCGCCGCCGAGTCCACCGCGGCCACGCTGAGCATCCAGGTGCCCGAGGCGCTCGTGGTCGGGCTGCCGGAGACCTCCGACGGCGCGGTCGCCGCGGACCGGGACGGCCAGCTCGGCGAGCTGGTCGCGCAGGCCGACGTGGTGGCCCTCGGTCCCGGACTGAAGGCGATCGACGAAACCAACCGCCTGCTGAGCCTGGTCCTGGACGCGGCCCGACCGCGCACGTCACTGGTGCTCGACGCGTACGCCCTCGGCGCGCTCAGCCATGCGCCGGACCTGCTGGTCGGCTCGGGCCGGCCCGTGGTGCTCACCCCGAACGTCACCGAGGCCGGGCACCTGCTCGGCCGGGAACCGGGCGACGACCTGGACGCCGAGGCGGCCGAGCTGGCCGCCCGTTACGAGGCGGTCGTCTCGCTCTACGGGCACGTGGCCGCCCCGGACGGGCGGGGTTGGCGGGAGGAGAGCGGCGACGCCGGGCTGGGCACCTCCGGCAGCGGGGACGTGCTCGCCGGGTTGCTGGCGGGGTTGTTGTCCCGGGGCGCCGACCCGGCGCAGGCCGCCTGCTGGGGCTCGTTCGCGCACGCGGTGAGCGGGCAGCGGCTGATCCCCCGGTACGGCCGCATCGGCTTCCTCGCCCGGGAGTTGCTCGACGAGATCCCCGGAACGCTGTCGATGGTCTGATCAGCCGCGAGGGGCCCGGCGTGCTGCCGGGCCCCTCGTCGTGCGTCACCTCACGAGGACCGGGGTCAGCTACCGGAACCCGGCTCGGCCATGTGCCGATGCTGCTCGGACTTGAGCTTGTCGGGGATGATCTTGCCCGCGGCGGTCTGCACCTTGTTCATCAGCGACCCCGCGGTGATCGTCTGATCGCCCTTCATCAGCGCCTCGAAGCCCTGCGCGGCGACCTTCGCCGGGTCGTCCTTGGAGCCGGAGCCGACCCGGGTGTCCTCCATGTCGGCCCGGTCGAAGAACTCCGTGTCGGTCGGCCCGGGCATCAGCGCGGTCACCGTGACGCCGGTGTCCTTCAGCTCGTTGCGCAGCGCCTCGGCGAAGGACTGCACGAACGACTTCGACGCGTTGTAGACCGCCTGGAACGGCCCCGGCATGGTGGAGGCGATCGACGAGGTGAACAGCACCCGACCCGCGCCCCGCTCCACCATGCCGGGCAACAGCCGCTTGGCCAGGTGCACGGTCGAGCGCACGTTGAGGTCGACGATCTCCAACTCGTCGCGCAGGTCGGTACCGCCGACGAAGGCGCCGCCGGCGCCCCGGCCGGCGTTGAGCGCCAGGGCGGCCACCGGACGCCCGGTGGCGGCGATCGCCGAGGCCAACTCCTCCACGCCCTGCTCCCGGGCGAGGTCGACGCGGACGGGCTGGACCTGGGGGCCGCCGTCGCGGCGCAGCTTCTCGGCCGCCGAGGAGATGCCGTCGTCCTCGGCGGCCACGACCAGGTCGAACCCGTGCTCGGCGAACTGCACGGCCAGCTCGTACCCGATTCCGCTGGACGCTCCGGTCACCACGGCGAGCGGTCGGTCGGTGGACGGTGTGGTCATGATGGGTGACTACTCTCGGGCGGGTGGCGGTCGTACCGGCAGTGGTAACCGCTCCCTTCCGTGTGCCCCGACGTCGGCCGCTCAACCCTGCCGACGCGTGGCGTACGGAGGTCGCCCGGGACGGCCCCGGCCGGCCCGGTAGGATCGGCGCGGGCCGTTACTGGCGCGTGGGGATGGACAACCATCGGGGAGCGGCCCCGTCACGAGGACGTTTGCCGAGCGCCTGGGCCTTCCCGCACGTCTGTTGGAGGTCGCATGTCGCACAACGCCGAGTCCACCGCATTCCGGAGCGCCCTTGAGGTGATCCGGGCTGTCGAGCCGCGGGTGGCCGACGCCATCGGCGCCGAGCTGACCGACCAGCGGGAGTCGCTCAAGCTCATCGCCAGCGAGAACTACGCCTCCCCGGCGACGCTGCTGGCCATGGGCAACTGGTTCAGCGACAAGTACGCCGAGGGCACCGTCGGCCGCCGCTTCTACGCCGGCTGCCAGAACGTCGACACCGTCGAGGCGCTCGCCGCCGAGCACGCCCGGGAGCTGTTCGGCGCCGCGCACGCGTACGTGCAGCCGCACTCGGGCATCGACGCCAACCTGGTCGCCTTCTGGGCGGTGCTGGCCGACCGGGTGGAGTCCCCCGCGCTGAAGAAGGCGCAGGTCCGCCACGTCAACGACCTCACCGAGGCCGACTGGTTCACGCTGCGCCGCGAGCTGGGCAACCAGCGGATGCTCGGCATGTCGCTGGACGCCGGCGGCCACCTCACCCACGGGTTCCGGCCGAACATCTCCGGCAAGATGTTCGACCAGCGCAGCTACGGCACCGACCCGACGACCGGGCTGATCGACTACGACCGGGTGGCCGAGGCGGCCCGCGAGTTCAAGCCGCTGATCCTGGTCGGCGGCTACTCGGCGTACCCCCGGAAGGTGAACTTCCGGATCCTGCGGGAGATCGCCGATTCGGTCGGCGCCACCTTCATGGTCGACATGGCGCACTTCGCCGGCCTGGTGGCCGGCAAGGTGTTCACCGGCGACTTCGACCCGGTGCCGCACGCGCACATCGTCACGACCACCACGCACAAGTCGCTGCGCGGTCCGCGCGGCGGCATGGTGCTCTGCCAGCCGGAGCTGGCCGACCAGGTGGACCGCGGCTGCCCGATGGTGCTCGGTGGTCCCCTGCCGCACGTGATGGCCGCCAAGGCCGTCGCCCTCGCGGAGGCTCGCCGCCCCGACTTCGCCGACTACGCCCAGCGCATCGTGGACAACGCGCAGGCGCTCGCCGAGGGGCTGCTGCGCCGGGGCGCGAAGCTGGTCACCGGTGGCACCGACAACCACCTGGTGCTGATCGACGTGTCCGGCTACGGGCTCACCGGTCGGCAGGCCGAGCAGGCGCTGCTCGACTCGGGCATCGTCACCAACCGCAACTCGGTCCCGCAGGACCCGAACGGGGCCTGGTACACGTCCGGCATCCGGATCGGCACCCCGGCGCTGACCACCCGGGGCCTGGGCACCGCCGAGATGGACCAGACCGCGGATCTGATCCACACCGTGCTGACCCAGACCACGGCCGGCGCCAACGCCGACGGCACCCCGTCCAAGGCGAAGTACGTGCTCGACGCCGACCTGGCCGACAAGATCGCCCGGCAGGCGACCGACCTGCTGGCCCCCCACCCCCTCTACCCGGGCATCAACCTGGCCTAAGGGTCAGACCACGTCGGCTTAGGCCACGTCGATCATGGAGTTGTGGTGCCCGGAACGGGACGGTAGGCGGCTTTCGTCCCCCACCACAACTCCATGATCGACGAGAACCGGCTTGCGGCGTCACTCCAGGGGGCGCTTCAGGTGGTAGCGGTGGACCTCGGTGCTGCCCTGGACGTTGTTCACGTCCTCGGCCGCGGAAACCAGCTCCCACCCCTCCCGACCGGCACGGTTGAGGTGCGCGATGGCGGTGTCACCGAAGGCGGTGATGTCCTTGCGGGACCCGTCCGGGGCGTACCAGACGAACGAGACGTGGAAATTGCGGCCCTGTCCCTGATAACGGCGAACGAGCAGGGCGTACTCCCAGGCAATCATGCGGACATTATGACCGTCCACCCAGGACCGGCCCACGCCGGCCGTCGCGCATTGCCATCCGGTGAACGCGGTGCGTCAACCCGCGGGTGGTCGCCCCGCGATCGGCCCGGCCCCGGCGATCACCTCCGACGACCGTCGCGGCCCCCACCCGGGAGATCGTGCGGGAGCGTCAGACCAGCGCGGGTGTCTGCGCGTGGATGTGGAAACGCAGCGAACGGGCGTCCGTGAAGCACTCCCGCATCGGGCGTACCAGGTCCCGGTGCTCGGGGCTGCGCTCCCAGGCCTCGAAGTCGGCCAGGGTCACCCACTCACTGGTGATCAACCACTGTTCCGGGTCGGTCGACGAGCGGCACACCTGGTCGACCAGGTGTCCCGGCACCCCGTCGGCGACCAGGTGCCGCACCTCCTCGTAGGCGGCGAGGAACTCGTCGGTGCGTGGCACCGGAACCCGCACCAGGAACACGACCCGCGCCCGCTGTCCACTCATGGCGTCTCTCCCCTCATCGGCACGGCCCCGCGCAGGACCAGCGCACTGTTGAACCCGTCGAAGCCCCGCGCGCAGACCAGCGCGAGTCGGCTGCGCGGCTGGCGGTGCTCGCGCAGGAAGTCCAGTTCGCACCCCTCGGCGACCTCCTCCGGGCCGGCCGACGCGGGCAGCGTGTCGTGCGCGAAGGCGAGCAGCGCGGTGGCCACGTCCAACGCCGAGCCACCCTGGTACGCCCGCCCGGTCAGCGGCTTCTGCGTCGTCACCGGGACCGGCCGCTCGGCGAACACGGCGCGCAACGCCTCGGCCTCGCTGCGGTCGTAGCGGGGCACGCCGAGGGCGTCGGGCAGCACGACGTCGATACCGGCCGCGGCGACGCCGGCCCGGTCCAGGGCCAGCCGCATCGCCCGCGCGTACTGGGTCGGGTCGCCGGCGCTGTCCGCGGTGGTGTGCGCGGCGTCGTGGGTGGAGCCCCAGCCGCTCACCTCACCGTAGACGCGGGCGCCCCGGGCGAGGGCGTGCCCCAACTCCTCCACCACGAACACCGCGCCTCCCTCGGCCGGCAGGTAGCCGCTGGCCGAGGCGTCGAACGGCCGGTACGCCCGCTGCGGATCGGAGACGTCACTGAGCAGCCCGGAACGCAGTTGGCACGCCAACGCGTACGGGCTCAGCGGGCACTCGGTGGCCCCGGCGATCACCACCGGGGTGCCCCGGCGTACCGCGCGGGCGGCGTGCGCGAGGCTGTCCAGCCCGCCGGCGGCCTCCGCGACCAGCACCCCGCTCGGACCCTTGAACTGGTGGTGGATGGACAGTTGCCCGACGCTCGCCGCGTAGAACCAGGCGATCGACTGGTACGCCCCGACCGTGCGCGACGATCCGCCCCACAGCCGTTGCAACTCCCGCTGGCCGAACAGGTTGCCCCCGGACGAGCTGGCCAGGGTCACCGCGTAGCCGTACGGGTCGGGGGCCCGCTCGGGCAGGCCGGCGTCGGCCAACGCCAACCGGGTCGCGGCGAAGCCGAGGTGCGTCCACCTGTCGGTCTGCACCACCTGCCGGCTGTCCGCGTACGAGTCGGCGGTGAAGCCGGGCACCTCCCCGCCGAATCGCGTCGGATAGCCGGCCGGGTCGAACAGGGTGATCGGTCCGGTCCGGCGGGTGCCGGTCAGCACCGTTCGCCAGTGCGCGTCCACGCCGATGCCACTCGGTGCGACCACGCCGATGCCGGTCACCACCGCCCGCGCGGCGCTCACGCCGCCACCGGGCCGAACGGCGCTCACGCCGCCACCGGGCCGGCCGACCGGCGGAACACCATGGCCGACTGGAAGCCGCCGAATCCACTGCCCACCGACAGGGCCACGTCCACCGGGACCTCCCGCGCCTCGTTCGGTACGTAGTCCAGGTCGCACTCCGGGTCCCGGGTGCTCCAGTTGGCCGTCGGTGGCACCACGCCGAACTCGATCGCGAGGGCGCACGCCGCCATCTCGATCGACCCGATCGCGCCGAGCGAGTGCCCGACCATGGACTTGATCGAACTGATCGGCACCCGGTACGCGGCCTGGCCCAACGCCCGTTTGAACGCGGCCGTCTCGTGCCTGTCGTTCTGCTTGGTACCCGAGCCGTGGGCGCTGATGTAGGACACCTGCTCGGGCAGGATCCGCCCCTGTTTCAACGCGTCGGTCACGGCGAGGCTCATCTCCAGGCCGTCCGGACGCAGCCCGGTCATGTGGTAACCGTTGCTGCGGCTGGCGTAGCCGGCCACCTCGCAGTAGATGTGCGCGCCCCGCCGGCGGGCGTGCCCGAGCTCCTCCAACACCAGCACCGCCCCGCCCTCGGCCAGCACGAACCCGTGCCGGTCGGCGTCGAACGGGCGGGAGGCGTGCGCCGGGTCGTCGTTGTCCGGGCTGGTCGCCTTGATCGCGTCGAACGAGGCGACGGTGACCGGCGAGATCGGCGAGTCCGCCGCACCGGCCAGCATCACGTCCGCCTCACCGTCCACGATGAGCTGGTGGGCGTAGCCGATGGCGTCGATGCCGGAGGTGCAGCCGGTGGACACCACCTGCGCCGGGCCGTGCAGCCCGTGCCGGCAGGCCACGTCGGCGGCGAGGCTGCTGGGCACAAGCGCCTGGTAGAGGTACGGGCCACCGCGCGTGGCATCGACCAGCCAGCGCTGACCGTGCTCGCTGACGGTGACGTACTCCTGTTCCAGCGCCATCGTGCCGCCCACGGCGGTGCCGAGCACCACCCCGGCCCGGTCCCGCTCGGCGTCGGTGAGCACCAGTCCGGCGTCGGCGACGGCCTCGACGGAGCAGGCCAGCGCGAACTGCACGTACCTGTCGGCCCGGCGTTGTTCGGCCTCGGTGAGCCCCGCGGCGGTCGCGTCGAAGTCGCATTCCGCGGCGATCTGCGACCGGAACGCCGACGGGTCGAAGAAGCTGATCCGCCGGGTGGCGGTCCGCCCCTCGGTGATGGTCTTCCAGAACCGGTCCCGGCTGGCGCCGCCGGGCGCGACCACCCCGATCCCGGTCACCACCGTGCGGCGTCCGCTCACGACGTCACCTCGGTTCGCGACTGCGGGGCTCGCAAGCCCGGCGCGCTCCTCGCGCTCACGACCCACCGCGCTGTTCGGCCAACTCGGTGTCGACGTGACCCAACTCCGGGCGGGGGGCGAGCGGACCCAGGTGGAAGACCACCTCGGCCGGTTCGACGCCGGTGTTGCGGAGTCGGTGCCGCACGTTCACGGGCACGAACAGGGCCTCACCGGCGGCCAGCAGCGTCGGCTGGTCGTCCAGGTCGACGGTGATCGCGCCGCGCACCACGTACAGGAACTCCTCGCTGTACGGGTGGTAGTGCTCGGCGATCCGCTCCCCCGGCGCGAGGGCGGCGACCCCGAGGAAGCCCGAGGTGCTGCCGACCGTGCGGGGGCCGAGCAACACGCGCAGCTCACCGCCGCGTCGCCGGTCGGCGGGTACGTCCCCGGCGGCGATCGGTCGGGTACTCAGGTCACTCATCGTCGGCCTCCGTCGGCTCGGTGCTGGTCAGGGGGACGTCCTGGTCGGCGCGCTGCCGGGCGATCCGTTCCACCCGATCCTTGATCACCGTGAGTTGGATGACGCTGTTGGTGTTGATCCGCTCGGTCATCGCGGCGTTGTCCAGCGGTGCGGTCGGCTTCATCGCGAAGTCCTGCGTCCAGGTCATCCGGGCGCCGCCGGCCTCCTCGGTGTAGCGCCAGTGGATCCGCATGTACTCGAACGGCCCGGTCTCCACCCGGTACGCCCGCACCTGCCTGCTCACCGGGTCGGAGGTGCGCTCGCTGACCCAGCTCCAGGACACCCCGTTCTCGTCGGGGTACATGGTGAGCCGAAACCGCACGGTGTGGCCCTCGCGGTGCAGGATGTCCACCACGGCGTACTCGGTGAACAGTTCGGTCCAGTTCGCCACGTCGTTGGTGACCTCCCAGACCAGCGCCAGCGGCGCGTCGATGACCACGCTGTTCTCGGTGTGCCCGGGTGGGTCGACGCGGCGGGCGACCAGGTCGGCCACCGCCGGGATGCTCAGCTCCCCGGCCTGCTCGGGGATGCTCACCTGCCACCGGTCGGCGACGACCGCGGAGAGTTCCAGCAGTGCGAGGGAGTCCATCCCCAGCTCTTCCAGCGACGCGGCGGGCGCCCGGGCCGCCGCGTCGGGGTCCAGCCCGCAGTGCGCCACCAGGATGTCGGTGATCTCGGCGGTCATCGGGCGACCATGGGTGACGGTCATCGGGTCCTCCTGAGGGTCGTGTCGGGTTCCGCGGCGGGCGCGGGGCGCGGAGCGGGGGTGGCCGTCGACCGCCGCGCGGCCGCCGCGTCGGGCGCGGCGAGCAGACGGTCGACCAGGCCGGTCGTGTAGCGGCCCTTGCGGAATGCGGCGTCGTCGAGCACGCGCCGGACGAACGGGATGGTGGTGTGGACGCCCGGCCCGGCGATGTCGAACTCGTCCAGGGCCCGTTCCAGCCGGTTGAGGGCCAGCTCCCGGTCCGGCGCCCAGACGATCACCTTGGCCAGGAGCGAGTCGTACCAGGGGCCGACGAGGTAGCCGGCGCTGGCGTGGGTGTCCACCCGGGTGAACGGGCCGCCGGGTGGGGTGAACCGTTCCAGCCGGCCGGGGGTTGGTGCGAAGTCCCGGTCGGGGTCCTCGGTGTTGACCCGGCACTCCACCGCGACGCCGTGCAGGCGGATCTCCTCCTGTCGCCAGCGCAGCGGCACCCCGGCGGCGATGTGCAGTTGCTCGTGCACCAGGTCGATCCCGGTGACCATCTCGGTGACCGGATGCTCCACCTGGATCCGGCAGTTGATCTCCAGGAAGTGGAACTTCTCCTCGGCGTCGACAAGGAACTCCAGGGTTCCGGCACCGACGAAGCCGACAGCCAACGCGCCCCGAAGGGCGGCCTCGGCGATGGTGTCGAGAACGGCGGCGGACAGCGCCGGGGCGGGCGCCTCCTCGACCAGCTTCTGGTGCCGGCGCTGCACCGAGCAGTCCCGGGTGCCCAGGTGCACCCCGTTGCCGTGGGAGTCGCAGAGCACCTGCACCTCGACGTGTCGCGCCTCGGTGAGGTAGCGCTCGACGTACACCCGGTCGTCGCCGAAGGCGGCCTGGGCGGCGGCCCGGGTGCGGGCGTACGCCCGGCGCAGCTCGCCCGGCGTCCGTACGACGGTCATGCCGCGACCGCCTCCGCCGGCGGCGGCCTTCACGATCACCGGGTAGCCGACGGCCGCGGCGACCTCCGCCGCCGCGGCGGCGGTGGGCACCGGTGCGACGCTGCCCGGCGACAGTGGCAGGCCGGCACGGCTCAGCAGTGCCCGCGCCGAGGACTTGTCGGCCAGCGCGGCCATCACCGCCGGTGGTGGGCCGATGAAGGTCAACCCGTTGTCCACGCAGATCTCGGCGAAGTCGGCATCCTCGGAGAGGAAGCCGTAACCGGGGTGCACGGCCTGCGCGCCCACCTGCCGGGCGGCCTCCACGATCGCGGCCGCGTTCAGGTAGCTGCGCCGACTCGACGCGGGCCCGATCCGGACCGCCTGGTCGGCGAGGCGGACCACCGGCGAGTCGGCGTCCGCCGCGGAGTAGACGACTGCGGTTCGCACACCCAGCTCCTTGCAGGCGCGCAGCACCCGCAGGGCGATCTCGCCCCGATTGGCGATCAGCACTGTCTCGAACATGGTCAACCACCCTGCGCCGTCATGCCGGGTCCAGCTCGACGAGCGGCTGGTCGTACTCCACCGGGTGGCCGTCCTCGACGAGGATCGCGACCACCCGACCGGCGCGATCGGCGGTCACCTCGTTCATCAGTTTCATCGCCTCGACGATGGCGACCGGTTGGCCCGGACGGACCAGGTCGCCCACCGCGACGAACGGCCTCGCGCCGGGCTCCGACGCGCGGTAGAAGGTGCCGACGACGGGTGCCCGCACCGCGGCCCGGCCGGGCGCCGGTGGCGGGGCCGGTGGCGGGCCGGCGGGCCGCGCGGCCTCGGCAGACCCGGGAGGTACGTCCGCACGGGCCGGCTCCTCCGGGTGCCACTCGACCTCCAGCACCGCCGGCCCGCTGCGTAGCCGGATCCGGCGCACCGGCCCGGCCAGTTCGGCGATCAGGTGTTGTGCCTGCCGGCGCAGGCCGGCGAGCGCCTCCTCGCCCTCCACCCCGGCCTCGTGGGGCACCTCGACGGTCGACACCGTCGTGTCCCCGGCGCTCACCGGGCACCCGCCCGAGTGCCGGCGCGTGCCATCCCGAACCGGCGGAAGCGCTGTCGACGCAGGCGGACCAGCATGGCGGGCGGCACGTCCAGCAGCGGCAGCAGGTTGCTCAGCAGGGCCGCGCGCAACCGGCGGGCGGTCTCCGCCGGGTCGCCGTGCGCGGCGGTGGTCGGCTCCGGCACGACCTCGTCGACCACCCCGAGTCGGCGCAGGTCGGGCGCGGTCAGCTTGAGCGCGCGGGCGGCCTGCGGCGCCGCCGAGCGGTCCGGCCAGAGGATGGCGGCGCATCCCTCTGGGCTGATCACCGAGTAGACGGCGTTGTCCAGCATCAACACCCGGTCGGCGACGGCCAGGGCCAGTGCGCCGCCGCTGCCCCCCTCTCCGGTGATCACTGCCAGCACGGGGGTGGGCAGCACGGTGAGGGTGAGGATGTTCTCCGCGATGGCCGCCGCCTGGCCCTGCTCCTCGGCGCTCACCCCGGGGTCCGCGCCGGGGGTGTCCACCAGCGTGATCACGGGCAGGCCGAGCCGGGCGGCGAGGCGCATCAACCGCAGCGCCTTGCGGTGCCCGGCCGGGCTGGCCATGCCGAAGTTGCGGGCCACCAACTCGGCGGTGGTGTGCCCCTTCTGGTGGCCGATGACCATCACGTGCCGGTCGGCCAGCCGCGCCACGCCGCCCACGACGGCCGGGCAGTCTCCGCCGATCCGGTCGCCGTGCAGCTCCAGGAACCCGTCGAAGACCGAGTCGAGGTAGTCCAGTGTGGTCGGCCGACCGGGGTGTCGCGCCAGTCGGACCGTGTCCCACGCGTCGCGTACCGCCGGGGTGTCACCTCCGCCCGCCGGGGCCGCGTCGGCGAGGCGCTCGCGACACGCCGCCGGGTCCTGCCGGGGTACGGGCGGACGGGCCGGGCGGGCGGCGCGGGTGGCGGCGAGCAGCGCCCCCAGCCGTGCCCGCAGTGACCGGCGCTGCACCACCATGTCGACCTGACCGTGGCGGAGCAGGACGTCGGCGCTCTGAAAGCCCTCCGGCAGCGCCCGGCCGGTGACCTGGCGGATCACCCGGGGACCGGCGAAACCCATCCGCGCGCCGCTCTCCGCGAGGACCAGATCGGTGTTGGTGGCGAACGACGCGGCCACCCCGCCGTAGGTCGGGTCGGTGAGGACGCTCACGGTGAGCAGTCCCGCCTCGCGCAGCGCGGCGATGGCCTGGCTGACGGTGGCCATCTGCATCAACGACAGCACGCCCTCCTGCATCCGCGCCCCGCCGGAGGCGGTGACCAGGATGAGTGGGACGCGGTCGTCCAGCGCCCGTTCGGCGGCCCGGGTGATCAGCTCCCCCACCGCGCAACCCAGGCTGCCGCCCAGGAAACGGAAATCCATCACCGCCAGCACGGCCGGGTGAGCGCCGATGGTGGCGGTGGCGCAGACGACCGCCTCGGCCAGTCCGGTGCTGGCGCGGGCGGCGCTGAGCCGGTGCGGGTACGGCAGCACGTCGACGAAGTCGATCGGGTCCGTCTCGGGAAGCTGGTCGGGCAACAGCCGCAGCGACCCCGGGTCGACAAGCTGACGCAGGCGTTCCGGGGCGCCGAGCCGGGCGTGCTCCCCACACTCCGGGCAGACATCCAGGTTGCGACGCAACCGTTTGCGGTAGAGCAGGCTGGCGCAGCCGGGGCAGCGGGACCAGAGCTGCTCCTCCCGTGGCGCGGTGGCGGTCACGACCGCCGCCGGGGGTCCGGGGCGTCGAACCGGTAGAAGCACCGCGCCATCGCGTCCCGCGGTGAGCGCCAGGTGGGCAGGTACGGCGACACGTACGGGCGCAGGCGGTCACTGACCCGGATGAACTCCGGGTGACCCCGGGCGCCCTCCACCGCGTCCGCTGCCGGATGCTCGGTCTCGAGCAGGTGCACATAGAGATCGTGGAGCCGGTACAGCGAACGGTGCCGGACGCCGACCAGGCGCGGCAGCTCCGTCGCGTCCGACTCGGCGAAGATCTCGGCGACCCGCTCCTCGGCGGTCGGATCCACCTTCGCGACGATCAGTGATCGGTCCATACTGCTCCTCCCCCACGGCGTCCGGGCGGCGACGGGTGTGCCCGGACGCGCTGGACGACTGCGGACACGATGCGGCAGTCCTCGTCACGGCGGCGTCACCGTGGCGCACCGGTCAGCGACGTAGGACGGTGACGCTGCGTTGACGCAGCCTGTGTACCAGCTATGCGTACGCTGCATCCCACACGGGCGGACCGACGGACGTTTCCGCAGTTCAGAACCGATCTCAGGTTGACTGTCGGCCAATAGAACATTCACCGCGGCGTTGACTCACCGTTACTGCTATTGATAATCTTCACGGTGGTCAGCCCGGCCGCCCCGGCGGGCGGGGCCGCCCCCGGCAGCCGTGGGCCGCGCCCCCACCGCTGGGGCCGACAGTGGCGTCACGGGCAACCGATCCGGGACACAGCAGACAGTCGGGACGAGCGTTCCGCAGGGGGTGCCGCCGTGACCGCTGACCCGTCCGTGCCGACCGCCGGGGCGCCGCCCGGGGAGGGCGTCTCCCTTCACCTGCTCGGTGGCTTCCGCCTGTTGTGCGAGGCGGTGCCGGTCGTGGTGCCCCGCGGGCTGCAACGGGTGATCGCCCTGATCGGGCTGCGCCCCGGCGCCACCCGCAGCCAACTCGCGGGCCTGCTCTGGCCGGACGCGTCGGAGGAACGGGCACTGTCCTCACTGCGCACCGCGCTGTGGCGGCTGCGGCAGGACCCGTGTTGCCCGATGACCGTGGCCAGCGACACCGTACGGCTCGGCCCGACGGTCCGGCTCGACGTCGACGACCTGGTCGGCACCGCGGCCCGCGTGCGGGACGGCGACGACCCGCGCATCGCGGCGGGAGCGCTCGCCGCCGGCCGGCACGACCTCCTGCCCGGCTGGTACGACGACTGGGTGCTGCTGGACCGGGAGAGACTGCGCCAACTGCGCCTGCACATGCTGGAACAGGTGGCCGGGCAGCACCTGACCGCGGGGCGGCACGGTGAGGCCCTCGACGCCGCGTTGGAGGCGATGGCCGCCGAGCCGCTCCGGGAGACGCCGCACCGCCTGGTGGTCCGCATCCACCTTGCCGAGGGCAACGCCTTCGAGGCCGTGCACGCCTTCTACGTCTACCGGGACCTGCTGCGCAGGGAGTTGAGTCTGGAGCCGAGCCCCGCGATGAACGCCCTGCTCGACGACACGCTCGCCCCGATCCGCCAGGCCACCCGCGAGGCCGTCACCGACGGCCCGTCACCGGCGGGCCGGCGTACGTGACGGTGATGTGACAGACGCTGCGGCACGGTAGGCGCACAGAGCACGTGGCGCCGATCCGAGGATCGGGAGGCCACCGGCGGAAGGGGTTCCATGAGTCGTCTACTGATCGTCAGCCGGATCATCCCGGGCGCGGAGGGGCGGGTCGCACAGATCTTCGCCGAGTCCGACGCCACCGACCTGCCCGGTCTGACCGGCGTCACGCACCGATCCCTGTACTGCCTGCACGACCTGTGCGTACACCTGCTGGAGACCTCGGACGACATCGACCCGGACGCCCTCGCCGCGGCCCGCAACCACCCGCTCTTCCAGCAGGTCAACGAGCGGCTCTCCGCGCACACGTCGCCGTACCTGCCGACCTGGCGCTCCCCCCGGGACGCCATCGCCGGCTGCTTCTACCGGTGGGATGCCCCCGACGCGCCCGCGGCACGTCCAGCCAGCACCGACGCGCCCGCGGCGCGTCCGGCCAGCACCGACGTACCTGCGGCGCGTCCGGCCAGCACCGACGCGCCCGCGGTGCGCCCGGCCAGTACCGACGCCGCGGCACAGCCGGCGGGCTGACATGCCCACCCCTCCACCGCACGTCCTGATCATCGGCGCCGGCACGGGCGGGTTGTGCCTGGCGCACGGCCTGCGCCGTGCCGGGATCAGCGTCGCGGTCTACGAACGGCACCGCGACCGCGCCGAAGGGCTGCTCGGCTACCGGGTCGGCATCGGCCCCACCGGTAGCCGAGCGCTGCGGCAGTGCCTGTCCCCGGAGTTGTTCGCCATCTTCCTGGCCACCTGCGCGCGGCCGCCGCACTACTTCAACGTGGTCACCCAGGGGCTCCGCCAGACCGCGTCGTTCGCCCTACGACCGAACGCCGACCCGGTGCACACCGAACACTCGGTGGCCCGGATGGTGCTGCGGCAGGTGCTGCTGACCGGCCTGGACGACGTGGTGCACTTCGACAAGACCTTCACCCGCTACGAGCAACGCGACGACGGCACGGTCACCGCGTACTTCGCCGACGGCACCAGTGCCACCGGCAACCTGTTGGTCGGCGCGGACGGCACCCACTCGGCGGTACGCCGGCAGTACCTGCCGCACGCCGTCACGCGCGACGCCGGCACGATCAACATCGCCACCCGGATCCCGCTCACCGCCTACACCCGCGGCCTCGTCCCGGAGCGGGTCCGTCAGGGCATCTCGCTGATCTTCGGCGTCGGCGGGATGATGGGCGTCCTGCACGTCATGGAGTTCAAGTGGGACGCCCGGCGGGCCGTCAAACCCGACGTCAGCGACGCCGACGCCGCGGTGCTGCGAAATTGGCCCGGCCTGGCCCACGACACCACCACCGACAACATCAACCTCATCATCTGGAGCACCGGCCGCCGATTCCCCGCCGACGTCCTGGAGCGTCGCGGCGAGAATTTGGTGAACGTCGCCCTGGACCTCACCTCCAACTGGCACCCGAACCTGCGGGAGCTGCTGACCCGCGCGGACCCGGCAAGTGCCCTACCGATCAGGGTGTCCACGTCCGAACCGACGCCGCCCTGGAAGAGCAGCACCGTCACCATGCTCGGCGACGCCATCCACACCATGACCCCCGGCCGCGGGGTGGGCGCGAACACCGCGCTGCGAGACGCCCGCCTGCTCTGCGACCAGCTCGGGCACGCCGTGACCGGCGACAAGACGTTGGTGCAGGCGGTCGCCGACTACGAGGCAGCGATGGTGCCGTACGGCGTCGCGCGGGTCGCCGAATCGCTGAACCGCAGCGGCACCAGCGGCGACGACCGGATGTACCGGCCGGTGGTGGGTCGACTCGCGCTGCTCGGCGCGCGCGGCTACTTCGGAGTGACGAGCCGGGTGCCGCGGCTGCGTCGCCGGTTCGTCGACGACTTCCACACCTACGAGGGCGACCAGGACTGAGCTGGACATCGACCCGGGCTCGGCGTCCCCCGCCGGGCCCGGGTCTCGTCGTGCCGGGCCTTTCCGCGCTTCGGTGCGACGCTGCTTGTTCGGTGCGGTGCTGGTTGTTCGCTGCGACGCTGCGTCACTCGGCGGGCACCGCATGACGTGGTCGCCACACCCGGGTCGCCTGCGGCCGATCCTCTCACTTGCCAGCAACACGCGTGTGCGAAGCTGCGGCGAGTTTTTCTCGTACCTTTTCCAACGAGCTGAGAGGGAGGTTCGCCGTGGCGTGGTCTATCGGACACTCGCTGATAGTGGTACTGGCACTGTTGCTGGGCCTGGCCGCCGGGTGGCTGCTGCGCGGCCGGCGGGGCGTGCAGGGTAAGTCGATAGTGGACGGAGATCCCGTCGCCGGCCTGGCCGTGATCGAAGCGCCGACGCCGGCGGCCACCACCGACGAGGCCCGGCCCGCGGCCGCCGTCGACCCGGCCCCCGTCGCGGTCGCCGACGAACCAGTGCCGGTGGACACGGTCAGCGCGCCGGCCGCCGTCACCGGACCGGACAGTGGGCCCACGCCGGTGGAAGTGCCGGCGGAGGCCCCGAGCGCCGTCGACCCGGCCGACATGGCACTGACCGAGGCCCCGCCGCCCGTACCGTCCGACGCGGATGACCTTCCGTCGGAGCCCGTTGTGGAGTCGACCCCCGAGCCGGTCGCGGTCGACGAGCAGCCCGCCCCGGCGGCCGTGATCGCCCCCCGCCAGCCCGCGGACGACCTCCCGCTCGACACCACCCCCGCCGACGAGCCGACCGCGACCGACCCGGCCGACGATGCGGCGACCAAGGCCAGCCCGGCCAACGAGCCGGTCGTGGCCGACCCCGCCGACATGGCGCTGACCGAGGCCCCGCCGTCGGCACCGTCCGACGCGGATGACCCGGCCGACGATGCGGCGACCAAGGCCAGCCTGGCGGACGAGCCGACCGCGACCGACGATGCGGCGAGCCCGGCCGACGAACCGACCGCCGTCAGCCCGCTCGACGAGCCGATCGCGACCAGGCCGGCCGACGGTGTGGCGGCCGAGGCCGCGGTGCCGACGCCGGTGAACGCCGACGCGCCGCACACCGACCCGTCGGACGCCGGCGGCGTGGAAGCAGCTCCGACGGACGCGGACGCCGAGCCGGAGTCGGTGCCGGCGGCGGCGGCGGCCGTGCCTGCGGTCGTACCGCCCGTGGCCGAGACTCCTCCGGTCGTCCCGGCCGCTGCCAGCGACACGGACTCCGGACCGGCCGACGACTTCCGCCGGATCCAGGGGATCGGGCCGAAGATGGCGGCGGCGTTGCAGGACGCCGGTGTGCGCACGTACGTCCAACTCGGTGCGCTGGACGAGGCGGCGCTGCGTGACCTGATCCGGGCCGCCGGCCTGCGCGCCGCACCCGCGCTGGCCACCTGGCCGCAGCAGGCGCGCGTACTCGCCGGTGCCGGCGACGAGATGGCCGCCGTACTCCCGGGCGGCAACCCGTCCTGACGCGCGACATCGAGCCCCCGGTCCACCGTCCGACGCGACGGTAGGCCGGGGGTTCGGCCGTCGAGGTCAGTTCACCACGGACCCAGCCGCCGGCGTGATCGACTCGGGATTCAGAAGACCGGGCCAACCGACCCGGACACCCCGGCTTCCCGGAAGCCGAGTGGATCACCCCCGGTTGGGGGACGCACGGCGAATTCGCGGCCGGGCTGCCGACCGCTCGTTACCGTCCGTTCAGGTGGGCCGGACGGGTCCGTCGAGCCGACCGGTTCCGCAGGAGTAGCCCGTGCACCACGCCGCGCCGGAGCCCGGGTCCCCGCGGTCCCGTCGTCCTCCGGTGCGTGATCCGGAGGCCCCGCGCCGGGTGACCCTCCTCGAACTCTTCTTCGACCTGGTGTACGTGGTCGCCCTGGCGCTCATCTCCCGGGGCATGGTCGACCAACTCGACTGGCACCGGGCCGGACAGGCGCTGATCCTGCTGGCCGCCGTGTGGTGGACGTGGGTGATCACCACCCTGGTCACCGACCTGTACAACCCGGAACGCACCGAGATCAAGCTGCTGATCAGCGCCGTGATGTTCGGCGCGCTGCTGATGACCGCGGCGATCCCGGAGGCGTTCGGCGACCGTGGGCTCGCGTTCGCCGGCACCTACGTGGCGATCCACCTCGGGCGCGGGCTGTTCCTGATGCCGGCCGTCCGCCGCGAACCGCAGACCCAGCGCCGCGCGGCACGCATCTTCATCTGGTTCGCGGTGTCCGCGATCCCGTGGCTCATCGGCGCGTTCGTCAGCGACGACGCCCGCCTGGCGTGCTGGGCGCTCGCGCTCGCCATCGACTACGTCGGCTTCCGGCTCGCGTACCCGGTGCCGGGGCTCGGGGTGGTGCCCGAGCCCCAGCGCAACGTCACCGCGGAGCATCTCTCCGAGCGCTACCAGCAGTTCTTCATCATCGCGCTCGGCGACGCCATCCTGACCATCGGCACCATGTTCAGCGCGGCGCACACCGAGGCGCAGAACATCGGGGTGTTCGCGGTGGCGTTCCTGACCACCCTGCTGCTCTGGCGGATCTACGTGCACAAGTCCGGTCAGCTGCTGCCGATGGCCATCAAGGGGTCCGGGTCACCCAGCAAGTTCCTGTTCACCGCCCCGTACACCCATCTGCTGATGGTGGCCGGGGTGGTGACCACGGCGACCGGGTTCGACCTCGTGCTGCACGAGTCGACCGGACGGACGCCGCCGGCCTGGGCGGCGGTGATCCTCGGTGGCCCGGCCCTCTTCCTGGCCGGCCGGGCCTCCTTCGAGTACGAGGTGTTCAGCCGGGTGTCGCTGTCCCGCCCCGGTGGTGTGCTGGCGCTGCTGACCATCGCGCCCGCCGTGTTGTACCTGCCGCCGGTGTTCGCCTCTCTCGGTGCCCTGCTGGTGCTGATCGGAGTGGCCTACGCGGACTTCCGGCGTAGCTACGGCAAACCACCCGAGGCCCCCTCTCCACCGCACTGAACCGGCCGCCGCCCCCCACTCAGGCCCCGGCGAGCAGCCGTCCGGCGTCCGGCACGTACGGTTCGACACCCAGCCTGGTGAGCAGTTGGTGCACGGTGGCGGTGGCCGCGGTGAGCACCGGACGGCCGAGTCGGGCCTCCACCCGCGGCACCGCCGCCAACGACGGCAGCTGTACGCAGGCGGACAGGACCACCGCGTCCACGTCGGTCACATCCAGCCGCTCCGCCAGCTCGACCAGGTGAGCGGTGGGGACGCGCCCCACCGCGACGTTGTCCGGCTCGCTCAGGCTCACCGCCTCGGTCACCTGCACGCCGTGCGAGGCCAGGTAGGCGACGACGGTCGCGGTCAACGGCGGCAGGTACGGCGCGATCAGGGCCACCCGACGGGCACCCAACGCGTGCAGCCCGGCGACCAGCGCCCCCGCGCTGCTCACCACCGGCATGTCGTGCCCGGCGCGACCGGCCGCCCGGCCCAGCCGCCGCTCGGCCCGTTCGTGCGCGCCGGGCCCCTCGCACATCACCGCCACCAGGCAGGCGTACGCGAGGACGTCGCAGCGGGCGTCGGCCAGCTCGGCGGCGCAGCGGAGAGCGGAGCGGTTCATCCGGGCCAACTCGTCGGGGGTCACCTGACGCAGGCGTACCCGGCTGGCGTGCGTGGTGAATCGGACCGTCGGGTCGACGGTCTCGCGGCGGCGCAGCATGGCGGGGATCTCGGTCTCCATGGTGGTGTTCGAACTGGGCACCACCAGGCCGACGCGGTAACCGCTCACACCAGCGCCCCGGCGTACGCGCGGACCTGCAGTCGCCGCGCGGCGGTGCCACCCAGGCGCACCTGCAACCCGAGCGGCGCGGCGGCGCGGCGGACGTCATCCAGGTGCAGCGATCCGTGCCGGTCCACGGTGAGCACCGGCGGCTCCTCGAGTTCGCCGTCCGACGCGTGGAAGGAGAGCAGGGTGACGGAGGTGGTGAGGTAGCCCGGGTACGCGGCGCGGGCCGCCGACTCGTCCCGGTGGGCGAGCACCACCAGGTCGTCGAGGTGGGCGAAGTCGGCGGCGAGAGCCGCGGCCTTCCAGTGCGCCGGTTCCTCGGCCGCGCCGGTGAGATGCCGGGAGCGGTTCGCCGAGGTGATGTAGAGGTGGTCCGATCCGGTCTCGGCGAGCGCCCGCTCGAAGAAGACGTTGGACGGGCAGGTCAGGCCCGGCGCGATCACCTGGGTGGTGCGCAGCCCCTGGTCGACCTGGGTGAGGTGCTCGGGCAGCCGCTCCGCCGCCGGCCCCCGGAAGCCGAACGGCCCGGCGCCGTACAGGCTGTCCATCAGTGCCCGCACCCGGCCGACCGGCAGCCGCGGCGAGATCCGCGTCCAGTCGAACATCCCGGGGATCCGGCCGATCGCGGTGGTGATGCTGCCGACCTGCTCGGCGGGTCGGCCCTTGGCCAGGTTGACCCGGCGGACGGTGGCCGCGTCGGGACGCGTGACGATGACGTAGAAGTTGGCGAACGCCGCCGCGACGACCGCGCCGCGAGCCAGCGCGCGGGCCGCGACCGCGACGTCCTCGGGACGGTCGATGTACAGGGGTGGTGTCGGGGCGTCCATGAGTCCTCCTCGGCGGGGCCGTGAGGCAGTTCTACGTCCGCCGAGCGGCACGGGTGCCGGATCGGTCGTCGATCCGATAGCCGACTCGCGTTACCCCGTGCGAGCGGCCGATCCCGGGCGGTACGCAACGGCGATCGGCCTCGGCCGGATGGGGGATCCGGCGCGGCCTCGTCCCGGTCTCCGTTAGCGGCACGACCCGATTGGGTACAACGACTGCACCTCAGATCCACCACATTTCCTTCAGGAGGCAGCGATGCGCGGCACCTCGATACTCGGAGTCATCGTCGTGATCTGGCTGGTGATCGGCGCGGTCGCCGCCGGCCAGCGTGGCTACTACAGCGGCGACGACACCAACTGCGCCGAAGCCGGCACCATCCTGGTCACCATCGTGGCCGGGCCGTTGAACTACATCGGCGCCAACCCCAAGGTCGACTGCAAGCTGCCCGAGCCCTCCAAGTAGGACAGATCTGCACCGGCCCCGCGCCCCCCGACCCCCGGGGCGCGGGGCCGGTGTCCGCGCGGGGGCAGCTCAGCCGTCGGAGACGGTGCTCGCTGACGCGCCGACGCGCCTCTCGCTCCCCCAGGCGGCCAGCGGCTCGAGCGCCTCGTTGAGTCGCGTGCCGTCCACGGTCAGCGAGTACTCGACGCGGGGCGGCACCTCGTCGTAGGAGACGCGGTGCACGACACCGTCCCCTTCCATCTCCCGTAGGTGCGAGGCCAGCACCTTCTCGGAGATCCCCGGGAGCAGTCGGCGCAGTTCGCCGAAGCGGCGGTACGGGTGTTCGTGCAGCGCCCAGAGGATCAGCACCTTCCACCTGCCGCCGATCACCTCCATCGCGGCGTCGATCCCGCAGACGTGTCCGTCTGGTGCGCCCGGCCGGTTCAGCGTCGTCATGACCACCCCTTCCGACGTCCTCGCTCACTTGGGGGTAAGCGCCCACTCCGAAGTGCGTACTTGAGCACCGGAGGACTTCTGGCCAGCCTAGTCGGCATGACACCGAACGCTGTTGAGCAGACCTCCGTCACGATGCTGGGGCTCGGCGCGATGGGCTCCGCGCTGGCCCGCGCCTGGCTCGTCGCCGGTCACCGGGTCACCGTCTGGAACCGCACCCCGACCCGCGCCACCGTCCTCGCCGGCGAGGGCGCTCGGGTCGCGGCCAGCGCCGCCGAGGCGGTCGCGGCGAACACCCTTGTCGTCGTCTGCCTGTTGCACGACACCTCGGTCGACGAGGCGATGGCCGGCGTGGATCTGACCGGCCGGGACCTGGTCAACCTGACCACCGGCACCCCCGCCCAGGCCCGCGCCCGCGCCGCGTGGGCACACGAGCGGGGTGCCCGCTACCTCGACGGCGGGATCATGGCTGTCCCGCCGATGATCGGCGTACCGGATGCGGGCGGCTTTGTCTTCTACAGCGGCTCGCGGGAACTGTTCGACCGGCACCGGGAGACGCTCGGCGTCCCGGCCGGCACCACCTTCGTGGGCGAGGACCCGGGTTTCGCCGCCCTGCACGACGTGGCCCTGCTCAGCGCCATGTACGGCATGTTCGCCGGGATCACCCACGCCTTCGCCCTGATCCGCGAGGAGGACATCGATCCCGCGGCGTTCGCCGCACTGCTCGCGGACTGGCTCGTCGCCATGGCCCCGACCGCGCACCGGACCGCCGACCGCCTGCGCAGCGGCGACTACACCACGGATGTCGTCTCCACTCTCGGCATGCAGGTGGCCGGCGCACCGACCTTCCTGCGCACCGCCGAGCAGCAGGGTGTCAGCGCGGAACTGCTCAGTCCCTACTTCGCGCTGATGCGCCGTCGCCTGGCCGAGGGCGCCGGGGAGGAGGATCTGGCCGGCCTGGTCGATCTGCTGACGCGCCGCACACCCTCTAGGGCGTCCTAGGAGGCTGGCCTGTGGGTGTCGTCGGTGTTTGCCGACCCGGAGGTCGGGAACCGACCCGCGTCAGTCGGCGGACGAGACCGGGAGCGTGGCATGCAGATCGGCTACAAGCTGGCCGCGGAGGGCTACGGCCCCCAGGAGATCATCCGGCAGGCCGTCCTGGCCGAACAGGCTGGATTCGACTTCGTCGAGATGAGCGACCACTTCCACCCCTGGCTGGACGCGCAGGGCCACTCGTCGTTCACCTGGAGCGTGCTCGGCGCCATCGCCGCCAAGACCAGCACCCTGCGTCTGGCCACCGGCGTCACCTGCCCGACCGTCCGCTACCACCCGGCGATCATCGCGCAGGCCGCGGCGACCATGGCGCTGGTCTCCGACGGACGGTTCACCCTCGGAGTGGGGGCCGGCGAACGACTCAACGAGCACGTGGTCGGGCAGGGCTTCCCCAGCGTCCGGGGCCGGCACGAGCGGCTCCGCGAGGCGCTGGAGATCATCCGGCTGCTCTGGCAGGGCGGCTACCAGTCCTACGAGGGCCGGCACCTGCACCTGGAGGACGCCCGGATCTTCGACCTGCCGGACACCCCGCCGGTGATCGCGGTGGCGGCCAGCGGCGAGGCGTCGGCCCGGCTCGCCGCCGAGTTGGGCGACGGGTTGTTCGCCACCGAGCCGGACGCCTCGATCGTCGATCACTACCGTCGGGCCCGCGGCTCCGGCCCGCGCTACGCCGAGGTTCCGCTGGCCTGGGCCAGTGATGAGGACCAGGCGGTGCAGGCGGTGTTGCAGACCAGCAGATGGATGGTCACCGGCTGGAAGGTGATGAGCGAACTGCCGAACCCGGTCAACTTCGACGCGGCCAGCGCGCACGTGGAGGAGAAACACATCCGCCAGCTCTTCGCCATCGGCCCCGACCCGGAACCGCACGTGGCGAAGGTCCGGTCGTACGTTCAGGCCGGCTTCGACCACGTCGTCCTGCAGAACGCCGGCCCCGACCCGGACGGTTTCCTCGACTTCTTCGCCGGCACCCTCTCCGACCGGCTGCGTGCCATGTCCTGACGCCGCCGGCACGGCCACCGCCCGCACGATCGCAGCGGTACGGCGAAACAGCGGACGGCCGCCCGGACGTTAACCACCGTAGTACGGGCGGGCGGGGGGGGGCGCCGGGAGGGTGCGCGGGTGGGCGCCGCGGGAGCAGCGCGCGACAGGTA
>NZ_JBEZDC010000008.1:0-313069 GCF_040647935.1 Micromonospora sp. NPDC049204 | reverse complement strand
GGGGTGTGGACCGCGCGGGGGCGGGGGCGGGGGCCCCCCCCCCGTGGCGGCCCCCCCGGGGTTTTTTGCTGTGTCCCCTCCCCCGGGGGGGGCGCGGGGGGGGGGGGGGGGGGGGGGGGCGCCCCCCCCCCCCCCCCCGCCGGGGTCACTGGAGGTAGCGCTCCACCTCGGGCTTGGGTCGTTCACCCTGTGCGTCCGGGTCGCCGTGGGTGTCCCGGGCTGCCCGCCTGCGGCGCAGGAGGTCCCAACACTGGTCGAGGGACTCCTCCAGGGCGCGCAGCCGCTCGCTGGTCTCGCCCTCGGTGCCCGACTCGTGGGCCTGGGCGTCCGCCCGCAGCTTGTGTTCCTCGTCGACCAGCTCGGTGATCCGGTTCAGGATGGTCTTGTCGTCCATGCTCCTGAGCCTGGCACAGCGGCCCTGGAAGCGCCGGGATTCGTACCCCTGTCGCGCGGCGGTCGTCGGCTGGACCACACCGACAACGGCGCGTCAATGTGCCGTTTTTCACGCTCAGTTCGGATTGTTTCACGCCCTGCTCATCATGGGGCGTCACCTGCGGGATTCTCGCGGATGGGCCGCGCCCGTCCGGATCAAAGGCGCAAATCGCTCGACCAACGCGAAAGTCTTCCCGGTCGGCGTCCTGGTGAAGCGGATTCGTGAATGGGATGCTCTGCCTGATGGTCACGCGCCATCGTTCCGAGGCAGCACGAAGCGACCCGCAGTGCGGTGCCACCGGAGAGGACGGACCCCCTGCAGGTGAATGATGACTGAGCCGACCACCCCGAGACGGCGTGGTCCACACGTGGCCACCCTCCGCCGCACGTTACCCGGGTTGCTCCGTGATCCACTGGGCACGCTGGTCGGCCTGGCCGACGCGTCGCCCGGGCAGGTCGTCCAGCTGAACCTCGGCACGATCCGGCCGTACCTGGTCACCGAGCCCGCACACGTCCAGTACGTGCTCCGCGACAACGCCGCCAACTACACCCGGGCCGGCGACAGCATGTTGTGGCAGTCGGTCAAGAAGCTCGGCGGTGACGGCATCCTCTCCGAGGGCCCGAAGTGGGAGGCGAGCCGCCGGCGGCTCCAGGTCCACTTCACCCCGAAACGGCTGGACGCCGCGGTGGGCGACCTGAGCGGGGCGATCAGCGATGCGGTCGACGAGCTGAACGTTCCGGCGCGCGACGGCGAACCGGTCGACGCGGCCAGCGAGATCTCCAGGATCATCTGCCAGGCCGTCGTCAGGGTCTTCTTCGGCAACCGGATCAGCGTCGCCGACGCCGTGCGGGTCGTCGCGGAACAGGACACCGTTGCCAACGCACTGCGTTTCCGGCTGCTCACCCCGTTCATGCCGGACGCCGTGCCGATGCCCGGCGACCGCGCCTTCCGGCAGGCGGTCCGGAACATCGACGACATTCTGCTGCCGCTGGTCATTGCCGCGCAAAACCAGGACGACGGCGGCGACGACATGGTCGCGTCGCTGGCCCGGGCCCGGGACGCGCATGGTCGCAAGCTCGACGAACAGCGGGTACGCGACGACCTGGTGTCGACGTTCGCCACCACGACCGAGACCACGTACGTCGTACTCACCTGGCTCTTCCCGCTGCTAGAGCAACGGCCCGACGTGGCCGCGCGGCTCTACGAGGAGATCGATCGTGTGGTCGGCCCCGGCGACGTGATCGACAAGAAGCAGCTCGACGAACTGCGCTACACCCGGATGGTGCTCGACGAACTCCTCCGCGTCTACCCGTCCGGCTGGTTGGTGCCCCGCACCGCGGTCGCTGACGACGTCATCGACGGCACCCGGGTCAAGGCCGGCAGCACGATCATCCTCAGTCCGTACGTGACCCAGCGGTTGGCCCGCTTCTGGGACCGGCCGGAGGTCTTCGAACCGGAACGCTTCGCGCCCGACGCTCCCCGGCGCGCCCACCGGTACGCCTACTACCCGTTCGGTGGCGGCGCCCACCAGTGCATCGGCCAGTACCTCTTCCAGCTTGAGGCGCCACTGATCGTGGCGACCCTGCTCAGCCGATTCCGATACCGGCTCTGCACGCCCGGGATGCCGTCGGCGAAGCTGGCCGCGTCGCTGCGACCAAGGGAACGCGTGCCGCTGCTGCTCACCCCCCATCGACAGCCGGCGCTGGCCTGAATGGTGGCACGATCTCACGTGATCACAGACGAACTACGGCAGGCCGCCGAGCACGGGCGCGTCTGCGCCCTCGCCGCCCAGGGGCAACGCGACCTGCAACGGTGTCTGACGGCTCATCCGGACCTTTTCGCGGAAGGGCCCTTCGACGGCGCGCTGACCAGCACCATCGCGATGGTCACCGCGTTCAGCGCGCCCCGGTGTTCGACCGCCGAGCTGCGACTGACCAATCGGGCGGTGCTCTGGGTCTTCGCGCTGGACTGGCAGGTGGACCGGCTGGCCACGTCCGCCGCCGAGGTCGACCGGCTGGTGCAGGGGCAGCTTCGGGTGGCGGACGGCGCACCGCCGCTGGCCGACGATCCGCTGGGCCGGTTCCTCGCCGTTCTGCACGCCGATCTCGCTGCCGCGCCCGCCTTTGACAGGCTCGGCGGGGCATGGCGGGCGGTGGCGCGTCGAAGCCTGCTGGCCATGCGGCGGGAGTGGCAGTGGAAGACGGCGATGGGCGACGACCTCGCACCGCGGCCCACCCTCGCCGAGTATCTGGACAACGCGGACAACCTGGCCAGCACCCTCGTGAACGTCGTGCAGTGGATCCGGACCGGCGCGGCCGAGACCGAGGCTCAACTCGACCGGCTGGTCGTCGTGAGTGACGCGGTGCAACGCGCCCTCCGGCTGGTCAACGACCTGGGCACCTACGAGCGGGACCTCCGCTGGGGCGACCTGAACGCGATCATGCTGGTGGACGACCGGTCGGTTGTGGAACAGGAGCTGAAGCGCCTGGTCGTGGAGGCGACCGGGCTGCTGGAGGAGTTGCGGGACGACTGCCCCAGGGAGGCGGAGTACCTGACCCAGCAACTCGGCTACACCACCGGCTTCTACCGGAGCACCGACTTCTGGGGAGTGTCGTGAGCACTGGGGCCCTGGTCCAGGACACCGGCGCGGCGAAAGGTCCCGGGCCGGCGGGCGACGTCGACGAGGTGATCGCCGAGCTGAGCCGGCACCCGTCCGGCCGTACCTCCGCGTCGCCGTACGAGACCGCCCGGCTGGTCTCCCTGGCGCCCTGGTTGCCACGACACGCCGACCGGATCCAGTACCTGCTTGCCGGGCAGCGCCCCGACGGCGGCTGGGGCGGGCCGGACGGGTACGCCCTGGTGCCCACCCTGAGCGCGGTGGAGGGGCTGATCGCGGCGTTGCTGCGCGACGAGCCGGTGGGCTGGTCCTCCGTGGCGGTGCACGATGCCGTCGACCGTGGGTTGCGACTGCTGTTCGACCGGGCCGCCGGCCCGGCTACCTGCCCCGTGCCGGACCTGCCGGCCGTGGACCTGATCGTCCCGGCCCTCGTCGACCGGATCGCCGACCAACTCGACGACCCGCCGACGCAGTTGGCCCGCTGGCGCGGCGCCGGCGCGCCGCCGATGCCCGACGGGCTGGATCGGCAGCGGCTCGACCGGGTACGCCAGCTGGTCGGATCCGGTCGGCCGATTCCGCCCAAGCTGCTGCACGCGTTGGAGATCCTCGGACCGGCCGCCCGGAGAGCGGAAGGTGTCACCGCGACCGCCGCCGGCCCGGTCGGCGCCTCGCCGGCCGCCACCGCAGCCTGGCTCGGTGACCCCGACGGTACTCAATCCGCCCCGCTGGACTACCTGATTCGGGTGCTCGGTGAGCACGATGGAGCGGTTCCCTGTGCCACTCCGATCACCGTGTTCGAACGCGGGTGGGCGCTGAGTACCCTGGCGCGCGCCGGTGTGCTCCCGGCGGTGCCACCGGAGCTGACCGCGGCGCTGCGCGAGGCGCTGGGACCGGACGGGGCGGCCACCGGGCCGGGGCTGCCCACCGACGCCGACACGACGGCGGTGACGCTGTACACGCTGGCCCTCCTGGGCCACGCCACCGATCCGACGTGCCTGAGCCGCTTCGACACCGGGGAGCACTTCGGCACCTGGCAGGGCGAGGACGGCTCGTCGGTGACCACGAACGCGCACGTGTTGGAGGCGTTTGGTCGGTGCCTGGGCGGCGACGACGCCGCCGCGGCCCCGGTGCTGCGCCGGCTCACCGGCTGGCTGCTCGACCGGCAACAGCTCGACGGTCGATGGTCGGATCGGTGGCACGCCTCGTCGTACTACGCCACCTACTGCGTCGTGCTGGCGCTTCGGGAGTACGGCGGCCCGTCGGCCCACGCGGCGGTGCAGCGGGCCGTCACCTGGGTGCTCGACAGCCAGCGGGCCGACGGTTCCTGGGGGCGATGGCGTAGCACGCCGGAGGAGACCGCCTACGGACTACTCGTGTTGCTGGCAGCGCCGCCATCACCCACGATCCAGGCCGCAGGGGTCGTCGCAGCCCGCCGACTGTCCACAATGCAGGACGAGGCCACCGACACTCCACTGTGGCATGACAAGGATCTCTATCATCCAACGGTGATAGTCCGAGCGGCGGTGGCGGCCGCCCGAGCGTCGGCTGCGGCGCGGCTGAGCGGTTCCGCCTATATCCCAGATAGCCGTTGGTCTGCACCGCTTGAGGGAAATTCCGGACACTGCTAGCGTGCGCCGGGCCGGGGGCTGGGCTCATTCAGCCAATCGAAACGGTCGAGGGACGGGTGGGATGGCTTCCCGCAGTGCAAGTTTGCGCACCAAGATTGTGGCCCTGTTGGTCTCGCTCGCCGCGCTCTGGGCGTTCGCGGCCTGGGTGACCCTGCGCGACGGTTTCAACGTGCTCGGTGCGCAGACGCTCGACGCGCAGGTCGCGCAACCAAGTGAGTCGCTGCTCACCGAGCTTCAACGGGAGCGTCGGATGTCGGTGGTCTACCTTGGCCACCGCGACCAGGGCCTGGCACAGCAGTTGCAGGTGCAGCACGAGCGCAGCGAGGAGAGGGCGACCGCCTTCGCCGAGTCGGCCCGCAGCTGGCGGGCCCGGTTCGCGTCGAGTGACGAGCTGATCGGGCGGATCGACGAGATGGTCGCCCGACTGGACGGACTCGGCGAGATGCGGGTGGCCGTGGTCTCCGGCTCCGTGGACCGGTCCGGCGCGGCCGCGGCGTACACCGGGGTCCTCGACTCGCTGTTCCGGGTGTACGCGGCCATGGGTCAACTCGACGACGAGCAGATCGCCCAGGACACCGTCAACCTCACCCGGCTCGTCCGGGTGCGGGAGCTGATGTCGCAGGAGGACGCCCTCTTCGCCGGGATGGCCGCCGCCGGTCGGGTCAGCACCCCGGAGTACACCCAGTTCGCCCATCTGGTCGGCGCGCAGCGGTTCCTGGTCGCCGAGGCGTTGGCCGAGCTGCCGGACGCCGACCGTGGGCGCTACGTCCAGATGACCGAGGGGCAGGCCTTCACCCGCCTCCGAGCCCTCGAAGATCGGATGGTCACCGGCGGTCGCCCCAACGCGCCGCCGCCGGTCGAGGCCGACGCCTGGCAGGCCGCGATCGATCCCGCGCTGCAGGAGCAGGAAGCCGTCGTCCTGGCCGGTGGTGACGCTCTGGTGAAGCGCGCCACCCCGGTGGCGGTCTGGGTGGTCATCCGGCTGGTGCTCGCCGCCGGTCTCGGTCTGCTCGCCGTCATCGCCTCCATCGTCGTCTCGATCACCACGGCACGGACCCTGTTGCGTCAGTTGGGCCGACTGCGCGACGCCGCCTGGCAGCTCGCCGACGAGCGGCTGCCGCGGGTCGTGGAGCGGCTCGGGCGTGGCGAGGATGTCGACGTGGCCACCGAGGCGCCTCCGCTGGAATTCGGCACCGACGAGATCGGCCAGGTCGGCAAGGCGTTCAACGCGGTCCAGGAGACCGCCCTGCGTACCGCGGTCCAGCAGGCCGACCTGCGTCGCAACGTCCGCGAGGTCTTCCTCAGCCTGGCCCGCCGCACCCAGGCACTCGTGCACCGCCAGCTCACCCTGCTCGACGCGATGGAGCGCCGCGAACACGACGCGGACGAGTTGGAGGACCTCTTCCGGGTCGACCACCTGGCCACCCGGATGCGGCGCAACGCGGAAAACCTGATCGTGCTCTCCGGCTCCACCCCCGGTCGGGCCTGGCGGCGCAACGTCCCGATGGTCGATGTGGTGCGCGGCGCCGTGGCCGAGGTGGAGGACTACACCCGCGTCAACGTGCTGCCGCTCGGCCGGGTCTCGCTCGCCGGCCGCGCGGTCGGCGACATGATCCACCTGCTCGCCGAGTTGATCGAGAACGGCCTCTCGTTCTCCCCACCGCACACCACCGTGGAGGTTCGCGGCCAGGTGGTGGCCAACGGGTTCGCCATCGAGATCGAGGACCGGGGCCTCGGCATGAGCGAGGAGGATCTGGCCGCGGCGAACCACCGCATCGTCGACCAGTCCGAGTTGAACCTCGCCAACGCCACCCGCCTCGGGCTGTACGTGGTGAGCCGGCTGACCGAGCGGCACGGCGTACGGGTGCGGCTCAAGGAGTCCGCGTACGGCGGCACCACCGCGGTCGTGCTGATCCCACTGGAGCTCGTCACCGAGGACACTGTCGGCGTCGAGGACTCGGGCGAGATCCGCTCCGGCTCGGCCATCCCGCTGCCGTCGGGGCCGTCCGGCACCAGTGGCCGCCCCGCCATCCTCGCGCCGGTCGCGGTTGCCGCGTCGACGACCAGCACCCGCGAGACGCCGGAAGCGGTGACCCCGCCGGCACCGGTGTCGGACGAGACGGCCACCCCGGAGGTCGTGGCCGACGAGGGCGGCGGCCTGCCCACCCGGCAGCGGACCGTCCCGATCACCGACAGGTCCGAGCTTTCCACCCGAGCCCGGCGCGTCCCGGGCCTGCAAGCCCTGGAGGCCCCCACGGTGCCCACCGGCCTGCCCGCGGTCGACGGCAACCGATCGACCGGGAGCCGCGACGTGCCGGACGCGGCCAGCGACGGTGGTCCCCAGGCCACCGAGGCCGAGGCGGTCCGGACCGACTCGGGCCTACCCGTCCGCGTCCGACAGGCGAACATCGTCCCCGAGTTGCGGGACGACCCGGCCGCGACCGAGGACGACGACGACCTGGATGCGGTACGCGCCCCGGAGCAGGTGCGCCGAATGATGAGTTCGTACCAGACCGGCACCCGGCGTGGTCGGACCGACGCGGCGCGGCTGCTCGGCGGCACCTCCGGCACCTCGACGGCGTCAACCCCCGAGCAGACCGACGAGGACCCGAAAGCGACCTGACCAAGCGCTGGTTTTCCGCGCGGTGTGACGGTCAACCCGAGACGAGAACGGCGCACAGCCGGGCGAGAAGAGGACGACGAAGTGGTGCAGAAGACGGCTTCGAGTGCCGACCTGACGTGGTTGCTGGATGACCTGGTGGGCCGGGTGAAGCAGGCCGAGCACGCGGTCGCGCTCTCCACCGATGGCCTGTTGATGGCCTCCTCCCAGGGGTTGAGCCGGGACGACGGCGAGCACCTCGCTGCCATGGCGGCCGGCATCCAGAGCCTGGCCCGGGGCGCGGGTAAGCGCTTCGGTGGCGGGCAGGTGCAGCAGACCATCATCGAGATGCAGTCGTCGTTCCTGTTCGTCACCGCGGCCGGCCGTAACGCCTGCCTGGCGGTGCTGGCCAGCGAGGACGCCGACGTCGGGCTGATCGCCTACGAGATGGCGATGCTCGTCACCCGCGTCGGCAAGTACGTCGCGTCGCCGTCCCGCACCGAGCAGCCGGCCGGCGAGAGGTAGCGGTGATGACGGTCCAGGGGGAGTCCGCAGGCCAGCAGTGGGTGGATGACCATGCTGGTCCGGTCGTTCGGCCGTACGCGGTGACGCGCGGACGGGCCCGTCCGATCACCGGCACGTTCGACCTGATCTCCCTGGTCACCGCGACCCGAGCCGAGGTCACACCGGAGATCGGTCTCGGCCCGGAGCACCTGGCGATCGTCGGGCTGTGCCAACGCATACAGTCCGTCGCCGAGATCGCCGCCCATCTCGACCTGCCGGTGGGCACCATCCGGGTGCTCCTCGGTGACCTCGCGGCTCGCAGCCTGGTGCAGGTTCGCGAGCCGCACACCACGGCCGGCCTTCCCGACAACAGCATCTTCGAGGCGGTAATCAATGGACTACGGGCACTCTGACCGGCCGGCGGGAGCGACCCCACTGCCCACCGCGATCAAGATCCTTGTCGCCGGTGGCTTCGGCGTGGGCAAGACGACCATGGTCGGTGCGGTCAGCGAGACCCGGCCGCTGCGCACCGAGGAGGTGCTGACGGAGTCGGGGGTCGGCATCGACGACCTGTCCGGGGTGGAGGGTAAGACCACCACCACCGTGGCCATGGACTTCGGCCGGATCACCATCAGCGACGACCTGGTGCTGTACCTGTTCGGCACGCCCGGCCAGGACCGGTTCTGGTTCGTCTGGGACGAGCTGGCGTTGGGCGCGATCGGCGCGGTGGTGCTGGCCGACACTCGCCGGCTCGCCGACTGCTTCCCGTCGATCGACTACTTCGAGGGCCGGGGCACGCCCTTCGTGGTCGCGGTGAACTGCTTCGAGGGTTCCCGCAAGTACCGGCTCGACGAGGTGCAGGCCGCGCTGAACCTGGACCCGGGGGTGCCGGTGCTGCTCTGCGACGCCCGGCAGCGCGAGTCGAGCAAGGAGGTGCTCGTCACGCTGATGGAGCACGCCATGAAGACCCGCGAGGCTCGCCGCCGCGCCGCCAACGGGAACTGACCGGGTTTCTCGGGGAAGGGTGTCCGGAACGCGGTCGCCCGATCGTCATGCTGGCGACACCCCGAGAGACCAGGGAGCGACCAGATGAAGTACCTGATGTTCGTGTGCAGCGACACCGAGCCGGACACCGACCCCACCGAGTTGCCCGACATCCACAAGTGGGTGGCGGAGAACGACTCTCGTGGCCGCCGCCTGACCGGCAACGTGCTGGCGGCGACCAGCGCGGCCACCACCGTCCGTGTCCGTGACGGCGAGCTGCTCATCTCCGAGGGGCCGTTCGCGGAGACCACCGAGGTGATCGTGGGCTTCGACCTGCTCGACTGCGCCGACCTGGACGAGGCGATCGAGGTGGCGCGCACCCACCCGATGGCCCGCGAGGGGCGACTGGAGCTGCGCCCGTTCGCGGACCTGAGCGACTGACGACGTTGTCCACCTCGCAGCGCCGGCCGGTGCGGATCCAGGCGCCGGCCGGCGCGGCGGCGGCGGAGGCCGTCGCTGCCGCCGGCGTCGAGGCGTACCCCCGGATCGTCGCGACCCTGATCCGGGTGACCGGGGACTGGGCGTTGGCCGAGGACTGCGCCCAGGAGGCGCTGGCCGTCGCCCTGGAACGCTGGCCCGGCGACGGTGTGCCGACCAACCCCGGTGGCTGGCTGATGACCGTGGCCCGTAACCGGGCGCTCGACGTGCTGCGTCGGGCCAGCGTGGAGCGCCGCAAGCTGCACGACCTGGCATTGCTCACGCCGACCGATCCGCAGCCCGAGCCCGAGGTGGGGCAGGACGTGGTGGACGACCGACTGCGTCTGATCTTCACCTGCTGCCATCCGGCGCTGGCCCTCGACGCCCGGGTGGCGTTGACGTTGCGAACCGTGTGTGGTGTGCCGACGGCGGACATCGCCCGCCTCCTGCTGGTCAGCGAGTCGACGATGACCCGACGGCTGACCCGGGCGCGCACCCGCATCGCGCAGGCCGGCATCCCGTACCGGGTGCCAAGTGGGCCGGCGCTGACCGAGCGGCTGCCCGGCGTCCTCGCCGTGCTGTACCTGCTGTTCACCCGGGGCTACGTCGCCGACGGCGAGCCGGCCTTCGCCGACGAGGCGGTCCGACTGGCCCGGCTCCTCGACCGGCTCATGCCGGAGCAGTCCGAAGTGGCCGCGCTGCTGGCGCTGTTCCTGTTCCAGCACTCCCGCCGCGACGCCCGCCGGGACGCCGCCGGCGCCCTGCTCACCCTGGAGCGGCAGGACCGCGACCGGTGGGACCGCGCCGGCATCGCCGAGGGCCTGGCCGCGCTCGATCGGGTACGCCGCGACGGGCCGTACGCGTGGCAGGCGCGGATCGCCGCGTGCCACGCCACCGCCGTCTCGGCCGACGACACCGACTGGCCGGCGATTGCCCGGGCCTACGACGCGCTCGCCGACATCCGCCCCTCACCGGTGATCGCGCTCAACCGCGCTGTCGCGCACGGCTACGCGTACGGCCCGGCCGTCGGGTTGGACCTGCTCGACGCGACGCGCGCCGGGGGCGGGCTGGACGGCTATCCACTCACCGTGGCGGTGGAGGCCGACCTGGTGGCCCGGCAGGGTGACCGACTGCGTGCCGCCGGCCTGTTCCGGGAGGCGGCGGCAGCGGCCGGGTCGACCGCCGAGCGCCGAGCGCTGCTTGAGCGTGCCGACGACCTCGCCCGTTAGCGGAGCGGTCGCACGCCATCAGGAGCGGTACGTCGGTCATCTGGACCGGCTCCGCCTCGCCGATCATGGAGTTGTGGTGGGCACCAAAAGCCCCCGTGAACTGCCAAACCAGGCACCACAACTCCATGATCGACGGGCCCGCTCTGTCCCCGCTCCGCGATCTTGCATTTTCTGTCCCGACACAAGGGGCATCCCGCCCATGTCGACGACCGAAACTGCAAGATCGGCGCGATCTTCTCGCTCGACCGCTGGGAGGGGTCAGCCGCGCTTGGCCATTGCCATGAACCGGGCCCAGGCCGCCGGGTCGAAGGCGAGCGCCGGACCGGCCGGGTCCTTCGAGTCACGTACGCCGATGACGCCCGCGAGGTTGTCGGCAACCTCGACGCAGTCGCCGCCGTTGTTGCCACTCTTGCTGCTCTTGCGCCACCGAGCGCCGGTCAGGTCCATGATGCTGCCGCTTCCCTGATCAGATTGAGGGACTGCGCCCGCGACAGGGCGCCGTCGCGAATGCGTTCCCACCGTCGATCGAGCGTAGCAACGCCGGCAACCTTGTCGATGAGTTGCGCCTGCGCCTGACTGTCGACGTGCGCGACCCGCGCCCCGTCCGGCATCTCGGCCACTGTGAACGGCCCACCGAGGCCCGGATACATGCCGACGTCGGCAGGCACGACGAACAGCGACACGTTCGGCAGCGCGGCCTGCTCGGCCAGCCGCTCGCACTGCTCCCGCATCATGGCCCGGTCGCCGTCGAGGGTGCGCCGGAGGACTCCCTCGTCGAGGACCGCGACGAGCAGCGGCGGGCGTTCCCGACGCAGGATGGCCTGCCGGCTCAGCCGCGCCTCGGCGAGGTCGTCGGCCTCGGCCGGTGTCAGCGCCTCACCGACCAGCGTCGCCAGCGCGTACGCCTTGGTCTGAAGCAGGCCCGGTATCCACGCGAGCTGAAACGACCGCAGCGACAGTGCCTCGCGCTCGATTTCGGCCCAGGGCCGGAACCAGGCCGGCGTCCGGCGCTTCAGCGCGTCCGGCCACAGCTCGTCGACGTTCCGACCGAGCAACTCGGCGACCCGCGCACGATGACGTGTCTGCGGAATTCGTCCGGTGCTCGCCCACTTGCCGGCCGTCTTCGGATCGACACCGATCTGCGCAGCGAGACTGTCCGCTGTGTGGCCCCTCTCGGCCATCGCCGCCTGTACGGCTCGATTCATCTCCAGCCCCTCCAGAATGTTCCAGACGTCGGAAGGAAATACTTCTACGCGGTGTGATCGCTTGGCAACCCTCGGCAGGGTGCTGTGTGGACAGCATCGACGAGGGAGCACCGGATGCCCGAGAACAGGCCCTGTAACCGCCCACATCGGCCGGGCAATCGACCGGGCCAACCGGCCTCGCCCCGTGCGAACGTCGCCGGCCCAACCGGGCCACGGCACCCTCCGTACCGTGGTCCCGGTCGCGCGGGGAACGTCGTACCCGAATCACGCTGGCGGTCCCGGTGCGGCCCGCCGGTCGCGCACACCGCCGACGGCCCGCTGTGGACGTGCGACGCCTGCGGTAGCGACTGGCCCTGCCCGGTGCTGCGAGCGACCCCGACGGACGCCGCGCGCCGGGCGACCCTGATCCCCGAGTTCTCCCGGATCACCCGCCGGGCGATCCGAGACCTGCGCGGCCAGCCCGGCGGACCCGACCCGGTCGCCATCGTCCGCCGTTTCCTCTGGTTCCTGCCACTTACCGACGAGGAGGCCCGCGCGGTCGCGCTGCGGCTTCGCTGAGCGCTCACCCCTGTCCCGCACCCCTGCCGGCGCAGCGGCTATCGATATGGTGGCCACATGGCGTTGCCGTTCGTCGTTACCCTGCGCGGTTATGACATGGGTCAGGTCGAGAGTCTCTTCGCTGAGGTCGATGGGGCTCTGGCTGCTGACAGCGCTGTGTTGCGGGCTGCCGCGCGGGACGCGCTGCGGGCGACCACCCTGCGGCGGCGGATACGGGGCTACGCCCCCCGGGACGTGGATGCGGCGATAGCCCAACGGCTGGCCGCACTCGCGCTTCCGGGCACCCGGAGCCAACCGGCGCGACCAGTTGCCACCACGCCGTTGCCGTTCGTGGTTGCTCTGCGCGGTTATGACATGCGTCAGGTCGAGAGTCTCTTCGCCGAGGTCGATGGGGCTCTGGCCGCCGACAGCACCGTGTTGCGGGCTGCCGCGCGCGACGCGCTGCGGGCGGCCACCCTGCGGCGGCGGTTACGTGGCTACGAGGTCCAGCAGGTGGATGCGGCGATAGACGAGCGACTCCGGGCGCTCTGACCGCGAACCTTCCCCGGCTTGAACGGCGAAGGCCGCCCCCCGCCGGAGCGGGAAGCGGCCCTCGACCAGCCGTACGCGATCAGTTGGCGATCATGCGGCGCAGCACGTACTGCAGGATGCCGCCGTGCCGGTAGTAGTCCGCCTCACCGGGGGTGTCGATCCGCACCACCGCGTCGAACTCCACGCCGGTGTCGGTGCTGACCTGCACCGTGCGCGGGGTGTCCCCGTCGTTGAGGGCGGTCACCCCGGTGATGGTGAACGTCTCCGTGCCGGTGAGACCGAGCGACTCGGCGGTGACGTCGACCGGGAACTGCAACGGCAGCACGCCCATGCCGATCAGGTTGGAGCGGTGGATCCGCTCGTACGACTCGGCGATGACCGCCCGCACACCCAGCAGCATCGTGCCCTTGGCAGCCCAGTCTCGCGACGAACCCGAGCCGTACTCCTTGCCGGCCAGCACGACCAGCGGGATGCCGGCCTCCTGGTAGGCGACGGAGGCGTCGTAGATCGAGGTCTGCTCGCCGGTGAGGTGGTTGACGGTGAAGCCACCCTCCACGCCGGGGACCAGCTGGTTGCGCAGCCGGATGTTGGCGAAGGTGCCCCGGATCATCACCTCGTGGTTGCCCCGCCGGGAACCGTACGAGTTGAACTCGTGGCGCGGCACGCCGTGCTCGGCGAGGTACGTGCCGGCCGGAGAGTCGGCCTTGATCGCGCCGGCCGGCGAGATGTGATCGGTGGTCACCGAGTCACCCAGCTTCGCCAGCACCCGCGCGCCGGCGATGTCCACGACCGGGCTCGGCTCCTGCTGCATGCCCTCGAAGTACGGGGGCTTGCGCACGTAGGTGGAGTCGCTCTCCCAGGCGAAGGTGTCGCCGGTCGGGGTGGGCAGCGACTGCCACCGCTCGTCGCCGGCGAAGACATCGGCGTACGCGGCACTGAACCCGGTCGCGCCGATCGCCTGGGCGATGACGTCCTGGATCTCGGTGCTGTTCGGCCAGATCTCCCGCAGGTAGACCGGGTTGCCCTCGGTGTCCTCACCGATCGGCTCGTTGGCCAGGTCGATGTCCATGGTGCCGGCGAGCGCGTACGCGACCACCAGCGGCGGGGACGCCAGGTAGTTCATCTTGACGTCCGGGTTGATCCGGCCCTCGAAGTTCCGGTTGCCCGACAGCACCGAGACGACCGACAGGTCGTGCTCGTTGACCGCGGCGGACACCTCCTCGGGCAGCGGCCCCGAGTTGCCGATGCAGGTGGTGCAGCCGTAGCCGACCAGGTTGAAGCCGAGCTTGTCCAGGTACGGGGTGAGGCCGGCCCGCTCGTAGTAGTCCATGACGACCTTCGAGCCCGGTGCCAGGGTGGTCTTCACCCACGGCTTGCGGCTCAGGCCCTTGTCGACGGCGTTCCGCGCCAGCAGCGCGGCACCGATCATCACCTGCGGGTTGGACGTGTTGGTGCAGGAGGTGATCGCGGCGATCACCACGGCGCCGTGGTCCAACTCGTACTCGACACCGTCGGCGCCGGTGACCCGTACCGGCTTGCTGGCCCGACCGCCCGCGCCGACCGCCGCGGTCTCCAGGTCACGCGGCTCGTCGGCCGGGTCGCTGAACTCGTTGGCCGGCGGGTCGCTGGCCGGGAAGGACTCGGCGCTGGCCTCGTCGGCCGGGCCGTTGGCACCGCGCGGCAGCTCCTCGCGGGGAACGCCCGGCTTGAAGTCACGCTCGCCGACCGAGTCGTCGGAGACGTAGTCGGTCAGCGCCGAGCGGAACAGCGTCTTGGCGCTGCCCAGCGGCACCCGGTCCTGCGGGCGCTTCGGGCCGGCGAGCGACGGCTCGATGGTGCCGAGGTCCAGCTCCAGGCGCTCCGAGTAGTCCGGCTCGTGGTTCGGGTCGTGCCAGAGGCCCTGCTCCTTGGCGTACGCCTCGACGAGAGCGACCTGCGCGGCGTCGCGACCGGTCAGCTCCAGGTAGCGGACCGTCTCCGCGTCGATCGGGAAGATCGCCACGGTCGAGCCGTACTCCGGGGACATGTTGCCGATGGTGGCCCGGTTGGCCAGCGGTACGGCGCTCACGCCGGGGCCGTAGAACTCGACGAACTTGCCGACCACGCCGTGCTTGCGCAGCATCTCGGTGATGGTCAGCACCAGGTCGGTGGCGGTGGTGCCGGCCGGCATCTCACCGGAGAGCTTGAAGCCCACCACGCGGGGGATCAGCATGCTGACCGGCTGGCCGAGCATCGCGGCCTCGGCCTCGATACCGCCGACGCCCCAGCCCAGCACACCCAGGCCGTTGACCATCGTGGTGTGCGAGTCGGTGCCGACCACGGTGTCCGGGTACGCCTGGCCGCCGCGCTCCATGATGGTGCGGGCCAGGTACTCGATGTTGACCTGGTGCACGATGCCGGTGCCCGGCGGGACGACCTTGAACTCGTTGAACGCGGTCTGGCCCCAGCGCAGGAACTGGTAACGCTCCTTGTTGCGCTCGTACTCCAGCTCCACGTTGCGGGCGAACGCGTCCTCGCGGCCGAACAGGTCGGCGATCACCGAGTGGTCGATGACCAGCTCGGCCGGGGCGAGGGGGTTGACCTTGGTGGCGTCGCCGCCCAGGTCTCGCACGGCCTCGCGCATGGTGGCCAGGTCGACCACGCAGGGCACGCCGGTGAAGTCCTGCATGAGCACCCGCGCCGGGGTGAACTGGATCTCGACGCTCGGGGCGGCGCTGGAGTCCCACGCGCCGAGCTGCTCGATGTGGTCGGCGGTGATGTTCGCGCCGTCCTCGGTCCGCAGCAGGTTCTCCAGCAGGATCTTCAGGCTGTACGGCAGCCGCGCGTGGCCGTCCACCTTGTCAATCTTGAAAATCTCGTAGCTCGCGTCTCCGACGCGTAGCTGGGTCTTCGCACCGAAGGTGTCGAGGCTCGCCACGTCGTACTCCTTCACACCAGCGACCGTAAGTAGTCCTGAGCAGTCTGTCGCACCGGTCGGGGTACCGCCGAGGTTAGGTGACACTTACCGCCCGATCACGCTCTTAACAAAACCGTACGTCCGTCTTGCTATTTGCGCAACCCGAGTGTCGGCCTCCAGCCCACCCTCACCCCTAGCCTCCTAGGACGGCTTGCGGGAGGTGCGGAGGGCCACCGGGCCAGCCGGCCGCGGGTAGGGTTCGAGGCCGGTCGGAGAAGGGGTCAACCGTGTTCGACGTCCAGCACTGGCTCGTGTCGCTGCCACCGATCGCGGTATACCTGCTGGTCGGCGGCGTTATCGGCGTGGAGAGCATGGGCATCCCTCTGCCGGGTGAGATCGTCCTGGTCAGCAGCGCACTGCTCGCCGCCACGGGCGTGGTCGAACCGGAGTGGGTGGCCACCGCCGCGGCCACCGGTGCGATCGTCGGTGACTCCATCGGGTACGCGGTCGGCCGTCGCGGTGGTCGTCCACTGCTGGCCCGACTGGGCCGGCGGTTCCCCCGCCATCTCGGACCCGCCCAACTCGTCCGAGCCGAGCAGAGCTTCGCCCGTTACGGCGTCTGGGCTGTGTTCTTCGGCCGCTTCGTCGCGCTGCTGCGGATCCTGGCCGGCCCGCTCGCCGGGGCACTGCACGTGCCGTACCGGCGATTCCTGCTGGCCAACGCCGCCGGTGGGCTGGTCTGGGCGTTCGGTACCACCTACCTGTTGTTCAGCGTGGGCCGGGCGGCCGAGCACTGGCTCAAGGACATCTCCTGGGCCGGGCTGGTTCTCGCGGTGCTCGCCGGTCTGGCCAGCACCTGGTGGCTGCGCCGACGAGCGCACCGCATCGAGGCGACCGAGCCCGCAGTGGACGCCGAGCCCGCAGTGGACGCCGAGCCCGCAGTGGACGCCGAGCCAGCAGTGGACGCCGAGCGGGCGGGGGACGCCGAGCCAGCGCGGTCCGTCGGCCCGCCGGCTGGCTGAGCCGCTGGCGGCCGGGACGGCTCATCGTCTTCGGTGCTGCTGGTTGAGGACGCGCTGACGCACATGCCGAAGGGCCGGTCCCCCGTGGTGGGGTCCGGCCCTTCGGTGTAAGCGGTGGTGGTGTGTGTGGGTCAGCTGGTGGCGTAGCCGCGGGTGGCGATCCAGTCGGCGAGGTGCTCGACGGTGATCCAGTAGGAGGCGGTGTTGGGGTCGGCGGAGTCGGCGATCTTGACGGTGGTGCCGTTGTCGCGGTAGCCGACGACGCTGATGTAGTGCCCGCCCTCGTAGGAGTGGGTGACACCGTCGGTGTCGGTGCTGGTGCCGGCGATGTTCGCGACCACGGCCCGGCCGTCGTCGACGGTCGTGACGATGTCGGCGCGTAGCCGGTCGGTCTGCTTGGCGTCGGCGTCGGGGCTGCTGATCTCCACGCTGTGGTAGGCGTCGTTCTTGCCGGTTTCCTTGTTCAGGACCGGGGTGATGTCGTTGATGCTGTTGGTGCCGGCCTCGGTGGTGCCCATTTCCTTGGCCATGTCGTCGACGTTGATGTTCTTGCCCTGCACACTCAACGCGTTTCGGGTGGCGGCGGGGCCGCAGTAGTAGAAGTTCGGCTGCGCCTCGTAGCGCACGCCCAGTTCGCGCTCACCGTGACCCTTACGGTCGTTCTGGGTCTGGGTGGTGGGCTTGTCGGTGCTCGGCGCGGCGAACGCGGTGGTGACGGGTCCGGCGATGGCGCCGCCGGTGAAGGCGAGGCCGGCGGCGGTCAGGGCGGTCTTACGGATCAGATCGGTACGCATGATGGCGTGCTCCTCTGCATCGGGGGTGCCCACACCACACCCGGGGGTGGGTGATCGTGCGGGGAAGTGCGAGGGGGGGGTTCTTGCCCGGCGACCCGCAGGGGTCGGCGTCGGGACAGGGTGTAACCGTTCGCGGTGGCGGGTCATTCCGCCTCCCACCGGGGGTGGCGCATTCCGCCTGCCCGGGGGTTGGCCGGTGGTGCTACTCGGCCGTGCGGGGGATGTAACCGGGGCGGCCGGACGGATGTTCCCGGCCGGAGCCGCGCCTCGCGACCCTGACTGCTGCGGTGGGCCTGACTGCTGCGGTGGTCTGCCAGGTATAACGACCCCGCCCGGCCACCGATTCCGCCGCGAGGGTGACCCCAACCCCAGGACACGGGGGGGGGGGGCGAAACCGGACACCCACCTCACCCCGACACCCCCGGAACCGGACACCCCGCCCCGGGCACCCCAACCGGCGCACAGCACGATCCGCGCACGATCAGGGAAAGTGCTGCCTCAGGTCGCAGCGGGGCGGCAGTTCTCCCTGATGTTGCGCCGGTTGTGACCACGGTGGCGACACCGGACACCGCCTCCGACACACCCGGCGATGACACCCACCCCATGATCGTGCTCGATCCAGGAAACAGGCCCCTCACCGCGCGCAGGAGACCACTACAACCAGGATCCAGCACGATCAACCCGAGCACGATCAACCCGAGCCCGAGCCCGAGCCCGAGGACCCGGGCAGAGATGTCACCTCGCGGCGGACGTCCACCGGGAGGGGCGGGGTCGGTGGTCAGGCGCCGTCTGCGGACTTCGCGGCGTCGCCGGCCTGGGCGTGACGTTCCCGCAGGCGCTGCCGAATTTCCTCCGGGGTGTACGCGCGCCGACGCCGTTCGGCCCGCGCGATGACCACGCCGGAGGCCGCCACGCCAGCGAGGCCGGCCAGACCGAGGACCTTCCACCACCGCAATCCTTGCCGCATCGGCCTAGGCTAGTCCCTCATGAGCATCAGCCTGGATGAGGCCGTCGAGCTGACCCGTACCGGCGACGTGTGGGTGTTCCGGGGTCGCAGCGTGCCGGACCGGGCGATCCAGTCCATTACCAACAGCCCGGTCAACCACGTCGGGATGGCGGTCGTGCTGGACGACATGCCGCCGTTGATGTGGCACGCGGAGCTGGGCAGGTCGTTGCCGGATCTGTGGTCGGGCACCCACCAGCGCGGCGTCCAACTGCACGACCTGCGCGACGCGGTCTGCGTCTGGGCCAACCGGTACGGCCAACGGGCCTGGCTGCGGCAACTCGATCCGCCTGCCGACGGCGAGATGGAGCAGGCGGTGCTGCGGACGATCGCGCGGTTGGACGGCACGCCGTTCCCGTCGACGGCGCAGTTGGCGTGGCGCTGGGTGCGTGGTCGGGTGCCGTCGCTGCCGCGCCCCCGCCTGTCCGCGCTGGCGCTCCCCGGCCGGCCAGGATCTCGGCCAGCCCCGGCCACCGAGGGCAACCCGGGCAGCCCGGCTCCCCAGGGCAACTCGGCCACCCACGCCAACTCGGCCACCTCCGGCAACCCGACTGGCTCGGCCGGGGAGCGGGATCGGGCGCTGGAGACGGCGTACTGCGCCGAGGTGGTGGCGGTGACCTACGAGGCGATGGGGTTGCTGCCGGCGGGTCGGCGTCCGAACTGGTACGACCCGGGGCGGTTCTGGAGCGGTGACGACCTGGGGTTGGCCGCGGATGCCCGACTGGGTGCCGAAATCGAGGTGCGGGTGCCGCCGCGCTGACGTGTGACCTCGGGGGGCCTGGGCCGGGCGCGACCCACCGGGATCGTCGGTGGAGTCGAGCCGTTTTCCGTGGCCTGCCGGCCGGTTGGCGCGATCCGTACCCGCCGGGTTTCCGGTGGGTGCGGTGCTGGCTACGCTGTCGCGTCGGTGGGGACGAGGGGAGACCTGATGGCGGTGCGGCCGGACGGTGCGGCAGGGACACGAGCGGCGCGGGTGTTGGCATCGATGCCGTGGGTCGTGGTGCTGCTCGGTGTGTGTGCGCTGGTGGTGCTCCTGGTGATCGCGCTGCTGTCGTTCCGGACCAGGGAGCGGGACGTCGCGCCGCGGGCCGCACCCACGGTGTTCCTGCCGACCGTGCCGGCTGCCTCGTCGGCCACCGGTGGGCCAAGTTCGGCCGCGGTGGAGCGGCGCTCGGTGTCGCCGCGACCGTCGCGCAGTGGTCGGACGCCGTCGCCGCGGGCCACCACCGTGACCAGTTCGCCGACTCCGGCGCGGACGAGTGCGCCGGCGGCGCCGGTCGTGCCGGTCACGCCGACGAACGGCACGGTGGGTGCCCGGTACCAGGTCGGTGAGAACGGCTGGGACGGCGACGCCGCGGTGCTGTCGATCGTGAACGAGTCGGGTCGGTCGGTGGACTGGTCGGTGGAGTTGGCGTTCGACGACGACCTGTGGGCTCTGCGGGCCACTGACGACTCGGGTGTCTCGGTGCGGGGCCGGGGGAACGGCGAGTTCGTGGTGCGTGGCACGCGTTCGCTGGAGGCGGGTGACTCTCGGACGGTGCGGCTGCGGGTCGGCTGGGGTGAGTCGGCGCAGCGGCCGCTCCGGTGCACGATCAACGGGGTCGACTGCCGGCTCGGCTGAGCCGGGAGGGTGCCGCGGCGGGGCGTGTCGTTGGCGCTTCCGGCTCCGGCCGCCGATCGCTAGGCTGCCCGGACGGTGCGCTGAGGGAGGTACATGTCCGGAATGCGTCGTGCCCCGTGGCTGTCGCACGGTCGGGCCGCGATCGTGTCGTCGCCCTGGATCGTGGTGGGCGTTGGTGTCCTCGTGATGGTGGTCCTGCTCTTCATGGCCCTGGGCGCGTACCGGGGGCGTAGTCCCGCGCCGGACGGCGCGCCGGTGCCCCCGGTGGTGCCGCTGCCCACGGGGGTGGGGTTGCCGAGCGCTCCCGGCCCGGCGTCGTCGCCTCCGCCGGTGCGGCCGGGGTTGTCCGGGCGGGCGAGCGGGCTGCCGACGAGCGCGTCGGCGGGGTCGCCGTCGGTCGGCCCGTCTGTCGGCGCGACGGGGAGTGGGCCGGTGGTGACGCGGTCACCGAGTCGGGCTCCGCAGGGGCAGCCGGCGATGAGTGGGCGGTACCGGGTGGTGCAGAGCTTCGACGGGGGTTTCATCGGCGAGGTGTCGATGGTCAACCGGTCCTCGCAGAGTCGTGGGTGGACGGTCCGGTTGGAGTTCTCCGGTGGGCGGTTGGTGACCACCTGGGTGGAGGGCGTGCCACAGGGGACGCTTCGTCAGTCGGGCGACGGTTTCACCTACGTCAGTGGGGTGGACGTGCGGCCCGGCGGGTCGGTGTCGTTGCGGTTCCACCTGGAGCGGACCTCCAGCACCCCCCGTGAGTGCACTGTCGACGGGGTGCGCTGTAGCGGATTCTGAGCGGCGCTTCCGCAAGGATGCTGCTGTGTTACGACCATGTTTGCAAGGCATTGCAGAATGTTTCGGCAAGGGTTAGCGTGCGGCGCATCACGACCAGAGGAAGGCGTCGATGAGACCCACGCCGATACCGCGCACCGCCCTGCTGGCCCTCGTCCCCCTGCTCACCCTCACGCTCGTCGGCACTCCGGTCGCCGCGCATCCGGCCGCCGCCGCTGTCCGGTCGTCCGACGCCGCCGTGTTCGCCCCCACCGGCGCCGCGCAGTGGCGTGCCGAACCCACCGCCGAGGCGCTGCTCAAGGCGGGCGACAACCCGGCGCGCGCCGAGCAGTTCTACTTCGTCCTGCCGGACCGCTTCGCCAACGGTGACCCCCGCAACGACCCGGGCGGGCTGACCGGTGACCGGTTGCGGACCGGGCTCGACCCGACCGACAAGGGCTTCTACCACGGCGGTGACCTCAAGGGCGTCATCGACAGGTTGGACTACATCCAGGGGATGGGCACCACGGCCATCTGGCTCGCCCCGGTCTTCAAGAACCGGCCGGTGCAGGGTGCCGGCAACGACATCTCGGCCGGCTACCACGGCTACTGGATCACCGACTTCACCCAGGTGGACCCGCATTTCGGCACCAACGAGGAGATGAAGCGGCTGGTCACGCTCGCCCACCGGCGCGGCATCAAGATCTACCTCGATGTGATCGTCAACCACACCGCCGACGTGATCAAGTACGCCGAGGACACGTACGCGTACGTGGACAAGGCGACCTCGCCGTACACGGACGCGCAGGGGCGGGCGTTCGAGGATCGCCACTACGCGGACGGCAGCCGCGCGTTCCCGCCGGTCGACAAGGAGTCCTTCCCGTACACCCCGGTCCTTCCGGAGCCGGGTGACGCGAGCGTCAAGGTTCCGGCGTGGCTGAACGACGCGACCATGTACCACAACCGGGGGGACTCGACCTTCGCGGGCGAGAACAGCGAGTACGGCGACTTCTTCGGCCTCGACGACCTGTGGACCGAGCGGCCCGAGGTGGTCCGGGGGATGACCAAGGCGTACGGGGACTGGATTGGCGCGATCGGCGTCGACGGGTTCCGGCTGGACACCGTGAAGCACGTCAACATGGAGTTCTGGCCGCAGTTCAGCCAGGGCATCGAGCGGGCCGCCGAGAAGGCCGGCAAGAAGGACTTCTTCATGTTCGGTGAGGTGTACAGCGCCGACCCGGAGGTCAGTTCCCGCTACGTGCGGCAGGGTGGCCTGCCGGCGACTCTCGACTTCGCCTTCCAGGAGGCCGCGCGCGGCTACACCGCCGGCGCCGGCTCGGCGAAGGCGCTCGCCGACGTGTACGCCCGCGACGACCTCTACGCCGCCCGGGACACCGACGCGGGCCGGTCGCCCACCTTCCTCGGCAACCACGACATGGGCCGGATCGGGTCGTTCATCGCCGGCGGTGGCACCGACCCGGCCAGCCACCTGCGCCGCGACCAGCTCGCGCACCAGCTGATGTTCCTGACCCGGGGTCAACCGGTGATCTACTCCGGCGACGAGCAGGGCTTCACCGGACCCGGCGGGGACAAGGACGCCCGGCAGGACATGTTCGCGTCGAAGGTGCCCGACTACCTCGACGACGACCTGCTCGGCACCGACCGCACCCACGCCAGCGACCAGTTCGACACCGGCCACCCGCTGTACCGGACGATCGCCGAGCTGGGCCGGCTGCGCCAGGCGCACCCCGGGCTGCGCGACGGTGTGCAGGTCACCCGGTACGCCGCCGACGGCCCGGGCGTGTTCGCCGCGTCCCGGATCGCCCCCGCCGACCGGACCGAGTACGTGGTGGCGGTGAACAACGCCGACACCGCGCAGACTGTCACCGTGGACACCTGGTCGGCCGGCGCAACCTTCACCGGCATCTACGGCGGCAGCCAGACTGCCACGGCCGGCGCCGACGGCAAGCTGAGCCTGACCGTGCCGCCGCTGTCGGCGGTGGTGTACCGGGCCGGCACCCCCATCGCGCAGGCGGCCGGCAAGCCGACCGTCACCATCACCAGCCCGGCCCCGGACGCGCCGGTCGCCACCCGGGCCGCGGTCACCGCCCAGGTGACAGGTGACCCCCTCGCCACCGTCACCGTCGCCGCCCGGGTCGCGGGTGGGCGGTGGACGTTGCTGGGCAGCGCGGACCACGCGCCGTACACCGTGCAGCACGACCTGACCGGCCTGGCCGGCGGCACCCGGATCGAGTACAGGGCGGTGGTCCGCGACGGCCGGGGCCGCACCGCGACGGCCCGGTCCACCGCCACCGTGGGTACGCCCCCGCCCGGCGGTTCGCGGGACTGGGCGGTGGTGCACTACCAGCGCCCCGCGGGTGGGTACGACGACTGGGGGCTGTACGCCTGGGGTGACATCGACCCGGCGTACGTCACCGAGTGGCCCAGCGGGCAGCCGTTCGCGGGAGAGGACACCTACGGCCGGTTCGCGTGGGTGAAACTCAAGCCGGGCGCGACGTCGGTGAACTTCCTGGTCGTCGACAAGGCTGGTACGAAGGACGTCGCCCAGGACCGCAGCATCGACGTCACCTCCACCGGGGAGATCTGGCTCAAACAGGGCGACCCGACGATCTACCCGACCCGGCAGGCAGCCACCGGTGAGCCGGACCCGCCGGTCGAGGAGGGCACCGCGGTGATCCACTACCGGCGGGCCGACAACACCTACGACGGCTGGGGCCTGCACGTGTGGGACGGCGCGGCCAACCCGACCGAGTGGTCGACGCCGCTGAAGCCCGTCCGGACCGACGCGTTCGGGGCGGTGTTCCAGGTGCCGCTGGCGGCCGGCGCGAGCGCGCTGAACTACATCATCCACAACGGTGACACCAAGGACCTGCCCGACGATCAGCGGCTCGACCTGGCCGGCGCGGGCCGGGAGGTGTGGCTGCTCGCCGCCACGCCGGGCCGGTTGCTGCCGACGACGACGACCACCGCCAGCGGGGACACCGACATCGGCAAGCAGAAGGCACACTGGATCGACAGGTCCACCGTGGCGTGGCAGACGTCGCCGACCGACGGCAGGACGTACGCGCTCGTCGTCGCGCCCGAGGGCGGGGTCGGCGTGGCCGACGGGGAGCTGACCGGGACGTACACGACGTTGCCGTTGCGGGCGCAGCGCAACGGGCTCACCGAGGCCCAGCGCGCGAGGTTCCCGCACCTGTGGTCGTACCGCAGCTTCGCCCTGGACCGGGGCGACCTGGCCAAGGTCCCGGCGGCGTTGCGGGGGCAGGTGCTGGTGACCGAGCGCGACGCGGAGGGTGCCCTGCTCGCGGCGACCGGCGTGCAGATCCCCGGGGTGCTCGACGACGTGTACGCGCGGGCCGCCGACGCCACCCTCGGGCCGACGTTCGCGGGCCGGACGCCGAGCGTCGCGCTGTGGGCGCCGACCGCGCGGACGGTGGCGTTGCAGCTGTTCGACTCGCCCACCGCCGCGCCGAGGACCGTGCCGATGCGGCGCGACGACCGCACCGGTGTGTGGTCGGCGCGCGGCGACCAGAGCTGGGCCGGGAAGTACTACCGGTACCAGGTGCGGGCGTGGCAGCCCGCCGCGCAGAAGATGGTCACCGCGGCGGTGACCGACCCGTACTCGGTGGCCCTCGCCGCGGACTCCACGCACAGCCAGCTGGTCGACCTGAACGACCCGGCGCTGGCCCCGGCGGGCTGGCGGACGCTGCGCAAACCGGCTCCGGTGCCCCCGGCGAAGGCGCAGATCACCGAGCTGTCGGTGCGGGACTTCTCCATCGCCGACGAGACCGTGCCGGCCGAGCGGCGGGGGACGTTCCTCGCCTTCACCGACCCGAAGACCGCCGGCATGACCCACCTGAAGGCCCTCGGTGACGCCGGTGTCAGCCACCTGCACCTGCTGCCGGCGTTCGACTTCGCGACGATCCCGGAGCGGCGGGCCGACCAGCGTCAACCCGCCTGCGACCTGGCCGCGCTCCCGCCGGACTCCGCCGAACAGCAGAAGTGCGTGGCGGCGGTCGCCGACACCGACGGCTACAACTGGGGATACGACCCGCTGCACTACACCGTGCCCGAGGGCGGCTACGCCGTCGACCCGGCCGGGGCGGCGCGGACCACCGAGTTCCGGCGGATGGTCGCCGGGGCGAACGACGCCGGCCTGCGGGTCGTCATGGACGTGGTCTACAACCACACGGCCGCGGCCGGCACCGACCCGAAGTCGGTGCTCGACCAGATCGTGCCCGGCTACTACCACCGGTTGCTGGAGGACGGCACGGTCGCCAACTCCACCTGCTGCGCCAACACCGCTCCCGAGCACGCCATGATGGGCAAGCTGGTCGTGGACTCGCTCGTCACCTGGGCGCGGCAGTACAAGGTGGACGGCTTCCGGTTCGACCTGATGGGTCACCACCCGAAGGCGAACATCCTGGCCGTCCGCGCGGCGCTGGACCGGCTGACCGTCGCCCGCGACGGCGTGGACGGCCGGTCGATCCTGCTCTACGGCGAGGGCTGGAACTTCGGCGAGGTCGCCAACGACGCCCGGTTCGTCCAGGCCACCCAGGCCAACATGGCCGGCACCGGCATCGGCACCTTCAACGACCGGCTGCGCGACGCGGTGCGCGGCGGCGGGCCGTTCGACACCAACCCACGGGTGCAGGGCTTCGCGTCCGGGCTCTACACCGACCCGAACGGCGACACGGTCAACGGGTCACCGGCCGAGCAGAAGGCCCGCCTGCTGCACGCCCACGACCTGATCAAGGTGGGGCTGACCGGCAACCTGCGCGGCTACCGGTTCACCGACACCGCCGGGCGGCAGGTCACCGGGGAGCAGGTGGACTACAACGGCTCCCCGGCCGGCTACACCGCCGCGCCGGGGGAGGCCGTCACCTACGTCGACGCGCACGACAACGAGATCCTGTACGACGCGCTGGCGTACAAGCTGCCGCAGGCCACCTCGGCGGCGGACCGCTCCCGGATGCAGGTGCTGGCCCTGGGCAGCGTGGTGCTGGGGCAGGGCACCGGGTTCGTCACCGCCGGCACCGAGCGGCTGCGGTCGAAGTCGCTGGACCGCAACTCGTTCAACTCCGGTGACTGGTTCAACCAGATCCGCTGGGGTTGTGAACGGGGCAACGGGTTCGGCGCCGGTCTGCCGCCCGCGCCCGACAACGAGGACAAGTGGTCGTACGCGTTGCCGCTCTTGGCGGACCCGGCGCTGGTGCCGGACTGCGCGGCGATCAACACCACGAACGCCCGGTACGCCGAGTTGCTGCGCATCCGGGCGTCGTCGCCGGTGTTCGGGCTGGCCACCGCCGAGCAGGTGCAGCGGCGGGTGGCGTTCCCGCTGTCCGGGGAGCAGGAGACGCCGGGCGTGCTGACCATGACGCTGGACGCCCGGGGGCTGGGCGGGGCGTGGCAGTCGGTGACTGTCGTCTTCAACGGCACCCCGGAGACGGCGACGCAGACGGTGGCCGACCTGCGCGGTGCGGATGTGGCGCTGCACCCGGTGCTCGTCGACTCGGCCGATCCGGTGCTGCGTACCGCCTCGTTCGACCGGGCGGCCGGCACGTTCAGCGTCCCGGCGCGCAGCGTGGCGGTGTTCGTCCAGAGGTAGTGAACGTGAACCGGCCCCCTTCCGCGTGGCGCGGAAGGGGGCCGGTGCGTTGTGCTGGCGCTACCTCTTCGATCAGGCGAAGCAGTTCTCGATGCTGCCGCCCGGGATGGCCAGGCAGTTCGTCGGACGGTTCGCGGTGATGGCGGACTTGTCGTCCACGTTCACCTCTCCGAAGAAGCTGAAGACACCGCCCGGCTCGAAGGTGGAGAAGTTGTGGGCGACCTTCGTCTTCGACAGGTTGACCTCGCCGAAGATGTTGAAGATGCCGCCGCCGACCCCGATCGGACCCACGGCCCGGTTGCCGACGACCTCGCTGTCGCGCAGCGTGGTGACGCTGCCAGCGTTGAAGAGCCCGCCGCCGAAGAAGCCGGCGGTGTTGTCCTTGACGGCGCTCTTCTCGAACGTGACCGCGCTGTCGAAGGCGATGGCCACACCACCACCGACACCGGCGGTGCTGTTCTTCTCGATCACGACGTGGTGCAGGTTGAGCTGGCTGTCCGCCGCCGCGAGGCCGCCACCGGCGAGGACCGCGGTGTTCGAGGCGAACTTCGTCTCGTACGCCGTGGTGTTGCCCTCGATGTCGAGGTAGCCGCCGCCGAAGCCGAGCGTCTCGTTGTCGGTGATCTCGGCCTTCTTGAGCTCGACGGTCCCACCGTTGACGTCGTCGGTGAAGATCTCCGCGGCGCCGTTGGAGATACCGCCACCACCGATGACGGCGGTGTTGTCGGTGATCTTCGACTCCTCGACCTTGAGCAGGCCGGCGTTGAAGACACCGCCACCGAAGAAGAAGGCGGTGTTACGGGTGACGGTGCTGTGCCAGATCTTCGTGGTGCCGAAGTTGGCCACACCGCCGCCGTTGCCGCCGGACTGGTTCAGGACGACCTCGGACTCCAGGATCTCGGCGGTGCCGCCCGGCTGGACCAGGATGCCGGCGCCGTCGTTCTCCTCCGGCTCCTCGACGAGCGGCGTGACGACGCCCGGCGTGACCTTCTTGGTGACCTTCGGCGCGGCCTTCAGGCCTGCCTTCGGGTTGGCCTGTCGGGTGCTGAGCGCCTGGGCCAACGGGGTGCCCGCCTTCACCTGCGCGGCGAGCGCCTCGGAGTCCGAGTAGGCCGCCCAGACCGCGGCCGGCTCGACGCCGTTCTCCAGCTCGAGGGTCTGGCCACCCTTGATGGTCAGGCCCTTGATGGTGAGGTGACCACCGGCGCCGACGTTGAGGATGCGGAAGTAGTCGGCCGTGGCTTCCCGGGAGATCGTGGTGTGCTCACCCTTGAGGGTGATGTGCTCCGTGATCACCGGAAGGCCGTTGCCCTCGTAGTCGTTGCGGGTCAGGTTGTAGGTGCAGCCCTTGGCCAGCTCCAGCACACCGCCGTGCTTGTTGTTGGCGAACACGATGGCCTGAATCAGCTTGTCGGTGTCGCAGGGCACCTCCTTCCCGCGCTCGTGGTCCTTGTCCCGGTCCTTGTCCTTGTCCTTGTCCCGGTCCTTGTTCCGGTCCTCGTCCTTGTCCCAGTCGCGTGCCTCGTCACCCCGCTGGTCGCCGTCCTTGCTGACCTGCGCGGTGTTCCAGTTCAGGCCGACCGCTCCGGCGCTGCCCGCGACGCCAACCGCCGCGAGACTGATCACGCCCGTCAAACCGGCCACGCCACTGGCGAGCCAGAGCTTGCGGCGGCGCTTGGCCGTCGCCCGCCCGGAGGCTTCGTTGTTCGTTAGGTAGTTGGACATCGGAGCTCTCTGCCCTCTCCTCGTACCAGACAGGGTCGCCGCCGTCAGACGGGTGTCCCCTGCTACAAATCGGTTGTAGCTCCCAAAACCACCGTATGAGAAGGTTCCTCGCCTCGCGGGCTTATCCGAGAGAACCCCACATTCGGTTCATGTTGCGTCGGGAAGGGCCGGGACACCCCGCCGGACCCACTGCCGCCCAGGACGGCCGTAGAACCCTCTTGACCTGCCAAAACGGGTACGCCCCTCCGAGCCGGTGACGGCACGGAGGGGCGTACCTCTCTATGTGGTTCAGCCCCACCCGATCAGGCGAAGCAGTCCGAAACGTTGAAGCAGTTGGTCGGGCGGTTGGCGGTGACCGCGGACTCGTCATCAAGCGTCACGGTGCCGCCGAAGCTGTTGAAGATGCCCCCCGGCTCAAGGGTGGAGAAGTTGTGCGCCACAGTCGTCCGGTGGAGTCTGACCTCGCTCCCGTCGGCGTTGACGATGCCGCCGCCGCGGGCGATCGGACCGACGGCCCGGTTGCCCACCACTTCGCTGTCGCGCAGCGTGGTGACGCCGTCGTCGTTGTAGAGGCCGGCGCCCCACAAGATCGAGGTGTTGTCCTTGATCCTGCTGCTCTCGATCGTCGCGACGCTGTCGGAGCTCACGAACAGGCCGCCACCCTCGCGAGCGGTGCTGTTCCTGACCACCGTGGCGTCCTTGAGGGTGAGCTGGCTGTCCGCCACCGCGATGCCACCACCCTCGAGCGCCGCGGTGTTGTCACCGACCGTCGTCTGGTGCAGCGTCGTGGTGCCCTCGACATCCAGCACGCCGCCGCCGAAGCCGAGCGTCTCGTTGTCGGTGACCTCGCTCTTGTAGACCCAGACCGAACCGCCCACAACACCCTCGCTGCGGATCGCCGGCGCGCCGTTGGAGATGCCACCGCCACCGATGATCGCGGTGTTGTCCTTGATCTTCGACTCGTCGACCTGGAGTACGCCGGCGTTGAAGATGCCGCCGCCGGCGAAGAAGGCGGTGTTGTGCGCGACCGTCGTCTTGCTGAGCCTGGTGCTGCCGAAGTTGGCCAGCCCACCGCCGTTGCTACCGGACTGGTTGTAGAGCAACTCGCTGTCCAGGATCTCGGCCCGACCACCGGGTTGCACCAGCACCCCGGCACCGTCGGTGAACCCGGGCTCCTCGACCAGCGGCGTCACCGCCGACCCGGCCGGCGCCGGCTTCGCCAGCACGGGCATGGCCGGTGCGGCCTTGACGGCCGTTGTTGCCGCTGCCGTGGCCGGTCCGGCCTTGGTTGCTGATGCCGCCTTGGCCGCGGGTGCCTCGGCGGGTGCCGCCTTGGCCGCGGGTGCCTCGGCGGGTGCTGCCTTGGCGGCCGTTGTCGCGGCGGGCTTCGCTGCCGCCTTGGCCGCTGTTGTTGCGGCGGGCTTGGCTGGTGCCCCCTTGGCGGCTGGTGCCCCCTTGGCCGCTGGTGCGGCGGCCTTGGCGGCGGGTGCTGCCTTGGTCGCCGGTGCTGCCTTCGTCGCCGGTGCCGGTGCGGGCTTCGCTGCCGTGCCGGTGGCGGTGGAGCGGGCCAGAGCCGAGTACGGCGCCCAGACCGCCGCCGGGTCGGCGGTTATCGGGGACTGCAGGGTCTGGCCGCCCCTGATGCTCAGGCCCTTGAGGGTGAGGCGCCCGCCGGGGCCGACGTTGAGGATGCGGAATTCGTCGGCGGTGGCCTCCCGGCCGATGGTGGTGTGCTCGCCCTTCAGGGTGATGTTCTCGGTGATCACCGGAAGGCCGTTGCCGTCCTGGTTACGGGTCAGCGTGTAGGTGCAGCCCTTGGCCAGATCCAACACGCCGCCGTCCTCGTTGTTGGCGAAGGTGATCGCCTGGATCAGCTTGTCGGTGTCGCACGGGACCTGCCTGCCGCGGTCCTTCTCGTCGCGCTTGTCGTCCTGGCGCTTGTCGCCTTGGCGCTTGTCGTCGCCGGACCGGTCGTCGAAGCCGCTCCAGTCGTCGCCGCCCCACTCGTGGTCCTGAGCGTCGGTTTCCTTGGCGCCGTTCTCGTCCGCGCCGCCAGCGTCGCTGACGTTCTGCCGGTTGGTCGACGGCTGCGCGTCGGACACCTGGTCGGATTTGGGCTTGTCATCCCGGGCGGCCACACCGCCGAGGGCCGCCAGGCCGACCACGCCGGTCAACCCGGCAACGCCGGCGACCCACAGCGCCCGCCGTCGTCGTGTCGGCGGAGCTGTCGAGGCCCCGCCGTCGGTACTCGTTACGTCGTTGGACATCAGAGCCTTCCGCCCTCTCCTGCTACCAGACGGGATCGCACCGCCCGAGGCGCCACGACCAGCTACAAATGGGTTGCAGCCTCTGATCCCCACCGTATGAGAACCATCTTCGCGACGCGGACTTATCCGAGATAACCCCGCATTTGGCGCAGGCCGGATGAGGCCGGGCAGGCGGTCCGGGCCGGTGAAAAGGGCGTGAGCAGCGCAAAGGCGGCTCTGACGGGCGAATGTCACCGCCATCGCGGGACAGGCAACGCCCACCGATCCACGTGCCGCCCGCCGACCCACGTGCCGCCCGCCGACCACGCCGCAGGCGTGCCCACGGGCGTGATCCACTCGGGTTTCAGTACAGGGCGGTGTCCGTGCGGCCTGGATGGGGCGGTTTCCGTGAAGCCGAGTGGATCACGGGAGTGGTCGGCCGCCACGGGTGCGGGCTGCCGCTACCCGGGCGGCGCAGCACGGTGCTTGGCCGAGCCGGAGGTCTTGTCAACACCGGCGCACCGGCGCTGGGCCGGGCCGGAGGTCTTCAACACCGGCGCACCGGCGCTGGGCCGGAGCTCGTCGACAACAGCGCACCGGCGTCGCCGGGCCGGTGGTCGGCTGGCGGCGGCGCCGGTGCGGTGGTCGGGCGGCGGGGCTGGTGCGACGGTCAGCCGGGCAGGCGGGGGCCGGCCTCACGCTGCTCGGCCAGCCAGGTCTCCACCTCGTCGGAGGTGCGGGGCAGCCCGGCCGACAGGTTCACCGCGCCGGACGCGGTGACCAGTACGTCGTCCTCGATCCGGATGCCCACGCCGCGCAGCTCGGCGGGGACCAGCTCGTCCTCCGGCTGGAAGTACAGGCCGGGCTCGACGGTGAGCACGTAGCCCTCGCCCAGCGCGCCGTCGCGGTAGGTCTCCTTGCGGGCGTTGGAGCAGTCGTGCACGTCGATGCCGAGCATGTGGCCGAAGCCGTGCAGCGTCCACCGCCGGTAGACGGTCGACTTCTCGTCCATCGCCTCGTCCACGCTCACCGGCAGCAGGCCCAGTTCGGACAGGCCCTCGGCGAGCACCCGCATGCAGGTCAGGTGGACGTCCTTGAACGTCACTCCGGGACGGATGGCGTCGATGCCGGCCTGCTGCGAGGCGTACACGATGTCGTAGACCTGGCGTTGCAGCGCGGTGAACCGGCCGTTGACCGGCAGGACCCGGGTGACGTCGGCGGTGTAGAGGTTGCGGCCCTCGACGCCCATGTCCATCAGCAGCAGGTCACCCGGGCGGGTGGCGCCGTGGTTGTGCACCCAGTGCAGGATCGTGGCGTGCTCGCCGGCGCCGACGATCGAGCTGTACCCGACGTCGTTGCCGTCGTGCCGGGCCCGCAGCGCGAAGACACCCTCCAGGAGCCGCTCGGACACCGCGCGGTCGGCCGGGAGGATCCGGGCCACGTCCTCGAAGCCGCGGACGGTGGCGTCGATCGCGTCCTGGAGTTGGCCGATCTCCCACTCGTCCTTGACCAGCTTCATCTCCGAGATGGCGATCGCCAGCTCCCGGTCGCGGGCCGGCTGGCCCTCGGCGCGCGGGCCGTCGTAGGCGCGGACGGCCGCGTCCACCTGGGCGTCGAAACCGCGCAACACCCGGGTACGCCCCGGCGCCAGGTCGGCGAGGGTCGCCTCCAGGCCGGTCAGGTCGGCGGTGGGCAGGCCCAGCTCGGTCGACTTCTCGCTGAGCGTGTGCCGCCGGCCCACCCACAGCTCGCCGTTGCGGCTGCGGAAGAACTCGTCGGTCTCCCGGGACGATCGGGGCCGCATGTACAGCGTCGCGTCGTGCCCGGAGCCGTTGGGGCGCAGCACCAGCACGCTGTCGGCGTCGTGGTCGCCGGTCAGGTAGGCGAAGTCACTGCCCGGCCGGAACGGGTAGTCGGTGTCGTTGGCCCGGACCTTCTCGGTGCCGGTGGGGATGACGAGCGTCTCGCCGGGGAAGGCCGCCGAGAGCGCGGCGCGCCGCTTGGCGTAGTTCGGCGTCTCCGGCCGGGGCGACACGGGGAGCGCGGTGTCGCGCCAGCCCTGCCGCATGAAGGACAGGAACGCCTCCGGGAAGTCCGGATCGTGCGATTCCGTGCCGTCCGTCGGCGTACCGTCGGTTTGTCCCTCGGTCATTGCGCCGCTCCCTCCGCCTCGTTGCTGATCCCGACGGTACCGCGCGCCCCGGTTCGCGCTGACGCCCCCGGGAGTCGGGTGGATCGACGGACGGCTGCAAGGGCCGACAGCGCGCGTGGAAAGATGGCCACCATGTGCGGACTTCTGGCCTTCTTCAGCGCGAACGGCAACGCCGCAGCGCATCGCGACCACATCGCCGGAGCGTTGGAATGCCTGCACCACCGCGGCCCCGACGAGACCGGGGTCGAGGTGGTCGGCGACGCTTCCGGCCGGTACGCGGACGGCGTGTTCGCCCACAAGCGGTTGGCCATCATCGACGTCGCGTCGAGCCACGAGCCGCTGCCCTACGCGAACGGCCGTTACCTGCTCACCTTCAACGGTGAGATCTACAACTACATCGAGCTGCGCGAGGAGTTGATCAGGAACTTCGGCGCGCAGTTCGCCACCGCCGGTGATGGCGAGGTGATCGTCGCCGGCTACCACTTTTGGGGTGAGCAGGTGCTCACCCGGCTGCGGGGCATGTTCGCCTTCGTCATCTGGGACCGGCAGGAGCGGCGCGCGTTCGGTGCCCGCGACTACTTCGGCATCAAGCCGATGCACTACCTGGAGACCGCCGACGGCCTCTACCTGGCGTCGGAGAAGAAGGCGCTGCTGCCGTTCGCGCACAGCAACTACCAGGGTGACGCGGGCGTCGACACGGCCAACCTGAGCCACTACCTGACCCTTCAGTACGTCCCGGAGCCCGGCACCCTGCACAAGGGCATCAGCCGGATCGGCTCGGGGGAGTACCTGAACTGGACCCCGGGTGGGCGCATCGACGTACGGCGGTGGTATCGGCCGGTGTTCCGGCCGGCGCCGGTTGACGACGAGCAGAAGCTGTACCACGAGATCCGGGAGACGCTGCGGGAGAGCGTGCGCATGCACATGCGCTCCGACGTGCCGGTCGGCTCGTTCCTGTCCAGTGGCATCGACTCGACCGCGGTGGTGGCGCTGGCCCGGGAGTTCAACCCGAACATCCTCACCTTCACCGTCGGCTACGACGTCCCGGGTTACTCCGAGATCGACGTCGCCCAGGAGTCGGCGCGGCACCTGGACGTCACGACGATCCCCACCAAGATCGGTCCGCAGGACATGATCGACGCGCTGCCGAAGATCGTCTGGCACCTGGACGACCCGGTGGCCGACCCGGCGCTGGTGCCGCTCTACTTCGTGGCCAAGAAGGCCGCCGAGCACGTCACCGTGGTGCTCTCCGGCGAGGGCGCGGACGAGTTCTTCGGCGGCTACACGATCTACCGGGAGCCGCTGTCGCTGGGCACCGTCAACGGCCTGCCCGGCGGGGTGCAGAAGGGTCTGCGCGCGGTCTCCAAGGCGATCCCGCAGGGCGTCAAGGGCAAGAGCTTCCTGGAGCGGGGCACCACCCCGATCGAGGAGCGCTACTACGGCAACGCGCGGATGTTCACCGAGGAGGAGAAGCAGCACCTGATGCGCCGCTACGACCCCTCGGTGCGCTACACCGACGTCACCGCCCCGATCTACGCCGAGTGCACCGAGCTGGACGACGTCACCAAGATGCAGTACGTCGACCTCTACACCTGGCTGCGCGGCGACATCCTGGTCAAGGCCGACCGGATCTCGATGTCGCACTCGTTGGAGGTGCGGGTGCCGTTCCTCGACCGCGAGGTGTTCGACGTCGCGGCGAAGATCCCGGTGGACCTGAAGCTGCCGCCGCGCTCCGACGCCACCAAGTACGCCATGCGTCAGGCGTTGCAGGGTGTCGTGCCGCCGGCCATCGTCAACCGCAAGAAGCTGGGCTTCCCGACCCCCACCCGGGTCTGGCTGCGCGGCGAGATGTACGAGTGGGCCCGGCACGTGCTCAGCACCTCGGGCGCGGGTGACCTGCTCGACCTGTCGTACGCGCTGCGGCTGCTCGACGAGCACAAGCGGGAGGAGGCCGACCACTCCCGCAAGGTGTGGACGGTGCTGATCTTCTGCATCTGGCACGCGATCTTCGTGGCCAAGACCCTCGACCCGGGCATCCAGCGCAACCAGTCCGCCCTGCTCACGAAGCCGGTGGTCGGTTCCATGGTCCGCTGACACCCACAACGACCAAGAGGTTTGCGTCACCGGAACGACTCCGGATGACGCAAACCTCTTGATCGTTTCAGGGGGTGGCGGCTACTTGCGGGCGCAGGTGACCGTCGGGAGTCCGTTCGTTCCTGTGCTGCTGGCCAGGAAGCCGAACGTGGTGGTGCCCTCCGGTGCGACTGTGCCGTTGTAATTGACGTTCGTCGCCGTCACCGACGAGCCGGACGACGTCTGGGTGGCGCCCCAGATCTGACTGATCGCCTGCCCGTTCGGCCAGGTCCAACTCGCGGTCCAGCCATTGAACGGCGTACTGCCGTGGTTCATGATCGTGACCTCGCCCTGGAATCCGCCCTGCCAGGCGCTGCTCACCTTGTAGACCGCCATGCAGTCACCGCCCGGCGGTGGCGTGGTCGGGTTCGGCGGCGGGGTCGTCGGGTCCGGCGGCGGCGTGGTGGGGTTGGGCGGCGGGGTGGTCGGGTCCGGCGGCGGGGTCGTCGGGTCGGGCGACGGCGAACCGGTACCCGGACCCACCCCGGTCACCTGACCGTTGCCGCCGTCGAAGGTCACGTCGGAGCAACCGAAGAAGTTCTCCTGCGAGTCCGAGCGCACCCAGCGGGAGTAGATGATGTGCCGGCCACTCTTACCCGACGGCAGGTTGCCGCTGAAGTAGTAGTGCCCGTCGTTGGTGCCGACCGCGCCGCGCTGCGGCGGGTTGGTCACCGTGAGGAACGGCTGCTCCAGGTCGCTCCAGGCCAGGGCCCGGGTCGGGCTCCAGCTGTCCTTGGTCACGTAGAAGTAGAACGTGCCCGGGTGGTGCGCCCAGTTGCTGTACTTGAAGTCCAGCCGCGACCCGGCGGTCAGGTGGGTCAGGGGCCAGTCGGTGCGGGGCAGGTCGTAGCCGCGGAAACCGGTGGCGCCGCCGCTGCACAGCTGCCCGTCCGGGATGAAGCCGGTGGTGCGGCCGCCAGCGTCGGAACGCAGCACACTGAACCAGTTGTAGAGCGAGTTCGCCCCGCTCTGCGCCACCGCGGCGGAGCACGCGGGGTTGTTCGGCCGGATCTCACCGGTCTGGCTTTTGCCGTCCTGCCAGCACAGGTAGGTGCGGCTGCCCGGGGTCATCGCCGCGCCGTGGGCGGCGGCCGGCTGGGGACTGGACGCCAGGGCGACAGCGCCCAGCGCGAGGGTCATGGCCGCGGTGAGCAACGCGGCCGTACGGGAACGGTTCACGGGTTCTCCTGACTCGCGAGGCGCGCCGCCCGAGCCGCCCCGCCGCGAACGGACGGGACGTGGCCTGCTCGCCCCGCTGAAATGAGCGGTGCGACGATCACGGCGACGTGCCCCGGCGAAGCCCAGCCGGTGGACGCGTGCCATCAACGGTCCTGTCAGGGACCGGCGCCCTCGCGTGTGTCGAACCCGGCAACCGGTGGCGCGGCAGCCCTCGCACCGCCCGGTACACGTCATCCCATCACGCCACGCCACGCCAGCGCAATAGCTGTCCCTCGATGGATGAGTTGACCCACCGGCCGCCGTTCAACGCCATATCCTGCGGACGGGGACGACGGAGGCGGAGAGGTGACGGCCGGTGCCGGACGTGTTCGACGAGGTGCACCGCCGGTGCCGCGCCGGTGAGCCGGTCGCGCTGGCCACCGTCGTGGCCACCTGGCACTCCGCACCGCAACCGCCCGGCGCGGCGATGGCGGTGGCGACCGACGGCACGGTCACCGGCAGCGTCTCCGGCGGCTGCGTCGAGGCGGACCTCTACGAACGGTCCCGCCGGGTCTTGGACACCGGCGCCGCCGAGCTGATCCGGTACGGCGTCAGCGACGACGACGCGTTCTCCGTGGGTCTGACCTGCGGTGGCATCCTCGACGTGTTCGTGGAGCGCGTCGAGGCCAGCGCCCTGCCGGGGCTGGCGGCGGTCGCCGCCGCCCGCCGAGACGGCCAACCGGCGGCGGTGGTCATCTGCGTGGCCGCCGACGCCGGCGATCCACCGGGCGCGGCGCCGACCGATCCGGCTCGACGGTTGGGCCGGCGACTGGTGCTGACCGGCCAGCAGTCGATCGGGTCGCTGGGTGACGACCGGCTCGACGACGCCGCCCGCGTCGACGCCCTCGGGCTGCTCGCCGCCGGGCACAGCGGGGTGCTCCGGTACGGCTACCACGGGCAGCGGCGCGGCAGCGGCATCAGCCTCTTCGTGACCGCGTACGCCACCCCGCCTCGGATGATCGTCTTCGGGGCGATCGACTTCGCCGCCGCGGTGGCCCGGATCGGCGCGTTCCTCGGCTACCGGGTCACCGTCTGCGACGCCCGAGGAGTCTTCACCACCGCCCGGCGCTTCCCCGAGGCCGACGAGGTGGTGGTGCAGTGGCCGCACCGCTACCTGCGAACGGAATTGGACGCGGGCCGGACCGACGGGCGGACCGTGGTGTGTGTCCTCACCCACGATCCGAAGTTCGACGTGCCGGTGCTGGAACTGGCGTTGCGCCACCGGTTGGCGTACGTCGGCGCGATGGGTTCGCGGCGCACCCACGACGAGCGGCACAAACTGCTGCGCGAGGCGGGGCTCGGCGCGGAGCAGCTCGCCCGGCTCGCCTCGCCGATCGGGTTGGACCTCGGTGGTCGTACCCCGGAGGAGACCGCGGTGAGTGTGGCCGCGCAGATCGTCGCGGCCCGCTGGGGTGGCACCGGTCGCCCCCTCGCGGCGCTCGACGGGCCGGTCCACCGGCCCGGGTAGCCCGTGCACCGCTTCGGTGCCCGCCGAGCGGCGCGCTGTGCCAGCCTGGGGGCACGGCGATCGGCTCGGCGTGCGGCGGCCGGTGGTTGGTGACGACGAGAGGATCGGCATGGGGTACGCGGTGGTACTCGGCGAGGCACTCGTCGACCTGCTCGACACCGAGCGCGACGGGGAGCGGGTCTACCGGCAGGCGATCGGCGGCGGGCCGCTCAACGTCGCCGTCGGGGTGGCCCGCCTCGGCGGTGCGGCACAGTTCGTCGGGTCCCTCGGCGACGACGTGCTGGGCGGCCGGATCCGCGCCTTCCTCACCGCAGCCGACGTCGGGGTGGCCGGTGCGGTGACGGTGCCGGCGCCGACCACGCTCGCGGTGGTCACCTACGCCGGGCCGGAACCCGACTTCCGTTTCTACGGCGAACCGGCGTCCTACGGCCTGCTCGGCCCCGACGACCTGGATCTCGCGCTGGTGGAGGGCGCCGACGTGCTCTCCTGCGGCTCGATCGCGCTGCTCCAGCCCGGCCCGCTGGCCGCCGCCCGGCGCGCCTGGTCGCTTGCCACGGGTCTGCGGGTCTTCGACCCGAACGTGCGCCCCCGGGTGCTGACCGGGCCGGAGGCGCTGGACGGGCTCCGCCAGGTGGTGGCCGAATTCGCCCCCGGCGCGCACCTGGTCAAGCTGAGCTCCGCCGACGCTGGGCTGCTCTACCCCGGTGAACCGGTCGAGGGGGTGGCCGCGTACCTGCGCGAGCTGGGGGCCGCCACGGTGGTGGTGACGCTCGGCGCGGCCGGCGCGGTGCTGGCCGCCGCCGCCGCCGACCCGGTCCGGGTGCCGGCCCCGAAGGTCGACGCGGTCGACGCCACCGGCGCCGGCGACTCGGTGCTGGCCGCGCTGATCGCCGACCTGCTCAACGACGGCGAGCCGGACTCCCCGGCCGGGTGGGTCGAGCGGGTCGCGTTCGCGCTGCGGGTGGCGGGCCTGGTTTGCGAGCGCCCGGGTGGCGCCACCGCCATGCCCACCCGCGCCGACGTCGACCGCCGCTTCCCGGGTTAGGCCTCGCCGTCCAGTTCGCGGTAGCCGCGGCGGGCGGCGACCAGGGCGGCGCGGGCGCCGAAGGGAGCCTCCGCGGCCACCCTCTCGGTCGGCGCGCTGCCGGTGTGCGCGGCCCGGATCAGCCAGGCCAACCGCACCAGGTCGGCATGTTGGGCGCGGACGAACTCGACGTCCACCGGGTCGCCGTGACCCGGCACCACCACCGTGCGCGCGGTGGTCAGCCGCAGCAGGTCCGCGACCGCGTCCGGCCACCGCAGGGGGTACGCGTCCTCGAAGGCGGGCGGCCCGCTCTGCTCCACCAGGTCCCCGGCGACGAGCACGTCGGCGTCCGGCACGTGCACCACCAGATCCGCGTCGGTGTGCCCCCGCCCCGGGTGGCGCAGCAGCACCCGCCGGCCACCCAGATCGAGCGACGTCTCGGTGTGCACGGTGTGCGTGGGGGCGAGCAGCGGGGTGTCGGCCAGCTCGGCGGCGAGCTCGGGATGCTCCTCGCGCAGCTCCGCGTACGCCTCCCGGCGCAGCCCCTCCGGGTCCGTGCGCAGCGCCGTGGCGGCCAGCTCGTGCGCGTACACCGGGCGGGGCGGGTCGCCGGCCAGGATGGCGTTGCCGAAACAGTGGTCGTAGTGGTGGTGGGTGTTGACGAGCGTCAACGGGCGGTCGGTGATCGCCCGGACGGCCGCGGCCAGGTCGGTGGCCTGCGCGGCCGACGAGAGCGTGTCCACCAGCAGCGCCTCGTCGTCCCCGACGACGAGTGTGACGTTGACCCGCAGCAGTGGTTCGCGAAGCACGTGCACCCGGTCGGCGACCTCGACGAACCCGGTGGTCACGACGAACGCCCGGCGCGTTCGACGAAGCGTTGCCGGTCCACCAGGATCCGGTCCACCCGACCCCGGGCCACCGTCTGGTCACCGTCGCTGACCGTGACCTCGAACGACAGCCGGCGACCGTCGACGGTTGCCAGCAGCGCCTGCGCGCGGACCGTCCGGCCGACCACGGTCGGCGCCAGGTGCTCCAACTCGACCCGGGTGCCCACGGTCGTCGACCCGGGCGGCATCCCGGTCGTCGTCGCCGCGACGGTGGCCGCCTCGGCCAGCGCCAGCACCCGGGGAGTGCCCAGCACCGGTACGTCCCCGGAACCGACCGCCTGGGCGGTGTCCGCGTCGGTGACGGTCAACTCGACCTGGGCGGTCAGACCCGGCGTGAAGGCCGGCTCGGGCTGCTCCTGCATGGTCGTCAGCCTAGGTGTTCGCCGGACACGGTGAGCACGCGCCCGGCGATCCGGGCGCACCCACCCGCGACGAGCACCGGGTGGTCCCCGTCGGTCGATGCCGTACCCGTCGTTAACCTTGACGACGATGGCCGTCGTGACTGACCCCCAGCCCCCCGCCCGGACCGACCCGCCCGCGTCCCCGGACGGGGGTCGTCGGCGCGTCGTCGCGATGACCGTCTGGGCGGTCGCCTTCGTCGCCGCGTGGCTGGCCATCGGCCTGCCCACCGACCCGACGTACGCCTTCGTCTGGATCTGGCTCGCGACCATCGCCTGGAACAGCGACCGGCCCTGGCGCAGCCACCTGCGCTTCGCCCGGGACTGGGTGCCGGTGGTGCTGCTGTTCGTGATCTACAACCTCTCGCGCGGGTTCGCCGACAACGGGGCCACGCCGCACGCGATGGAGCTGATCGTCGCCGACCGGTTCATGTTCGGCTGGGCCACCGGCGGGGAGGTGCCCACCGTCTGGTTGCAGCAGCACCTCTACCACCCGCAGGTGCACTGGTGGGACGTCGCCGCGAGCTGGGTGTACTTCTCGCACTTCGTGGTGGCGCTGACCGCCGCCGCGGTGCTCTGGCTGCGCGACCGGCACCGCTGGGCGGCGTACATGCGGCGCTGGGGTTTCCTCTGCGCCGCCGGCCTGGTGACCTACTTCATCTACCCGGCCGCCCCGCCCTGGTGGGCGGCGCAGAACGGCCTGCTCACCGAGGTCGCCCGGATCTCGACCCGGGGTTGGAAGGCGTTCGGCATGCACGGCGCCGGCAACGTGCTCAACGCCGGCCAGATCGCCTCCAACCCGGTCGCCGCGATGCCGTCGCTGCACACCGCGTGGGCGTTGTTCGTGGTGCTGTTCTTCCTGACCGCCACCCGCCGTCGCTGGTGGCCGCTGCTGCTCGCGTACCCGCTGGCGATGACCTTCACCCTGGTCTACTCGGGTGAGCACTACGTCATCGACGTGCTGGTCGGCTGGGCGTACGTGGGGCTGACGTTCCTGGTGGTCGGTCTGGCGGAGCGTGGTTGGGCAGCGTGGCGCGTCCGCCACCCGCGCGCCAGGTCGGCCACGGAACCCCCACCGAATCCCGCCGACCCCCCGCCCGGCGAGGCCCCCACCCCCCGACAACCAGACACCACCACAACCCACCCCGCAATCCCCGCCGACCACTGACCCCCACCCCGGCCCCCCGCCACCGGGGGCGGCGCCGGCGGGTCAGGGTTGGGTGCGGGCTTGGTGGGCTCTTTCGGTCAGGTCCGCAGCCAGGGACCAGGCCTCTGCCAGGTCGCGGTCCTGGGCGGTGGCGCCGGAGCCGCCCGCGGTGTCCGCGTGCACGGTGGCCAACCCGAGACGGCGCTGGATGGGCCCCTGGACCACTCGCACGCTCTGGATCCGGGCGTACGGCACGATCACCAGCTGCCGGGTGAGCCGCCCGGACCGGGTGGCGAAGACCCGCTCGAACAGCCCCGCGCCGAAGGCGGCACGGCCCAGTGGGTGCAGCCAACGGGTCCGGCGCGGAGGTGGGCTCAGCGGGAGCGAGTCGAGGCGTACCCCGGGAAGCACCTCGGCGACGATCATCGTCGCCGTCGGCAGGTCGCCGACCGGCAGCAGCCGGTCGGGCCGGCTGCGGTCGTCGGCCTCCGCGACGGAGTAACCGGCCACCTCCAGCCGCAGCCGCAGCCAGCCCTTCATCCGCCAGAGCAGCGGCCAGGTGGCCCGCACGGTCTGCACCCGCTCCAATGGCACGGTCTGCGCCCGCGTCTCCAGCAGACCGTTGTGCACCCGCAGCGTGGCGCCGTCGCGGGCCAGCCGGAAGTTCCAGTCGTCGAGGACCCGGCGGATCGGTTGCAGCAGCACACCCGCCATCGCGGTCAGGGTGCTCGCCACCGCCACGAACGACCACGACCCGGCGGTGAGGAACTGCACCACGACGAAGGCCACACCGAACGGGAGCAGGAACGCCTGCGGGGTGAGCAGTTGGCTGACCAGCAGGTTCTGGTTGCGTACCGCGTGCAGTGGCCGGCCGGGCGCGGCCGCCGGTGGCGCCGTCGCACCCGGGGCCACCGGGGCGGTCGCGTCGCCGGGCGCGGGTAGCTGCGCCACCCGCCCGGCCAGCGCCAGCAGACGCTCGCGCAGCAGGGCCGCGTCGGCCACCCCGAGGTACGCCAGTGGCGCCTCGGTCTTGCCTCCGCCGACGACCTCCAGGCGCAGCTCGGCCAGGCCGGTGAGCTGGGCGAGCAGCGGCCGGACCACCTCCACGGCCTGCAACCGTTCCAACGGGATGGCCCGGGTACGCCGCCAGAGCAGCCCCTCGTACACCCGAAGTTCCCGGCCGACGACGTGGTAGCCGGTGTTGTACCAGCTGATCACCGACAGCACTGTCGCGCCGAGCGCCAGCACCGCCACCATCGCGGCGAACCAGCCGAAGCCGACCCGGGACAGCGTCGACCAGGACAGCCCGGCGATCACCACGACGAGGGACTTGGCGCCGTGCAGCACCGGGCTGAGCGGGTGCAGTCGCTGCCGGGGTTCGCCCTCGCCGCCGCCGGATGGTGCCGGCCACGGTTCGGGCGCGCCGAACGGGTCGGCGGGAGCCGCGTCGGTGCCTGGCACGCCAGTGGCTGCCGGGCCAGTGGGCAGCACCGGCCCAGGTGGCGTCGGGCCAGCGGGCAGCACCGGCCCGGGTGGCGTCGGGCCAGTGGGTGGCGAGGCGCTCGGCCCGTCGCTCATCGCAGCGGCCCTCGGCGGGGACGGTGGTTGCCCGCGCGGGTGCTCACAGCCCCTCCGCCCGGTCCTCGCCGAGCGCGGTGAGCCGATCGCGCAGCCGGGAAGCCTCCGCCGGCCGCAGCCCGGGAACCCGGGCGTCGCTCGCCGCCGCCGCGGTGTGCAACTGCACGGTGGCCAGGTCGAAGGCGCGCTCCAACGGCCCGGCGCTCACGTCGACGAACTGCATCCGCGAGTACGGCACGATGGAGAGCCGGCGGACCAGCAACCCGTGCCGGACCAGCAGGTCGTTCTCCCGCTCGGCGTACCCCCAGGCCCGGACCGCCCGGCCGATCGCGATGGCCCGCCACACGCCGAGCACCACCACGACGGCGACGGCGAGCCCGAACAGCCACTGGCCGCTGAGCGCCCAGCCGACGGCCGTCACCGCCAGCCCGATGGCGACGACGATCGCCAGCCGGATCAGCTCCACCCAGATCAGGTCGGTGGAGATCGGTTGCCAGTCGACCGTGTCCGGCCAGGGCTCCAGCGGCCCGCGGCCCGCCGGTGCGGCCGTCGAGGCGTCGGGTCCGGAAGGCGGTGGGGCGCCGGGGGTGCTCACGTGTCGAGCGTAGGCGATCCGGGCACCGCGGTGACGGCACGCAGGAAGCCGCGAGCGTCCAGGAAGTCACCGAGGCTGGTCCGATGGTCGGCGCAGGCCAGCCAGGTCTTGCGCCGATCGGCGTCGTGCAGCCGGGGATTGTTCCACTCCAGGGCCCAGACGGCGGCGGCCCGACAGCCGCGGGCCGAACAGACGAGGGCGTCGTCGGCGGTGGAGGGGATGCTCATCCGGGCCAGTCTAGGGGTGGCCGCACGGGAAGTTTGATCGCCGGGCGACCACGGGGGGAGCCGCCCGGCGACGGGGTGAATCGTACACGCGGCAGGCCGGTCCAGGCACACCCTCGACGGGCGATTCTGCTGCCGCGGACGGCGCGGCGAAAATCGGCTTCTCCCCACCTCGACACTCAGCAAGGCATGCGAGTCTTGATACCGCACGAGCCGCGACGACCGACAAACGCTGTGGAGGACCGGTGGCCCAGCCGACCATGCCCGACGCCCCGACGCCGAACGGAGCGGCACCTGCGCCGGTGACCACCCCCGCGCAGGACGCCACCCTGTTGGAGAAGGCGCTGTTCGAGATCAAACGTGTGATCGTCGGGCAGGACCGGATGGTGGAGCGGATGTTCGTCGCGCTGCTCGCTCGCGGTCACTGCCTGCTCGAAGGAGTGCCCGGGGTCGCCAAGACCCTGGCGGTGGAGACCCTCGCCAAGGTCGTCGGCGGGTCGTTCGCCCGGGTGCAGTTCACCCCGGACCTGGTGCCCGCCGACATCATGGGCACCCGCATCTACCGGCAGTCCAGCGAGAAGTTCGACGTCGAGCTGGGGCCGGTCTTCGTCAACTTCCTGCTCGCCGACGAGATCAACCGGGCTCCGGCGAAGGTGCAGTCCGCGCTGCTGGAGGTGATGAGCGAGCGACAGGTGTCCATCGGCGGCGAGAGCCACCGGGTGCCCGACCCGTTCCTGGTGATGGCCACCCAGAACCCGATCGAGCAGGAGGGTGTCTACCCGCTGCCGGAGGCGCAACGCGACAGGTTCCTCATGAAGATCGTGGTGGGTTACCCGACCGACGCGGAGGAACGCGAGATCGTCTACCGGATGGGTGTCTCCGCGCCCGAGCCGACCGCGGTGTTCGACACACCCGAACTGGTCGCCCTGCAACGCAAGGCGGATCAGGTCTTCGTGCACAACGCCCTGGTCGACTACGCGGTCCGGTTGGTGCTGGCGACGCGTACCCCCGCCGAGCACGGCATGCCCGACGTCGCGCAACTGATCCAGTACGGGGCCAGCCCACGCGCCTCGCTGGGCCTGGTCCGGGCGACGCGTGCGCTGGCGCTGCTGCGCGGGCGCGACTACGCGCTGCCGCAGGACGTGCAGGACATCGCGCCGGACATCCTGCGGCACCGGTTGGTGCTCAGCTACGACGCGCTCGCCGACGACGTGCCCGCCGACCACATCGTGCACCGGGTGATGTCGACGATTCCCCTGCCGGCGGTCGCGCCCCGGCAGCAGGCCACGCCGTCGACGATCGCGCCGCCGCCGGGCGCTGGCTGGCCCGGGCAGCGGCCGTGACCTCACCCACCCCTCGTCCCGCCCCCGACCGCAGCGAGGCCGTGCTGTCCCGGCTGCAACTGCTCGTCACCCGCAAACTCGACGGTCTGCTCCAGGGCGACTACGCCGGTCTGCTGCCCGGGCCGGGCAGCGAGGCGGGCGAATCCCGGGAGTACCGCCCGGGCGACGACGTGCGCCGGATGGACTGGCCGGTCACCGCACGGACCACCACACCGCACGTGCGGCGTACGGTCGCCGACCGGGAACTGGAGACCTGGCTGGCGGTGGACCTGTCCGCCAGCCTGGACTTCGGCACCGGGAAGTGGCTCAAACGCGAGGTGGTGGTGGCCGCCGCGGCAGCCGTCACCCACCTGACCGTGCGCGGCGGCAACCGGATCGGCGCGGTGATCGGCACCGGTGGCGGTGTGTCCGCACCGGCCCGCCGCTGGCGTGGCGGAGCCGCACCGCCGGCCGGCCCCGGCGTGCTCACCCGGCTGCCGGCCCGCTCCGGTCGCAAGGAGGCGCAGGGCCTGCTGCGTACCCTCGCCGGCACCGCCATCCAGCCCGGCCGTGGTGACCTGGGCGCCCTCATCGAGATGCTCAACCGTCCGCCCCGCCGGCGCGGGGTGGCGGTGGTGATCTCGGACTTCCTCGCGCCGGCCGAGCAGTGGGCGCGGCCGATGCGCAAGCTGCGGGTCCGCCACGACGTGCTCGCGATCGAGGTGATCGACCCGCGCGAGCTGGAGTTGCCCGACGTGGGGGTGTTGCCGGTGGTCGACCCGGAGAGCGGCGAGCTGCACGAGGTGCAGACCGCCGATCCACGGCTGCGGCAGCGCTACGCCGACGCCGCGACCGCCCAACGGGCCACCATCGCCGCCGCCCTGCGTGGCGCCGGCGCGGCCCACCTGCGTCTGCGTACGGACCGAGACTGGCTGCTGGACATGGTGCGATTCGTGGCCGCGCAGCGGCACGCGCGTACCCGGGGGACGACACGATGATCCGTTTCATGCAACCGTGGTGGCTGTTGGCGGTGCTGCCGGTGCTCGCCCTCGCGGCGTTCTACGTGTGGCGGCAGCTGCACCGGCGGGCGTTCGCGATGCGGTTCACCAATGTGGACCTGCTGCGTACGGTGGCCCCGAAGGGGCTCGGTTGGCGTCGGCACGTTCCGGCGACGGCGTTCCTGCTCTGCCTGCTGGTGCTGGCCACCGCGCTGGCCCGGCCGGCGGTGGACACCCGGGAGCCGCTGGAACGGGCAACCGTGATGCTCGCCATCGACGTGTCGCTGTCGATGCAGGCCGACGACGTGGCGCCGAACCGGTTGGAGGCGGCGCAGGAGGCGGCCAAGCAGTTCGTCGGTGAGCTGCCGGAGAGCTACAACCTGGGTCTCGTGTCGTTCGCCAAGGCGGCGAACGTGCTGGTGCCGCCGGGCAAGGACCGGGACGCGGTGACGAGCGCCATCGACGGTCTGGTGCTGGCCGAGGCGACCGCTACCGGTGAGGCGGTGTTCACCTGCCTGGAGGCGATCCGGTCGGTGCCGGCCGACGGCGCGGCGGGCATCCCGCCGGCACGGATCGTGCTGCTCTCCGACGGGTTCCGCACCTCCGGGCGGGCGGTGGAGGAGGCGGCGGCCGCCGCCCAGGCGGCGAACGTCCCGGTCTCCACCATCGCGTTCGGCACCGACACCGGCCAGGTCGACATCGGCGGGCAGTTGCAGCGGGTGCCGGTGGACCGGTTGGCCCTGGCCGAGCTTGCCGAGACCACCGAGGGCTACTTCTACGAGGCGGCCTCGGTGAGCGAGCTGAAGCAGGTCTATCAGGACATGGGCAGCTCGATCGGCTTCCGGACCGAGCCGCGGGAGGTGACCCAGTGGTACGCCGGGTTGGCGCTGCTGCTGGCGCTCTGCGCCGGGGCGCTCAGCCTGGTGTGGTCGTCGCGGATGCTCTGAGCGGTGCACCGGCGGCGGTCACCGACCGCCGCCGGTCAGCACCACCTCAGTGGCCGCCGCCGGCGAGTACGAAGACGATGGCCACCCAGACGGCGGCGAGGGTGAAGCCCAGCGGGGCGACGTAGCGGCTCATGGACGGCTCCGGGTGGCGGCTGGACGGTCCGCGTGCGGGGGCGGACCGCAGGGGGTGGGGACGCGCACACGAAGTCGTGACCGGGCGGCTCCCGGCGACCGTCGGCGAACCGGACGGCGCGGCACACTCCTCGGCGTGTGCCGAGGAGTGGGGGAGCGGAGCGGGGTCAGCTCACCAGACTGAGTCGTGGCTCAGCGGGGCTGACCATCGGCCCGGCCACGACTGGGAGGATCGCTATCTCGCACAGCGATCACCTCCTGCAAGTCGGGCCGGCCGGAACGTCGATGATCGTACACCTGCGCAGCCGACGAGACGCACTCGGCCGACCGGCCGGCGACCCCTCCACCGCCCGGTCGGCGCCCCGGCGGCGACTGGCCCGTCCGCACGATCGTGACCAGCACCGCGGCGAGCAACGGCAGCCAGCACAAGCGCGCCAGCACCCAGCCCGGGCCGTCCGGCACGGTGTGCAACCCGGGCAGCGCCAGCCCGCCGCGGGCGGTGAGCGCGGTCACCCCCACCAGTATCGGCTGGTGGCACAGATAGATCCGGAACGCGCAACGGTTCACCTCGGTCACCGCTCGGCCCGGCACCGGCCGGGCCAGCAGCCGTTCCAGCGCCGGCCGGGCGAGCAGCCCCAGCCCGACCTGGGTCACCGCCAGCGCCACGGCCAGCAGCGACGGCGGGTTCAGGTTGGACACCCCGGCCCCGGGCACGCCGACCGCGCTCACCGGGTAGCCCAGGGCCAGCACCGCGGTGAGCGCGGCCACGCCGCCGGCCGCGAGCATGCCCGCCGCCCGCCGGCCGGCCAACCGCCCGTCGGCGTGCGCCACGCCCAGCAGGTACGGCACGGACCAGGCCGCCACCACGCTGACCGGTGGCAGGTGGCCGCCGGCCGGCAGCAGACGCACCGCCACGTCCGCCGCGGCGACCACGACCACCGCCGGTACGACGCAACGGCCCAACCCCCACCGGCGGACGGCGGCGCGCAGCGGTCCGGTCATCGCGATGAGGAACACCAGCGGCACCAGGAACCACAACGGACTGATCGCGAGCCGCAGCGCGACGGCGAGCGTGTCGTCCGGGGTGCCGGCCACGGTGGCGGCGAGCAACACGGCGGCACCCACCCCGAGCAGCGCCACCGTCGGCAGCAGCAGCCGGCGCAGCCGACCGGCCAACCAGCCACCCGCACCGCCCCGGTGACCGGCCAACGACCGGGCCGAGCCGAAGCCGGCGGTGAAGAAGAACAGCCCGAGCGTCTGCAACACCCAGGTCACCGGGGCCAGAGCGGGCAACGCGGTGAGCGGGCTGGCCTGGTGCAGCCCCCCGTCGCCGGTCAGCACCAACCCGGTGACCAGCCAGTGCCCCAGCACCACCCCGCCGATGGCGTACGCCCGCAACGCGTCGACGGTACGGTCCCGGTTCACCGCGGGTCCCCGACCCGGTCGGCGTCGACAGCGCCCAGCACGACGGCCGCCACCGCGACGAGCGTGGCGCTGCCCGGGGCCAGGTAGCCGTCGTGCCCGGTCACCCCTCCCGCCGGCAGGGTGCGGGCGCCGAACGACGGGTCGCCGGGGCGGCGGCCGAAGCCGAGACCGGGCAGCCGTACCGGCGGAACCCGACGGATCCAGTCGGTGCTCGCCTCCGCCGCCCAGAATCGCCGCCCGCCGGGCAGGTCGTCGGCGCGCTGCACCCCGGCGCCGACGCCGCCGAGGCTCACCACGTCGGTGACCTGGGCCGGGGCGTCCGCGGCCGCTAGGGCCACCACCAGCGACCCGTAGCTGTGCCCGACCAGGGTGATCGTCGCCGCCGGACGACGCGCCGCCAGTTCCCGCAGCAGTCCGGCCAGCCCGGCCGCGCCGCGCCGGGCGCTGAGGCCACCGGCGGCCGTCAACACCCCGTCGGGCGGGTCGTAGCCGAGCCAGGCCAGCACCGCGACCCGCGCCGCCGGCTCGCTCGCCCGCAGTTCCCGGTAGAGCTGCCGGGCCTGCGTCGCCGGCGCCCGCCCGGCCACCCCGCCCAAACCCCTGTCGAAGTCGGTCAGGGTGCTGCCCACCCCCGGCACCAGCACCGCGATCCGGTCCGCGTCGGCCAGGTCGCCGAGCACCTCGACCGCGCGGCCGTCGCCGCGCCTGTCGAACGAGAGGAAACGACGCCCGTCGGCCGCCCAGTCCGCGTACGGCGGACCCGCCGCGCGCATCGCCGCCGCCGTGACCGGGTACGCCTCCACGAACCCGCTCGCCGCGACCGGCTCGGGTCGGGTCGGCAGGACCAGGTTCACGCCGAGCACCGCGGCCAGCGCCACTCGGCTGGCACCTCGTCGTCGCATCTCGTTCTCCCTCCGGAATGTCGTCCGGAGGCACAGTGCGCGGGAGGGCGGTGCGCGGTCGTCGTCCCGGGGAGCCGTCTGCGGGCTGGCTCCGGGGGACTACTCGCCAGCGGCCACCAGACCCGTCTCGTACGCCAGCACCACGGCCTGGGCCCGGTCGCGCAACCCCAGCTTGGCCAGGATCCGCCCGACGTGCGTCTTCACGGTCTGCTCGGCGACCACCAGGTCGCCCGCGATCTCCGCGTTGTTGCGACCCCGGGCGATCAACCGCAGCACCTCGGTCTCCCGGGGGGTGAGGCCGGCCAGGTCGGTGGGGCGGGGCCGGCGGCGGTCCGGGCGGGCCGCGAACTCGGCGATCAGCCGGCGGGTGACCGCCGGGGCGAGCAGCGCGTCCCCGGCCGCCACCACCCGCACCGCCTGCACCAGATCGGCCGCCGGGGCGTCCTTGAGCAGGAAGCCGCTCGCCCCGGCGCGCAGCGCCTCGTACACGTAGTCGTCGAGGTCGAAGGTGGTGAGGATGAGCACCCGGGGGCGCTGCGCCGACCGGTCGCCGAGCAGCTTGCGGGTGGCCTCCAGCCCGTCCATGACCGGCATCCGCACGTCCATCAGCACCACGTCCGGGTCGAGCCGGCGGGTGGCGGCGACGGCCTGCGCGCCGTCGGCGGCGTCACCCACCACCAGCAGGTCCGGTTGGGCGGCGAGCAGCGCTCCGAAGCCCTGCCGGACCATCGCCTGGTCGTCGGCGATCAGCACCTTGATCACGCGTCCCCGCCTTCCGCGTCGTACGGCAACTCGGCCGCCACCGCGTAACCCCCGTCGGGCAGTGGCCCGGCGGTGAACGTACCGCCCAGCGAGGTGGCCCGCTCCCGCATGCCGGTCAGCCCGTGCCCGGAGCCGCCGTCGGCGGTCGGTCGGACGTCGGCCGGGGAGTTTTCGACGCGTACCCCCAGCCCGGAGGGACCGGTGCGGACGGTGACCCGCACCGCGGCCCCGGCCGCGTGGCGGGCCGCGTTGGCCAGGCTCTCCTGCACGATGCGGTACGCGGCCAGCCCGACCGGGGCGGGCACCCGGTCGTCGGTGATCGGCTCGGCGTCCAGGGAGACCGGCAGCCCGGCCCGGCGCGCCGCGTCCACCATCGCACCCAGGTCGGTGAGGTCCGGCTGCGGTGCGGTCTGCGGACCGGTCGCCTCGCTGCGCAGCACCCCCAACAGCCGCCGCATGTCGGTGAGCGCGTCGCGGGCCGAGGCGGCGATCGCGACGAACTCCGCGGCGGCCGGCGCGGGCACGTCCGACAGCCGGTACGGTGCGGTCTCCGCCTGCACCGCGATCAGTGACATGTGGTGCGCCACCACATCGTGCATCTCCCGGGCGATCCGGGTGCGCTCCTCCAGCACGGCGCGCCGCTCCTGCTCCCGTTCGCTCAGCTCGGTCTGCGCGTCCAGCGCCCGCCGGGACAGCCGGTTGCGCCGGATCAGGTCGCCGACGATCGCCAGCGCGCCGAGCAGCAGCAGGACCGGAACCCGGTTGTTGGGGTGGACGAAGGTCAGCACCGGCACCGTGGTGATCGTCACCACCCAGGCCAGCACCGGCCGGTCGACCCGCGCGACGACCACCGCCACCACCGCGACCGACCCGAGCGCCAACGGCGGGGTCCAGGGCCAGGACCGGACGGCCGGCGCGTTGAATGTGCAGATCAACAGGGCCAGCACCGTCAGCCGCCAGGCCAGCAGCGGACGCCGGGGCAGCGCCAGCAGCGGCGCCACCGTCATCGCCGCGAACAGCAATGCGATCGGCATCGGCAGGCCCCAGCCGCTCTCCACCGTCAGCGTGATCAGGAAGAGGCCGAGGACGGCCAGCAGACCGACCGGGGCGGCGTAACGGGCTGGCCCGGGCCAACGGGCCAGCAGGGGCCGTTCGGGCCGGGTGTCCGGGCCTACCAGGGTCTGCCGTAGGGCCCGCAGGGCCACCGCGATCGGATGCCGGTTCACCACCCGGAGGCTACGGGCCGACCCCACCACGAGGCGTGCCACCAGGGGTTGATCCCCGTGTCGTACCCCGGTGTGACACGACTCCCGTTAGCGCTTACCTACTGGTAACGCCTAGGCTCGCCTGCGACTGAGATCAGCTGAGCAAGGGGGAACAGTGGCCCGTACCGTGCTGGTGACCGGGGGTAACCGGGGAATCGGCCTGGCCATCGCGCAGGCCTTCGCCAAGCAGGGCGACCGGGTGGCGGTCACCCACCGTAGCGGCGAGGCACCCGACGGGCTGTTCGGCGTCCGCGCCGACGTCACCGACGCGGCCTCCATCGACGCCGCGTTCACCGCCGTCGAAGCCGAGTTGGGGCCGGTCGAGGTGCTCGTCGCGAACGCCGGCATGACCGCCGACACGCTGCTGCTGCGGATGACCGAGGAACAGTTCACCGGGGTGGTGGACACCAACCTCACCGGTGCGTTCCGGGTCGCCAAGCGGGCCTCCGCGAAGATGCTCCGCGCCAGGTGGGGCCGCATGATCTTCATCTCCTCGGTGGTCGGCCTCGCCGGCGGCGCCGGGCAGGTCAACTACGCCGCCAGCAAGGCCGGTCTGGTCGGCGTCGCCCGCTCGATCACCCGGGAGCTGGGCGGCCGCAACATCACCGCCAACGTGGTGGCGCCCGGCTTCGTCGACACCGACATGACCGCCGGCCTCACCGACGACCGCAAGGCGGAGCTCCTCAAGTCCATCCCGGCCGGCCGGATGGCCAGCCCGGACGAGGTCGCCGCCGTGGTCACCTGGCTGGCCTCGGACAGCGCCGGGTACGTCTGCGGCGCCGTCATCCCGGTCGACGGCGGCCTCGGCATGGGCCACTAACCCTTTTGACTACGGAGGAAATCAGCGATGTCCGGACTGCTCGCCGGTAAGCGACTGCTCGTCACCGGTGTCATCACCGACGCCTCGATCGCCTTCTCGGTGGCGAAGCTCGCTCAGGAAAACGGTGCGCAGGTCGTGCTCACCGGCTACGGCCGGCTCTCCCTGGTCGAGCGGATCGCCAAGCGACTGCCCGAGCCGGCCCCGGTCATCGAGGTGGACGTCACCAACACCGAGCACCTGGCCGGCCTCGCCGACCGGGTACGCGAGCACGTCGACGGCCTCGACGGCGTCGTGCACTCGATCGGCTTCGCCCCGCAGAGCTGCCTGGGCGGCGGCTTCCTCGACGCCCCCTGGGAGGACGTGGCGACCGCGCTGCACGTCTCCACCTTCTCGTACAAGTCGCTGGCCATGGCGGCGCTGCCGCTGATGTCGCCCGGCGGCGCGGTGGTCGGCCTGACCTTCGACGCGACGAAGGCGTGGCCGGTCTACGACTGGATGGGCGTGGCCAAGGCCGGCCTGGAGTCCGCGTCCCGCTACCTCGCCATGCACCTGGGCAAGCAGGGCATCCGCAGCAACCTGGTCGCCGCCGGGCCGCTGCGCACCATCGCCGCGAAGTCGATCCCCGGCTTCGACCAGTTCGAGGAGGCCTGGTCCGAGCGGGCGCCGCTGGGCTGGAGCCTCACCGACCAGGAGCCCGCCGCGCGGGCCTGCCTGGCGCTGCTGTCCGACTGGTTCCCGGCCACCACCGGCGAGATCGTCCACGTCGACGGCGGCTACCACGCCATCGGCTCCTGACGCTCTACCGCGACGCTCCCTGGCCCCCGTCCGCGTGATCCACGCGTCCGGACCAGGGGGCGTCGCCGGGCCGTCGCGGTCGAGGGACAAGAATGACCCCATGTCGTACGACGCGGTGGTGCTGGTGTCCTTCGGTGGCCCGGAGCGGCCCGAGGACGTGATGCCGTTCCTGCAGAACGTGACCCGGGGTCGAGGCGTGCCGCCCGAGCGGCTGGCCGAGGTCGCCGAGCACTACCAGCACTTCGGCGGGGTGTCCCCGATCAACCAGCAGAACCGCGAGTTGCTGGCCGCGATCCGCGCCGACCTCGCCGCGCACGGCCTCGACCTGCCCGTCTACTGGGGTAACCGCAACTGGGATCCGATGCTCGCCGACACCGTGACCCAGATGCGCGACGACGGGGTCACCCGGGCGCTGGCCTTCGTCACCAGCGCGTACGGCGGCTACTCGTCCTGCCGGCAGTACCAGGAGGACATCGCCGCCGCGCGCGCCGCGGTCGGCCCGGACGCCCCGGTGATCGAGAAGCTGCGCCAGTTCTGGGACCACCCCGGCTTCGTCGAGCCGCACACCGACGCGGTCCGGGCAGCCCTGGGCCAACTCGACCCGGCGAAGCGGGACACCACCCGGCTGGTCTTCACCGCCCACTCCATCCCCAGTTCGATGGCGGCCAACGCCGGCCCGCACGGCGGCCGGTACGAGGCGCAACTGCACGAGACCGCCCGGCTCGTGGCCGCAGCCGCCGCCCCCGACCTCGCGTACGACCTGGTCTGGCAGAGCCGCTCCGGCCCCCCACAGATGCCGTGGCTGGAGCCGGACATCAACGACCACCTGACCGCCCTCGCGCAGGGCGGCACCACCTCGGTGGTGGTCAGCCCGATCGGTTTCGTCTCCGATCACCTGGAAGTCGTCTGGGACCTGGACACCGAGGCGCTGGAAACGGCCAAGCAGCTCGGCCTGGACTTCGTCCGGGCTGCCACCCCGGGCGTTGACCCGCGCTTCGTGACCATGGTGCGGGAGCTCATCACCGAGCGGACCGACCCGGACGGCGCGCAACTGCGCCGTCGCCTGGGCGAGCTGCCGATGTGGGACACCTGCCCGACCGTCTGCTGCGTACCGACCCGCCGTCCGACGCCTGCTGGGGGCACCGATGCATGACCGCAAGCCCGTGCAGAGTTGGCTGACCGACATGGACGGCGTGCTGGTGCACGAGGGCCAGCCGGTGCCCGGGGCACCGGAGTTCATCAACCGGATGCGCGCCTCCGGCAAGCCGTTCCTGGTGCTGACCAACAACTCGATCTACACCCCGCGTGACCTCACGGCCCGGCTGAGCCGGATGGGGCTGGACGTGCCGGAGGAGTCGATCTGGTCGTCCGCGCTGGCCACCGGCCAGTTCCTCGCCGACCAGCGGCCGGGCGGCACCGCGTACGTCATCGGTGAGGCCGGGCTGACCACGGCGCTGCACGCGGTCGGCTACGTGCTCACCGACTTCGCACCGGACTACGTGGTGCTCGGTGAGACCCGCACCTACAGCTTCGAGGCGATCACCAAGGCGGTCCGTCTGATCAACGACGGGGCGCGGTTCATCTGCACCAACCCCGACGTGACCGGCCCATCCGTGGAGGGTGCGCTGCCGGCCGCCGGCTCGGTCGCCGCGATGATCTCCAAGGCGACCGGGGTGGAGCCGTACTTCGTCGGCAAACCCAACCCGATGATGATGCGCTCGGCGCTCAACACGATCAACGCGCACTCGGAGACCACCGCGATGATCGGCGACCGGATGGACACCGACATCCTCTGCGGCCTGGAGGCCGGGCTGGAGACCATCCTGGTGCTCACCGGGATCAGCAGTCGTACCGAGGCGGAGCGCTACCCGTACCGCCCGTCCCGGATCATCAACTCGGTCGCGGACCTGCTCGACGAGATCTGATCGACCTGCCTCGCCGGGCCGCCTGGGTCAGGGGCGTAGGGGGGCGTTGCAGGCGGCCACCAGCGCCTGCCGGCAGGCCGTGGTGAGGGGGCGCAGAGCCGCGTCGCGCTGCTGGGCCTCGTAATTGTTGATCGCGCCGCCGGGCGCGGCGTGCCCGGCCAACGCGAGCACCCGGTCGAGCACCGCGGCGCGGGCGAAGAGCCGGCGGGCTCGCGGGTCGAAGCCTGGTGGCAGGTCGGTGGCGCCGTCCGGACGGCGCAGCGCGGCCAGCGCACCGGCCAACTCGGGTCGCCACTGGGCCACGTCGAGACGGGTCAGCGCGGCGGTCGTTTCGGCCAGCGCGGCGGCCAGCTCGGCCTCCGCCTCGGCGGCGCCGGGCAACGACAGTGACGCGGCGGGGGCGTTGGCCGGCAGCGGGTAGACCCGCCAGAGCACCGTCTCGAAGCAGTCCCCGGAGCCGGAGGTGTGCGAGCGGACCTCCGGGATCAACCCGAGCCCGCCGGCTACCACCGCCTCGCCCGTGACCAGCGCCGCGCCGGCGAAGTCACCGGGGCCGGGCAGCCCCCGGGGGTCGCCCGGCGCGGGGAGCACCAGGCGGATGTCGTCCGGGGAGAGCTTGGCCAGGGTGGGCAGCGCGGCGCCCAGCGGGACGTCGGTCCAGGTGCCGGGTGCGTCCGCGACGAGATGTTCCTCGTCGCCGGCGATGGCGTCGGCGACCTCGTCGTACGGCACCAACCCGGCGCGCCACGCGCGCACCCAGGCGACGAACCGGCTCGACCGGCGCGGCGTGAGTGTGGCCGCGCCCGTTGCGGGGGTGGACATGCCGAAAGGGTACGTGGTCCCGGCCGGCCCTGTCTCGACTGCCGCTCCGGTCGCCCGGCCTGCCACCAACTGCCCTGTTCGCCCCAATCCCCGGCCCCTGGCGTGCGTGTGTGGTCGGCGGTCCTGGGACGGGGCGGTGTGTCGAGGGCCGGGGTGGGCGCGGGCTGGGTTTAGCGTGATCGACATGGCGGGGCGATACGGCGAGGACGTGTTGGCGGGAGACTGGCGACGGCGGAAGGTCACCCCGGAGGTGGACGCCGAACCCGATCTCGTGGTCGAGGATGCCGACTCCGGGTTCTGCGGAGCGGTGGTGGGTTTCGAGGCCGGCGCGGTGGTGTTGGAGGACCGGCACGGTAAACGGCGCAACTTCCCGCTGCTGCCGGCGGCGTTCCTGCTCGACGGCCGCCCCGTGACGCTGCGCCGGCCGAGTCGCGCGTCGGTGCCGGCGGCCCGTCGACGGACGGCATCCGGTTCGGTGGCGGTGGACAACGTCCGCGCCCAGGTGGCGAAGGCCAGCCGGATCTGGGTGGAGGGCATCCACGACGCCGCGCTGGTCGAGCGGATCTGGGGCGACGACCTGCGGATCGAGGGTGTGGTCGTCGAACCGTTGGACGGCATCGACGCCCTCGACGCCGAGGTACGCGGCTTCGCCCCCGGTCCGACCCGACGCCTCGGCGTGCTCGTCGACCATCTCGTGCCGGGCAGCAAGGAGAGCCGGATCGTCGCCCGGGTGAACTCGCCGTACGTGCTGGTCACCGGCCACCCCTACGTGGACGTCTGGCAGGCGGTGAAGCCGGCCGCGCTGGGCATCGCGGCCTGGCCGGTGGTGCCACCGGGGCAGCCGTGGAAGGAAGGGGTCTGCGCGGCCCTCGGAGTGGCCGAGCCGGCCGCGATGTGGCGGCACATCCTCTCCCGGGTGAACAGCTTCGCCGACGTGGAGACACCCCTGATCAACGCGATGGAACGCCTGATCGACTTCGTCACCGAACCCATCTGACCCACCCGACCCCGCCCACGTACGCAGCCGCGTACGCGCCGACCAACCCGCGCGATGCCCGCGCCCGCCGCGATGTGTGCGCGCGCCGCGATGTGCGCGCCCGCTCGCGCAAATTCGCGCTCGACCCCGCAAGATCGCGCTCGAACCAGGATGTAGTGGCCTCGTCGGCCGTGGATGCCACTACATCTGGGATCGAGCACGATCTTCAGATCGGAAGGCGGGCGCGGCGCGGGGTGCGGCGCGCAGGGTGCGCGGGGTGCGCGGGGTGCGAAGGCGCGCGGGGTGCGAAGGCGCGCGGGTGGGCGGGGTGCGCAGGCGCGCGGGGTGTCGGGCGATTCAGGGTTCCTGGTCGGGGGTGCGGGTGTAGACGAAGGTGGCGATGTCCAGCGCGACCGCTCGGCCCTGCTCGTCGCGGCGCACGGTGAGGATCTCGCCGTCCTGGACGCCGGCCCGGCCCCGCCAGCGGTCCGGTCCCTCGGCGACGAAGCGGAGGTTCGGCGCACCGAGCGGGCCGGCGTGCAGGTCGCCGGCGGTGTCCGCGTACACCTCGATCGTGGTGCCCATCCACCACCAGCGGCCGGTCAGCTCGGCCAGTTCGGCGGGTGGCGGGGCGGCGGCCGGCCGCCACGGGGTGACCGGCGCGGGTTCGGCGTCCAGCACCTGGGTGAGCAACTGTCGTCCGAGTACGCCGAGGTGCACACCGCGCAGGGTGTACGCGTTGACCAGGCCGACCACGGCGGTACGGGTGGGTCGGTGTACGGCCAGGGATGCGCCGTAGCCGGGCATCGAGCCGCCGTGGCCGACGTACACCCGGTTGCCCTCCCGGAAGAGTTCCAGCCCGAGGCCGTGCCCGTGGGTCCAGGACTCCAGGTCGCTGACCACGACGGGGGAGCACATCTCGGTGAGCGTCTCGGCGGCGAGCACCGAGGGGTCGGGGTCGGCCAGGAACGCGGCCCACCGACCCAGGTCCTCGATCGTCGACCAGAGCTGCCCGGCGGGGGCCATGGCACCGGTGTCGGTCCGCGGTTCCTCGCGCAGCGTGTCGTGCCAGGGGTGGACGACGTAGCCGCGGGCGAACGGCTCGGTGGCCGCGTACGTGGTGCGGCGCAGGCCCAGCGGGGCGAGGATCCGTTCGCCGAGCAGGTCGACCCAGGGTGTCCCGGTGAGTCGTTCGAGGACGCCGCCGAGCAGCCCGTACGCGAGGTTGGAGTAGTGGTAGGTGGCGTGCGGCGGATAGGCGATCTTGTCGGGGGTGACCCCGGTGAGCAGGGTGGTCAGGTCGACCCCGGCGGTCCGCTCCCACCAGTCGCCCTCGGGCTCGCGCTGGATGCCGCTGGCGTGCCCGAGGAGTTGGCGCAGGGTGAGCGCGCCGACGCCGGTGCCGGGGAGGTGCTCCTCCAGCGGGTCGTCGACGGCGAGCCGGCCGGCGTCGCGCAGTTGCATGATCAGGGTCGCGGTCATCGTCTTGCTGATCGAGCCCAGCCGGTACTGCAAATCGGCGTCCGGGCGGGGGTACTCGCCGGCGCTGGCCAGGTGGACCAGCGCGCCGTCGTGGACCACGCCCAGCACCAGCGACGGGGCGTGCCCGTCGAGCTGCGCCTGGGCGACCTGGGCGTCGATCTGTCGGGCGGTCTCGGGCAGCAGGGTCAATGGGATCTCCTCGGGTCGGACCGCGAATAACTGTCGGAAAGGGATTCGCCGAGCCTACTGATCTTCCTGGGGAGGCCGCGCGTGCATATACGTGTCACGATCGTGGTGTGGACGCCGTGGTGTGGATCGTATTGGGTGTGCTGCTGGCCGTCGCGGAGATCTTCACGACGACGCTATTTCTGATCATGTTCGCGGCTGGTGCGTTCGCCGCTGGCGGTGCTGCCGCCCTGGGCGCGCCGGTAGCGGTGCAGGCGCTGGTCTTCGCGGTGGTGTCGGCGCTGAGTCTGTTGGTGGCCCGGCCGGCCCTCCGGCGGCACCAGCGCTCGTCGCTGGAGAGCGGCGAGCAGCCGTTCGGCGTGGAAGCGATCGAGGGTTCCACGGCGTTGGTGCTGGAGCGGGTGGACGCCGACCACGGCCTCGTCAAGATCGACGGTGAGCTGTGGAGTGCCCGCTCGTACGACACGACGCAGACGTTCGACCCTGGTCAACGGGTTCGGGTGATCAAAGTCCGGGGCGCGACAGCCCTGGTGTGGCAGGACGATATTTCTTCCGCCGGTGAGCTGCCGGAAGCGAGAGGGTGAACGGGATGACCTTAATCGGGGTGGTGGTGATCGCGGTGGCGTTGATCGCCGTGATAACGCTGGCCAAGGCGGTGCGGATCGTGCCGCAGCAGCGCCAGGACGTGGTGGAACGGCTCGGTAAGTACAAGCGCACCCTCAGCCCCGGCCTCAACCTGCTGGTGCCGTTCATCGACGCGGTCCGTACGAAGGTCGACATGCGGGAGCAGGTCGTCAGCTTCCCGCCGCAGCCGGTGATCACCTCGGACAACCTGGTGGTCTCGATCGACACGGTGCTCTACTTCAAGGTGGTCGACTCGGTCCGGGCGACCTACGAGATCTCCAGCTTCCTCCAGGCCATCGAGCAGTTGACCGTCACCACGTTGCGTAACGTGATCGGTTCGCTCGATCTGGAGCGCGCGCTGACCAGCCGGGACGAGATCAACCGGCACCTCTCCGGCGTGCTGGACGAGACCACCGGCCGGTGGGGCATCAAGGTGACCCGGGTCGAGATCAAGGCGATCGAGCCGCCGGCCAGCATCCGTGACTCGATGGAGAAGCAGATGCGCGCCGAGCGGGACCGTCGCGCGGCGATCCTGACCGCCGAGGGCCACAAGCAGTCGGTGATCCTCACCGCCGAGGGTGACAAGCAGTCGGCGGTGCTGCGGGCCGACGGTGACCGGCAGGCCCGGATCCTGCAGGCCGAGGGTCAGGCGAAGGCGATCCGGACGGTCTTCGACGCGATCCACCAGGCGAACCCGAGCCAGAAGGTGCTCGCCTACCAGTACCTGCAAGCCCTGCCGCAGATCGCCCAGGGCAGCGCCAACAAGGTCTGGATCGTCCCGGCCGAGCTGACCAAGGCCCTGGAGGGCATGGGTGGCGCGCTCGGCGGGCTGAGCCAGATGGTGGGGGACCTGCCCGCACCGGAGGCGGCCGAACACGCGAGCCAGGTCGAGCGTGAGGCCGCGGAGGCGGCGCAGGCCGCGGCGGACGCCGCCCAGCAGATCCACGACGAGGTACGCGTCGCCGAGGCGCAGGCCACCGGCGGCAACAAGCCGCAGGGGCTGCCCGCGCCGGAGCCGGTGTCTGCGGCCAGCCTGACCGAGGACCCGGCCGACCAGCGCGAGCGCGGCTGATCGCGTACGCCGGCCTGGCTGGGGGCTCTGACCCACAGCCTTAATGCGAGAAAGACTCATGGGGCGCTCCGAGGCCTGCCACGATCGGTCCTAGGACGGGTGGTGACCAGGCAATCGGGGCGCCCCGGCGCGTTCCGCACCACTCGCGGACGAGCGAGGTGACGCATGAAGGATCCGGCGAATCGGATGTGGTCCTCGGCCCCGGTGCCCGGCGCGCACGACCCGGTCGCCCCACTGGGGTCCCGCAGCACCGGTGGCGGGTTCGGCGTGCTGCCGTTCGTCGACGAGCCAACCGCGGGTGGCCCGGCCACGAACGCCAGTTGGGCCTGGTCGGTACGTCGGTTCGCGCGGGCGGCCGTGTGGCTGCTGCCCGCGTACGCCATCCTGTACGGCGCGGTGGCGATGGCCAGCGACGGCGGGGTGGGCAACGACCCCTATCCGGCCGACGGCCGTGCGGTGTACCTGATCGGTTGGGTGGCCGCGGTCTGGCTCGGGCTGCTCGCGCTGCTGGCCCTCACCGGGCTGCTGGCGGCGACCCGCAGCCGTCGGGTGGCCGCCGCCGGGCTGCTGGTCAGCATCGCCGGCACCGTGCTGATGCTGCCCTTCGCCGGGCTCGAAGAGCAGACGCCGGTCTTCGGGACCACCGCGCGGTCGTTGGTGCTGCTCGGCGCGACGTTCTACAGCGTCGGCTGGTTCCTCACCGGGTGGGCGGTCGCCCGCTCGGGCACCTTCAGCCTCGGCGACGGAGTCATGCTGATCATCGCCGCGCCCCTTCTCGGCCTGGGCGGTGCCGTGATCGGCTCGTTGCAGACGTTCGGCGCGATCTTCGTGTTGATCGCCGGCATCGGCATCGGCTACCGCTCCGGCCGCCTGATGCCCCGCGAAACCGCAAGAGACGCCGCCACAGCAAGCCTAAACACCCCAAACCCCTAACCCACCCACCCCGCCCGCCCCACCCCACCCCACCCCGGTGATCAAGAGGTTTGCGTCAAGCCAAGGCCGTTTTCTGACGCAAACCTCTTGATCACCGGGGCAGAGGGGGTGCCCGCCCGGCCCCGGGTGGGGGTGGTCGGGGTGGGGGCGTGAAGTTGCTGACAATTGCGGGGTGGGGGTGGTCGGTTGACGGCTTTCGTGGCAATCCTGGGGAGCATGGCCGCTTCCCGCTCGCCGCTGTCGCGGCTGTTCACCGTGCTGCTCGCCGGTGTGTTGGCCGGGCTTGTCCTGGCCGTCGCCGCGCTCCCGGGCAACCTGCTGCTCGGCCTCGGCGCCCGCGCCGCGCTCGGGTCGTACGCCGCGTTGCCGGCCTCGCTGAAGACCCCCGCGACTCCGCAGCGCTCGTACCTCTACGCCAACGACGGCAAGACGCTGATCACCACGTTCTACGACGTGAACCGCACCGACGTCCCGTTGTCCGAGATCGCCCCGGTGATGCGGCAGGCGATCGTGGCGGCCGAGGACCGGCGCTTCTACGACCACGGTGGCGCTGACCTGCGCGGTCTCGCCCGCGCAGTGGTCGCGAACGTCAAGGGCGGCGGCACCGAGCAGGGCGGCTCGACGCTGACCATGCAGTACGTCCGTAACGTCCTCAAGACCGACCCCACCCGCACCGCCGAGGAGCGCGCCGCCGCCACCGACCCCACCGTCGGGCGCAAGATCCAGGAGATCCGGTACGCGAGCGCGCTGGACAAGAGCCTCGGCAAGGACGAGATTCTCGACCGGTACCTGAACATCGCCTACTTCGGCTCCGGCGCGTACGGTGTCGCCGCGGCCAGCCAGCGCTACTTCGGCAAGCCGCCGGCGCAGCTGACCCTCGGTGAGTCGGCCCTGCTCGCCGGCCTGGTGCAGTCCCCGGACGCGTACAGCCCGATCAGTGGCGACAAGGACGACGCGTTGGCCCGCCGGTCGTACGTGCTGGACTCGATGGTCGCCACCGGTGCGATCACCGCCGAGCAGGCCGCCCAGGCCAAGGCGGAGCCGCTGAACCTGCGCCCCACCGCCCAGCCCAACGGCTGCACCGCCGTCTCCCAGGGCCACGACGACTGGGGCTACTTCTGCGACTACCTGCGCCAGTGGTGGCTGACCCAACCGGCCTTCGGGGCCACCGTGGCGGAGCGCGAGCAGGCGCTGCGGTCGGGCGGCTACACCGTGGTCACCTCGCTGGACCCGAAGATCCAGGCCACCGCGCAGAAGCAGGCCACCAAGGTCTACTCCTACGACAACAAGCGCGCCCTGCCGATCGCGGCGGTCCAGCCAGGCACCGGGCAGGTGTTGGCGATGGCGGTCAACCGCCACTACAGCCTCGGCGACAACCCGGCCGGGCAGGCGAACTACCCGAACACCGTCAACCCGTTGATCTCCGGCGGAGCCAGTGTCGACGGGTACCAGGCGGGTTCGACGTTCAAGCTGTTCACCATGCTCGCCGCGCTGGAGTCGGGCCGTACCCTCTCCACCGGTTTCGACGCGCCCGCCAAGCTGCCCACCCGGTACGCCGCCGAGGGGCCGGGCAGCTGCGACGGCCACTGGTGCCCGGCGAACGCCAACCCGGACTGGATGGACGGGTACCGGATGATGTGGGACGGCTTCGGCCGCTCGGTGAACACCTACTTCGTCTGGTTGGCCGAGCAGGTCGGCCAGGACAAGGTGGTCGAGATGGCACAGCGGCTCGGCATCACGTTCCGCGCCGACTCGGACGCCGCCTTCGCGAAGAACAACGCCGCGAACTGGGGTTCGTTCACCCTCGGCGTGGCCGCCACCACGCCGCTGGACCTGGCCAACGCGTACGCCACGGTGGCCGCCGAGGGCACCTACTGCACCCCGGTGCCGGTGGTCTCGGTGACCGCCGCGGACGGCACGAAGGTGCCGGTCGGGCAGCCCTCCTGCAAGCGGGTGCTCGACCCCGACGTCGCCCGTGCCGCGACCGACGCGGCGCGCTGCCCGGTGGGTCAGCAGTCGGCGTTCGGGCAGTGCAACGGCGGTACCGCCACCGGTGTGAACGACATCCTCGACGGTCGGCCGGTGGCCGGTAAGACGGGCAGCTCGGAGCAGAACTCCACCGAGACGTTCGTCGGTTTCACCCCGCAGGTCGCGGTGGCCGGGATCGCCGCCAACCCGGACGACCCGGCCGACTCGGTGGGCTCGGCGGTGCAGGGCAAGGTGATCGACGCGGTGGCCCGGGTCATCGCCACCGCCGTGCAGGGACAGCCGAAGAAGGCGTTCGCGGCACCCAGCCACGAGTTGGCCGGCGACGCGCACCGCCCGGTGCAGCGCCCCGCGGTCCCGGACCGTCCACAGCCGCCCACCACCGAGGAGCCACGCTCGCCCCTGCAACGCTGGCTCGACCGCCGAGGCTGACCCGGCAACGTGCCGGCGCCTCCGCACCGATGGTGCGGAGGCGCCGGCCGAGGCGTGTGGATGGGCTACTTGCGCTTCAGTTGGTCGAAGTCGACGATCTGGTCCGCAGGCGGCGCTTTCAGCTCATCGAAGGTCGCGCCGAAATCGCTGAACGTGATCTGGCTGCCCGCGTCCGCGCCGTTGCCCTCCACCCGGACCGGGTACGGCTCACCGGTGGTGGCGATGTAGAGCGTGCCGTCCTTGTCGCCGTCGACGAGGCCGATCGTCTTCATGCCGTTGATCTCCTTGGCCTCACCCTTGGTCATGGTGCCGTCGGGCTTGAGCAGCGCGTCGGCGTTAGTGACGTCGAACAGCTGGGTGAACTCGTCCTCCTTGGAGACCTTGGCCCACTTGTCACCCATCATCTTCACGATCTCACCGGACGCCTGGGCGCCGGCGCTCTTCGCCCAGAACTTCTCGTCCGGCCGGATGTACTGCTGGCCGCCCACCGCGAGCAGCTCCACGGTGCCCTCGGTCGTGGACACTTGACCGGCCAGGTCAGTGCCGGTCCTCTTCAAGTCGAGGGTCATCTTCTGGCCGTCGTCGACTATGTCCCCCGCCAGGCGGTAGGACTTCGCGTTCTGCACCGCCGTCGTGGCGCGCTGAAGCGCCTCGTTCGGTTCGAGCGCGGCGACACCGTTGTCCTTCGAGGCATTCGATGCCGGCTCTCCGCCGTCACCGTCGCCGCCGCCGCAGCCGGCCAGCAACGCCATCGCCACCACGGCGACCATGCCTCGTCTGATTGTCGTCGATCTCATCGTCGGCTCCCTCATGCCACCCCCCGTGGGTGAGCAGACAGCCAGGTACCCATGATCGATCGCGGGCAATCCCTCGATGTGTCGGAGATCCCGGATCAGTGCGGAGTCCTCCGGTCAGCCCTTGCGGCGGCGCGGGCGGTAGCTCGCGAGCGTCGACGGGATGCCCCGGCGGATGATGCCGGCCCAGTCGGTGTCGCCGCGCAGCACCGCCGCCGCGGTCTTGCGGGCCTGTTCGACGGTGAAGTGCGGCGGCAGCATCAGCTCGGCGGGGTCGACCAGGGCGTTGATGACCACCGGTCGATCGGCGGCGAGCGCCCGCTCCCAGACCGCCGGCACCTGCTCCGGAGAGTCGACCAGCTCACCGTGCAGCCCGAGCACCTGTGCCCACTGGTGGTAGGCGATGTCCGGCAACTGCTGGCTGTCCGGGAACATCGGCGTCCCCTCCGAGGAACGCTGTTCCCAGCTGACGAACGCCAGATCCCGGTTGTTCAGGACCAGCACCACGAATCGTGGGTCGGCCCACCCGCGCCAGTACTTCGCCACGGTGATCAGCTCGTTGACGCCGTTCATCTGCATGGCGCCGTCACCGATAAGTGCGACGAGCGGCCGGTCCGGGTGGGCGAACTTGGCGCTCAGCGCGTACGGCATGGCACCGCCCATGGACAGCAGGGTGCCGGACAGGCTGGCCAGCATCCCGGGGCGGACCTGGAGGTGGCGGGCGTACCAGGCGGTGGTGGTGCCGCAGTCGACGGCGAGCAGCACGTCGTCGGGCAGCCGCTCGTTGAGGGTGTGGAAGAGCAGTTGCGGGTTGACCGGGTCGGCGGTCTGCTCGGCCAGGTCGCGTTGCACGCGTCGCCACGCGGAGGTGGCCTCGGCGATCTCCGCCCGCCAGGCGGTCGGCCCGGGTCCGGGGCCCAGCTCGTTCAGCAGCGCCCGCAACGTGGGGCGGGCGTCGCCGGTCAGGTTCACCTCGGTCGGGTACCGCAAACCGAGCTGGGTGCCGTCCAGGTCGATCTGCACCGCGCGGGCCTGTCCGGGCGGTGGGTAGAACTCCGAGTACGGCATGTTGCTGCCCACGATCAGCAGTCGGTCGCAGCCGGTCATCAACTGCCAGCTCGGTCGGGTGCCGAGGAGTCCGATCGCCCCGGTGACCCAGGGTTCGCGATGGTCGACGACTGTGAAACCGAGCAGGGCGGTGGCCACCCCGGCGCCGAGCCGATGGGCGATCTCGCGGACCTCCTCCTGCGCGCCCAGCGCGCCCTGCCCGACCAGCATGGCCACCCGCTGCCCACCGCTGAGCACCTCGGCGGCTCGTCGCAGGTCGGCCTCCGGCGGCACGGTGGGCGTGCTGCTCGGCACGTTGCTGGTCTGGTAGTAGCCGTGCGCGTGGGGCGGGTCCGGGATGGCCGGCTCGTCCTGGATGTCCAGGGGGAGGATCAGGGCGGTGACGGTACGTCGGGCCAGCGCGGTGCGGCACGCCCGGTCGACCAGGTGGCGTACCTGCGCCGGGTGGTCGAGCTGGGCGAGGAATGCCGCTGCCACGTCCTTGTAGAGGGAGAGCAGGTCGACCTCCTGGTAGTAGCCGCCGCCCTCCGCGGTGGTCGCGGTGTGCCCCACCAGGGCGATCACCGGTTGGTGGTCGAGCTTGGCGTCATACAGGCCGTTGAGCAGGTGGATGGCGCCCGGGCCGCTGGTCACCAGGGCGCAGCCAAGCGGTCCGCCGCCGTACTTGACGTGTGCCGACGCGGCGAAGCCGGCGGTCTCCTCGTGGCGGACCTGGATGAACTGGGCGCGACCACCTGTGCGTTGCAGCGCGGACGTGAGGCCGTTGATGCCGTCGCCGGGGTAGCCGAAGTAGCGGTGCACGCCCCAGCTGGCCAGCCGGGACACGATGTGGTCCGCGACGGTCGGGTGCCGGGGCAGGGCCCCCGCCGCACCTGCGGTGGTGTGGTCTGCGCTCACCTGGCTGATCCTCCCGGCCGGCCCGATGCTGCGCCGGTCATTGCCCTTCTTCTCCGGACAAACCACTCCGGCGGGCGGGCGTCGGAGGGCGAGGCTCGCCGTCCGGCAGAATCGTCGGGTGCCCGTCCACGAGATCACCGATCCTGACGACGACCGGATCGCCGACTACCGCGCGCTCACCGACCTCGAACTGCGCACCCGCTGGGAGCCGCCGCACGGCCTGTTCATCGCCGAGGGGGAGCTGGTGCTGCGCCGGGCGTTGCGGGCCGGCTACCCGGCCCGGTCGTACCTGGTCGACGCCAAGCGGGTCGACCAGCTCGCCGACCTGGACACCGGCGACGCGCCGGTCTACGCCGCGACGCCTGACGTGCTGGAACGGGCCACCGGTTTCCACGTACACCGGGGGGTGCTGGCGTCGTTCCACCGCCGGCCGCTGCCGACGGCGGACGAGGTGCTGGCCGCCGCGCGCCGGGTGGTGATCCTCGAGGACATCAACAACCACACCAACCTGGGTGCCGTCTTCCGGGGCGCCGCCGCACTCGGCATCGACGGGGTGTTGTTGTCGCCGACCTGCGCCGATCCGCTCTACCGGCGCAGCGTCCGGGTCAGCATGGGCGAGGTCTTCGCGGTGCCGTACGCCAAGTTCAGCCGCTGGCCGGCGGGCCTGGACCAGGTGCGGGAGGCCGGCTTCACGGTGCTGGCGTTGACCCCGGCGGCGGAGGCGCTGCCGATGCAGCGGCTCTCTCCGGACCAGCGGGCGCGGGCGGCGTTGCTGTTCGGTGCCGAGGGGCCGGGGTTGACCGGCGCGGCGCAGAGCGCCAGTGACGTTCGGGTGCGGCTCCCGATGCGACGCGGGGTGGATTCGTTGAACGTCGCTGCCGCCGCGGCGGTCGCCTTCTGGGAGCTGGGTCGCGACGACCCGCTGGACGAGAACGATTAATTCACTCCGGCTTGCATGTCCATGCGCTCTGTTGCATAATTTTCCCCGTGTCCAAGGTTCTCAGCTCCCTGCCCTCCGGCGAACGTGTCGGCATCGCCTTCTCCGGCGGCCTCGACACCTCGGTCGCGGTCGCGTGGATGCGCGACAAGGGCGCCGTGCCCTGCGCCTACACCGCCGACATCGGCCAGTACGACGAGCTTGACATCGCCTCGGTGCCCGGCCGCGCGCTCAGCTACGGCGCCGAGGTCGCCCGACTCGTCGACTGCCGCGCCGCCCTCGTCGAGGAGGGCCTGGCAGCATTGACCTGCGGGGCCTTCCACATCCGCTCGGGCGGCCGGGCGTACTTCAACACCACCCCGCTCGGTCGGGCCGTGACCGGGACCCTGCTGGTCCGGGCGATGATCTCCGACGACGTCCAGATCTGGGGCGACGGCTCGACGTTCAAGGGCAACGACATCGAGCGCTTCTACAGGTACGGCCTGCTGGCCAACCCGATGCTGCGCATCTACAAGCCGTGGCTCGACACCGCCTTCGTCACCGAACTGGGTGGGCGCAAGGAGATGTCGGAGTGGCTGCTCGAACGCGGCCTGCCCTACCGGGACAGCACCGAGAAGGCGTACTCCACCGACGCCAACATCTGGGGCGCCACGCACGAGGCGAAGACCCTTGAGCACCTCGACACCGGCATCGAGACGGTCAACCCGATCATGGGCGTCCGGTTCTGGGACCCGGCGGTGGAGATCCCGACCGAGGACGTCACCATCGGCTTCGACCAGGGCCGCCCGGTGACGATCAACGGCAAGGAGTTCGGCAACGCCGTCGACCTGGTGCTGGAGGCCAACGCCATCGGCGGCCGGCACGGCCTGGGCATGTCGGACCAGATCGAGAACCGGATCATCGAGGCCAAGAGCCGCGGCATCTACGAGGCGCCCGGCATGGCGCTGCTGCACTACGCGTACGAACGGCTGGTCAACGCCATCCACAACGAGGACACCCTGGCGAACTACCACAACGAGGGCCGTCGCCTGGGCCGGCTGATGTACGAGGGCCGCTGGCTGGACCCGCAGGCGCTGATGCTGCGCGAGTCGTTGCAGCGCTGGGTCGGCACGGCGGTCACCGGCGAGGTGACCCTGCGGCTGCGCCGGGGCGAGGACTACTCGATCCTGGACACCACCGGCCCGGCCTTCAGCTACCACCCGGACAAACTGTCGATGGAGCGTACCGAGGATTCGGCGTTCGGCCCGTCGGACCGGATCGGCCAGCTCACCATGCGCAACCTGGACATCGCCGACTCGCGGGCGAAGCTGGAGCAGTACGCCAACCTCGGCATGGTCGGCGGGGGGACCCCGCAGCGGATGGTCGGCGCCGCGCAGGCGGCCTCGACCGGGCTGATCGGCGCGATGCCGGAGGGCGGCGCGGAAGCGATCGCCTCCCGGGGCGTCGCCTCCGCCGACGACGAGGCACTTGACCGGGCCGCCATGGAGTTCGGCGTCGACTGAGCGAAACCGCGCTGACCCTCCGTGACGTCGCCCGACGAATGTCGAGATCCGGCGTCACGGAGGGTAGCGTGTCGGCCGTGTTCCCTACCGTGCGTGAGGTCCTCGCCCTGGACCCGGTCCGCCACGGCGCACCGCGCGTGGTCGCCGGGGACGCCGGGCTGGACCGGCCGGTCCGCTGGGTGCACGTCGCCGAGGTGCCGGACATCGCCACCCTGCTCGGCGGCGGCGAGTTGGTGCTCACCACCGGCATCGGCCTGCCCGGCGACGACGCCGGGCTCCGCGCGTTCATCGGGGACCTGGCCGACGTCGGCGTCTCCGGGCTCGTCGTCGAGTTGGGCCGCCGCTACGTCAGCGGGGTGCCCCGGGTGATGGTCGCCGCCGCCGAGCGGCGCGGGCTGCCCCTGGTGGAGCTGCGCCGCGCCACCCCGTTCGTGCGGATCACCGAGGCGGTACACGCCCTGATCGTCGACGCGCAGCTCACCGAGCTGCGCGCCACCGAGGAGATCCACCAGCGCTTCAACGACCTGTCCGTCGAGGGCGCCGACGCCGCCGAGGTGATCCGGCAGGCCGCCGAGCTGTCCGGTTGCCCGGTGGTGTTGGAGAACCTGTCCCGCCAGGTGCTGGGTTACGACCCGGCGGGGGAGAGCGCCGAACTGCTGTTGGACGGCTGGGAGCAGCACTCGCGGCGGATCCGACCGGCCGGTCGGACCGCGTACGACCCGGACAGCGGCTGGCTGGTGACCGTCGTCGGCGCCCGGGGGCAGGACTGGGGGCGGCTGCTGCTGCGCTGGCCGGCCAGCGGCGACGTGCCCAGCGCCCAGTCCAGCGAGCCGATCGCCGGCCCGCCCACCCGGTTGACCATCCTGATCGAGCGGGCCGCGTCCACCCTCGCGCTGGGCCGGTTGATCCGCCGCGACGCCGAAGGGCTGGAACGGCAGATCCACCGCACCCTGCTCACCGCGCTCCTCGACCACTCCCGACCGGTGGACGAGATCGCGCTGCGGGCCAAGGCGCTCGGCGTGGTGCTCGACCGTCGGCACCTGGTGGGCGTGATGGTCCGACACCGGGCTGAGGACCCGGGCGGGGAGAGCGGCCCGGAGGCCGCGCAGGCCCGGCTGCGGGACCTGTCCGAGGCGGTCGGCCAGACGCTGCGCGAGGCGAAGCTGACCGGGCTCACCAGCGCGGTCGACGACAACTCGGTGGGTGTGCTGCTGGCCCTGACCGACCCGGCCGCCGAGGACCGCGCGCTGTCCGCGTTCGCCAGCGCACTGCGTCGGGTACGCCTCGACTCCGGCGCGGGGCGGGTGACCTCCGGTGGCGACGCGCCCCGGTCGGCGGCCACTGCCGAACCGCTCGCTGTCGATCCGCACCGGGTTGCTGGTCCGGGTGCCGTGATCGTGGCCGCCGGCTCCGGGGTGGGGAGCCTGCGCGAGGCCCGACGGTCGTTGGTCGAGGCGCGGCAGATCGCCGAGGCGGCCCGGCAGGACCGGCGGGACCTGCCGATCTTCCGGCTACCGCACGTCGGGCTGGCCGGGCTGCTGCACCTGCTGCGCGACGAGCCCCGGTTGCAGACCTTCGTGGAACGCGAACTCGGCGCTCTGCTGGAGTACGACGCCCGCCACCCCCGGGAGCAGTTGCTCGACACCCTGCGCGCGTACCTGGAGCAGGGGCGCAACAAGACCGCGGGCGCCGCTGCCGCCCACCTGTCCCGGCCGGCGTTCTACGAGCGCCTGGCCCGCATCGCCCGCATCCTCGACGTGGACCTCGACTCGGTAGAGGCCACCCTCTCCCTACACGTAGCCCTACTGGCCCTAAAAGCAGTCCGAACCCCCTGACCAGCCTCGGTGATCAAGAGGTTCGCGTCAGAAATCCCAGTCCTGCTGACGCAAACCTCTTGATCACCGGTGCGAGGCGGGGCGGGCTGGGGGCGGGGCGGTGGCGGGGGTGGGGTGGGTGGGTGGGTGGGTGGGGTTAGAGGAGGGGGGTTAGGGCTTTGGCGTAGGTGGGGGGGATGTGGTTGGGGCCGCCGGGGGTGAAGACGTCCGAGTGGGCCACCGCGGACCAGGCTGTCTCGGGGACGGCGTCGACCAGGGCTCGGATCACCGGGGCGTCGCGCCACTGGTCCTGTTCGGCGAGCAGGCCGAGGGCCACCACCGACTCCTCGACCTCGCCCACGCACTCGAACGGCTTGTGCCCGTCCACGCCCAGCAGTTCGCGGTAGCCGGGGATCTGCGACTCGTCGGCGAGCAGGTCGCCGCCGAAGATGTGGGTGATCCGCTCACGCGGCATGAACGGTGCCATGGCCAGGAAGACGAACCGGCACTTCGGGCAGTCCCGGCACCAGCGCTCGCTCGCGTTCCGCAGCTTGAACGCGGCGTTGCAGCTGGTCACCACGTCGTCGTACCTGGTGAAGTCGGCGAACAGCCGGGCGATGTGCAGCTCGGACAGCGAGCGCAGCAGCGAGAAGTACGGTTCGGTCAGGCCGGCGTGCTCGGCCAACGACGCCCGCAGGAGCCCCTCCGCCTCGACACCCTTGGACCACTGGTGGTTGATCTCGTGGCCGTCCCAGACCAGGTTCGGGTCGGACGCGGAGCGCTCGTTCGACATCACCACCGGTCCCAGCCCGTGCAGCACCGCGGTCGCCACCGCGATCAGCGAGTTGATCGCGGTCACCGGGATGTGCCCGTTCAGCGCGCCGGCCGCGTTCAGGTCGAACAGCACCGGGTCGATCCGCCGGCGGGCGGCCAGCGGGATCAGCCCGGACGCCTCGTTCACCGAGACGATCACGTGGTTCGGGTTGACCGAGAACGGCACAGGGTCGAACTCGGCCTGGCGCAGCGCCTCCAGGCTGACGATCGAGTCCTTGCCACCACCCACCGCCGAGAGCGGACGACGGTCGGAGTCGTCGTACACGCGCGGGGGCTCCGGCGAGCCGGCCGGCACCTCCGGGCGTAGCTGGAGCACGTGCGGCAGTTGGTTGCGGTACGCGTACTCGGCGAGGCCCTTGGTGTAGACGGCCGTGACGTAGTCGACGGTGGCCGCGCCCAGCGGCGCAGGCAGTACGAGCCGGGGCGGTGCGGCGGTCTTGTAGTAGCTGACCCCGGCGACGAGGTGCAGCACCTCCAGCACCCGGCCGAGGGTCGCCACCGTCTCGTCCGACGGCGGCTCGGCCGGTAGCGGGAGGGTGATCACCTCGGTGAACCGCTGCTCACCGGCCGGACCGGTCAGGGCGTAGTCGAACAACACCTCGCCAGTGGCGAAGTCGATCGAGTAGGACGGGAAGGTGAAGGCGTCCATCCGCCGGAGCTGCTCGTTGGGCACACGCCATACTAGGCCCTGGTTCGTCCGGCCGTGTCCGGACCGGCCCCGTCCTGCCGCCGCCGCGATCCCCGAGGAGAGCCCTGTGCGCCTGTCTGACCTGCGCGGACGTACCGTCGCCGTCTGGGGCACCGGCCGGGAGGGCCGGGCCGCTGTGACCGCCATCGCCGCGCACGGCCCGGCCGAGTTGGTCGCCGTCGACGACAGCGCGAACTTCCTGTCACTGCCCTGGGACGGCCCGCTGGCCGAGGCGGCGCCGCTGGTCACCGGCGAGGCGGGCTTCGAGCGGCTGGCCGCCGCCGACGTGGTGGTCCGCTCTCCGGGTGTGCCGCAGACCCACCCGTGGCTCGTCGAGCTGCGCCGACGCGGCGGCCTGGTCACCCAGGGCACCGCGCTGTGGATGGCCGACCACGCCGCGCGCACCGTCGGGGTCACCGGCAGCAAGGGCAAGAGCACCACCTCCAGCCTGATCAGCCACCTGCTCACCGCGACGGGCCGGCCGAACGTCTTCGGCGGCAACATCGGGGTGCCGACCCTGGACCTGCCGGAGGCGGAGCTGTACGTGCTGGAGCTGTCCAGCTACCAGTGCAGCGATCTCACCGACTCGCCCCGCGTGGCGGTCGTCACCGCGCTCTTCCCCGAGCACCTGGACGCGCACGGTGGGGAGCGGGAGTACTACCGGGACAAGCTCAACCTGCTCGCCCACGACCCGCAGACGATCGTCGTCAACGGCGGGGACCCGCGACTCGCCGCCGAGCTGGGGGACCTGCCGGCCATCCGCGCCGGCCGTCCCGACAGCGTCCACGTCGCCGCCGGCGGTGACGGTACGCCGTGGTTCCACCTCGGCGACCAGCCGCTGTTCCCGCGTGCCGTGCTGCCGCTGGTGGGTCGGCACAACGAGGGCAACCTGTGCGTCGCGCTCGCCGTGCTCGACGCGCTCGGCATGGACGTGGTGACCGAGAAGGATCACCTCGCCGTCGCGGTCGCCGAGTTCCAGGGGCTGGCCCACCGGCTCACCGAGATCACCGACCCGTCCGGGTTGACGTTCGTCGACGACACCCTGGCCACCAGCCCGTACGCGGCGATGCACGCCATCGACGCGTACGACGGGCGGCCGTTGACGGTGATCGTCGGGGGCAACGACCGGGGTCTGGACTACACCCCGTTGGCCGAGCACCTGGCCGAACGGGAGTTGACGGTCATCGGGATCCCGGACAGCGGCACCCGCATCGTCGAGGTGCTCGCCGGCCTGCCGAAGGTGCGTACCGAACTGGTCGACGACCTGGTCGACGCGGTCCGGCTGTCCCGCGAGGTGACCCCGGCCGGCGGGGTGGTGCTGCTGTCGCCGGCCGCGCCCAGCTACGGCCGGTTCCGCAACTTCGAGCACCGTTCCGAGGTCTTCGCGCAGGCGGTCGCCGACACCGCCGGCTGAGCGAGACTCAGGCGGTGCGCAGGGCGCGCATCGAGCGGATCGCCGAGCGGATCTCCTGGAGGTAGCGGCCGGGCGTGAGCGTCTGCTCGGGCAGCACCGCCAGGTCGGCGAGCGTCGGGTCCACCCCCACCGTCTCGATGCCGCATCCGTAGGGCAGGGCCAGGGTGCGCAGCGCGTCGGAGTGCTGGAACGGCACGTAGATCGGCGCGGTGACCATCAGCACCTCATCACCCGGGGCGAGCCGGACGTGGCCGGCCCAGAACCGCTGGGTGTCGGCGGTGTGTGCCCGCCGCCGGTCCGGCTCGCTGGACGGCGCCGCCAGCACCCGGATCGGCGGCAGCCCGTCCGGCCGGTAGGTCCGCGACGACCAGGAGTGGTGTGGGTGGCCGGCGTCGACGCCGGCCTGCTCCGCCGGGTCGGCCACCCCGAACACCCGCCGGACGGCGGTGTCCAGCACGTCCACCTCGGTGTCGTCGGGCGGGAGGCCCGCGTCGGCGAGCGTCCGGCGTTCCCACTCCGACAACGGCCGGAAGCTGCCCAGGACGGCGACCTCGCCAGTCACCGGAAGGCCGGCGCGGAGCAGGTGCGCGGCGTACCCGACGCGTCGTACGCAGGCGTGCGCCAGGCCACCGAGCACCACCAGGTGGGCGTACGCCGGCCGGGTCGGCGGCATCGGGTGGATCAACCCGAGCGCGGCAGCCGCGTCCAGGACCAGCGCCGCGGTGGTCGGGTCGAGGTCGGGTTCCCGGGCGTCGGGTCGCTCCCGCCCGCCCCGGAAGTCCCAGTGTCGGGCGGAGAAGTCGTCCAGGAACCGCAGCACCTCGTCGAGGTCACCGGCCGGCCAGTCGCCGCCGAACCGGCGGACCAGGTCGCGGAGCGGGGCGGAGCACACCCAGGCCCGGATCTCCGCCGCGATCCGTTCGGCGTCCGCTCCGGTCGACCGGGCCGCGTCGGCTCTCTGCACCCGCCGGATGCTACCGGCCCGCTGCGGCGGGGCCGCTGGTTGTGGCTGCTGTCTACGCTGTCGGGAGCGGCTGATTGGGGGATCTCGATGACCCGTGACGTGGCCCGTCAGCGGTTACGGGACCAGGGCGGCGGCTTCCTTCGCCTGGTGGCGCACACCGACCCGGTGGCACTTGTCGGCATCACGCTGTCGATCACTCTCAGCGTCGCGCTCGACCTCAGCGACGCCGCCTCCGGGGTGGAGTCGCTGCTGGCCGGCCTGATGGGCATCACCATCTCGCTGTTGGTCGACTCACTGGCCCGCGCGGAGCGCCGCTTTCACCTGCGCACCCTGCTGGACGGCCCGCCCTGGCTGGTCCGCTCCACCACGGAGCTGGCCGGGGCCATGCGGGCAGCGGCCGAGCAGCACGCCGGCACCCGGGTCGCGGTGGAGGCGGAGCGGCGGTACGAGCAGTTCCGGCTGGAGGCCGAGCAGCTCGCGGACGGTCGGATCATCCGGCGCGGCGACGAGGACGAGGACCTGGTCGGCGCGACCCGCACCTGCGTGCGACGACTGGACGCCCTGACCAACGTGATGCCCCGGGTGAGCGGGGAGCTCAGCTGGTGGCGCAGCGAGATCGGCCGGCGCTACTGGGCGGCCAACCTGGAGGCGCTGGAGCGGGGTGTCCAGATCACCAGGGTCTTCGTCTACGCCACGCTGAGCGACGAGCTGACCGCACTCGTGCGGCAGCAGCGCGCCGCCGGTGCGCGGGTGGGTCTGCTGCCCCTCGGTGTGGTCAGTCCACACCTGCACGTCAATTTGGCACTGTGGGACGGGTCGAGCTGTTGGGAGGCCCACATGACCGCGCACGGCGAGATCGGCGAGAACCAGTTCTCGGTCAACCGTACGGACGTCGCCCGGCTCACCCGCGTGTTCGACCTCTGCGCGAACGCCGCGACCTTCCAGGACTGAACGGCCCCATCCCGGGGCGGAGACGGGTGAGCCATGACGCTGAGCGGGGTCCTGCTGGTGACGGCGGTGGTCTGGGCCGTCAGCGTGATCCGCTCGGTCCGGCTCCGGGCGCTGGTCTACAGCCTGCCGTTGCCGATGACGCTCGCCCTGGTCAGCACCGACCACCGGGTCGACGGCGCGCAGTTGCTCGGTGTGCTCGGGCTCAACCTCTTCTTCGTCACGGTGGCGGTGACCCATCACCGGTTGCGTTGGCCGATCCTGCTCGCCGACGGCGCGGGGATCGCCGTCTACGTGGCGCTCAGTGCCGGGCTGTTGGCCGTCCGTGTCCCGTTCGAGGCGGCCCTCGCCGGCACGCTCGCACTGTGGCTGGCGGCCATGCTGCTGCTACGCCGCCGTGCCGCCCGCCCGCGCGCCGACGCCGCCACGGACGCCGACGCGGATCCGGTCGCCGGTGCCGAGGCGCGTTCGGACGGGCTGCCGGTGCTGCTCAAGTTGGTAGTGATCTTCGTCGGGGCGATCCTCACCACGCTGCTCGGCGCCGTGTTGCGCGGCATGGTGGTGACGTTCCCGTACTCGGGGGTGCTGGTCGCCGTCGAGGCTCGTCGTCAGCTGCCGGAGTTCAGCTGGCACTTTGCCCGCAACAGCCTCGGGCTCGTCGGCTTCCTCACCGCGTACCACTACGTTCAGGACATCTCGCCGACCGTGGCACTCGGCGCCGGCTGGGCGGCCTTCGCGGTGGTCGCGGTCGCCCTGCACCTGCCGTCGCGCGCCCGCGGTGCCGCGCAGGCCCGCCCGGCGAGCCGTCCGCCGAGGTCACTGCGGCCGGCGGCCGAGCCACCCACACCTACCGGCCTGCCCTGACCAGTTCGGCGACGCGGGCGAGGGGTTCGGCGTACGCGGGCCAGTCGAGACCGTCCACGCTGAGCGTGGCGCGGCGGCGGACCCGTCCACCGCGCCCGCGCGCACGATCGCGGTCAGCAGGTCGTACGACCAGGTGGGCTCCAGCAGCGTACGAAGCGCGGGCACCTCGGGCCGGAGCAGCGACAACGCGCCGACGAGGGCGGCGGCGGCCCAGTTCGAGGTGCCGCCGACGAGCAGCGCGTCCGCGCCCACCACACACCGGATCCGCTCGCCCGAGGCGACCACCCGTCCGACCAGTTCCGCCGGCAGTCGGCCCATGCCCAGTTCGTTGCCGCCGTCGCCGATGCCGATCCGGAAGGCCGACCCGGAGGCGTAGAGCCGGTCCAGGGGTGCGGTGTGCGCGCTGATGTCCTCGCCACGCATGTTGCGGGGCCGACCGTCCACCCCGGGGCCGACGCGCTCACAGGCGATGAGGTGCGTCAGTCGGGAGTACCGGGGGAGCAGGGCGGCGGCCCACTCCTCGTACCCCCGCAGTGGCGCGACGTCCACCGGCAGACCCGGCGCGGCCGCGGCGACGGCCGCCTCGACCACCGGGGCGCACGGCTCGTCGGTGACGAGCCGGCACCGGCCGCCGAGAAGGCGTACCGCGGCGGCGATCTGGACCGCGCCGAGCGGGCCGTCGGTCTCCGCGGCGGGCGGTTCGGCGCCGGGGATGAAGAACCCGGTGAACACCGCGGCGTCCGGCGCGGCAGCGCAGGCGAGCGACCGGGCGGCGGCCAGCAGTCCGCCGGCGACGGGCGCGGCCAGCGCCTCGCTGCCCCGGCCCACCTCGCGCGCGGCGACGCGTTCCAGCTCGGCGATCGTCTGTTCGATGTGCACCGTGGGCCTCCTCGGCGCCAGGGGACCGACCCAGGGTAGCCGTGCCCGGCCAGGGCGCGGCCCACCCCGACCCGGCCGCAGGGCGTCGACGCGACCGAGATTGATCAGGGGGTGGGGAAGAGGCGCGCGTGCAGGGCGGCCGGGTCGGTCACCTCGGGCAGGTCGCGGGCGGCGAGCCAGGCCGCCGCGGCGGCCCCGTCTCCGGCGGTACGCAGCGGCGCGTCCGGCCAGTGTCGAGTGATCTCGACCCGGACGGCGGCGGCGAGCGGGGTGTCCGCCGTGAGCAGCCCGCCGCCGAGCACGAGTGGGGTCACCGCGCCGGCGGGGCGGATGCGGCTCACGCTCTCGGCCAGGTGCGCGGCGGCTTCGGTGATCAGCGCGGTCGCGACCGGGTCGCCGTGGTGGGCGGCGTCGACGACGAGGGGCGCGAGCTGGGCCAGCTCGATGGGGGGTCGACGGGTCACCGCCTGGATGGTGGCGTCGACGGTGTCCCGGGGGCGGGCGGCGATCTCGGGGCTGCCCACCAGCTTGGTGAGCACCGTGGTGGCCAGCGCGCCGGGTGCACGCCCTGCGTCGAGGTCGGCGAGCAGCCGGCGTACCGACTCGCGGCCGAGCCAGAAGCCGGAGCCGGTGTCGCCGAGGAGCCAGCCGTGACCGTCGGCGATCCGGTCGAGCCGCAGGTCGTGGACCTGCGCGGTGATCGCGCCGGTGCCGGCGATGAGCACGGTTCCATCCGCTGCGGCGCTGCCGGAGGCGTAGGCGACCAGGGCGTCGCCGTACACCGCGTACGGGCAGCGTAGGCCGGCGTCGTGCCAGGCCCGGTCGAAGGCGGCCCGGCCGGCGGGGTCGGCGAGCAACCGGGCCGCCCCGGCCAGCCCGATGGTGCCGGCGACCACCCGTGCCGGGTCGAGGTCGGCGAGCGCCTCGCGGAGCGCGGTCAACAACTCGGCGGCGGCCCGTTCGGCGCCGTGACTGGTGGGGTTGCCACCACCGGCGCGGCCGGTGCCGACGCGGTCCCCGGTGAGGGTCAGGGCGGTCGCCCGGGTGGACGTGCCGCCGACATCGAGACCGATCACGAGGGCGTCGGACATCGGCACGGGACTCCTTGGTCGGTGCGGCGAATCGGGCCTGTTCATGCTGGTCGGCGACGTCTTGCGGGGCAAGTTCCGGCGGCTGCGGCGGGCTGTGCGCCAGGTAACAGTTTGAAAACTTCGCCCACAGTCTTGACACGGAGGGGCGGTTAGTAAGAACTTTTACCACTAACAGTTAACAAGCTTTTCGGAAAGGTGAGGCGACCCATGGTTGATCACGAGGTGGACACCGCCGCGGGGACCGCGGTGGTCGACGCCGACGCGATCGATCGAAGGAGCTCAGCCTCCGGCGGGGTGCTGGCCCGCGTCCGCAACGGGCTCGACGAGCTGACCGACGCGCTGCGCCGCGTCGCCGAACACGTGCTCAGCGACCCGGAGGCCGCTGCCCGATCCACGATCGTCGAGCTGGCCGAGCGCAGCGGCACCTCACCGGCGACCATCACCCGCTTCTGTCGGGCGATGGGCTTCGAGGGGTACGCCGACCTGCGGCTGGGCATCGCCTCCGAGACCGGTCGGGCCCGCTCGGCCGGCTGGACCGTCGACATCGGACGCGAGATCCAGCCGAGCGACCCGCTCGCCCGGGTGCTCGACCAGATCATGGCCGCCGACACCCGGGCCATGCACGACACCGCCACCCTGCTCGATCTGAGCGAGGTGGAACGGGCCGCCGTGGCGATCGCCGGGGCCAACCGGGTGAACATCTTCGGTGCCAGCGGCAGCGCGCTCGTCGGCGAGGAGATGCAGTTCAGCCTGCACCGCATCGGTGTGGCCGCGTGGGCGTGGAACGACGTGCACGAGGGACTGGCCAGCGCCGCGTTGCTGCGCGGTGGAGACGTGGCGCTCGGCATCTCGCACACCGGGCAGACCCGGGAGACGATCGAGATGCTCGCCGAGGCGGGCAGCCGGGGCGCCACCACGATCGCGCTCACCGGCTTCCCCCGCTCGCCGTTGGCCGAACTGGCCGACATCGTGCTGCTCACCGCCAGCCAGGCCACCACCTTCCGGCCGGACGCCCTCTCCGCCCGGCACCCGCAACTGGTGGTGCTCGACCTGCTCTACATCGCCGTCGCCCAACGCACGCACGACCGCGCCCACGTGGCCTTCCGGCGGACCGCGCAGGCCGTCGACGGCCACAAGGCAGCGAAAGGTGTCGTCTCATGATCAGTGCCCAGGGGTACGCGGACGCCGTCCGCCCGGTGCTCGACCGACTGCTCGACTCGGAGGCCGACGGGATCACCCGGGCAGCCGATCTCATCGCCGACAGCCTGCGCGACGGCGGGGTGCTCCAGGCGTTCGGCGCCGGGCACTCCGAGGCGTTCGCCGCCGAACTGGTGGCCCGGGCCGGCGGGCTGGTCCCCACCAACCGGCTCTCGGTACGGGACCTGGTGATGCACGGTGACGCCCCGCGTGACGTGCTCGCCGACCCCAAGCTGGAACGCGATCCCTCCATCGCCCACCAGATCTACGCGCTCGCGGCGCCCCAGCCGCGCGACGTGTTCGTGGTGGCATCCCAATCCGGCATCAACGGCTCGGTGGTAGAGCTGGCGGCGCTGGTCACCGAGCGCGGTCACCCGTTGATCGCGGTCACCTCGGTCGAGCACACGGCACGGGTCGCTCCACGGCATCCGTCCGGCCAGCGGCTCGCCGACCTCGCCGACGTCGTGCTGGACAACGGCGCGCCGTACGGCGATGCACTGCTGCCGCTCGAGGGCGGCGGCGCGGTCTGTGCGGTCTCCTCGGTCACCACGGCGCTGCTGGCGCAGCTGCTGACCGCGGAGGTCGTACGACGGTTCCACCAGGCCGGAGAGGTGCCCCCTATCTACCTCTCCGCCAACGTCCCCGGAGGGGACGAGCACAACATCGCCCTCGAGTCGCGGTACGCCGGGCGTCTCCGGCGTACCGCCTGACCCGAATTCCACAAGGAGAGACGACGATGTCGATTACCCCCGAACACCCGGCCGCGCTCGACCGTCGCACGGTGCTGCGTCGCGCCGCCGCCGTGGGCATGCTCGCCACTCCGGCCATCGGCCTGCTCAGCGCCTGCGCGACGAGCGGCGGCGACAAGGAGAACGAGCAGGTCGCCGGTGGCACCAAGAGCGAGAAGAACCCGCTGGGCGTCAAGGACGACGCCGCGATCGAGGTGGTCATCTTCAACGGCGGTTACGGCGAGAAGTACGCCACCGACGTGCACGAGCCGCTCTACAAGACGGCGTTCCCCAAGGCGGAGATCAAGCACCAGGCCACTCAGGCCGTCTCCACCGTGCTCCAGCCGCGGTTCGCGTCCGGCAACCCGCCGGAGTTCGTGAACAACTCGGGCGAGAAGCTGATGGACTTCGGCGCGTTGGTGGCCGACGGCCAGCTCCAGGACCTCACCGAGCTGTGGGACGCCCCGTCGGTCGACGACCCGGCGAAGAAGGTCCGCGACACGGTCGTGCCGGGCACCGTCGAGGCGGGTTCGTTCAACGGCAAGCCGTACGTCCTGTACTACGTCTCCACCGTCTTCGGCATCTGGTACTCGGCCAAGCTGTTCAAGGACAACGGCTGGGCGCCCGCGAAGACCTGGGACGACTTCATCGCCCTGCTCACCAAGATCAAGGCCAAGGGCATCACCCCGTACGGCTACGCCGGGGCGAACGCGGCCTACTACCAGTGGAACGTGATCCTCACCCAGGCCGCCAAGATCGGCGGCACCGACGTTCTCAAGAACATCGACAACCTCGAGGACGGCGCCTGGAAGCAGGACGCGATCAAGCAGGCGGCCACGGCGTGGGCCGAGGTCGGGGCGAAGTTCAGCGACAAGAGCTTCGAGGGGCTCAAGCACACCGACGTGCAGCTGCGGCAGAACCAGTACAAGGTGGCCCTGTACCCCAGCGGTGACTGGCTGGAGGGTGAGCAGAAGCAGGACACCCCGGCCGGCTTCGACTACCAGCTCATGCCGGTGCCGAGCCTGACCGCGTCGGACAAGCTGCCGGCCACGGCGCTGCGCGCCACCGCGGGCGAGGGCTACTTCGTCTCGGCGAAGAGCAAGAACCCCAAGGGTGGCCTGGAGTACATGCGCCAGATGCTGTCCAAGGCGGGCGCGAAGGGCTTCACCGAGGTGGTCAAGGCCCCGACCGTGGTCACCGCCGGCTCGGAGGGCTTCTCCTTCCCGCCCGGTGTGGCCAGCTCGCAGGCCGCGCTCAAGGCGGCCGGCCAGGACGTGTTCAACCTGTACTTCGACGGCTGGTACAAGGAGCTCGACACGGAGGCGCGGACCGCCACCAACGAGCTGATGTTCGGCCGGATCAACGCGGACGCCTTCGTGGAGCGGATCCAGAAGCGTGCCGACGCGATCAAGAAGGATTCCTCCGTCACCAAGTTCAAGCGCTGATCGGAGCGTAGGGGTCATGCGGCACGGCAAGTATCCATTCGTGATCGGGTTCCTGATCGTCCCGGTCGCGCTGTACGTGACCTTCGTGATCGCGCCGTACGCGCAGGCGTTCCAGATCTCGATGACCAACTGGCGGGGCCTGTCGGCTCCGCGGTGGGTGGGCTTCGACAACTACCGGAGGTTGCTCGACGACGGCGCCTTCTGGAAGGCGGTCCAGCACCACGGCGTACTGCTGCTTGCCCTGCCGCTGATCACCATTGCCATCGCGCTGTTCTTCGCCTTCCTGCTCAACGTGGGCGGCAAGAGCAGCGGCGGCCAACGCCGGGGGGTCTGGGGGTCGAAGTTCTACCGGGTGGTGTTCTTCTTCCCCCAGATCCTGGCGGTGGCCATCATCGCGGTGCTGTTCCAGACGGTCTACCGGCCGGACGAGTCCGGCCTGATCAACGGCGTGCTGATGAAGTTCGGCCTGGACCCGGTGCTGTTCCTGATCCGCCCGAACCTGGCGCTCTGGTCGATCATCGGGGTGCTGGTCTGGCAGGCCGTCGGCTTCTACGTGGTGTTGTTCTCGGCCGGGATGGCCTCCATTCCGGGCGAGATCTACGAGGCCGCCGAGATGGACGGGGCGACCAGGGTCACCCTGTTCTTCCGGGTCACCCTGCCGCTGCTCTGGGACACCCTCCAGGTGGCCTGGGTGTACCTCGGCATCGCGGCGTTCGACGCGTTCGCCGTCGTGGCGGTGCTCTCCATCGACCAGGGCGGCCCGGACGGCGCCACCACCGTGCTGGCCGTGGAGATCTACCGCAACGCGTTCACGTACCAGAAGTACGGCTACGCCTCGGCGATGGGTGTGGCGCTCTTCTTCCTCACCATCACATTCGCGGCGCTGACGCTGCGGCTCACCAAGCGGGAAAGCGTGGAGTACTGATGAACCCGCAGACGACGCTGCCGCCGACGGCGGCCACACCGCCCCCGCCGACCAAGGGTCCGAAGGCCGCCGGCGGCCGTCCGGGGAAGGGACCCCGGTCCGAGGTACGCCTCTTCGCCGGCCTCGGTCACCTGGCCCTCGTCTGCTGGGCCGTGATCGTCATCGTGCCGATCCTGTGGACCTTCCTGGCCGCGTTCAAGAACACCACCGAGATCTTCAGCAGCCCGTGGACCCTGCCGGCCGAGCTGCGCTGGGAGAACTTCGGTCGGGCCTGGACCAAGGCGCACGTCGGCCGGTACTTCCTCAACAGCGTGCTCGTGGTCGGGGCGAGCACCTTCTGCACCATGCTCTTCGGCTCGATGGCCGCGTACGTGCTGGCAAGGTACAAGTTCATCGGCAACCGGGCCGTCTACTACCTGTTCGTCTCCGGCCTGGCCTTCCCGGTCTTCCTCGCCCTGGTACCGCTGTTCTTCGTGGTGAAGAACCTGGGTCTGCTCGGCACCCACACCGGGCTGGTGCTGGTCTACACCGCGTACTCGCTGCCGTTCACGGTGTTCTTCCTGGCCGCGTTCTTCAAGACGTTGCCGACCTCGGTGGCCGAGGCCGGGATGATCGACGGCTGCGGGCACACCCGACTGTTCTTCCAGGTCATGATGCCGATGGCGAAGCCGGGCCTGATCAGCGTGGCGATCTTCAACATCATCGGTCAGTGGGCGCAGTACCAGCTACCACTGGTGCTGCTGCCCAGCGGCTACGAGGACAAGTGGGTCCTGACCCAGGGCATCGCGAACATCTCGGTGAACGCCGGCTACGAGGCGGACTGGTCCGGGCTGTTCGCCGCGCTGACCATCGCCATCCTTCCGATGATCATCGTGTACGGGGTCTTCCAACGCCAGATCCAGGCCGGCCTCACGGCAGGCGCCGTCAAGTAACCGGTCACCTCGGGCGCTCGTCGGCCGGACTGTGCCAGGAGTGCCAGAGGGCCGCGTACGCCCCGTCGGCAGCCACGAGGTCGTCGTGGCTGCCGATCTCGGTGATCCGGCCGTCGGCCAGCACGGCGACCCGGTCGGCGTCGTGCGCGGTGTTGAGCCGGTGCGCGATCGCGATGACGGTCCGCCCGACCAGCACGGCGGCCAGCGCCCGTTCGGTGCGGCGGGCCGTGCTCGGGTCGAGCGCGGCGGTCGCCTCGTCGAGGATCAGCGTGTGCGGGTCGGCGAGCACCAGCCGGGCCAGCGCGAGCTGCTGTGCCTCGGCGGCGCCGAGCTGCCGGGCACCGTCGCCGAGCTGGGTGTCCAGCCCGTCGGGCAGCGCGGCACACCAGTCGGCGCCCACGCTCGCCAGCGCGGCGCGCATCTGCTCGTCCGACGCGTCCGGCGCGGCGAAGGAGAGGTTGTCGCGCACCGAGCCGATGAACACGTGGTGTTCCTGCGTGACCAGGGCGATCCGCCGTCGACGTTCGGCGGGGTCGAGGTCGGTGACCGGGCAACCGCCGATGCTGACCACGCCCTGGCGTGGCGCGTCGATCCCGGCCAGGAGCCGGGCCAGGGTGGACTTGCCGGCACCCGACGGACCCACGACCGCCAGCCGCTCACCCGGCTGCACCTCGAGGTCGATGCCGTGCAGCACGTCCGGCCCACCGGAGTAGGAGAACCGCGCCCCGCGGACGACGACCCGTTCGCCCCGTGACGTGGCCGCCCGACCGGGTGGCTCCGGCGGGACCATGCCGACGCCGAGCACCCGGGCGTACGACGCGAAACCGCGCTGCGCCTGCTCGGTCCACTGCAACAGCCGGTCCATCGGGTCGATCGCCTGTTGCAGGTAGAGCGCGGCGGCGACCACCGCGCCGAGGGTGACCACGTCCCGGGAGAGCAGGTAGCCGCCGACGAGCAGGACCAGGGCGATCGGCAGCGGGTAGCTGGCCTCGACGACGGAGAAGTACACCGTACGCAGCGCCAGGGTCGCCCGTCGGGCCTGCCACAGCCGGGCGATCCGGTTGGTGCCGTGCCGGATCCGGTCGTCGGTCAGCCGCAGCGCCTCCACGGTGCGGGCGCCCGCGGCGGTGGTGGTCAGCGCCTCGGTCAACTCGGCTGCCGCCGCGCCCTCGGTGAGGTAGGCGGAACTGGCCCGGCGCAGGTACCAGCGGGTGGTCCCCACGATCGACGGGAGCCCGGCCAGCGCCGCCAGGCCGAGCAGCGGATGCAACAGGAAGATCGCCCCGAACAGCAGGGTCAACTGCACCGAGGCGATGACGATCGTGGGCACCACGTCCCGCACGGTGGTCCCGACCGTCGACACGTCGACCGAGCTGCGGGTGGCCAGGTCGCCCGAGCCGGCGCGCTCGACGACCGAGACCGGCAGGCCGAGGGTCCGGTCGACGAACTCCTCCCGCAGTTCGGCGACGGCCCGTTCACCGAAGCGGTGGCCGGCGTACTGGGCGTAGCGGGACAGCAGCGCGCTGACCAGGACGCAGCCGGCGATGGCCAGCGCCAGCCGGTCCACGGTGGCCGCTCCGGCGCCGGCGGTGACCCGGTCGATGATGGTGCCCAGCAGCCACGGCGGGGCGAGCCCGGCGATCGCGGCCGCGCCGTTGAGCGCCAGCACGACACCGACGGCCCGGCGATGCCGGCTGATCATGGCCCGCAGGGCGCGACGGACGGTGCTCCGGTCGGCCACCGGCAGCCGGCTCACCGGTAGATCTCCTCGGTGTCGGTGGGCCTGTCGAGATCCGCACTGCCCCGGGCCACCAGGTGCCGGTAGCCGGCGTCGGAGTCGAGCAGGTCGGCATGGCTGCCGGTGGCGGTGATCCGGCCGGCGCTCAGGTGTGCGACCAGGTCGGCCCGGCCGAGCAGCAGCGGCGACGTGGCGAGCAGCACGGTGGTCCGCCCGGCCCGGGCGGTCCGCAGCCGCTCGGCGATCCGCGCCTCGGTGTGCGCGTCCACCGCCGACGTCGGGTCGACGAGGATCAGCACCTCCGGTTCGGCGAGGAGCGCCCGGGCCAGTCGGACCCGTTGGCGCTGACCGCCGGAGAGGGTCCGGGCTCGGGCGTCCAGCGGCGTGTCCAGCCCGCCGGGCAGGGCGTCGACGATGTCGTCAGCCGAGGCGGTCCGCAGGGCCGCCCGGATCCGTTGGTCGTCGCCCCCGGGGCACAGCACGTCCCGCAGTGTCCCGGCGAACAGGTACGAGTCGTGGTCGGCGACCAGGATCCGGGAGCGGACCTCGTCCAGGGCGACACCGGCCAACGGCACGCCACCCCAGGTGGTCTCGCTGACGGCGTACCGGCCGAGCCGGTCGGCCAGCGCCACAGCCGCCGCCGGGTCGTCGGCGGCCACCCCGGTCAGCCGCCCGGCGGGCACGGTCAGGCCGGTCTCCGGGTCGTGCAGGTCGGCGGGGCCGACCGGTGCGGCCAGGGCATCCGGCCGGCGGGCGACGGGCACCGAGCCCGACCACCGACGACCCGGGCCACCGACGTCGTCCGGGGTCACGGTGAGCAGGTCGGCGATCCGTCGGGCGGCGACGCGTCCCCGGATCAGCTGGTGGCTGCCCTCCAGCAGGAACCAGACCGGCACGATCAGGGTCGCCACGTAGCCGTAGACGGCGACCAGTTCGCCGATCGTGACGGCGCCGGTCACCGCCATCCGCGCGGTCAGCCACACCACGGCGGCCAGGAACAACCCGGGGATGGCGACGGTCGCCGCGTCGATCCAGCTGTTCACCGCGCCGACGCGGTAGCCCTCGGCGCGCAGGTCCTGGGATCTGGCCGCGTACCGCCGGGCGAACAGGTCCCGGCCACCCACGCCGGCGAGCACCCGCAGCCCCGCCACGATGTCCCCGGAGCGGGCGGTGAGCGCACCCTGCTGCCGGCGGTAGACCGATTCGGCCCGTTCCAGGCGGCGCAGCAGGGGCCCGACGACCAAGCCGACCGCCGGCACTCCCAACAGCACGCAGAGCGCCAGCAGCGGGGAGATCGACCAGAGCACCACGGCGATGATCACGTACGCGACGACCGCGCCGACGCCCGGCCCGGTCAGCGTCAGCACCTGCGCGGCCCAGTCGATGTCGGAGCCGCCGATGGTGGACACCTCGCCCGCGCCAACCCGGCGTGGCAGCACCGCGCCGATCCGGGACAGGTGGCGCAGCAGCACCTCCGCCGAGCGCGCCTTGGCGTCCTCCCGGATGAAGGTCATCGTGCGGTGCCGCATGATGCCGAGGTAGGACAGGGCCACCCCCGCGACGACGATCGCCGCGACCCAGAACACCAGGGCGCGCGTGTCGCCGGTGCGCAGCCCGTCGTCGACGGCGCGGTAGATCAGGTAGGGCCGGGCGGAGAGCCCGACCATCCAGGCCGTGCCGAGCAGACTGCCGCGCAGCACCCGCCAGGGTTGGCACCGGACCAGCCACCACAGGTATCGCATCGGTCCCCGGGTGTCGGGGGTGCCAGGATCGGGATGGGGGATCTGTGGGGGCACCCGACCACGCTACCGAGCGCCTCCGACGCCCGACCGGCCCGACACCGGTGAGGTGCGCCTCCGGTTTTGTCGCAAGGGAGAGGCAGAATCACGTTCGTGCTGGTGGCGGTGGTGTCCGACGAGCGAGGTGGGGGAGTGCTGTGCCCTCTGGGTGCCGGCGGCCAGCCCGCCGGCCCGCCCGAGGTCGTCGTCGACCTGGTCGCCGCGGTCGCCGCCCGCGAGGCCGCCCAGCACCCGCGTTGGGTCTGGTCCACGGCCACCTCCGTCTACCCGCCGCTGCTGCGTGCCGGCGTCCGGGTCGACAGGTGTCACGACGTGGAGTTGACCGAGGCGTTGCTGCTGGGGCAGGCGGGCCGCTGGGGTGAGCCCCGCTCGCTGGCCGCGGCCTGGGCACGGTTGACCGGCGCGCCGGTGCCGCCCGACCCACCGCCGCGCGCCGCCGCGCCCCCCGGGCACGGCCAGGGCGCGCTCTTCGACACGCTGCCCGGCCCGTCGGGGCCGGGCATCGACGCACTGATCCGGGTGTACGCCGACCAGCTCGCCCGCATCGCCGCGACCGAGCACCCCGGCCGGTTCCGGTTGCTGGTGGCCGCCGAGTCGGCCGGCGCGCTGATCGCGGCGGAGATGGGTGCCGCCGGGCTGCCCTGGCGCGCCGACGTGCACAACGAGATCCTGCACGAGCTGCTCGGCGAGGCGTCCCCGGTCGGTGGTCCGCCACGCCGACTCGCCGAGCTGGCCGCCCGGATCGCCGACGCGCTCGGCGTCCGCGGCCTGCACACCGACTCCCCGACGGAGCTGCTGAGGGCGTTCGCCCGCGTCGGGGTGGAGCTGCCCAACACCCGGGCCTGGGTGCTGCGCGGGGTCGACCATCCGGCGGTGCCGCTGGTGTTGGAATACAAGGAGCTCTACCGGATCTGGACGGCGCACGGTTGGGGCTGGCTCGATCAGTGGGTGCGGGGCGGCCGGTTCCAACCGGAGTACGTGCCGGCCGGTGTCGTCTCCGGCCGGTGGGCGACCCGGGGTGGTGGCGCGTTGCAGATCCCCAAGGTGATCCGTCGGGCGGTGGTGGCAGATCCGGGCTGGCGGTTGGTGGTCGCGGACGCCGGTCAGTTGGAGCCGCGGGTGCTGGCGGCGGTGTCCGGCGACGCGCGGCTGGCGGCGGCGGGCGGGGCCGGTGACCTCTATGCCGCGCTGGCGCGCGACTCGTTCGGCGGTGACCGGGCCAAGGCCAAGGTGGCCCTGCTCGGTGCCATGTACGGGCAGACCGGCGGTGCGGCGGTGCCCGCGTTGGCGGTGCTGAAGCGCAGCTACCCGACGGCGTTCGCCTTCGTCGAGGCGGCGGCGCGTACCGGCGAGGCGGGTGGGCTGGTGCGGTCGTGGCTGGGGCGGACGTGTCCGCCCGGTGCCGTGGGGTTCGGTGATCCCGACGACGCGCCCTCCGACCCGGACGCGGCGGCCGATCCGCAGGGTCCCCGGGCGCGGGCCGCGCGGTCGAGGGGTCGTTTCACGCGCAACTTCGTCATCCAGGCGACAGCTGCCGAGTGGGCTTCCACGTTGCTGGCCACGTTGCGGACCGAGTTGGCCGGCACCGACGCGGAGCTGGTCTTCTTCCAGCACGACGAGGTGGTCGTGCATGCGCCCGCCGCGCAGGCGGATGCGGTCGCCGAGGCCGTCAACCGGTGTGGCGAGCAGGCCTCCGCACTGCTCTTCGGTGCGACGCCGGTCCGCTTTCCGCTTGATGTGTCCATCGTGGACTGTTACGCCGACGCGACCTGACCGACCGCGGGGGCGCGGGCCGGCGGTGTCCGGGCCGCCGCCTCCGGACGGATCGGGGCACCGCGCGACAAGGGACCGCGCCGGGGCACCCGCTCGGTTAGCCTCTCTGGCGCGCGTCGTGTAGTTGTCGGAACGGGGAGGTGTGCCGTGATCGCCGGAATCGCCCGTCACCTGGCCGGGATGGCCGTCGCCTGGTTGGTCTTCGTCGCCGAGGCGGTCGTGGGCTACCTCGGTCTGCTGGCGTACGCGGTGGCCACCGGGTCCGACGTGGGTGGTCCGCTGGCCGGGCCGGTGCTCGTGTTGATCGCCGCGGTGCTCGGCGTGGCGCTGATTCCGCTGCTCTTCCTGCCGGCGGTGGCGGTCGGGGAGGCCGCCGGTCGACGGCGGGGGACCGGCCGGGTGGTGGCGGTGGCCGTGCCCGTCGCGGTCGTGCTGGCCGCCGTGTACGCCGTGGCCGGGGCGGTTGCCACGCAGGTGTCCGCCGGGTATGTGCCCCTGGTCGCGGCGATCGCGGCGCTCGTCGTCGTCGCTCCGGTCGTGTCGTACGCGCTGACCGCGCGCGGCGTCGGCTGGGTGGCTCGACGGGTGCCCCGGCGGTGGGGCGGCTCGGCGGCCTCGCTGTCTCCCGAGGTGGGTTGACCGCCGCTCGGCGCTCGGCGTCGCCGTCGCGGCGGACCGCGTCGGGGTGCTGGCAGAGTTGCCGGGCGTGTAACGGTTGTGCTATTTCTCCTTTTCGCCCCGCTACTCCCGGCCTGCCGTCCTCGTTGCAGTGTCCGTAGGAGGGGGCGGATCGGTCGCGGTCGCTCCCATGCTTGAGGGGGCGCAGCTGAACGGGATCGCAGGAATGATCATCGCCGCGGGCGGGGGACGACGGATCGGTGGTCCCGAGGCGCTGCTGCACCACGGCGAGAAGCCGCTGGTCAACCAGATGATCGACACGATGACCGAGGCGGGCTGCGAGCAGATCGTGGTCGTGCTGGGTGCCGCCGCCGAGCAGGTCCGGGAAACCGCCGACCTGGGCCGGGCCACCGTCGTGATCAACAAGGCGTGGGGCACCGGGGTCGGCTCGTCCATCCGGGCCGGCCTGGCCGCCATGGGCGACGAGGGGATCGAGGCGGTGGTGGTGGTCCCGGTCGACATGCCGGGCCTGACCGCCGTCGCGGTCCGACGGGTGGCCGCGCTGCCGTACCCGGACGTGCTGGTCTGCGCCACCTACGACGGCCTGCGCGGGTACCCGATGCTCTTCGGCCGCCGGCACTGGCCCGGCATCGCGACCCTCGCCAGCGCGGACGTGGGTGCCCGACCGTACCTGCTGGCGCACAAGGACCAGATCGTCGACATCGCCTGCGACTCGGTGGCAGACGGCAGCCGGGTCGACACCCCCGAGCTGATGGCGCTGTACGGCCTGACCGTCCCGCCCCAGCGCGTCGGGGTCTGAGGTGGACTGAGTATCCGTACGGATGTGCCGGGCCGCGCAGCGGCGATACTCGTTGCCATGCGTCGACTCGTCACCGCCCTGCTGTGCCTGGCCGTGCTCGTCGGCTGCGCCAGGCCGGGCGAGACGCCCGTGCGGGACGGCCCTCCCGCGGACACCGACTGGAGCACCTACCAGGCCGATGTCACGGCCGTCACGGTCAGCACGGACCCGCGCTCGCTCGTGCTGACCGTGGCGCTGCTGGGTGACGCGGACGGTTGCTCCCGGAACCCACGAGTCGAATACTTCGTCGAGGAGAACAACCTCATCTACGCCAACGTGGTGCAGGATTCGCGCCTGTCCGCGGTGGTCGGGGCCTGCCCCACCCACACACCGGGCGAGACGACGTTGACGGCGCCGGGTCCGATCGCCGGCCGGACCGTCGTGCTCAACCAGGAGCCGTGGAAACTCGACGGCGCGGAGTACCACCGCTGCGACCCGACGTTCGGTTGCGGTCCGATGCCGAAGGACCACTGTGACCACAAGTGGGTCGATGTCGTGGTCCGCGGCATGGACGTGTCCCGGCACTCGGTCGGCTCGGTCGAGGGTTGCGACGGCGCCTGGTTGGTCATGACGGTGCCGTTCGATCCGGTGCCGTGTGGCGTCGAGGCTCGGCCCGGTTGCGACGCGTCGGTAAACGTGCGCCGCTACTTTCTGCGGTGGGCCGGCCCGGGCGGCTGGGAGAGGATCGCCAGCTCGACAGAGGCCGGCTGCGGACGCGTCCACACCACCGCGCCGGCCTTCCCGAGGAAGCTCTGCGCCGACCTGCCCAGGCCGTGATCGGGGTCGGTCCCTCTCCGGTGACTCCGGGCCGAGCCGATCGGCCAACACCCTCCCCACCACTGTCCGGGCACGGCCCGGATCAGGGCTGGCGACGGGTGCTCGCGCGCACCACCACGCGCCAATCGTGGCGTGTCGATGCCGTGGCGGGGCCTCCGAGCGCCGCACGGGCGCAGTGCGCGCCCTGCTCGCGCAGTGACTGCGCCAGGGTGGTCAGGCCGGCGTCCGCGGCCGCGTCCGCGTCGTCCCAGCCCGTCACCGCGACGTCCTCGGGAACGCGCAGCCGGGCGCTCGCCGCGGCGCGCAGGGCGCCCAGGGCGAGTTCGTCGCTCATCGCGGCGATGGCGTCCGGCGGGTCGGTGCCCTGGAGCAGTTCGGCGGCGAAGGTCTCGCCCTCGGCGACGTGGTTGACCGGGCAGACCGCCAGTCGCAGGTCCGCCGCTCGCTGACCCGCGTGTGTCCAGGCGTCCCGGAATCCCTCCCACCGGTGCCGGGTCACCGGGAACCTCACCTCGGGCTCCTGGTCGCCGGTGAGCAGTCGGCGTGCGCGACTGCGGTCGAGCGGAAAGCCGAGCACGAGCGGGCGTCGCGCCTCGGCGAACGCCACCCGTCCGACCGCGGCGGCGGCGGCCCGGTCGTCGATGCCGATCACCGGCAGGTTCCGTCGGTGCGGGCCGGCGTGGACCACCGCGGACAGGCCGGTGTCGGCCACGGCGTCCAGGACCGGATCGTCGTCGCTGGTGGTCCAGACGACGAAGCCGTCCACGGCCGCCTGCGCGACGCGCTGGGCGTCGGAGGGTGCGCCGGTGATCGGTATCAGGGTGAGTCCGACGCCCTCCGCCGCGCACACGTCGGAGACCCCGGCGAGGAAGCGCGCCGCCTGCGGGTCGTCGAAGGCGTAGCTCAACCTCTCACCGAGTACGACGCCGAGCGTGCCCGCGCGCCCGCGTCGCAGCGAGCGGGCGGCCGGGTGCGGCCCGGGGTAGCCCAGCTTCCGCGCCGCCGCGCGCACCTTCGCCGCGGCCTCGGCGGAGACCCTCCCGGGCTGGGAGTACGCGTAGGAAACCGTCATCGGCGAGACGCCGGCGGCGGTGGCCACCTGGCGCAGAGTCGGCCGCTTGGGGTTGTCCGCGGGGCGGTTCATGGCACAGACTCTATCTGTGTATCGATACACAACGCGGCAGCGGCAGACCCCGTCACGACGGCAGACCGAGATCGAGACCTTCGTCCGGGACGCGCCGACCAGGCTGTCGTACGCCGTCCTGGCCTGCTGGACGTTCTGGCTGTACGCCTTCGGCCCGGCGCTGACCCTCCTCCGCGCGGAGTTGGGCTTCTCCTACACGCTGCTCGGCGTCTACGAACTGTTGTGGGCGGGGGGCGCGGCGCTGTCCGCGGTCGGGTTCGTGTGGGCGGCACGCCGCCTGGCCCGGGGTGCGCTGCTGTGGTGCTCGGCCGTCGCCACCGTGGTCGGTGCCGGTCTGTTCACCCTGGGCGGCAGCACAGCGGCCACCCTGCTCGGAGCCGTCGTGTTCGGTCTGGCCGGGACCACGATGCTCACCGTGGTCCAGGCGGTGCTGTCCGACCGGCACGGCGACCGGCGCGACCGGGCGTTGACCGAGGCCAACGTGGGCGCCGGCGCGTCCGCGGTGTTCGCCCCGCTGGTCCTCGGCGCCCTGGCGGCCAGCGCGTTGGGCTGGCGCGCCACCTTCGTGTTGCCGGCCGCCGTCCTCGTGCTGCTGTACCTGCGCTACCGCCGCCAGCCGCTACCGGCGGCGCCGCGACCCGCCACCGCGAAGAAGGCCGGGGGCCTGCCGCTGGCCTGCTGGCTGTTCGCCATGCTGACCGCTGTCAGTTCGGCGATCGAGTTCTGCCTGGTGTACTTCGGTCCCCAGTTGCTCATCCACGCCGGCATGTCCGCCGCTGCGGCCAGCACCGCGCTGAGCAGCAACTACCTCGGCATCCTGATCGGACGCCTGCTCGGCGCGCGGCTCACCCGCCGCCCCGGTCGCGCGGTGGTGCTGCTGTACGCCTCGCTGGCGGTCACCGGCCCCAGCTTCGTGCTGTTCTGGCTGACCGACAAGCCGGCCCTCGCCGTCCTCGGGCTGTTCCTCTGCGGGGTGGGCGTCGCCAACCTCTATCCGCTCGCGCTCTCGCTCACCCTCGGCGCGGCCGGCGGACAGGAGGACCGGGCCAACGCCCGTTCGCAACTGATCCTCGGCGTGGTCGCCGGCGTGTCCCCCTTCCTGCTCGGCGGCCTGGCGGACCGGTACGGGCTGGTCACCGCCTTCGCCCTGGAACCGGTGCTGATCGGCTGCTGCGTGCTGCTGCTGTGGGGTGGGCTCCGTGCCCGCCGCCCCAGCACGTGAGTCGAACGCCCGCCGCCCGACAACCCGCGCGCCCGACCGGTCACCTGGCCATTCTGGCCGCGCTGTCGTACGCCGCCGCTCGGGCGAGCACCTCGGGGGTCGCACGGGACGGGTGGCCGCTGTCGAACGGCGGTTGTGGGTCGTACTCCATCCAGAGCTGGATGGCCTCCGCGGTCGTCCGGTCGGTGAGGAGTTCGACGAGTCTCAGTCCCATGTCGATGCCGCTCGACACACCGGCCGCCGTGATGATGTGGGCGTCCGGTTCTTCGACGACTCGCTGGTCCGTCGGCTCGGCACCGAAGCGGGCCAACTCCTGGACGGCGCGGTAGTGACTGGTGCCCCGTCGACCCCGAAGCAGCCCGGCGGCCCCCAGCAGGATCGATCCGGAGCACACGGAGGTCGTGAGCGTCGTCGTCTCGTGGATGCGTCTGATCCAGCCCGGCAGCGGCCCGCTGAGAGCCTGAACGGTCCCTGGTCCTCCCGGGACGACGAGAACGCCGGCCGCCCGCACGTCTTCGAGCGCGATCTCGGCCACCAGGGAGACCATCCCGCAGTCGTCCCTGACGGGACCGGGGTGTTCGGCGACCAGGACCACGTCGATGCCCGGGGTGAGGGCCAGTGGTTGGTAGACGCCGATGACGTCCAGCGCGGTGAAACGCTCGTACAGAGGGATGACGACGTGGGTCACCGGAGGTCCCTTCGGTTGACAGTGCTGGGCCGTCGAACGCGGTCAGAGCATCGAGAAGCGTGCGCGGTAGGCGCCCGGGGTCGTGCCGAGCCGTTCACCGAAGACACGTCGGAGCGACTCGGCGGACCCGAGCCCCGACCTGGCCGCCACCACGTCGAGGGCGAGATCGGACTGCACCAGAAGGCGTTTGGCGGCCTCCAGGCGAAGCTCGCTGAGATACCGCCCGACGGTGAGCCCGGTCTCACGGACGAAGAGACGTTGAAAGTGCCGGGGCGACAGGGCGAGCCGCGCGGCAAGGTCGTCGACGCGGTGTTTCGCGGCCGGGTTGGCGTCGAGGGCACGCTGCACGGCAGCCACCCGTTTCTCCGTGGCACGTTCCAACCACACCGGGCCGGAGAACTGCGCCTGTTGGCCGGGCCGGTGCAGGAACATCACGAGCCAGCGGGCGATCTCCTGGGCGACTCGTGCTCCGTGGTCGGCCGCCACGACGGCCAGCGCCAGATCGATTCCGGACGTGACACCACCCGACGTCCAGACCGGGCCGTCGTGCACGTAGAGGGCGTCGTGGTCGACGGTGAGGTCGGTGAATCGCTGACCGAGGTCCCCCGACAGGGACCAGTGGGTGGCCACCCTACGACCGCTGAGCAACCCGGCCCGCGCGCACAGGAACGCCCCGGAACAGATCGACAACAATCGGGTGGGGCGGCACTCTCGCAACCAGGCGACGAGGTCGGCGTGCCCATCCCGGGCTGCCGTTCGGCCGCCGGGCACCACGAGGGTGCCGGCCCGGACCGGCTCTCCAAGCGCGTCGGCCAGCAGGACGAGGCCGCTCTCGGTCACCACCTCGGCCTCCGCGCCCGCCAGCCTCAGGTCGTACGCGTGGCGCTCACCATGTGCTGTCCGGTACCGGTTCGCCCCCGCCAGCACCTCCCACGGCCCGGTGACGTCGAGGGACTGCATGCCCGCGAAGGCGACGACGGTGACGCGCTCAACCATGCCCTGAGTCTGTCGGCGGAGTCGTCGTGGCGCCATGACGCCGTACCCACGGAAAATGACACGGCCCGTGACGTCTCGATCGAGACGGCCGGTGAGAAACGAGCCGCCGGTGCAGGTGATTTAGGCGATAAAGCACCTTTTGGGGGATTTCGTGGATCGGGCGTCCCCTGCGGTCGTGCGGCTCGTTACCCGTTCGTGACAATTGGTGAGACAGTGCATGTGGGATCGCGTACCAGCGTGGGCGTACGACGCCTGCTCCTGCCCGTGGTGGGAGGGGCGACCGTCGCCGTCCTGGCCCTGCTGGCGACCACCTCCGAGGCTCAGCCCCGACAACCGGTCGATCCGGTGGCCGGCACGCAGGGCTTCCTGGTCATGACCGCCGGAGACGCGCGGCTGCTCGGTGCCGAGAACGAGGGGACCATCGCGGTCGGGGGCAACCTCAGCTTCGGCAACTACCAGGTCGCCGGGCAGAGCGCCGGGACTTTCGTGGTGCCGCCGGACAGCAATCCGACGGCACTCGTGGTGGGCGGCCGGGTCGACTTCGCCGCCAGCGTCCCCGGGTCGCGGTTGCAGGTGTTGCAGAACGGCTACGTGAAGATCGGCGACCTGACCGGTACGTTCGTCCGCGACACCGACAACAACGCCGCAGCGGTCAACACCCGGGTCCTGCCGGTTAACGACTACGAGGCATCACCCCGGGTCGAGCTCGTGACCCGGCAACCCGTGGCGAGTGTCGGACCCTCCTCGCCACTGGATTTCGTCGGCGCGTTCGAGGGTTTCCGCGCGACCGCCACCAGCCTGGCCACCTGTCAGCAGAACGTCGTACTGACCACCCCGGAGGGTGCGCCGTTGCCCCGGCCCGTTCCCCCGGGCAGCAACGCGGTGGTCAACCTCGCCCCGGGTGTCACGAACGTGCTCAACCTGTCGGCCAGCGACCTTGCCAACATCTCGGTGCTCACCTTCGCCGACCAGCCCACGGCCGACACGCCACTGCTTGTCAACGTGGACACCAGCGGAGTCGGTGACGCGTTCGTCTGGCGGGCGCCGAACTTCGCCGGAATCGGCGGAGAACAGGCCAGATACATCCTGTTCAACCTCCCGACCGCCACCTCGGTCACGCTCACCGACGACAGCGCGACGATCGAGGGCACGATCTACGCGCCCAACGCCGCCCTGAACGCCGCGACGAACGCCAACATCGAGGGAAGCGTCATCAGTCGGACTCTGACGCACGACGGCGGGGAGATCCACGACTTCCCGTTCTCGTCGCTGCTGAACTGCTCCCAGCCGTCGCCGACGCCCACAGCGTCGACACCGACACCCACACCGACGACACCGACACCCACACCGACGGGGCCGACGCCGACACCGACGCTGCCCACGCCGACACCTACCGGGCCGACCTCGGCACCGACGACCCAGCCGCCGGTGAGCCCGACGGGCTACCCGACCAAGCACCCGTTGCCGGTCACCGGTACCTCAACCTGGCCGATGCTGGGGATAGGGAGCGCCGGAGTCGGCCTCGGTGTGGCCCTGCTACTGCTGGCCCGACTGAGACTGCGACGTAGCGAAAACTGAGACCGGTGATGGTGGGTCCAGGGCAAGGCCCTGGGCCCACCATCGACGTGCGGTCGAGTCAGTCCTGCGCCTGGTCCAGCTTGCCGGTGGCGGCGAGCCGCTGGTACCAGTGGGCGCTGTCCTTCCAGGTGCGGACCTGGGTGTCGTAGTCGACCCGGATGATCCCGAAGCGACGGTCGTAGCCGTAGCCCCACTCGAAGTTGTCCAGCAGCGACCAGACGAAGTAACCGCGTACGTCCGCGCCCTGGGCGCGGGCGTCGGCCATGGCACCGATGTGCCGACGGAGGTAGTCGATCCGGCGGTCGTCGTGGATCCGGCCGTCGGCCGACACCACGTCGTCGAACGCCGCGCCGTTCTCGGTGATCATCATCGGCTGGCTGGGGTATTCGCGGTGCAGGCGCAGCAGCAACTCGGTCAGGGCCGGCGGGTCGATGTTCCAACCCATCGCCGTGTACGGGCCGGGCTGCGGAAGGAAGTCGACGGTGTCGGCGGCGACCCACGGCGTCGAGGTCGACGCACCGTGCCCGTCGGCGTCGGAGCGGGCCGACACGCCGTCCCAGGCCCGGACCAGGGTGCTGGAGTAGTAGTTGACCCCGAGCACGTCCAGCGGCACCGCGATCTGCTTCTCGTCACCCGCGCGGACGAACGACCAGTCGGTGACGGACGCGGTGTCGGCCAGCAGGTCGGCCGGGTACTCCCCGTCCAGCATCGGGCCGAGGAACGCGCGGTTGGCCAGGGCGTCGATCCGCCGTACCGCGTCCCGGTCCGCCTCCGAGTCGGACGCCCCCCGGATGACGTGCAGGTTCAACGTCACCGACAGCTCGGCGGCGGGAGCCAGCTCCCGGACCACCCGACCGGCCAGCCCGTGCGCGAGGTTGAGGTGGTGCACCGCGGCCAGGGCCGCCGCCGGCTCCGTGCGACCCGGAGCGTGTACGCCGGAGGCGTAGCCCAGGTACGCCGAGCACCACGGCTCGTTGAGCGTCGTCCAGGTGTGCACCCGGTCGCCCAGCGCACCGACGATGCCGGCCGCGTACTCCTGGAAGCGCAGCGCGGTCTCCCGCGCCGCCCAGCCGCCGGCGTCCTCCAGCTCCTGCGGCAGGTCCCAGTGGTACATGGTGGCCACCGGACGGATGCCCCGTTCCAGCAGACCGTCCACCAGCCGCGCGTAGAAGTCGATGCCGGCCTGGTTGAAGCGGCCCGAGCCGCCCGGCTGCACCCGCGGCCACGAGACGGAGAACCGGTACGCGCTGAGCCCCAGGTCAGCGATGTGACCGAGGTCGTCGGCCCACCTGTGGTAGTGGTCGGCGGCCACGTCGCCGGTGTCGCCGTTCAACGTCCGACCCGGTGTGTGGCTGTAGGTGTCCCAGATGGACGGTCCGCGGCCGTCCTCCGTGACCGCACCCTCGATCTGGTACGCCGCCGTCGCCGACCCCCAGACGAAGCTCTCCGGGAAGTGGTGTCGCGTCATCGTTCCGTCCCCTGGATCTCGCAGCTGTAGCCCGTCGAGGTACCGGCGACCAGTTCGACACTGGCCGTCGCGGCCTCGTAGCGCACGTCGAACTCGGCGCCCGGCCCGTCCCCGGGTGACGGTACCCGTACCCGGGTCCGCTGCCCCTCGGCCGGTGCGTACAGCCGCAGCCGTACGTCGTCGGCCCACTCGTAGTCCGGTCGGTCGGTGCGGGAGCCGAACGGGATGACCGCGCCGGGCCGGGCCAACACCGGCAGGCTGTCGACCGCGTGCTTCTCGGTGACCCACGCCGGGCCGGTGACCTGAGCGCCGCTGACCAGGTGCGTCCAGGTGCCGGCGGGCACGTAGTAGGTGACGGTGCCGTCGGCGCTGAACACCGGCGCGACGAGCACGTCCGGGCCGAGCATGTACTGCCGGTCCAGGTGCGCCGTGGCCGGATCGTCCGGGAACTCCAGGAACATCGGGCGCATCACCGGCGTACCGTCGCGGTGCGCCTCCTGTGCGGCGGCCGCCAGGTACGGCATCAGGCCGAGCTTGAGCCGGGTGAAGTGCCGCAGCACGTCCACGGACTCCTCGTCGTACGCCCACGGCACCCGGTACGAGCCGGAGCCGTGCAGCCGCGAGTGCGAGGAGAGCAGCCCGAAGGCGACCCACCGCTTGAACACCGCCGGATCGGGGGTGCCCTCGAAGCCGCCGATGTCGTGGCTCCAGTAGCCGAAGCCGGACGCGGCCAGGGACAGCCCCCCGCGCAGCGACTCGGCCATCGCGACGAACGTCGACTCGCAGTCGCCACCCCAGTGCACCGGGAACTGCTGCCCGCCGGTGGTGGCCGAGCGGGCGAACAACACCGCCTCGCCCTTGCCCCGTTCGGCCTCCAGCAGCTCGAAGACCGCCTTGTTGTAGAGGTAGGAGTAGTAGTTGTGCATCCGCTGCGGGTCCGAACCGTCGTGCCACACCACGTCGGTCGGGATGCGCTCCCCGAAGTCGGTCTTGAAGCAGTCGACGCCCATGTCCAGCAGCGCCTTGAGCTTGCCGGTGAACCAGCGCACGGCGTCCGGGTTGGTGAAGTCGACGAGCGCCATGCCGGCCTGCCACCTGTCCCACTGCCAGACCGAACCGTCCGGGTTACGCACCAGGTAACCGGCCTCGCGGCCCTCCTCGAAGAGGTACGACCGCTGCGCGATGTACGGGTTGATCCAGACGCACACCTTCAGGTCACGCTCGTGCAGCCGGCGCAGCATCCCCTCCGGATCCGGGAAGGTCGCCGGGTCCCAGACGAAGTCGACCCAGTGGAACTGGCGCATCCAGAAGCAGTCGAAGTGGAACACCGACAGCGGCAGCCCGCGCTCGGCCATCCCGTCGACGAACTCGGTCACCGTCTTCTCGTCGTACGAGGTGGTGAACGAGGTGGACAGCCACAACCCGTACGACCACGCGGGGATCCGGGCCGGGCGGCCGGTGAGCGCGGTGTAGCGGCGCAGCACGTCCTTCGGGGTGGGGCCGTCGATGACGTAGTAGGTGAGCGACTGCCCCTCGACGCTGAACTGGGTCTGCGTGACCACCTCGGAGCCGACCTCGAACGACACGTGCTCCGGGTGGTCGACGAACACCCCGTAGCCGGCGCTGCTGAGATAGAACGGCACGTTCTTGTACGCCTGCTCGCTGGCGGTGCCGCCGTCGGCGTTCCAGATGTCGACGGTCTGCCCGTTCTTCACGAACGGGCCGAAGCGCTCACCCAACCCGTACACTGTCTCGCCGACGCCGAGGGCGAGCCGTTCGTGCACGTGCCGGCGGCCCTCGGCGTCGGTGACGACGCCGATGCTGCGCGCGGTGGACGCGGTGACCAGCCGGTCGCCGTGCAGGAACTCGACCCGCCACCCGTCGACGAGCGCGACCCGCGCGGTCAGCTCACCGGTGGTCAGCGTCGCGCTGAGCCCGGTGACGTCGACGGTGAGCGGGTGCGTCTCGTCGGTGCTCAGCCCGAAGTGCGGCTCGCGGGGCAGCCCACCGGTGTGGTGGGCGATGGTCACCCCGATGACGCCGGGGGCGGGGGAGAAGAACCGGACGGTGACCACGGGCCGGTTCAGGGTGTCGCCGCGACCGGTGACCTGGCCGGTCGGCGCGAAGACGGTGAAGCCGCGCTGGTCCGGCTCGACCGACTCGACGACGCCGGGGCGTAGGACGCTGACACCGGGGCGCAGTTGCCAGTACCCGTCGGTGAACTTCACTTCTCGGCTCCTGCCGTGATGCCGCGCGCCAGGGTGCGCTGGAAGATGAGGAAGAAGAGGATGGCCGGCACCAGGCTGATCAGGGCGCCGGCGTTCGTGGTCGGAGCGTCCATCAGCCGGTCACCCTGAAGCGACGCGAGCGCCACCGGGATGGTCTGCGTCTGGTTGTCGATCAGCATGACCAGCGGGATGAGGAACTCGTTCCAGGTCCAGATGAAGAAGAAGATGAGCAGCACCGAGAGGGTGGGGCGCAGGTTGGGGAAGACCACCCGCCACAGCACCGTCCACTTGCCGGCGCCGTCCAGCGCCGCCGCCTCCAACAGCGAGCGGGGGAACGTCCCCAGCACCGAGGCGAGCAGGTAGGTGCCGAACGCGCTCTGGATCACCGTGAAGATGATGATCACGGCGAGTCGGGTGTTGTAGAGCCCGACCTCCTTGGCCGCGTAGTACAGCGGGTAGATCAACGCCTCCTGCGGCAGCATGTTGGCCAGCAGGAACAACCCGACGATCCAGAGCCGGCCGCGGACCCGGCCGATGCCCAGGGCGTACGCGTTGAGCAGTGACACGGCGACGCCGAGCACGGCCACCGAACCGGCGATGAGCGCCGAGTTCCAGAGCTTGAGCGGGAAGTTCACCTCGGTCCAGTACGTGCGCAGGCCCCTGGTGTAGAACTCGCTCGGCCAGCTCAGCGGGCCACCCGACGAGTAGTCACCGGGCGACTTGAACGCGTTGAGCAGCATGAACGCGAACGGAACGAGCATGACCAGCGCGCCGACGACGACCAGGACGAGCACCACCCAACGGCTGACGCCGCGGTGGTGGCGATCGGGTACGGGCCGGCGTGGCGTCACCGGGGCCACGGTCGGAGTGATGACGGCCATCTCAGAACCCCCGGTCCCGGCGCTCGCTGCGGGCCTGCATCCAGATGAAGACCACGGCCACGACGACGATGATCAACGTCAGCACCGTGGAGATCGCGGAGCCGTAGCCGACCTGCAGCTTCTTGAAGAACGTGTAGTAGGCGAAGTACGACGGGACGTTCGTCGCGTTGTCCGGGCCGCCCCGGGTCAGGGCGAAGATCGGCCCGAACACCTTCAGCGCGGCGATGGTGCAGGTCAGCGCCACCACGAACGTCTCCGGCCGGATCTGCGGGAGGGTGATCGCCCGGAACCGGTGCAGCCAGTTCGCGCCGTCGACCTCGGCCGCCTCGTACAACTCGGGGTCGACCCGCTGCAACGCCGCCATGAAGACGACCACCGGGTAGCCGATCTGCACCCAGATCATCACCGCCATCACGGCCGGCAGGGCGGTGCCCGGGTCACCGAGCCAGTCGTGGCGCAGCGCGCCGAGACCGACCGCGTCGAGCAGGCTGTTGAACGCCCCGTCCGGGCGCAGGATCCAGCCCCAGACGATGCCGGCCACCACGACGGGCAGCACCTGCGGAAGGTAGAACGCGGCCCGCAGCGCGGCGGCGGTGCGCGGCTTGAACCGGCGGCCGATGACGTCGAAGAGCACCGCGGCGAGCAGCAGCCCGAGCACGGTGGGCACCACCACCATCGCGACGAGCATCCAGACGGTGTTGCGGAACGACGCCCAGAACACGTCGTCCTGCAGCAACTGCCGGTAGTTGTCCAGGCCGACCCACCGGGGGTCGCCGATGCCGGACCACTTGGTCAGCGACAGGTAGAGGGTGCCGATCAGCGGCGCGCCGATCACCAGGACGAAGAGCGTCGCTCCGGGGAGCAGGTAGAGCCAGTACGCCGCGTTGCGGCCGCGGCGTCTGCGGCTGGGCGCGGGCGGGGTGGGCGTCGCGGCCGGTGGTGTGGCGGCGACGGTCTCGGAGACTGCCATGGAAGATCCTTCCCGGCGGGGCGGGCGGGCGCGCCGGTCGTGCCGGTCACGCCCGCCGCTCGCCGTGTCACTTGCCGGTGATCTCCTTGACGCCATCGGCGTACGGCTTGGCGATCGTGTCGAGGACCTGGTCGGGCGACTTGGACCCGTTGATCAGGCCCTGGAAACCGGAGACCAGCACGTCGTAGTAGCCGGGGACCGGCCAGTCTGGGTAGAAGGCGAGCCCGTCGGCCTTGCTGACCGTGTTGAAGTCCTCGATCAGCTTGCGGTCCTTCGGGTCGCTGATCTTCGACGCGTCGGCGGCGACCGGCACACCACCGTTGTTGCCGATCAGGTCCTGGATTTCCGGACGCAGGGTGATGTCGATGAAGTCGTACGCCAGGCTCTTGGCCTTGCTGTTCTCCGGGACGACCCAGAGGTTGCCGGAGGAGCCGGCCTGCAGGGTGTTGCCGGGGAAGAGGAAGGTGTCCCAGTTGGCCTTCATCTCGGTCTTGAACCGGCCGTACCACCAGCTACCCGAGACGATCATCGGAACCTTGCCGCCGATGAAGGCGGTGCCCATGTCCTCGGCCTTGAGGCTTGCCGAGTTCTTCGCGACGTAGCCCTTCTGCACCCACTGGGCGAAGGTGTCCGCGCCGTACTTGAGCGGGTCGGCCTTGAAGTCCACCGGGTTCTTGTAGAGCTGGTAGTTGTCGACGAACTGCCGGTCGCCCTTGGAGAGGGCGAGCTGGTAGAAGAGCTGCCCGGCCGGGTACTCCGCGCCGGCCATGCCCAGCGGGGTGATGCCCTTGCCGACGAAGGTGTCCATCGCGGCGGTCATCTCGGCCATGCTGGTCGGCACCTTGACGCCGTTGCTCTGGAACAGGTCCTTGTTGTAGTAGACCGTGACGTACTCGCCGTAGTTCGGCACACCGAACCACTTGCCCGAGCCCATCACACCCTTGTCGCTGTACCGGGCGGTGGTCTGCAGGCTGGGGCTGAGCTTGCCGGCCCAGCCGCGCTTGTCGGCCTCGCCGCTCAGGTCGGTGAGGAGGCCCTGGGTGGAGAGCAGGCCCGCGGTCGCGTTGCCCTTGTTGTACTCCATGATGTCCGGGCCCTCGGACGAGTTGATGATCATGCCGGCGTTCTGCTGGATCTGCTCGAACGCCTTACGCTCGAAGCGCACCTCGACGCCCGGGTGCTCGGTCTTGAAGAGTTCGATGGCCCGGTTCCAACCGACGCCCATGGCGCTGTTCTCGCTCTCGTAGTGCCAGAGCTTGAGAACCTTGGCGTCGCTGTCGTCCCCGTTGTCGCCACCGCCGCAGGCGGCCACGGTGGTCGTCGCGGTCGCCGCCAGGGCGAGCGCGGCGACGATCCGGCGGAATCGCTGCATTACTATCCTCCTCGTTGAGTATCTAGCGGTACTGCATCGGGCCCGTCGTCGCGTTGCCGCGCGGCGGCGGGCCGTTTCTACTGGTCAGCCCCCATGAGTTGACGGCTTCGTGGTGCGGCTGTCGAACCCCGGATCTCCAGCGAGCACGGCAGCAGTTGTTGGTGGAGCCGATTGCCAGCGCCGTCCAGGTGGCGCACCAGCGCCTCGATCGCCATCCGGCCCAGCGCCGAACCGGGCGACGTCATCGCGGTCAGCGCCGGCGTCGCCAGTTCGGCCACCTGCGGCGAGGTGACCATCGAGACGACGGAGACGTCGTCGGGCACCGACAACCCACGACCGGTCAACTCGCCGAGAATGCCGAAGATCGCGGTCTCGTTCATGGCGAGCACGGCGGTCAGCTCCGGGGCCTGCGCGAACGCGTCGGCCAGGGCCGCACGACCGCCGGCGGCGCTGTCCTCGGCCGTGATCATCAGCGGGTCGAGACCGTGTCCGGTCATCGCCGCGACAAAAGCATCCCGGGTACGCAGCGCGGGGCCGTATCCGCTGGCCAGCGTCGCGGCCGAGTGGTTGACGTAGACGATCCGCCGGTGCCCCAGACCCACCAGGTGCGCGACGGCCTCCCGGACGGTCTGGTCGAAGTCGATGTCGACGTAGGAGAGCGCGCTGGTGTCGCCGGTCCGACCGATCAACACCAGCGGCACGCCGGCCTCCTGAAGCACGGTGACCCGCTCGTCGGCGAGCTGGACCTCCATCAGCACGACGCCGTCGAGCATCCGCTGGGTGGCCAGCCGCCGCAGGTCGTCGAGGTCGCCACCGCCGACCGGCGACAGTACGAGGTGGTAGCCGGCCGCGCTGGCCGCCGAGGCGGCGCCGGTGACGAAGGCGGTTTCGGTGGCGCCGAGGCCACGCTCGTCCATCGGCATCAGCAGGCCGAGGATCCGGCTGCGCCGGCTGGCCAGACCACGGGCCATCGCGTTGGGCTGGTAGTCGAGCTCCGCCATCGCGGCGAGCACCCTGTCCCGGGTGGCCTGGGAGATCGGCCGGGCGCCGGTGAGCACGTACGAGACGGTGCTGACCGAGACCTGCGCGAGGCGGGCGACGTCGTGCATGGTGGCCACGCGTACCTCCTCAGCCGGGGGTTGGGATCGCTCCCACCTGCGCGTCGAAGCGGTTCGACGAAGCGGTTCGACAGGACGCTAGGCCACCTGTTACGGCGACGTCAATAGCGGATGTCGAAAAGACTTCAGCGGTCACGCGAGTCCCCGCGCCCGTCCCTCCACCGCGCCGCACGCCCCGCTGGTGGGTCCCGGAGGGGGCGCTCCTCAAGATCGCACTCGATCCTGGTTGTAGTCCCCTCAGCCCGCACCGAGGCCACTACAACAAGGATCGAGCACGATCTTGCAAGGGCAAGGGCAAGGGCAAGGGCAAGGGCAAGGGCAAGGGCAAGGGCGCGGCATCACCGCCGCGCAGTGTGCGGGGCCGGGTTGGTCAGAGATCGATGTCGAACCGGCTCAGCACCGAGGGCGCGATCAGGCCGACGGTGGCGAGCGCCGAGACGACGGTCAGTGCGATGCGCATCCCGACCACCTCGGCCTTGCTGCCGACCCGCAGGGCGATGCTGTTCGGTAGGCCGACCATCATCCACATCCGCCGCTTGATCGGGATCGGCCAGAGGATCGGCACGCCCGCCCTGGTGATCATGTCACCGAGGATGTGCACGAAGCAGCCCACGCCCAGGGCCGTGCCGATCAGCGGATAGCCGCGACCTCCCGGCAGGTTGGCGAAGGTGAACCAGGCGGCCCCGGCCGATGCGAGCGTGATGATCACCCATCCGGCGCGTTCGGCCCACTCGTCGAACAGTCCACGTAGCGCCAGGCCGAACATGAAGAACAGGATGGTGATGACGGCCCACTTGCCGTACGCGGCGCAGAGCGCGGTGGTGCCCCAGCCGACCAGCAGGGTGAACGGCAGCGTATGGGTCAGCGTCCGGTGCCCGTTGTTGCGGCGGGGGTCCCTGCTGAGCTTCGTGGCGTAGTAGACCCCGAGCGAGATCTTCTCCATCACCTCGGCGGCGAAGAGCGAGAAGACGCCGAAGGTGCGAGCCACTGTGGCACCACCCTGGTTCTTGGTCACCTTGCCGGACATGTCGAGGTCGGGAAAGAGCGCGCCGCCGGCACACACCGCGGTGCCCACCGCCAACGCGAGCGGCGACTGGTGATAGTCGGCGAACTGGTCCAGTGCCCAGGACCCCGCCAACCACGCCGCCGCGCCGGACAACGCGTGCTGTGGTCCCATCATGTCGGCTCACCCTCCCCAGGGATCTTGAGCGCCCAAAACTACGCCACTGTAGTCAGCGTCGGCGTCGCAGGGGCATCACCCGGAGGGTCCACATCGGACGACGTCAGAGAGCTGGGGTGAAGCTCTGCCGGATCATCGGCAAGTATGCCGCGTTGACCTGCCAGTCGAACTCTTTTGTCATCCACGAGACGGTGTAGGAGCGGTCGGCCGAGGTGTTGGCCAGTAACCGGAAACTGTGCAGCTGTTCACCTGCGGCGTTCCTCCAGCCGCACTCCCAGGCCGCCCCGCCCTCGAAGATGTCCATCGCGGAGATGTCCACCCGGACGTAGCCGTTCAGCAGCGCGTCGCCGGTGGTGAGTCGCGCCTCCTCGGCCTTCCAGTACGCCACCGGGTCGGCCCGCGCCGGCCCTGCCTCGACGCTGAGCACCCGGGCGCCGTCGTGCTCCCGGAAGCAGGTCACCGCCCCCTCGGTCCAGCGTGTCCAGCCCACCGGCACGGCAATCCGAAACCCGGCCGGGTCGTCGTGCCAGGTCCAGCCCACGCGCAGTTGGTACGGCGCGTCCGCCGGGCGTGACTTCGAGGCCACCGGAGTGGCCGTCGGCGGTGGCGTCGCGCAGGCGAACGCGGTCGGCCGGGGGGTCGGCGGGGCGGTCGGCGCGCCGCCTCCGGACCCCGACGGTGGTGTGCGCTCGGTGTTGTGGTCGACAAGTGCCAGCGTCACACCCGCGGCGACGAGCAGGGCGGTGGCCGCTCCGCCCAGGACGAGCAGACGCCGCCGCCCGGGGCGGGTGCCCGTCGTGCGGGTCGGTGTCGGCGCATCGTCGGGTGCGGAGTCCGGGTCGACCCGGTCGGGCAGGACGGCCCGGCCCGCGCTGCGTACCGCGGTCACCGCCGAGGACGGCGTTGGCCCGACCGGCCGGTCGTGGGCCGCCGCGGCGCTGCGGAGCAGCGGCTCCACCTCGGTGGCGGTCAACCGCCGCCAGGGGTCACGTTGCAGCAGGCCGTTGAGCGCGGGACGCAGCGGGCCGGCGCGGCGCATCGGGTCCGGTGGGTCGGTGGCCAGCGCGCTGAGGGTCGCCATCGCGCTGGACCGGGCGTACGGCGACTGCCCCTCGACCGTCGCGTAGAGCGTCGCGCCCAACGACCACAGGTCGGTACGCGGATCCGACACCCCTTCGCGGGCCCGCTCCGGCGCGACGAACTGCGGTGAGCCGAGCACCGTGCCCGGCCCGGTCATCGCGCCCTCGCCACCGTCGAAGGTGGCCAGCCCGAAGTCGGTGAGTACCACCCGCCCGTCGTCGGCGACCAGCACGTTGTGGGGTTTCACGTCGCGGTGCAGCACCCCGGCGGCGTGTGCGGCCCGCAGCGCGGCGAGCACCGCCAACCCGATCTGGGCGGTGCGTTGCGGGCTCAGGGGTCCCTCGTCGCTGATGATCTGCTGCACCGACCGGGACGGCACGTACTCCATCACGATCCAGGGGCTCTCCCGGTCGTGCACCACGTCGTAGATCCGGACCACATTGGGGTGATTGAGCCGGGCAGCGGTGCGGGCCTCGCGCAGCGTCCGCAGCCGCGACTCCTCGCGTTCGGCCTCGGCCAGCCAGGACGGCGGCACGACCTCCTTCACGGCGACGTCGCGGTGCAGCATCTCGTCGCGAGCAAGCCACACCCGACCCATCCCGCCGGTGCCGACCAGGTCGAGCAGCCGGTACCGACCCGCGATCAGCAACTGATGCACGGTCGCTCCCCCTTGGTCACCCCGGGTTACACGATAGCCACAGGTGCCGGCATTCTCATCCGCTGAGCGGCCTCGATCCACGCCGGACGGTGGTCCGGATCATGGCCGTACGGTGCAGGTCAGCGGGGTGGTCGGAAACTCTTTCGCACCACTGACCAGTCGGTGTCGCCCGCCGCCCAGTCCTCGTCGGCGGTGATCCAGCCCAGCGTCCAGGGGGCGGCGCCGACGACGAGTTGTCGGGCGTGCAGCAGTGGGCCGTCAGGTGCCCGCCAGCGGCACTCCCACTCGGCGCCATCGTCGCGCGGGGCGAGAAGGATCTCGTCGTACTCCGGTAGTGCCCCGCCCCCGGCCGCCGCGTCCCGGGCCGCCTGCAGCGCGGCCAGCGGATCGGCGGCACCATCCGCGGCGACGCTGAACGTCCGGCCGGTCGCCGGGTCCTGGAAGCAGGCCACCTCACCGTCGCGGGAGTAGTGCCAGGTCGCCGGCACGGAGACCCGGAAGCCGGTGGTGTCGGCGTGCCAGACCCAGCCGGGCGGCGGGCGGAACCGTTCGCCGGGAGCCGGTGCGCGGGCCGTCACCGGCGCACCGCCGATGTCCGGGCGCACGCAGGCGAACGGTGGTGGGGCCACGTCGCGCCCGCCGGGTGGCGGTCGGTGCCGGTCGGGGCCGGGACCGTACGGGCCGTCCCGGCCGCCGCCGTTCGGCGGGGCGTACGGCGGTGGGTCGGAGGGCCGGGCGACGGTGTCGGTGGGCTGGTCAGCGGTGACGGCCAGCGCGGTGCCGACACCGGCGGCCACGGCCACCAGGAGTGACACGGCGACCAGCGCGACCCGCCGTGACGTGCGGCGCCCCTTCGATTCGCCGGGCACCGCAACCGCATCACCCGCGGCCCGGCCGGGCTGGGGTGGCGCGCTGGTCGACTCCTGATCGGCCGACCCGTCGGCCCCGGCGGTCGCGTCTCCCGTCGGCGACCCGAGCCGGCCCGCCGACCCCGGCCCCGCCGCCGACCCCGGCCCCGGCCCTGAACCCAGCCCCGACCTTGACCCCGGGGCCGACACCGGCGGCGGATCGGGGTGGCCGGTCGTCGCCCGGACCAGCAACCGGCGGGCCGCCTGGTGGTCGAGGCGATCGCGCGGGTCGCGGCGCAACAACCCCGCGAGTACCGGCGCGAGCGCCCCGGCGTGCGGGGCCGGGTCCGGCGGTCCGGCGGCCAGCGCGCTCAGGGTCGCCATCGCGGTGCTGCGGGCGTACGGGGAGCGGCCCTCAACCGCGGCGTGCAGGGTCGCTCCGAGGGACCACAGGTCGGCGGCGACCGTGGACGCCCCCTCGGCGGCTCGCTCCGGGGCGACGTACTGCGGGGAGCCGAGGACCATGCCGGGGCGGGTCGTCACGCCGTCGCCGCCGTCGAAGGTGGCCAGCCCGAAGTCGGTGAGCATCACCCGTCCGTCGTGCGCCACCAGCACGTTCTGGGGTTTGATGTCGCGGTGCAGCACCCCGGCGGTGTGCGCGGCGTGCAGCGCGTCGAGGACGGCGAGGCCGATCCGGGCGGCGCGGGAGGGCTCCAGTGGCCCTTCGGCGTCGACCACGTCCTGGAGTGTGCGGGACGGGACGTACTCCATCACGATCCACGGGTTGTCGTCGACCGGGATGACGTCGTAGAGCCGGACCACAGCGGGGTGGTTGAGCCGGGCCGCGGCGCGCGCCTCCCGCAGGGTGCGCGAGCGCACCTCGGCCCGTTCGTGGTCGGCCAGCCACGTGGGCGGCACGATCTCCTTGACGGCGACCTCGCGGTGCAGCATCTCGTCGCGGGCCAGCCACACCCGGCCCATGCCCCCGCGACCCACCAGGTCGAGCAGCCGGTACCGACCGGCGATCAGCACCTGCGCACGCTCCTCCTCAGCCGCTGTCCGGGCTACACCCTAACCAGCGGATCGGAAGTCACCTATCGGTAGTCCGACTCGGCTCAGCAGGCGGCGTGGTCGACGCGCGCCAGCAGATTGCCCTCGGGGATGGCGATCCGGGCACGTCCACCAGCCAGTCGGGCGGAGGCACGCCGGGCCTGGAGCGGATCGTGCTCGCGGCGGGCCGCGGCGTAGCTGGCGGCCGTGCGGGCGGCGATCGTGGCCCACCCGTACTGTTCGCCGACCATGGTGCGGGCCCGGCGCGCCACCCGCCGGGCGAAGACCTCGTCGTCGAGCAGTTGACCGACCGCGCCGGCGAGCGCATCGGGGTCGCTGTGCGGGAACGTCACCCCGGTCACGCCGGACTCCACGATCTCGGCGAGGCCGCCGGTACGGGCCACCGCCAGTGGCGCCCCGGCGGCTGCCGCCTCCAGCGCCACCATGCCGAACGGCTCGTAGAGGCTGGGCACCACTGTCGCGTCGGTGGCGCCGAGCATCGCCGGCAGTTGGGTGGAGTCGAGGAAACCGGTGAACCGGACGGTCGAGCCGAGCGCCAGCCGTCGAGCCTGGGCTTCCAGCTCGGGTCGGTACGGGCCGTCACCGGCGATCACCACGCGCAGACCCGGGTGCCGCTCGCGCAGCCGGGGCACCGCGTGCACCAGGTGCTGGACGCCCTTCTCGTAGACCAGCCGTCCGGCGTACCCGATCAACGGGCCGTCCCCGGCGAACCGTGCCCGGGCCGACGCGACCGCGCGTGGGCGGGCCCGCCAGGCCCGGCCGTCGACCCCGTTGGGCACCACGTCGACCTGGGTGGCCGGGACGTCGAACAGGGCCTTCACCTGCTCACGCATGTACCCGGAGCAGACGATCACTCGGCCGGACTCGTTGCTGAGCCACTGCTCGACGCCGTGGATGGTGCGGTTCATCTCCTCCGGCAGCCAGCCCTGGTGCCGTCCGGCCTCGGTGGCGTGCATGGTGGTGACCAGGGGCAGGTCCAGGTGCTCGGCCAGGGAGACGGCGGTGTGGGCGACGAGCCAGTCGTGGGCGTGGATGACGTCGTACGAACCGGCCTGGGTGGCGCGTAGTGCGGTGCGGGTGAGGGTGTGGTTGAAGGCCATGGTCCAGGCCAGCAGGGAGCTGGTGGCCAGGGGGAAGGCGACCGGGTCCTCGGGGGCGCGCAGGATGCGGACGCCGTCGGCGTACTCCTCCATGGGTGCGCCGTCGGTGTGGCGGGTGACGACGGTGACCTCGTGGCCGGCGGCGGCAAGGGCGACGGAGAGGGCGTGCACGTGGCGGCCGAGGCCGCCGACGAGCACCGGCGGGTATTCCCAGGACAGCATCAGCACCCGGAGTTGCCGGGCGGCGTGAATGTCGATCACGTGGGCGTCGGGTGACATGCGGCCCCCTTTGAGTTGTCCCCGGGCGCGCGCCGACCGACACCGGAAGTGATGTCGCCGTCGCGTCTGGATCGGGGCCAATCCTGCCGGGATCGAGATAACCGGCGGCGACACCACCGTTGCGGTCGTGTAAAGCGCTACTGGCCCTTTCGGCGCACCCGCAGCAGCTCGGCCACCGACCACGCCTGGAATGGGCAGCCGGTCGCGGCGTGCGGCGCGAGGCCGTCGGCCGTCTCGCTTACCGAGCCTAATCCATATTCGGTCAGATGAGACTCAATCCCAACGAACGTGTCATCGACTGACATCTTGCCCCGGCGGGCGGCGTCGACGTACGGGCCGAGCAGCCACGGCCACACCGTGCCCTGGTGGTAGCCCCCGTCGCGCTCGGCGGGGCCACCCCGGTGCCGGCCCACGAACTCCGGCGAATCCGGGGCGAGGCTGCGCGGCCCGAGCGGGGTGAGCAGCCCGTCCGCGACGCGGCGCAACGTCGCCTCGTCCGGTTCCAACGGCGCGAACGGCAGCGACCAGGCCAGCAACTGGTTGGGACGCAGCGCGTCGTCGTCGTGCAGGGCGGCCCCACCCAGCGGGTACGCCGGCGCGGGCGCGTCCAGCACGTCGTGCAACCAGCCGGTCGGCGACGGGAAACGCTCCCGGAACGAGGCGGTCGCCTGCCCGTGCCGTCGCCACAGCTCGTCCGCGTCCTGCCCGGCCAGCTCGGTCAGCTCCGCGAGCCCAGCCAGCCCGTTGATCCACAACGCGTTGACCTCGACCGGCTTGCCGGTACGTGGGGTGACCGGCACCCCGTACACCCGGGCGTCCATCCAGGTCAGGGCGGTGCCGGCGGCGCCCTGGCTGAGCAGGCCGTCGGCCGGGTCGACGGCGATCCCGTACCGGGTGCCCGCCACGTGGGCGTCGATCACCCCGCGCAGCGCGGGCAGCAACTCGTCGCCGAGATCGGTGTCACCGGTGACCGTGACGTGCCGGCTCACCGCGTGCAGGAACCACAGCGTGCCATCGACGGTGTTGTACTCCACCCGACCGGTGTCGGCCGTGTTGGCCAGCATCCCCTCGGACAGCGTCGCCGCGTACGACCGCAGCAGCTCGCGCCCCTCAGCGGCCCGGCCCGTGCAGAGGAACAACCCCTCGTACGAGATCATCGTGTCCCGGGACCAGGCCCCGAACCACGGGTAGCCGGCGACCACGTCCGCTGCCGCGTCGTTGGTGCGCACCACGAACGCGTCGGCGGCCAGCACCAGGGTGGCCTCCACGTCGTCGGCCGGCTTCGCCGCCGCCACCACGTGTCGGTTGCGCCGCCGGGCCGTCGCCACGATGTCCTCCGCCGCCATGGGCTCCAGGTCGAGCGGATCGGCCCAGGCCCGCACCGACACCGTGTCGCCGGGGCTCGTCAACTCGCCGACGAAACGCCCCGCGTACCAGAGATCCTCGTCCGGGTGCAGACCCCGGTTGGCCTCCTCGCGGTGGTGCACGCCCAGCCACCACTGCCCCTCGGGCGTCCAGCCCGGCCCGGCCAGCCGGTACGCGCCCTCGACCACCGCGCCGCCGGCCACCGACTCGACCTGCGGGATCGGGCCGTCCGCCCGCCGCTCGCCGTGCGCGTCGCGCCAGGTGCAGGCGGCGGACAACTCCAGCCGGACGGGACCGCCGGCGACCAGCCGGTGCACCACCGCGACGCAGGAGCGGCCGGGCAGCATGGCCACCTCCCGCTCGATCACCACCGACCCGATCCGCCACCGCCACCGGGGCAGCCCGTCGACCAGGTCGAAGCGTTCCAACAGCTCGAAGCCACGCGGGTCCACGTCGCCGGAGGACCACTCGTGCGCGCCGAGCCGCACCCGAGCCCCGGACGGCAGGGTGACCGCCGGATCGAGACTCACCAGTCCCACCTGACGAGACGCCGGGGTTTCGCCGGGAACCACCAGCAGACCGTGGTAGCGGCGGGTCCGCAGCCCGGCGACGGTGCCCATCGCATAGCCGCCGAGACCGTCCGGAACCAGCCACTCCCGGCTGGCCGCGCTGGTCAGATCGCCGCAGACCTGCGGGCCGAAGTGAATGTCAATCAACTTTCCTCCACCGGCGGCAAGGTGTAACACGCCACGACGAGAATGGCCGCTGTGGTCAAGTACCGCGGCGACGTCAAAGATATGCACGTGATCACTGACCGATCGTCCTCCGACGCCTCGCCACCCGACGCCGAGCGGCTCCGGCTCGCCCAGGCGGACTCGGGGGAGCAGGACTGGCGCGCATGGGGTCCCTATCTGTCCGAACGGGCGTGGGGGACGGTACGGGAGGACTACAGCGAGCACGGAACGGCCTGGGACTACTTCCCACATGACCACGCGCGGTCCAGAGCTTACCGGTGGAACGAAGACGGGATGGCGGGCGTCTGCGACGAACGACAGACGTTCGCGTTCGCTCTCGCGCTGTGGAACGGCAAGGACCCGATCCTCAAGGAACGGATGTTCGGCCTCGGCGGCGACACCGGCAACCACGGCGAGGACGTCAAAGAATATTGGTGGTACGAGGACTCCACGCCCACCCACTCCTGGATGCGCTGGCGCTACCACTACCCGCAGGCCGCCTTCCCGTACGACGAACTCGTCGCGGTGAACGCGTTGCGCGGCCGCGACGACACCGAGTACGAGCTGGTCGACACCGGGATCTTCGACGACGACAGGTACTGGGCGGTGACCGTCGACTACGCCAAGGCGTCCCCGACCGACCTGTGCATGGTGATCACCGTGGCCAACCGGGGCGACCGGGCGGCGACCCTGCACGTGCTGCCCACCCTGTGGTTCCGCAACACGTGGGCCTGGGGCCTCCCCGGTGGTGACCGCATCCCGACCCTGACCGGGCAGGGCACCCGGCTCGTCGGCGAGCACCGCGTGCTCGGCCAACTGCTGCTGGAGGGTGACGGCGGCCCGGTGCCGCTGGTCTGCGACAACGACACGAACGCCGAGCGGCTCTGGGGCCTGCCCGGCCGTTCGCCGTACCCGAAGGACGGCATCAACGACCACGTGGTCAACGGCGCGGCCACCGTCAACCCCGCGCGGGAGGGCACCAAGGGCGCGCTGCACTACGTACTCGACGTGCCGGCCGGTGGGCAGCGCCAGATCCGGCTGCGGCTGACCCGTACCGCGTCGCCGCCGGCCGCCGCGCCGCCGCCCCCGGCCGACCTCAGCGAGGGCTTCGAGGCCGTGGTGTGGGCACGGCGGGCCGAGGCGAACCGGTTCTTCGCCGGGGTGATCCCACCGGCCGCCACCGCCGACGAGGCGCTGGTGGCCCGGCAGGCGATCGCCGGGCTGATGTGGGGCAAGCAGTTCTACCACTTCGACGTCAAACGCTGGCTCGAAGGCGACCCGGGCTCGACGCCGCCGGCCGGGCGTCGACACGGGCGCAACAGCGCCTGGTGGCACATGACCAGCTTCGACGTCATCTCCATGCCCGACCCCTGGGAATATCCCTGGTACGCGGCCTGGGACCTGGCCTTCCACTGCGTGAGCATCGCCCGGGTCGACCCGGGCTTCGCCAAGGAGCAGATCCTGCTCCTGCTCCGCGAGTGGTACCTGCACCCCAACGGGCAGATCCCGGCGTACGAGTGGGCGTTCGGTGACGTGAACCCGCCGGTGCACGCCTGGGCCGCGCTGAAGGTGTTCGAGATCGACGGAGGGCGGGACTACGAGTTCCTGGCCCGGGTGATGCACAAGCTGCTGCTCAACTTCACCTGGTGGGTCAACCGCAAGGACACCGGCGGCAACAACGTCTTCGAGGGCGGCTTCCTCGGGCTGGACAACGTCGGACCGTTCGACAGGTCGGCGGCGCTGCCGGTGGCGGGCGTGCTGGAGCAGTCCGACGGCACCGGCTGGATGGCCATGTACGCGCTCAACCTGCTGGACATGGCGGTCGTCCTCGCCGAGCACGACCGGACCTGGGTGGACACCGCCACCAAGTTCTTCGAACACTTCCTCTACATCGCCGCCGCCGCGTACGAGCAGGGGTTGTGGGACGACGAGGACGCGTTCTTCTACGACGTGCTGCGCCTCGCCGACGGCACGAAGGTGCCGCTGAAGGTCCGTTCCGTGGTCGGGCTGCTGCCGTTGGCCGCGACCACCCGGCTCACCGCGAAGACCCTGCACCGCCTACCGGAGTTGGGCGCGCGGTTGCGCTGGTTCCTCACCAACCGCCCGGAGTACGCGCAGGTGATCGGCACCCGCCGCCTCGGCCCGGACGGCCGACAGCAGCGACTGCTGTCCATGGTCGGTCAGGAGCAGGTGGTCCGGCTGCTCGCCCGGATGCTCGACCCCGACGAGTTCCTCTCCGACTTCGGCCTGCGGACGCTGTCCCGCGCGCACCTGGACAAGCCGTTCTCGGTCACCCTCGGCGGGCTGGAGTTCTCCGTCGGCTACGAGCCGGCCGAGTCGACGAGCGGCCTGTTCGGCGGCAACTCGAACTGGCGCGGACCGATCTGGATGCCGACGAACTTCCTCCTGATCAGCGCCCTGCGGGACTACGCCGCGTTCTTCGGCGACGACCTCCAGGTGGAATATCCGACCCGCTCCGGGGTGAAACGCAGCCTCGACGAGATCGCCGACGATCTGTCCGCGCGGCTGATCTCACTCTTCACCCAGGACGACTGGGGCCGGCGGCCCATCTACGGCGCGTGTCAGCTCTTCCAGACCCACCCCGACTGGCGAGACCTGGTGGCCTTCCCCGAGTACTTCCACGGCGACAACGGTGCCGGCCTGGGCGCCTGGCACCAGACCGGCTGGACCGCGCTGGTGGCCGATCTGATCCTCACGCTGCGCCGCTGACGTCCCCCCCGCGGGGGCGCCTCCGGCATGATCGCGCTCGATCCATGTCGTAGTGGTGTCCCTGGCACTGGGAGGCCACTCGATCCTGGATCGAGCACGATCATGCGGCCGGCAGGGCCCTCAGCCGGTGACGAGGCCGAACTTGATCAGGCTGTCGGCGGTGTCGGTGATGGTCGTCTCCACCGGGCGAGGCCGCCAGCCGAGGACGTTGCGGGCCTTGTCGTTGCTGATCACCGGAATCTGTCCGCGCAAGGCGGCAGCGTCGCGTAGGGCGGGCTCGGTCTTCGCGGCCTCCCGGACCTCCTCGTCGGTCAACTCCCGGGCCGGCACGCGGTCGGCCAGGCTGGGCAGGTGCCGAGCCAACATCTTCGCCATGTCGAAGAAGCTGATCGACGGGCCGCCGACACCGATGAACCGCCCGCCGGCGGCGGCCGGGTGCAGCATCGCGCGTAGGTGCAGGTCGACCACGTCCCGGACGTCGACCACCCCGAAGTACATCCGGGGTACGACCGGCATCGCCCCCTGGAGGAACGCCTGCACCAGCCCGGTCGACGCGGACACCCGCGGCCCCAGCAGCGGCCCGAAGATGCCGGTCGGATTGACGACGCTCAGCTCGACTCCACCGTTTTCCCGGACGTAGTCCCAGGCCGCACGCTCGGCGAGCGTCTTCGAGCGGTGGTACGCCGGGATGTCGTCGTCGACGTTCGTCCAGTCCGCCTCGCTGTACCGCCCGTCGGGCTTGACCGTGTAACCCACCGCCGCGTACGACGAGGTCAGCACCACCCTGCGCACCCCGGAATCGCGGGCGGCCCGTAGGACGCGCAGCGCCCCGTCGCGGGCCGGCCGGATCACCTCGTCGTCGTTCTTGGGCGGGGTGAACGGGAACGGTGATGCGTGGTGCAGCACGTACCGCGCCCCGTCGACGGCCTCGGCCCAGCCCTCGTCGGCGGACAGGGCCGCGGTCCGGAACTCGACCCGGCCGTCCGGGTTCGTGCCGGCCTGCCGAATCCGGTCGAGCACGTCGTTGCCCTGGCCCGGCTCGCGCACGGAGACCCGCACCCGGTAACCCTCGTCCAGCAGTCGCGCGACGGAGTACCCGCCGACGTGCCCGGTGGCGCCGGTCACGAGGACGAGGCTGTCGTCGGTCGCCCCCAGGGGGATGTCGTTCTGCATGATCTTTCCCATCGTTGCTCAGAAATCCTGAAGAGCGCGCTCGACCTGCTCGACCGCGCGGGCCTCGGCAGCGGCGTCGCCTCGGTACCGGGCGGCCCACATGTCTGCCTTGCCGCACATGTACGCCTGGCGTACCCGTAGGCGCTCGATCTCCCCGGACAGCCGGTCGGCGTGCCGGGCGAAGAGGGCGTGCTGCTCGGCGGCGGCTGCCCGGTCGCCCTCGTCGAGCAGCGTCAGGTATCGGCGCATCTCCGCGACGCTCATCCCGGACGATCGCAGGCAGGCCAGGGCGTCGATCCGCTCGGCCAGCGCGGCGTCGTACCTGCGGTGGCCGCTGCTGTCGTCGCGCGCCACCACGCCGAGCAGGCCGACCTTCTCGTAGTACCGCAGCGTGGGCTCGCTGAAGCCCGACCGCTGGGCCATCTCCTGGATGGTCAGGGGCGCCTGTTCCTGACCCGGCTTCTTCGCTGCCATGACCGAAGCGTCCCCAACCTCAAGCGCTTCAAGTCAAGTGATGTGACGCGGGGGACGCCAAGCAGTGCGGGCGTGTCGTACCAAATGCGGCTAATGCCATAACTTGTCCCGTTTCTTGTCGTTCAGTCGTTGACGGGTGTCGACCGCCGAGCACGCCCGTCAGTCGAAGTGAACGGGGGAAATTGGTGAGCTCTGTCCTGCGAAGAATCACGACCGCATCCACGGCGATCCTTGTCGTCGGGGTGGCAACCCTGGGAGCGGGGACGCCGGCCTGGGCGGCGCCTGGTGACGCGAGTGCCCGAGGTGTGGTCGTCGACCTGTCCGCGGAGGTGCTCGGCACGCCCGTGATCAGCGCCGACGCGACAATCGGTACGGCCACCGCCCCGCCCGCCGGTGGCACCGACACCGACAACCAGGCCGTCTCGCTGCCCGGGTCGATCGGCATGACCGCCACCGGCACCGTCGAGGTGTCCGCCACCCGGGCGGTCGCCTCCTCGTCGGCGTCCGCCCGCGTCACCGACTTCAACCTGGGCGTGCTCAGCGTCGATGTGCTGGGTCTGACCGAGGCCACCGCCACCGCGACCTGCCCGCAGGTCGGTGCGACAAGCGCCGCCACCACACTTGTCGGGCTGGAGCTCTTCGGCTCGGCGGCGACGCCGGAGCCGAATGGCCCTCCGGTCGTGGCGAGCGTGCCAGTGGTGGTGCCGGGGCTGGTGGGCGCGAGCCTGAGCGCCTCGTTGACCCGGACCGAAACGACGACAGCCGACGGTGCCGCCGCGGTCGCCCTCCGGGCCGCCCTCACCCTGTCGGGCCTCCTCCTCGGCGAACAGACGACCATCCCGGTCGGGACCGTGATCGTGGCCGAGGCCACCTGCGCGCGTCCGCCGGCGGCACCCACCGCCGCGACGATCAGCCCGGACGAGGGCCCGCAGTCGGGCGGTCAGACCGTGACGATCACCGGTACGGGCTTCATCCAGGGTGGCACCACGGTCACCATCGACGGTGTGCCGGCGACCGGTGTCACGGTGGCGCCGAACGGCACGTCCCTCACGGCGGTCACCCCGGCCGGCGCGGTCGGCCCCGCATCGGTGGTGATCAGCACGGTGAACGGCACGGCGCCGCCGCTGGGCTACACGTACCTGGCCGGTGGAGGTGTGGTCACCGGTCTCTCGCCGACCTCCGGGCCGACCGTCGGTGGCACGACGGTGACGATCACCGGGACCGGCCTCACCGGCGCGACCGGCGTGACCTTCGGTGGCACACCGGGCACGAACCTCGTCGTCGACCCGAACGGCACGTCGCTGACCGTGGTCACACCGCCGGGGCCGGCCGGGCTGGTGGACGTCACCGTCCTCCTCCCGGGTGGGAACGTGGACGCGCCGGACGGCTTCACGTACGTGGCCGCCGCTCCGACCGCCGGGACGATCGCGCCGAACCAGGGGCCGCAGTCGGGCGGCCAGACCGTGACGATCACCGGTACGGGCTTCGTGCCGGGGAGCACGACTGTCACGTTCGACGGTGCTCCGGCCACCGATGTCACGGTCAACCCGCAGGGCACGTCGTTGACGGCGGTCACACCGCCCGGCGCCGTCGGCCCGGCGGCCGTGGTGGTGAGCACCGGCGGTGGTACGTCCGCGCCGCTGGACTACTCGTACCTGGCCGGCGGCGGTAACGCCACCGTGACCGGGCTGACCCCGACGACCGGGCCGACCTCGGGTGGCACCACGGTGACGATCACCGGGACCGGCCTCACCGGCGCGACCGGTGTGAGCTTCGACGGGGTGCCCGGCACCGGGTTCACCGTCAACCCGGCCGGCACCACGATCACCGTGGTCACCCCGCCCGGCCTGCCCGGCCCGGTGGACGTGACCGTGCAGGTGCCCGGTGACGACGTCGTCCGGCCGGACGGCTTCACGTACCGGCTCGCCCCACCGGTCATCGACGCGCTGACCCCGTCCGAGGGACCGGCCGCCGGCGGTAGCACCGTGACGGTCCGGGGCTCCGGCTTCGTTCCCGGTCGGACCGTGGTCACCATCTGCGGTCAGACCATCCCGGCGAGCGGGGTCACCGTGGCGTCGGGCGGGCGTTCGTTGACCTTCCGTACGCCCGCCTGCGCGGCCGGGAACACCACGGTCACCGTACGCACCGACGGCGGGGTGTCCGGTGGGACCGCCTTCCGCTACCTACCGCGGAGCCTGCCGGTGACCGGTGACGCCATCGACGTACCGCTGACTGTCGGCGCGGTGCTGGCTCTTGCCGGCCTGGTCCTCGTGCTGGTGGCCCGACGTAGGCAGCCCACGCAGGTGATCGACTGACCGGCGGTCCCGGTCAGGACCCGGTTCGGGTCCTGACCGGGACGCACGGCACCGAGAGGCCGACCAACAGGTGTGCCGGTGGCGCTCCGGGTCTAACCGCCTGCCGCGTTGTGGCCTGCGACCAGGCCCGGCAGTTCGTCGAGCGAGTCGATGCGGAACAGGCACTGCGCGGCCACGTCGGGCAGGTCGAGGATGTGACCCCACGGGCCGCGCCGGATCAGGCACGTCGGCATCCCGACCTCCTGGGCCGGGCGTACGTCGTTGTCGGGCCGGTCACCGACGTACAGGATCGACGACGCGTCGCCGCCACCCGCCTCGACGACCCGCTCGAAGAAGGCCGGTGACGGCTTCGCCACGCCCCACCCGTGCGAGGTCCCGATCACGTCCACGGGGAGGTCGAGGGCGTGCAGGGTCGCCTCGGCGTGCGCCGGCTGGTTGCCGGCCAGGCCCACGAGCAGGCCCTGTTCCTTCAGGGAGGTCAGGCAGGCCCGCGCGTCGGGGTAGAGATCCTCCTCGCCGAACGACTCCGCCCTGCCCGCGGCGGCCCGGCGCTTCAGTTCGGTGTCGAGGTCGAAGTCGGGCCGGAAGGCCCGGAACGTCTCCTGGTAGTCCAGGCCCCTGGCGATCACCGAACCCAGAACCGCCGAGAGCGTGTGCCGTGGCACGCCGAACCAGTCGGCCCAGGTCGCGAACTCACGGGACTCGTCGAGAATCGTCCCACCGACATCGAAGAAAACCGCGTTGATCACTGTGCCCCCCGGTCACGGTCGTGCTGTCGGTGGAGCATAGACGCGGGCGTCGCTTGTGGACACGGGCGACGGCGTACCGTGTGCGGGTGCATGTCCTTGACGATCCGACGGTGTCCGCCCGGGTGGCTCGTTTCCTTGGCACGCACGGGGAGCGCTGGCCGCGCACGTCGGCCGAGCGGATCCGGCGGTCGGCGAGTGCGGACGGACCCGACGGGCCGCTGGCCGTGGTGCCCGACGAGCTGGTCGCGGTCGCCGTCGCGTTCGAGGAGCGCTACGGCGGGCTCGCCTACCGGCTCAAGACAGACGGCAACCACATGGAGTACGGACTGGAGGGCCCGGCGTACTTTCGCTGGACCTCCGACCTCGGGTGGATGTTCCCGGCAGCCCTCGACGGGGCCTGGACGTGGGGCGTCGATGTCCTGCTCGACGGGCGCACCGCCATGGCCCCGGGCGACTGGCCGTACCGGCTGATCGACCGCACCGTCGAGCAGCGGCTCGAGAAACACGCGCTCCTGGCGGAGGTGCAGCGCTGGCCGCACGTCACGCTCACCTACGAGACCGCGACCCTGGTGTCGCCGACGGTCACCCTGAGCGGTGTCCCGGAGGTGCGCGAAGCCACCGGCCCGGCCGATCGTTGGTGGTACGACGGCGCGGTGGCGGCGTGCCTCTCGCTTCGTGGCTGGCCCGCCGGGAGGGACCGCTGGGTGTTGCGGTGCTTCTCCCGAACGAGACCCGGGTTGTCCGGCGTGCTCGACCAGCTCAGTGAGATCGGCGAGCGCGACGAATGGTGCGGGATCTGCGGCCGCGCCCTGGGGCCGTCGATGCCGTCCTACGTCCCGCAGGGCGGCGAACCGGGCCTCTGTCTACCCTCGCCCTCGAATCGCCGGTAGCCCACTGACGCGTGTGCTGCCCAGGCTCCCGGCGCTCCGTTGACGGCGGCTAACGTGTCGCTCCTTCACTATCCTGATCGTCCATGGGGGCGGATCCGGTGGGTGAGGTGCTCGTGCTCGGGCAGTCGCGGGTCTGGCCCGCCGTCGCGGTGCCGGTCGCGATCGTGGTCGGCCTGATCGTCACCGCGGTGCTGCTCGACTGGGTGAGCTGGTTCGGGTTGGTGCTCGGTGCCGCGTCGATAGTCCTCGCGTTCGTCCGCTGGCGGAACGCGGTGTTGGCTGACGACACCGGGCTGCTGGTACGCGACCGTGGCGGCTTGCGGCGCTCGTACGCGTGGTCGGAGATCGAGCGGATGGGCTGGCAGGGGAATTCCCTGGTGGTCTATCCCCGCGGCGGCCCCTACGACGTACCAGGACCCAACGCGTCGGTCACCGTGGCACGCATCTCGCAACCGAGACGCGCGCACCTCGCCGACCCGATGCCGGCGCTGCTCCAGACACACGGCATCAAGGCGCTGAGCGAGCCCTGATCCGCTCAAGATCGTCGACCACGGTCAGTCGCAGCGTCCGAGCGGCGGTGGGTGCGAAGCCCACCGCCCGGTAGATGGACTCCCCGTCCTCGCTGGCCCTCAACTGCCGCCCGCTACCGCATCCACCCCCACGGAGGTGACCGACAGTCACCGCCGGCCGCCGACACCTCCGCGCCGCACGCTAGTAGGGCGGGGTGGGCTTTTCCGGCCCGCGCCGACGTGAGCGTCGGGAGTCCGCGACAGCCACCGCGAGCAGCACCACGGCGGCGGCGGCACCGGCGGTGAGCGGATCGAGGCGCATCGTCGCCGGCACCAGGAGGCCGAGGGCCAGTAGGCCCGCCAGCCGGGAGCGGGAGACCCGGGCGAAGACCTGGTATTCGAGGGCCGATCGTCCGGCGAGGAAGACGACGGGGCCGCCGAGGATGGCGATGAGCCACGCCGCTGGCAGGTGCCCGAGCGGTTCGGTGATGAGCAGTTCGAAACCGACGCCGGTGAGGACGATCCCGGCGATCATGACCAGGTGGGCGAACGCCATCTCGGTCGCGAGCCGATCGGCGTGGCGCGAGCGGCTGACGGCGGTGTCCAGCACCTTCCCCGCGAGGTGGAAGTAGATCCGCCAGAGCAGGACCGTGGTCGCCAGTGCCAGGACGAAGCCGGCCGTCTGGTCGGCCCGGAAGTCGCTGCCGCTGAACGCCAACCCGATGACGAAGATCGCCTCACCGATGGCGATGAGGAGGAACTGTTGGTACCGCTCGGCCAGGTGCCCGGCCGCGATTGCCCGGCCGCCGATGCGTTGCGCGCCGATGCGGGGGGTCGGCCACCCGAGGTAGAGCCCGGTGTAGTCGATCAGCACGGCGATGATCCAGAGTGGTCCTCTGATCGCGCCGTCGTCGGCCAGACCACCGATGACCCAGAGCGGTGCGCTCAGACCGAACCAGACCAGGACCCGGAGGGTTTGCCGGGGATCGGGCCGGCCGTGCCCCGCGACGTGGAAGTAGACCACCCGGCCGATCTGCAGGCTCACGTAGGTGATGGCGAACAGGGGTGCCCGCGCGCCGAATCCGTCGGGTACCGCGACCGCCATTGTCATCGCGCCGACCGCCGTCATCACGATGACGATCTGGACGATCGGTGCCTCCGGATCCAGCCAACTTGTCGACCAGACGGTCAACGACCAGACCGCCCAGAGCGCCAGGAACAGCAGGAGGGCCTGACCGAGGCCCGCGACCACGCCGCGGCCACCGTCGGTGAAGTCACTGATCACCCGTGCCGAGATCCGGGTGAGGGCGAAGACGAAGACCAGGTCGAGGAAGAGTTCCAGAAACGTGGCTCGTTGCCGACTGTCGGCGTCGCGCACCAGCCCTTCGTGCCGCTGCTCGCTCATCCGTCCGCCACGGGCCGGTGCCGTCGAACGACCACGTGCCCTCCCGTCGTGGTGATCCCTTCACCTAACGACGGACGGTCGGCGGTGGCACGCGGGGACGCAGGAACGGACTCGTTCGCCTTACGGCTGTAAGGTCATGAGGTGACCACACCGAGAGCGCGGGCTCGCAACAAGCGCGGCGAAGGTGCCCAGTTGCGCGAGGAGATCGTCAGTGCCGCCGGCACGCTGCTGGACGGTGGCGACCCGCAGAGCGTGACGCTGCGGGCGGTGGCGCGGGAGGCCGGCATCTCGGCACCGTCGATCTACGCGCACTTTCCGGACCTGGACTCGATTCTGCTGGTGGTCGCCCAGCGCGCGTTCGCCGCCCTGGAGCAGGAGTTGGCCGGGCCGGACGACCCGGATCCGGCCGAGCGGCTGCGGGCGATCAGTGCGGCCTACCTGACCTTCGCCGAGCGTCAGCCCCACCGGTACCGGTTGATGTTCGGGTCGGTCTGGGATGCCAGCCAGGCCCGCGATCGGACGCCGGCGCTGGCGGACGATCTCGCCGTGCTCGGCATGGGAGCCTTCGAGGTCATCCATCGCACCGTCGCCGAGTGTGCCGCGAAGGGCCTCTCGACCAGCGCGGATCCCTTCGCCGACGCGACGGCGCTCTGGGTCGGGCTACACGGGTTGGCCCAGCTCCGGGTGGCGACGCCACTCTTTCCCTGGCCACCCCACCTGCGGGAGGCCCTCATCGGCCGGCTGGCACTGCTGGTCTGACCGGCCCAGACAGTCGCCAATCCGTCACCGGACGACTGCGGTCGGTGTCCGCCCGTACGCTCAACGACGTGCCCGGACCTGCCGAGAAGGCCACCGAACAGGACCGGCGTGACCTCATCGTCACGGTCGCGCGCGAGCTGGCCGAGGCGGAGGGCTGGGCGGGGGTGAGCACCCGACGGCTCGCCGAGCGGACCGAGATCGACGTCGGTGACCTCTACCGGCATTTCGCGGATCTGGACGCACTCCTCGCCGCCGTGGCCGTCTGCGCCTTCGCCGACCTGGCCGCCGATCTGGCCGAGGCGCACGCGGAGGCGACCAGCAGCCCCGAGGGGGCCTGGCCGGCGGTCGCCAGCGCGTACCTCGACTTCGCGTACACGAATCCGGAGGTCTATGACGCGATGCTCGCGCTGACCCCCGACCTGGCCCTCGGCGTCGATGGCGTCCCGGACGCGCCGCGCGCGGTGTTCGCCGAACTGCGCGCGGCCCTGACCCCGTTGGCCGAGGGGCGCGACCCGGACACCCTCGCCGAGGTGGGGTGGAGCCTGCTGCACGGCGTGGTGATGCTCACCCGGGGCGGACGGCTCCGACCCGAGGGGCAGGAGGAACGCGAGGTGTTGATCGCCCAGCGGTTGCTCCGGTGGCCGTGACAGGCGGCGTGGTCAGTTGAGGGGCTCGCGGTCGAACGGCCCCTTGTCGACGAACCGGAACGTGCTGTCCAGCGGCGCGTCGCTCAACTCCTTGAGGATCAGGCCGTTGCCGACGGCGTGCAGAAGGAACCGGGTCTCACTGCCGATCGCGTACGTGTCGGGGCCCATGGCGGTGATGCTGAACCGCTGGATCGGGTTGTCCACGTCGCAGACGGCGGCCTCGACGGTCAGCTCGGGCTCGATGTCCAGACCGTTCACCTGCCAGCAGGACGGATCGTCGTTGGCGGGGTGATCGTCCTTCGTGCCGAAAGCCTTGATCACGTACTGGTCGCCGCCGATCGGCGTCGGAACGAACAGGACGCGTCCGCCGGTGTCGCCGCCCTCCTCGAGACGACCGCTGAGTTCCAGTGCGTTCCCTGGTCCCTGCACCCGCGCAATCGTGACCTCGCGCTTGCCGGACAGCAGGGGGTCGGCCGCGAGTCCCGGTGACGGCGTTCCCGCCGGGGCCGCCACTTCGCCCGACGGCGTCGGCGTGCCCGCCTTGGGCGTCGGCGCCTTGTCGGCGTCGCTCCCGCACGCCACAAGCGCGCCGGTGCACGCCAGCAGTGCCGCGCCGGCAACCCACTTCATCGTGATCACGTCGTACTCCTCATGAGCTGTCCCGACCTCTCGGCCGCCGGGAATTCTCCCACCCCCCAGACGAACGCCAGGCCGAGACGGTTCACGGAAAAGTCCGAAAATCAGAGCGGATCTCCCGCCTATCCTGTCCCTTCGACGGGGGCGGCGAAGACATGGGGAGGGGACGGGATGACGGACGGGGCGGCGGCACGGCGGCAGGCGCAGGTGCTGATCTTCGATGCGGACGACACGTTGTGGGAGAACAACGTCGTCTTCGAGCAGGTGATCGACGACTTTCTCGAGTGGCTCGACCATCCCACGATGGACCGCACCGAGATCCGAACGATCCTCGACGACATCGAGCGGGCCAACACGGTGGCGCACGGGTACGGCAGCAAGGTCTTCCTGCGCAGCCTGGCGGAGTGCCTGGAGCGGCTGCGCGAACGGCCGGCCACCGACTCCGAGCGCCAGGAGATCGAGCGCCTGGCGGTCGCCCTCGTCGAGCACCAGGTGGAGCTGATGCCCGGGGTGGCCGACGCGCTCGACGAGCTGGCCGGCCGACACGAGCTGCTGTTGCTCACCAAGGGCGACCAGGCGGATCAGCAGCGCAAGCTGGACGCGTGCGGGCTGCTGCACCACTTCCGGGCCGCGCACATCGTGGCCGAGAAGGACGTCGAGACGTACCGGTGGTTGGTCCGGGAACACCGCTTCGACCCGGCCCGCGCCTGGATGATCGGCAACTCCCCGAAGTCGGACATCCTGCCGGCCCGCGCGGCCGGACTGAACGCGGTCTTCATCCCGAACGAGAACACGTGGGTGCTGGAGCACGACGAACTGGACCCCACCGACTCCGGGGTGCTGCGGCTCGCCGCGTTCCCCGATCTGCTGCGGCACTTCTGAGCGCGTCGAAAGCGAACAGCGTCAGCGATCATGGTCGCGTTACGCCGCATTGTCTGATTTTCACCCTGAGATCAGTCACGCCGTCGGTCGCCCGACGCGGCTTGTCCGCCCCGTCCGGGCCGGCCTAGCCTGGCCCGGCGCTCACGGCCTTCGGGGTGTCGGCCGGGAGCGCGTCGGCGTTCGGCGGCTGGCACCGTGGAGCTGAGTGCCGGAGCTGTCCGCTCCCATCCGGACGGCCGAGCGTCAGGGCCGGGTAGTTGCGGACCCGGCCCTGACCCGGCCACGGATCGATCGATCGCACCGGCGAACGGGGCAGACCGCACGCCGGTTGGACTGTCAGGATGACGGGATGAACCGCAGAGCCCTTCTGTTCGGCGCTGCCGCGGGTCTGGCGGCACCGGCCCTGCTCGCCCCGACAGCGCCCGCGCTCGGCGCGCCCCGCCCGACGCCGCCGTGGGGCACCACACCGCGGCCCCGCCGCCCCGGATCGAGCACCCCGCGCCGCAACCTGGCCGCCCGCCTGACCACCCTGCCGACGGAGACTCGGCAGGTGATCGTCGTCGGCGCCGCCAGCTACACGACCACCTACGCCACGCTTGAGGCGTACGTGCGGATCAGGGGCCGCTGGAGGCCGGCCTCGTCGGCGTTGCCCGCCCGACTCGGCTCCAAGGGATTCAGCGACAACCACGTGGAGGGCGTGCCGACCACACCCACCGGTGTCTACTCCATCGGCCCCACCATGTACGGCATCGCCGCCAACCCGGGAGTGCGATACCCCTACCACCGGTTGGTCAGCGGCGACTGGTGGAACGAGAATCCGTCGTCTTCGCGCTACAACACCTTCCAGCAGAGCGCGACCAACCCGGGTGGGGCCAGCGAGGCGTTGTGGCAGGAGACCCCCTCGTACACGCACTTCGCGGTGATCACCTACAACATGCCACCGAACGTGGCGACCCCGATCCCCAACGCGGGCAGCGGCATCTTCCTGCACCAGTTCCGGGTCAGCGGCGGCAACGCCACGGCCGGCTGTGTCTCGCTCGCCCACGACCACCTGGTCCGCGTACTCAACTGGCTGGACCCGGCGCTCTCACCGCGCATCGTGCTCAGCCCGTACGCCCAGCTCGACAGGTACTGAGAAAGACTGCCGCTCAGGAGGCCCCGCCCCGGACGATCGACACCGCCACCCGGCAGAACTCGTCCATGTCCGGGTTGAACCCGGCCGCGATGTCGGGATGCAACCCGGAGCGGGTCTCCTCCAACAGTCGCTGGCAGACCTGCTCGACCGGCTCGCCACCGTAGTGGGAGCGGACCCGGTCGGTGGCAGCCTGAAGCGCCGAGGTCAGTTGCTCCTCCAGCGGGCCGCGCAGCTTCTGCTGCACAGGGTCGAGCCCGCGTGGGTCGAGCGTGACATGTGGCTCCGACATCGGTGCTCCCTTCGTCGGCGTCCGCGATACCCCACCGCGGTCGTCCGTCAAACCCCGTCCGGCACGGCGGCGACCCGCACCTCGTACGAGAATTCCTCGGCCGGCTTCTCCTGGTACGACAATCGGCGAATCTGTCGGTCGTCGTGGTAGAGCGCGACGTCCACAAGCACACCGAGGTGGGTGAGGCCGATGGATGACACCCGCTTCTTGTCCTGCAACACGGCGCAGACGCCGCCGAGCAGGGTGCTGGCGTCGCCCGTGCGGTGCCCGGGCGGACACCGCAGGACCAGCTCCACCTCGATGGGTCCGGCCAACGGCGTCCAGCCGGTGCGCTGAGCCGCCGCGAGGGCGGCCTGGAGCAGGGTGCGGACCCTCGTCGCCTGCCGGTGCCCGGCCGCGAAGATGGACAACGCTTCGGTCTTGACCGGTGGCAGGCCGCTCACCTCGAACGTCAGGGCGAGAGCGCGGGTGTCCTGCACGACGGCACCTCCTCGTTGGGACGATCCTGCCGAACCGGGGGAGCGGCGGTGGGACGTTCCCGCGATTACCAACCGATCGGGCAGGCAGGGGGCGGCCGGAGGCGTGTCGACGGCGGCGGCGAACGCGCCGGCGGCGGCGCTAGGAAAACGCTAGCCGACGTCGCCCGCCCCCGGTAGTCGGCCAGTCACCCGATGGGGCGCGGCGGAAAGGCGCAGAACTCGTTGCCCTCCGGGTCGGCCAGCACCCACCACCAGTGCGCCGCGTCGAGCGGCTCCCGCACAAGCGTCGCGCCGGCCGCGATCAGCGCCATCGGCTCCGGGTCGACCAGGTCGACGTCCCAGTGCAGCCGGTTCTTGACCGTCTTGGGCTCGGGCACCCCGGCGAAGACCCAGTGGTCCCAGGGGAACCCGGCCGCGCCGGCGATGCCCGCGTGGGTCGACTCGTCCTCGACGGTGCCGCCGACCACACCGGCCCACCAGGTCGCCTGCGCGAGTGGGTCGGTCGAGTCGACGACCAGCTCGAACGGTCCCGGCCGGGCGCCCTCGCGAGCCGGGAAGGCGCAGAACTCGTTGCCCTCCGGGTCGACGAGGACCCACCAGGTGGCCTCGCCGGCCGGCTCGCGGACCAGCCGTGCGCCGGCCGCGAGCAGCGCCGCCGGGTCGGCGTCGGCCAACCGCAGATCCAGGTGTACGCGGGTCTTGCCCACCCGCGGTTCGGGAACCTTGTTCACCCAGATCGACTCGGCGTTCGAGCGCGCGGAGCGGGGGTCCACTCGGGTGTCGTCGTCGCCGGCATCGGCCACGTCACCGTCGAGCATCCGTGCCCAGAAGGCACCGAGTGCGAGCGGGTCCGCAGCGTCGAGACAGAGATCCTTGAAGCGTGCGATCACGGTGCCAGCATGCCTGATTCCGGGCGGATGTGTCCGCCGCGTTGCCGCCGGCCCGGGTAGATCTTGGACAGTTTCCGTTCTGCGTGGGACGGTAACTGTCCAAGATCTCCAGGAGGTCTGGTTCAGTGTTGCTTGGCGTACGCGACGAAGGTCTTCCAGGCCGTGGGGTCGACGTGCAGGGTGCCGCCGTCGCGGTCCTTGGTGTCGCGCACCAGCACCACGCTCGGCAGGTTGTCGGCGACCTCCACGCAGGCTCCGCCGTTGCCGCCGGACCTGGTCGACTTGCGCCACTGTGGGGTCAGCATGTCCATGACTTCGCCACTTCCTTGATCAGCTCGGTTGACTGCCGGCGGGGGAGCGCCTCGTTTCGCACGATCTCCCACGTCTTCGCCAGCTTAGCGACGTCGGTCGGCGCATCGACGATCTGCGCCGTGAGTTGGTTGTCCGCATAGGTCACCCGCTCGCCGTCGGGCATCTCGGCGATGATGAACTGCCCGCCCATCCCCAGATACATCCCCGCGTCCACCGGCACGACGTGCACCTGGATGTGCTCCGCCGTCGCCAACTGCGCCAGGTGCTCGCACTGCTCGACCATGAGCCCCGGCTGGTCGAGCACCGGCCGGCGCAGCACCGCCTCGTCCAGGACGGCGATGAGCTGCGGCGGGCGCGGGCGTTGCAGGATCGCCTGCCGCTCCAGTCGGGAGGCGACGATCCGGTCCACGTCCTCGGCGTCGAACCGACCACCGGCCAGTGTGGCCCGCGCGTACCGCTCGGTCTGGAGCAGACCCGGCACGTACGCCAACTCGAACCAGCGCAGCGTGGTCGCCTCCCGCTCGAACTCGATCCACTCGCGCAGCCAGGCCGGCTCGGCGTCGAGCCGGGCCAGCCTCTCCAACATCCGCTGGAAGCGTCCAGCGGTCGGGTGATGGGTGTCGATGGCCCGCATGTACTCCTTGGTGGGCGCCCGTCCGCCGGTCTCCACCGAGCTGACGTGTGAGCCCGAATAGCCGATGCCCCGGCCGAAGTCGTCCTGACTGAGCCCGAGCCCCGTACGGAACAGGCGCAGCTCCTCCAACACGTAGTCGGTGACGTTGCCCATCGAATCCCCAATCCCTGCCCAACCTGCACCGGCGTGTCCTTCGCAGCTGCTCGACCAGGCCGCTGAGCTGCACGGATGGCGCGAGCACGTATCGACCGTAGTCGGGTCCTCGCAAACTGTCACCAGTGGCGGGCTCGCTGGTGGCCGGAATGGCGGCGGCGGGCCCTGCCCCGGGGTCGCTCCCGCCTCCCCCTTGCGGGAGCGGCCCCCTTCCCCGCCCCGAGGAGGTCACTGTGCTGAGCCCGACAGAGCACCACGACGAAACGCGGTGGCGGTGATGGTGGTCCGGCCGCCCGTCCCGCACGTCGCCATGCGTCCCCTGTGGCGGTGCCGCAACTGTGGCCGGAACTGGCCCTGCCAGCCGGCCAAGCTCGCCCTGCTGTCGGAGTACCGGACCAACAGGGTCGCGCTGCTCATCTACCTCGGCACCCTCATGAACGAGGCGACGGGCCAGCTCACCCAACTCCACCCGGACCACCCGCCGGCTCGGATGACCGAGCGCTTCCTCTCTTGGGCGAGAGCCCGGAGCTGACCGCTCAATACCGCGAGGCGGCCTCCCCGAGTGGGCGAGTGTTTGGGCGGGTGTGCTCGTACCGTCAGGCGGGTTTGACCGTGGTGGCGTCCGGGCGCGAGGTGTCGGAGGCGGGCCGGCGCCCGCGTAGCGACAGGCGACGGGCCACCATCGTGGCGCCCGCGAGCGCGGCCAGGACCATGGCGATCTCCATGATCACCACTGTCGGTGCGGTGCTGTAGTCGGTGGCCCAGGCGAAGCCGACGGTGATCGGCGTGACGACGATGCCGGCCGCCGGCAGGAGGACACTCATCAGCCGAGCCGTCCGCCGGATCTCGGGGAGGTGGCGGAGCCGGATCCGCACCGCGATGACCGCTCCCGCGGCGACCACCGCGGCCGGTACGCCGTAGGCGACGGCCACGGCGAGCTGGATCGGTACGTCGATCGAGCGGCGGATGTCGAGCAGGTGGACGAACATCGGATAGACAGCCATCAGGATGGCGTAGCCGACCACGGCACCGAGCACCGCGCCGACCAGTGCGGTGTTGACCACCCGGCCGTAGTCTTCGCGCACCCGTCGGACGCCGGCCTCGTCGGCGAGCCGCCGTGCGAAGCCGGCCACGTCTCCGCCGAGCAACTGCGCGGGGTCGCCCCCGTCGGAGGCCGCGGCCCGCAGGTCGAGGCGCAGGTCAGCGGCGAGTGTCGCCCGATCGGCGGTGCCGACCCCGTACCCGCGCCACGCCTGGTCGGCTTCGCCCAGAAGGCGGTCGATGGTGTCCATGGGTCAACTCCTCGTGGGGTGCTGGTCGAGCGGGCTGAGAACGGCGTCGACGGTGTCGGTGAAGCGGTCCCACTGTTTCTGCCAGGCGTCCAGGTGGGTCCGACCGGACCCGGTCAGCGCGTAGACCTTTCGGGGCGGGCCGCTTGGGCTGAACTGCTGCTCGTCGGCGACGAGGCCGAGTCGGCGCATCCGCGTCAGCAGCGGATAGATGGTGCCGTAGCTGATGGCACCGAAGCCGGCCGTCTCCATCCGCCGCACCAGCTCGTAGCCGTGCGCCGGCTCGCGTGCCAGCAGCGCCAGCAGGCACATGTCCAGCGCGCCTCGCAGGAGTTGGGTCTGCCGGTCGTTGTCGTCAGCGGACTGGCTCTCCGGCGCTACCATGCGACACATACTACCTTGCTAGTTGGTCTCGCGATATACCGAAACGAACTTCCGCTGTGACGGCCAGGTTTCACGACTTCGCGGGTGGGGCAGAGTAGCCGCACAGAGCATCCGGGCCGGGCGTTTTCGCAGCTCGTCAGACCTGGACACGACTCGCCGTGCGCCGGGGCACGGATGCCCTCCCCGGTCTTTCGCCGAGGAGAGGGGGAGGGCGATGACGGACCCCGAAACGGCTCGACACCGACGCCGGCCGATTGTGCGGCTGGGCGCGGCGGCGGCCGCGTTGGCGCTTGTCGCACCGCTCGCCGCGTGCGGCGCGGACGACGATGGCGGCCCACCGACGCTCAACCTGTACTACCCGCCCGAGCAGAACCTGCAAAAGGTCGTCGACGACTGCAACGTGCAGGCGCAGGGACGGTACGAGATCGCCTACCAGGTGCTGCCCCGGCAGGCCGACGACCAGCGGGTGCAGATGGTGCGCCGGCTGGCCGCCCAGGACAGCGGAATGGACCTGCTCGGGCTGGACGTGACCTGGACCCAGGAATTCGCCAGCGCCGACTGGATCCGCGAGTGGACCGGCCAGGACAAGGCCGAGGTCGAGCAGGGCACCCTCGCCGGGCCGCTGTCCACCGCCCGCTACGAGGACAAGCTGTACGCGGCGCCGAAGAACACGAACGTCCAGTTGCTCTGGTACCGCAAGGACCTGGTGCCGCAGCCGCCGACCACCTGGGACCAGATGATCAGCGCGGCCCAGCAGCTCAAGGACCAGGGAAAGCCGTACCAGGTGCTCACCATGGGCGCCCAGTACGAGGGCCTGGTCGTCCTCTACAACACCCTGGCCGAGAGCGCCGGAGGAAAGATCCTCAACGACGACGGCACCCAGGCCGTGATGGACGACGGCACGGTCCGGGCGCTGGAGCAGCTCAAGAAGTTCGCCACGTCGGGCGTGACCTCGCCGTCGTTCAGCAACGCCACCGAGGACCCGGTCCGGCTGGAGTTCCAGTCCGGCTCGGGCGCGTTCCAGGTGAACTGGCCGTTCGTCTACCCGGCCCTTCAGGAGGCCAACCCGGACCTGGCCAAGCAGGTCGGCTGGGCCCGGATCCCCGGCGTCGACGAGGGCACCCCCAGCAAGGTCACCATCGGCGGGGTCAACCTGGCCGTCAGCTCCTACTCCAAGCACCCGGAGCTGTCCTTCGAGGCGGCCCGGTGCATCCGCAGCGCCGAGCACCAGAAGTTCTCCGCCATCAACGACGGCGTGCCACCCACCATCGAGGCGGTCTTCGACGACCCGGAGATGACCGAGGCGTACCCGATGAAGGACACCATCCTGGAAGAGCTGAAGGAACCGGCGACCCGTCCCCTGACGCCGGCCTACCAGAGCATCTCCACCGTGATGTCGGCGATCCTGTCGCCGCCGTCGGCGATCCGTCCACAGCAGACCGCCGACGAGTTGCGCGGTGCCATCGCCGACGCCCTCCAATCCAAGGGGGTCCTGCCGTGAGCGCGAGGAGTGAGCCGTTCCTGCGAGCCCCGAAGTCGCGAAAGAAGGTGGCACCGTGAGCATCAACGCCACGCCGACTGGCGCGGACGTCGCCGCGGAGGAGACCCGTGCGCCCGCCGCCGTGCCCACCCAACGCGGCGGTGGCCGTAAGCCGCCGTTGAGCGCGAACAAGAAATCCGAGCGCAGGCTGGGCTGGTTGCTCTGCGCCCCCGCCGCCCTGGTCATGATCCTGGTGACCGCGTACCCGATCCTCTACTCGGTCTGGCTGTCGTTGCAGCGCTACGACCTGCGCTTTCCCGACCAGCGTGAGTTCATCGGCCTGGAAAACTACGTCACGGTGCTCACCAACGAGTTCTGGTGGACCGCGTTCGGGGTGACCGCGCTGATCACGGTGGTCACCGTGGCCGTCGAGCTGGTGCTCGGCATGGGTCTGGCGATCATCATGCACCGCACGCTTGTCGGGCGGGGCATCGTCCGCACCTCCGCGCTCATCCCGTACGGGATCGTCACGGTGGTCGCGGCGTTCTCCTGGCGGTACGCCTGGACGCCCGGCACCGGCTACCTGGCCGACGTGTTCAGTGACGGCGCACCCCTCACCGAGCGGGCCAGCTCGCTGGCGATCATCATGCTCGCGGAGATCTGGAAGACCACCCCGTTCATGGCGCTGCTGCTGATGGCCGGGCTGGCGCTGGTGCCGGAGGACCTGCTCAAGGCGGCCTCCACCGACGGTGCCACCGCCTGGCAGAAGTTCACCAAGGTGATGCTGCCGGTGATGAAGCCGGCGATCCTGGTCGCGCTGCTGTTCCGCACCCTGGACGCGTTCCGCGTCTTCGACAACATCTTCGTGTTGACCGCCGGGGGCAACGAGACCTCGTCGGTGTCGATGCTCGCCTACAACAACCTGATCCGGGGCCTGAACCTCGGCATCGGCTCGACGATGTCGGTGCTGATCTTCATCGCCGTGGCGATCATCGCGTTCGTCTTCGTGAAGCTGTTCGGCACCGCTGCCCCCGGCAGCGACGACGGGGAGAGGCGCTGACATGGCCGTCGAAACCACCACCCGAGCGAAGCTGCGCTGGGGTCTGCTGGACGTCGTCGTGGTCGTCTTCGCGCTCGTCCCGGTGCTGTGGATCGCGTCGCTGTCGTTCAAGACGCCGGCCACCCTCACCGACGGGAACTTCATCCCTCGGGAGTGGACGCTCGACAACTACAAGACGATCTTCGACACCGACCAGTTCGTCCGGGCACTCGTCAACTCGATCGGCATCGCCCTGATCGCCACGCTGATCGCGGTGGTGCTCGGCGCGATGGCCGCGTACGCGATCAGTCGGCTGGACTTCCCCGGCAAGAAGGTGCTGGTCGGCGTCTCCCTGCTGATCGCGATGTTCCCGCAGGTGTCGCTGGTGTCACCGCTGTTCGAGATCGAGCGGACGATCGGCATCTTCGACACCTGGCTCGGGCTGATCACGCCGTACATCACCTTCGCGCTGCCGCTGGCGATCTACACGCTGTCGGCGTTCTTCAAGCAGATCCCGTGGGACCTGGAGAAGGCGGCGAAGATGGACGGCGCCACGCAGGCCCAGGCGTTCCGTCGGGTGATCGCCCCGCTGGCCGCGCCCGGGTTGTTCACCACGGCGATCCTGGTGTTCATCTTCTGCTGGAACGACTTCCTGTTCGCCATCTCGCTGACCTCCACCGAGCGGTCCCGCACGGTGCCGGCCGCGCTGTCGTTCTTCACCGGCGCTTCGCAGTTCGAGGACCCCACCGGGGCGATCTGCGCCGCCGCCGTCGTCATCACCGTTCCGATCATCCTGTTCGTCCTCTTCTTCCAGCGCCGCATCGTGTCCGGCCTGACCTCCGGCGCAGTCAAGGGATAGGTGAGTAGTCATGGCTGACATCGTGCTCGACAAGGTGAGCAAGAGTTTCCCGGACGGGACCGTCGCCGTGCAGGACGTCGACCTGGAGATCGCCGACGGCGAGTTCGTGATCCTGGTCGGCCCCTCGGGCTGCGGCAAGTCCACCACCCTCAACATGATCGCCGGCCTGGAGGACATCAGCTCCGGCGAGCTGCGCATCGGCGGCCAGCGGGTCAACGACAAGGCTCCCCGGGACCGGGACATCGCCATGGTCTTCCAGTCGTACGCCCTGTACCCGAACATGACCGTGCGGGAGAACATGGCGTTCCCGCTGCGGCTGGCGAAGCTGGACAAGGAGACCATCAACCAGAAGGTCGACGAGGCGGCCAAGGTGCTGGAGCTGACCACCCTGCTGGACCGCAAGCCGGCCAACCTCTCCGGCGGGCAGCGGCAGCGGGTGGCGATGGGCCGGGCGATCGTCCGCCAGCCGAAGGCGTTCCTGATGGACGAGCCGCTGTCCAACCTCGACGCCAAACTGCGGGTGCAGATGCGCACGGTGGTGTCCCGGTTGCAGAAGCAGCTCGGCACGACCACCGTCTACGTCACCCACGACCAGACCGAGGCGATGACCCTCGGCGACCGCGTGGTGATCATGCGCGGCGGCGCGGTGCAGCAGGTCGGCCCTCCCCAGGAGCTGTACGACCACCCGCGCAACCTCTTCGTGGCCGGCTTCATCGGCTCTCCGTCGATGAACTTCCTGCACGCCGCCGTACAGGACGGCAGCCTGCACACGGCCCTGGGTGACGTGCCGCTCGGCGACCGGGTCCGCCGCGAGCTGGAGGCGGCCGACGCACCTCGGGAGCTGATCCTCGGCATCCGCCCCGAGCACTTCGAGGACGCCGAACTTGTCGACGACGACACCCGCCGCCGGGGCATGGAGTTCGAGGCGCCTGTCGACATCGTCGAGTCGATGGGCTCGGACAAGTACGTCTACTTCACCGTGGAGGGCGAGAAGGCCAGCGCCGCCGAACTGGAGGAGTTGGCCGCCGACGCGGGTGCCGCCGACTTCGCCGGTGCGGGTGGCAACCTGGTGACCCGGCTGTCCGCGGAGTCACCGGTGGCCGAGGGACAGTCCCGCCGGGTCTGGTTCAACCTGGAGAAGATCCATCTGTTCGACCCGGCGACCGGCCGCAACCTGACCCTCCACGAGGGCCGAGCAGCCGGCGCGCTCGCCGACTGACAAGGTCCTCTGCGTGTAGGCCCGTCCGGCCCGGGGCAGGCCGGACGTGTCGATCATGGAGTTGTGGTGCCGGGTCCGGGGGCTTACGGGCGTTTTGTTACCCACCACAACTCCTTGATCGGCGAGGCGAGGCTAGGCGAGGCGAGGCTAGGCGAGGCGAGGCGGCGCGGCTGGCGGCGGGGGTGGTCCCGCCCGCCCTGCGCCGCGCCGCCGGTCGTGGGAAGGTGTTTGGGTCGCTTTGTGAGGCGGGGGGCGGAATGGACCGACGATTGACCGCGCTGGCCAAGGCGCACGGCGTGTCCACCTGGTACGAGGACTGGCGACACCGTCGCGTCGAGGTCGCACCGGAAACCGTCGTGGGCGTGCTCGGACTGCTCGGCGTGGACGCCACCAGCCCGACCGCGGTGGCCGACGCGCTCGCCGCCGCCCGCGCGGTCGACCGGAGCGCGCTGCCGGCGACCGTGGTGCTCACCCACGGCGCGACCCGGGCGCTGCCCGGCCCGGGTGTGGTGACCCTGGAGGACGGCGGCCGGCGTGCCGTCGACAGTGAGCTGCCGGGGGACCTGCCGCTGGGCTGGCACCGGTTGAGCTGCGCCGGCCGGGAGGTGACGCTGGTCGTGGTGCCCCGTCGGCTGCCCGTACCGCCGCACACCTGGGGTTGGATGCTCCAGCTCTACGCGCTCAGCTCGGAACGCTCCTGGGGCATGGGCGACCTCGGCGACCTCGCCGACTTCACCGGCTGGGCCGGGGCCACCGGCGCCGGGCTGGTGCTGCTCAACCCCCTGCACGCGGTCGGGCCGGCGCACCCGGTCGCCGCATCCCCCTACTCGCCGGCCAGCCGCCGCTTCGTCAACCCGCTCTACCTGCGCGTCAGCGACACCGCCGCGTACACCGCGGCGGACCCGGCGACCCGGGCCGTGGTCGACGCCCTGCGCCCCGACCGTGGGGACCTGATCGACTACGACCAGGTGTGGACGGCCAAGCGGCACGCCCTGGAGCTGCTGCACCCGTACGCCCAGCCGGTCGACCTCGACGCGGACCCGGCGCTGGCGAGCTTCGCCACCTGGTGCGCCCTGGCCGAGCGGCACGGCAACGACTGGCGGGCCTGGCCGGCGGAGCTGCACCACCCGGACGCCCCGGCGGTCGCCGAGCAGCGCCGCCAGCTCGCCGACCGGGTGGCCTTCCACGCCTGGCTGCAACACCTGTGCGACGAGCAGCTCGACGCCGTCACGGCGGCGGCTCGCGCCGCCGGGATGCCGGTCGGCGTGGTGCACGACCTGGCCGTCGGCATCGACCCGGGCGGCGCGGACGGCTGGCAGCTCGCCGATGTGCTGGCCCAGGGCGTCCGGGTCGGCGCGCCGCCGGACGACTTCAACCAGCTCGGCCAGGACTGGGGGCTCGCCGCGTGGCGCCCGGACCGGCTGGCCGCGACCGGGTACGCCGCGTACCGGGACATGTTGCGCCGGACCCTGCGACACGCGGGCGGCCTGCGGGTCGACCATGTCGCCGGCCTGTGGCGGTTGTGGTGGGTGCCGCCGGGCGGCGGGGCCGCCGAGGGCACCTACGTGCGCTACGACGCCGAGGCCATGCTCGGCATCCTCGCGCTGGAGGCGCACCGTGCCGGCGCCGTGGTGGTCGGCGAGGATCTGGGTACGGTCCAACCGGCGGTGACCCGTGGCCTGCGCGGGCGCAACATGCTCGGCTCGACGGTGCTGTGGTTCGCCCGCGACGACCAGGGTGACTTCGTCCCACCGGCCCGGTGGCCGCGCAACGCTCTCGCCACGATCTCCACCCACGACCTGCCGACCGCGCCGGGCTTCCTCACCGGCGAGCACGTGCGGGTACGCGACGACTTGAAGCTGCTCGACACCGACGTGGCGGTGGAGCGGGCTCGCGCCGTCGCCGACCGGGAGCGCCTGCTCACGATGCTGCGGACCGAGCGCCTCCTGCCCGACCCGGCCACGGCACCCGACCCGGCCACGGCACCCGACCCGGCCACGGCGCCCGACCCGACCACGGCACCCGACCCGGCCGCGGCACCCGACCCGGCCGCGACCTCCGATCCGGCGCTGGACCGGCAGGCCCCAACAGCCCACGACGGCGAGGTGGTGGTGGCGATGCACGCCGCGCTCGCGGCAAGCCCGTCCCGGCTGCTCGGCGTCTCCCTCTACGACGTGCTGGGCGAGGTACGCCAGCCCAACCTGCCGGGCACTGTCGACGAATACCCGAACTGGCGGTTGCCGTTGCCCTCCGGCGTGGCGCAGATCCGCGCGGACCCCCGGGTGGCCCGGGTCGTCGACCTGCTCAACACGGCGCGTCCACGACCGGGTGACGCGCGGCCGGCACGCCCACGATCGGGTGACGAACTACCGGCGCGCCCGGCCGAGGACTGACGCCCCCGACCGGACCGGACCGGCCAAGCCGGACCAGGCAAAGCCGGCCAGACGGACCGGGGTGAGCAGTGCTCAGGTCGGCCAGTCGAAGCGGGGCGGCAGCCCGAGGTAGTCGGCGTACCGCTGTAGTGCCTGCTCGACGCGTGCCCGCTCGTCGGCCGCCATCGGGGTCAGCGGCTGGACCGTGATGGTGACGGCGGCCCGGCCCACCTTGCGCTTCCACACGCCCACCACCCGGCCGGCGCGGACCACGGTCGCCTGGAAGATGCCGTTGTTGCCCGGCACCACGGCCGCCTGGTGCGCCGGGTCGAGCATCAGCGTGCGATCCCGGTAGCCGAGCAGGTACTCGTCGAAGCCCGGCAGCGCCAGCACGTCATCGGGTGGGGTGCGCGGCGCACCGGCCAGCGCCGCGTCGATGTGCATCGGTGCGCCGTCGATTCGTACCGTGCTCAGCAGGTCGCCGGCCGCGGCCAGGCCGCGCCGGGCGTCGGTCAGGGTGAGGCCGGTCCAGCCGGCGAACTCGCGGTCGGTGACCGGCCCGTGCCCCCGGACGTAGCGGTGGGCGAGCAGGGCCAGCGCCTCGTCCCGCTCCAGCCGACGTTGCTCCGGCGCCCACTCGTCGAGCAGGGCGAAGGTCTGGTCGGTGCCGACGTTCGGTGCCACACAGGTCACTCCGCGCACACTCGCGTACCAGAGCAGGTGGTAGCCGCGTTGTCCGTCGGTGCCCAGGCCGGCCTCGCGTAGGGTCGCCAGGCACTGTGTACGGGTGAGCCGGCCGCCGCCGGTCAACGCGGTGCCGAGGACATCCACCGCCCGATCCGCGTCGGCCTCGGTGAGCCCGAGCTGTGCCCGGCGGGTCGCCGCTCCGGCCAGCGAACGAACGCCGGTCAGCTCCAGCATCCAGCGGGCGTCGGCGGGTGGGACGAGGTGCACGGTGCCCCGCATCGGCCAGGTGCGCAGCGCCTCGCGCCGCTCCAGGGCCGCCTGCACGTCCGCGACGGTCCGGCCAGCCAGCCGCGCGCCCAGTGACCACAGCCCACTGGCCAGGTCCTGTGCCTGCATCGCGCCGAACCACTCGACGACATCGGCGACACCAGCGGGTCGGGTGCTCGGATGCGGGCGCAGCAGCAGGCTGGTCATCCGCAGACCGAGCGCCTCGGATGCGGTGAGCTCCCCGGTCATCGGGCTCCTTCCCCGGAGGTTGCCGCGTCAGGGTAGGCCACCCCACCGACAGCACCACCTCGGGTGGCATAACCGCAGGTCCAGAGGGAAGGCGGCCGACCGGAAGTACGCGAGCCGCGCGTACGAAAGGGGAGTCTCATGACTGCCGCAAGCGAACCGGCACGGGGTGCCGGCGTATCGACCGGGTCCCGGGCACACCGGGCGTCCACCGACGCCAAGACCAGCGCGGCCGCCACCTTCGCACTGGTCTTCGGGGTGGCCGGCCTGTTCAGTGTGTTGACCGCGATCCTCGCCTGGCTGGGGCTGGTGCTCGGCATCATCGGGATCATCCTCGGCATCGTCGGCCTCAAGATGGCACGCCGACCAGGGGTGACCGGCCGCGGCGTGTCGATCGGCGGTCTGGTGCTCAGCATCCTGGCGGTGCTGATCGGTCTGGGCCTCGCCGCGGGCATCACCACCTTCGTCAACAACGAGAACGCGGTGGACCGCCTGCAGACCCAGGTCGACAAGCTGCGCGACAAGATCGACTGACCGCGCGTCCCGGTCTGGGGCGGCCCGCCACCCGTCCCGGCCGGTCCCAGTAGGGTGGGCGGCGTGCTCCGCCAGGTCACCGCCATCCGCTACGTCACCCCGCTGCGCGAGGGTGGGTCGCTGCCGGGCGTGGTGGAGGCCGACGACCTGGGCACGTACGTGGCGAAGTTCCGCGGCGCCGGTCAGGGACCCAAGGCGCTGATCGCCGAGGTGATCTGCGGCGAGTTGGCCCGCCGTCTGGAGCTGCGGGTGCCCCCGCTGGTCGTGCTCGACATCGACCCGGTCATCGGGCGAGCCGAGCCCGACCAGGAGGTGCAGGAGTTGCTGCGCAACAGCGGCGGGGCCAACCTGGGGATGGACTTCCTGCCCGGGGCGCTGGGCTTCGACCCGCTGGCGCACCCCGTCGACCCGGTGCTGGCCTCCCGGGTGCTCTGGTTCGACGCGTACGTGGAGAACGTCGACCGGAGTTGGCGCAACCCCAACCTGCTGGTCTGGCACCGGGAGTTGTGGCTGATCGACCACGGGGCCTCGCTGTACTTCCACCACAACTGGCCGCGGGCCGAGGCGGCCGTGCACCGTGCCTACCGGGCTGACGACCACGTGCTCGCGCCGTACGCCTCCCGGCTGGCCGACGCCGACGCCGAGTTGGCGCCCCGGGTCACCCCGGAGTTGCTCACCGAGGTGCTGGCGCTGGTGCCGGGGGAGTGGCTGACCGCCGCCGACTTCGAGACGGCCGACGCCGCTCGCGCCGCGTACCTGGCACATCTGTCCCGCCGGGTCGCCCGCACCGCCGACTGGCTGCCGCAGGGGAGCGCGGCATGAGGCACCCCTTCGAGTACGCGCTGATCCGGCTGGTGCCCCGCATCGAGCGCGGCGAACAGATCAACGTCGGGGTGCTGCTCTACTGCCAACAGCGCGACTTCCTGGCCGCGCGTACGCACCTGGACGCCGACCGGGTCCGCGCGCTGGCGCCGGACGTCGACCTGCCGGCGGTGGCCGCCGTGCTCTCGTCCCTCGACCGGACCTGCTCCGGCGACGGGCCGGCGACCCGGATGCGGCTCGGTGAGCGGTTCCACTGGCTGGCCGCTCCGCGCAGCACGATGATCCAGACCGGGCCGGTGCACACCGGGCTCACCGCCGATCCGGCGGCCGAGCTGGAACGGTTGATGGCGGCCCTGGTCCACTGAGCGGCGGCGGCCCGGGCTCGGCCCCTGATCGCGCTGCGCCAGCTCCGTTGCTGGCGAAGCGCGATCCCCCGTTCAGGTGCTCGGTGCGGGGCGGCGGTTGGTTCCCGCCGGCACCGGTGACATCAGGATCGCGGTCCGTACGGGGCGCGGGGTCGAAACAGTCGGGAAGTTGCGGAAAACTTGAGCCGGCGGACCGGAACAGGGGTCCGCGTGCCCTGCCGTTAGAGGTCGCGCCCAGCGGGTAGTCGCGGGAGCTGACCCGAGACGAGAAGGGGACATCCGATGGCTGCCCAGACCAAGGTAGCGGTGATCTACTACAGCGCCACCAGCATCACGTACCAGATGGCGCAGGCTGTCTGCGAGGCTGCCGGAGATGCCGGCGCCGACGTACGCCTGCGTAAGGTCCGCGAGCTGGCGCCGGACGAGGCGATCCGCTCCAACTCCGGCTGGCAGGCGCATCACCTGGAGACCCAGGACGTTCCCGAGGCGATGGTCGACGACCTGGCCTGGGCCGATGTGGTGATCATGGGTGCTCCGACCCGGTACGGCATGATCGCGGCCCAGTTGAAGCAGTTCATCGACACCACCGGTCCGCTGTGGGCACAGGGTGCGCTGGCCAACAAGGTCTACGCCGCCTTCACCTCGACGGCGACCTCGCACGGCGGGCAGGAGACCACGCTGACCTCGCTCTTCAACGTCTTCTACCACTGGGGTGGCGTCGTGGTCGCCCCCGGCTACACCGACACCAGCCAGTTCATCGCCGGCAACCCGTACGGTGCCTCGCACACGAGCAACAACGGGGAGATCGCCCCGGACGCCGTGGCACTCGGGGCCTGCGCGCTGACCGCCCGACGTGCGGTGCTGCTCGGCACCGCGCTGAAGGCGGGCATGGCCGGCTGACGACGGCAGGCGACCGGTGGCGCGGGCGGGGGCTCTCGGCCCGTCCACGCCACCGGTTGCATCCCGCACTACCCGGCGGCGGGACGGCTATGCGCGCCCGCCCGTGGCGGACAGCTCGTCGGCGCTCGGTGCCGGCAGCAGATCAGTCAACAGCTCGCTGAGCACCGCGAGCCCGTCCGGGCTGAGCACCGACTCCGGGTGGAACTGCACCCCGGCGAAGCCACGCCCCCGCAGGGCGTGCACGGCGCCGTCGCCCGCGTCCCGGGCCAGCTCCACCGGCCCGTACGCGCTGGCCACCCGGTCCTCGTCCGCGCGCGCCGTGAACGTGGAGTAGAACCCCACCCGGCGGTCCCGCCCGAACAGCGACACCTCCCGCTGCGTCCCCTGGTAGGGCGCCTCCCGGCGATGCAGAGCCAGCCCCAGCAGCCCGGCCAGCACCTGGTGGCCGAGGCAGACCGCGAGGGTGGGCCGCCCGGTCGCCAGCAACTCGGTCAGCAACTCCCGCAGCGCCACCATCTTCGGCTCGTCCAGGCTGCCCGGGTCACCCGGCCCGGGGCCGACCACCACCAGGTCGTAGCCGTCGACGGGCCCACCCGCGTGCCACGGCCGCAGGCTCACCGCGAGGCCCAGCGCGCCCAGTTGGTGGGCCAGCATCCCGGTGAAGGTGTCCTCGGCGTCCACGATCAACACTCGGCGGCCGACCAGTCCGGGCAACCCGGACGCGTCCGGCGCCCGCTGGTCCAGCCAGAACCGTGCCAGCGGCGCGTTGCGCGCGGCCAGCGCGTCGCGTACCTCCGGGTCGTCGGCCAGCCGGGCGACCGCGCCGCCGCCGGCGGACGCCGCCGGCCCGAGGCCGAGCGCGGCCAGCACACCGGCGGCCTTGGCGTGCGTCTCTGCCACCTCACCCGCCGCCGTCGAGTGTCGGACCAGGGTGGCGCCCACCGGCACCCGCAGGTGGCCGGTGGGGGAGATCTCGGCGGTACGGATCAGGATCGGTGCGTCCAGCGTCTGCCGACCGGCCTCGTCGTGACCGAGCAGCGCCAGCACCCCGGCGTAGTAGCTCCGGCCGCGGCCCTCGTGCCGGGCGATCACCCGGCAGGCGTTCTCCATCGGGCTGCCGGTCACGGTCGGGGCGAACATCGTTTCCCGAAGCACCTCCCGGACGTCGCGGGTGCCCCGCCCGGCCAGCAGGTACTCGGTGTGCGCCAGGTGCGACATCTCCTTCAGGTACGGGCCGATCACCTGGCCGCCGTCCTCGGCGACGGTGGCCATCATCTTCAGTTCCTCGTCGAGCACCATGTACAGCTCCTCGACCTCCTTCGGGTCGGCGAGGAAGCGCAGCAGCGCCGCCCGGTCCGCGGTGCCGCCGCCGGACCGGAAGGTGCCGCTGATCGGGTTCATCATGACCAGCCCGTCGTCGACGCTCACGTGCCGCTCCGGGCTGGCACCGACAAGCGTCCGGGTGCCGGTGTGCACGACGAACGTCCAGTACGCGCCACGTTCGGCCACCAGCAACCGGCGTAGCGCGGCCAGCGCGGCCACCAGCGGTCGGCCCTGCACGGTGGCGTGCAGGGTGCGGTGGATGACGAAGTTCGCGCCCTCGCCGCGGCCGATCTCCTCGGCGAGCACCCGTTGCACGGTCCGGGCGTACTCCTCGTCGGTGACGTCGAAGGCGGCGTCGCTGGTGCGGACCGGTTCGTCGGGCAGCGTGGCCAGGGCGTCGGCCAGCGCGATCCGCCGATGCTCGCGGACCTGGAGGCACTCCAGCGGAGCGCCGTCGTCGACGCAGGCGAAGCCGCGTTCGGTGATCTGGCGGTACGGCACCAGGGCCAGCGTCCGCGCTCCGGGCGTGCCCGGCGGCAGCGGGATGTCGGCCAGGCGCTCGACGGTGTCGACCGGGCCGGTGAACAACTCCAACTCGTCCGCGCCCTCGCGACGCAGCAACGCGAAGGGTCCCGGGTCGGCGCCGCTGGTCACGGCGGTGAGCAGGTCGGTCAGGTGGGTCATCGAGTGTCTCCGTGGGGCCGGGCGCCGCCGGTCGAGGCGGCCATCCGGGCCGGGGAGATCCGGCGGCCGCCTCGATGGCGGCCGCGTGGATGGAGCTACGCGCGGAGGGTGGCCGCCGGGTCGGCGGGCCACCAGCAGGTCGGATGCGCGAGCATGTGATCCACCCTACGCGCCCGGCGCCCGCCCGGCACCGGGTAACTTGACCGGCGATGAACATTCTCGCGCTCGACCTGGGTACCTCCTCGGTACGCGGGCTCGTGCTGGACCCCGACAGCCGTCCGCTGCCCGGTGCCCTGGCCCGGCGCAAGGTCGACCTCGCCATCGGCGACGACGGCACCGGCACGCTGTCCGGCCCCGGCTACCTCGCCTGCCTGATCGAGTGCCTCGACGAGTTGGCCGACGCGGGGCACCTGCACGACGTGGACCTGGTGGCGGTCTCCGCCCAGTGGCACTCGGTGCTGCCGCTGGACCGCGACGGCACCCCGATGGGTCCGGTGGTCACCTGGCTGGACACCCGGCCCGCGCCGGTCGGCGGTACGGCGGGACCTTCCGACCCGGACGGCTTCCATCAGCGCACCGGCTGCTGGTGGCACCGCTCGTACTGGTCGATGCGCCTGCCCTGGCTGCGCGAGCAGTCCGGCAGCCCGATCGCCCGGTTCGTCGGCCTGCCCGAGTACGTGCTGGGCGAGCTGCTCGACGACGCGCCCATGTCGGTGTCCCAGGCCTCCGGGACCGGTCTGCTCGACCTGCGCACCCTGCGCTGGGACGAGGAGGCGCTGACGCTGGCCGGGGCGCGGTCGGGGGACCTGCCGGTCCTCGGCGGGTTGGACTGGCACGGCCGGCTCCGGGCCGAGAGGGCCCGCCGGTGGCCGCAGCTGGCGCAGGCCCGGTGGTCACCGCCGGTGGGCGACGGTGGGGCGTCGAACGTCGGCTCGGGCTGCGTCGACCCGAGCCGGGCCGCGGTCACCGTGGGCACCTCGGCGGCCGTACGGCTGATGCAGCGCATCCCGGCCGGCGAGCCGATGCCCCGTCTCCCCGAGCGTCTGTGGCGCTACCGGGTCGACCACGACCACGTGGTCACCGGCGCGGCGTACGCCTGCGGCGGCAACCTGTTCGCCTGGGCGAACCGGGAGCTGCGGTTGCCCCAGGGCGCTGAGCTGGACGCGGCGCTGGCGCTGGTGCCGGTGGGCGGTGGCCGACCGGCCGACCCGCGCTTCGGTGGCGACCGGCCGCCCGGTCTGCTGCCGGCGGGCAGCGGGCAGCTCCGCGACCTCAGCTTCAGCACCACCTCGGTGGACATCCTGGCCGGGCTGATGCAGGGCTTGTGTGACCTGGTCGCGGAGGATCTCGCGGTGCTGGAATCCACCATCGACAAACCGGTGGGCGTGGTGCTGGGCGGCGGCGCGGTGGCCGCCTCGGTGTGGTGGCGGCAGGCCTTCGCCGCGGCGCTGGCACCGCGACCGGTGTCGCACCAGCGGAACCCGGAGATCGGTGCCACCGGGGCGGCACTTGTGGCGCTGGGCCGGTTCGGAGACGCGATCGGGCTCGCCGACATCGGCCGGACGGACGAGCTGGTCTTACCGACCACGGCAGGACGTTCCCACCCGCAGTATCCTTCCTGAACCTCCGCGTCGCCCGGGCCGTTGACAGCGCTCCCGAGCCTGGTTGGATGGACTGCGCTCCCCGGACCGCGGTGGACGCGGTAGGACCGAGGAGGCAGGGTGGCGGTGGGTTCCGACCCGGCGAGCGGCACGGTGTCGAGCCACCGCCGACGCCGTTTCGACGTCCGAGTCGTGCCGCATCGGCGTCGGTCACCGTTCCGGCTGCGGGACTGGCGGATGAGCACGAAGCTCGCGACCGTGCTGATGGTGCCGTCGATGGCGTTCCTGGTGCTCGCCGGGGTGCAGACCAGCGCGCTGGTCGGGCGGACGACGGCGTTGAACGACTTCTCCCGCCAGGTCGGGATCGGCCGGCAGATCACCACCGCGGTGCACCAGCTCCAGCAGGAGCGCGACCGCTCGGCCGGGGAGCTGGGTGAGCGGCGCGGGGGCGGCGACCGGGACAACGCGGCGTCCAACCTGAAGCCGTTGCAGACGGTGACCGACCGGGCGATCGTGGACCTGCGTCGGGCCGCCGAGCCGCTCGCGGACGCCGACGCGTCCTGGCGGGTCGCCTACTCCGAGGCGATGGAGGCGTACGACCAGGTTGTCGACATCCGGCCGGCGATCCCGCCGGCGGTGCTCAGCAGCGACACGATCCTGAGCAACTACCACCGGGCGATCAGCGCGATGCTCGACCTGCTGGCCGAGCCGACCCCTGGTCAGGACCAGCCCGCGTTGAACAACGCGGTCCTGCGCTACGTGCAGCTGGCCCGGGTCAAGGAACTCTCCTCCCGGCTGCGCGCCCAGCTCTACGCCGCCTCCCGCGCCGGCGGGTACGGCACCGAGGACCGGGTGCTCCTCGCGGACCTGCGCGGCCAGCAGTTGACCGCGCTCGGCGCGTTCCGGGTGGCCGCGACCGACGACCAGATCCGCCGCTACGACGAGACCACGGTGACCCCGGAGTTCCAGGTCGCCACACGGCTGGAGGAACGCAGCCTGCCGGCCAGCGACGCGCCGCCGAAGGTGCTGCCGTCGGAGCAGTGGTGGGCGGCCAGCCAGCAGCGCCAGGACCTGTTGCGCCAGCTCGAGGCGGGGGTGCTGGACGACGCGGTGCGGCAGGCCGACGATGCCAGCAGCGGTCAGCTTCGGACCACCCTGCTGGTCGTCGGCGGCATCGTCGTGGTCCTGCTGGTCGCCCTGCTGATCTCGTTGCTCATCGGACGGTCGGTGGCCCGTTCGATGCGGCTGTTGCGGAGTCAGGCGCTCCGGATCGCGCAGGTCGAGCTGCCGGACGCGCTGGACCGCCTCAAGACCGTCACCGGCGGGGTGCCCGCCATCGACGTCGCGCCCGCGGTGGTCCGCTCGCTCGACGAGATCGGCGAGCTGGCCGAGGCGTTCGTGGCGGTGCACCGCAGCGCCGTCACCGTCGCCGTCGAGCAGGCGCTCATGCGGCGCAACGTCAACGCGATGTTCGTCAACCTGGCCCGCCGCAGCCAGGTGCTCGTGGAACGCCAACTGGAGCTGCTGGACGACCTGGAGCGTGAGGAGAGCGACCCGGACCAGTTGGAGAACCTGTTCAAGCTCGATCACCTGGCCGCGCGCATGCGCCGCAACGACGAGAGCCTGCTGGTGCTCGCCGGCACCGACTCGACCCGACGGTGGAACCGGCCGGTCGGGATCGGTTCGATGTTGCTGGCCGCCGCCGCGGAGATCGAGCAGTACCAGCGGGTCCGCATCGAGTCGGTGTCCGACGGGTATGTGGTCGGGCACGCCGTCGGCGAGCTGGTGCACATGTTGGCCGAGTTGCTGGAGAACGCCACCGCCTTCTCCCGCCCGGACACCCTCGTGGTGGTGACCGCCAGGGTCGAGGCCGCGACCGCGCTGATCGAGATAGTCGACAGTGGTCTCGGCATGAGCCCGGCCGCGCTGGCCGAGGCGAACGCGGTGCTGGCCAGCCCTCCGGCCGCGGATGTCGCGGCGGTGGAGCGGATGGGTCTGTTCGTGGTCAGCCACCTGGCCGCCCGGCTGGGCGTCAGCGTGCGCCTCGACGGGGGCCAGGACGGCCTGGTCGCCCGGCTCGTGCTGCCCGCGGTGCTGTTGGCGCCGGAGGGTCCGGCGGAGCTGGATCCACCCGCGCCGGCGCGGATGCTGGCGACGAGCGCTGCGCGGGAGATGGTGGCGCCGCCCGGGGGCGCCCGGGAGGCAGACGCCCCGGGAGTGGGCTTCGGTGCCCGGGACCTGCCGGTGGCCGGCCGGCGGCCGGGGGCGGCCGTGCCGCGTCAGGCCCGTCCGGTGCCGGTGCGTTCCGAGGACGTGCTGACCCCGGCCGGCGATCCCGGCGCAGGGGCGGGCTGGTGGTCGCGACAGGGTCCGTCCGCTCCGGCGGTGCCCGCCGCGGCGGTGCCACCGGCCATCCCGGTGACCGCCGGCACGAACGAGCGCGGACTTCCGGTGCGGGTGCCGATGGCGCAGTTGAGCGCGGTCACCCGTACGGCACAACCGACCTCGGCGCCGAACCGCGTCGACCTGGACCCGGAAGCGGTCGGTGGCATGCTCTCCCGGCTCTACAGCGGGGTGCGGCGCGCCGAGGCCGAGGACACCACCGAGATTTCCGGGCCACCGCCCGGGGCGCACGACGAAGGGGGACGACGACAGTGACGACGTTGAGCCAGGAGGCGCGTGACCTGAGTTGGCTGGTGAGCGCGTTCGCGGACCGGGTGCCGGGCGTGGCGCACGCGGTGGTGGTCTCCTCGGACGGGTTGCTGGTGGCGATCTCCGATCATCTGCCGCGCGACAACGCGGACAAGCTCGCGGCGGTGACCTCCGGGCTGATGAGCATCACGGCGGGCGCGGCGCAGATGTTCGACGGCGATATCGTCAAGCAGACGGTGGTCGAGATGGGCCGCGGCTACTTCCTGGTGATGCAGATCCGCGACGGTTCGATCCTGGCCACCCTGGCCGCCGGGGACGCGGACATCGGTGTGGTGGGTTACGAGATGGCCCGGCTGGCCAAGCAGGCGGGGGAGATGCTCACCCCGGCGCTGCGAGCGGAGTTGCAGCAGGCGCTGCCCCGCTGAGCGGCCGGTCCGGGACCCGGACGGTCACCGGCTCACCCGAGCCGAGCCGTCCGGGCCCGGCACTCCGGGTGGCGGCCCGCTCAGAAGCCGCCGTCGGTGATGACGGAGCGGTACCAGGTGGCGCTGCTCTTGAGCACCCGCCGCTGGGTCGGGTAGTCCACGTAGACAAGCCCCCAGCGCTGGTCGTATCCGGCGTCCCACTCGAAGTTGTCGAGCAGCGACCAGACGTGGAAGCTCTCCAGTGGCACCCCGGCGGCGATGGCCCGGTGCACGGCGGTGAGGTGGTCGCGCAGGAAGCTGATCCGGCCGGTGTCCTGGACGGTGTCGTCCGCCCCCAGCGTGTCCGCCGTGGGCAGGCCGTTCTCGGTGATGGTGAGGGGAATCGGGCCGTAGTCACGGGTGACCCGGGTCAGCAGGTCGTACATCCCGTCGGGGTAGATCTGCTGCCACTCGGCCACCGAGGTCGACCAGCGTCGTACGGTGCCGCCGTCGCCGGTGACGTAGATCGGCGTGTAGTACTGAACGGCCAGCAGGTCGATCGGCGCCGAGATGATCTTCAGGTCGCCGTCGCGGATGCCCTGGACCATCCGGCTCTGCGGACCCAGGTCGGCCAGCAGGTCCTCCGGGTAGCTGCCCTTGAGCAGGGAGTCGAGGTAGAGGCGGTTCTCGTAGCCGTCGTAGAGGTGGGCGGCGGCGGCTGCCTGCGGGGAGTCGTCGGCGGGGTAGCAGGGGTGCAGGTTGAGCGCGGGGCCGATCCGGCTGTCGCTGCCGCTGGCCCGCAGCGTGCCGACGGCGAGACCGTGCGCGAGTTGCAGGTGGTGGGCGACCAGGTAGGCGGCGTCCGGGTCCTGTCGGCCGGGGGCGTGGTGACCGGTGAGGTAGCCGTTCTGCACCACGGTCTTGGGCTCGTTGATGGTGAGCCACGCCGGCACCCGGTCGCCCAGGGCGCGGAAGAGCACGTCGGCGTAGTCGGCGAAGCGGTGGGCGGTGTCGCGTGACTCCCAGCCGCCGGCGTCCTGCAGTGCCTGCGGGAGGTCCCAGTGGAACAGGGTGGCCATCGGGGCGATGCCCCGCTCGTGCAGGCCGTCGATGAGCCGGCGGTAGAAGTCGAGCCCGCGCTGGTTGGGCAGGCCGCTGCCGTCGGGCTGGATCCGTGGCCAGGAGATGGAGAAGCGGTAGCTGCGCAGCCCGAGGTCGCGCATGAGGTCGAGGTCCTCGGCGTACCGGTGGTAGTGGTCGGCGGCCACGTCGCCGGTGTCGCCGTTACGGGTGCTGCCCGGGACGCGGCTGAAGGTGTCCCAGACGGACTCTCCGCGCCCGTCCTCCTTCGCGGCGCCCTCGATCTGGTACGCCGAGGTGGCCGCGCCCCAACCGAAGTTGTCGGGGAAGCGCAGTGGGCCGGCGGGCCCGGTAGGTATCGACATGGATTCTCCTCGTGGATACGGGGCCACCGCCGAGATTCGGGAGCGCTCCCAGAATAGGCCAGGGGCGGCCGGCCCGGTCAGCTGGCCGTCATGGCGGCCGGCGGTGGCGGGTCGAGGCGGTTGGAGGCCCCAGACAGCGAACAAGGCCGCCGGGCGGCGCGGCGCGCCTGTCCCGTCGGCCTCTTTTCCCATCGTGTACGGGGGTTTAGTGTGGGGACGGGGGAGGGCAACCCCCGTCCCCACCGTAACTGCACACACACGGGCGGAATTTGGGTCCTGCCGTGCGTGTCGCGCGGGAGCCGGGCCACGCGAGTGGCTCTGGTTCCACCTCCCTCCGTAAGGCGGGACGATGGCTGACGACGGCGTCCGGGCTGGCCCGTCGTCGGCCCTCGGGTTGGTTCGCCGGGCCCGTCAGAAACGACCCCAGCGATCTTCTTGTTGGAACCTTGTCGATGGAAGCGCTCCCATCGACCGATGTTGCGACTGTAACGCCCGTCACCGCTTTGTGAAAGACCCAAAACGAGATCGAAACAACGGGCTGAACGAGTGGCGTGTGCGCTTGTTGTGGGAGCGCTTCCATGGCAGACTGTCGATTCAACGCGACAGGAGCCACATCGCGTGAGCGCGGGTTCACCGAGGGCAGCCGGCAGCACGATCCCGGTCACGGTCACCCGATCGCAGCCGGCGGGACCCCCTCCCGTGCGGGCCGCACCGCCCTACCCCGGCCGGGCCCGGGGGAGACCACCTTCCCGGCGCCTCGAATCTCCCGCGGACCACCACCCTCGCGGGCAGGCGCCTTCGCCGGGGACCGTCCCGGCCTGGTCCGAGGAGACACCGCGCACATGAGACAACTGGCAAGACGCCGTCGAGTGGCGATCATCGCTGCCGCCGCGCTCGCCGCCGGCGGGGTGACCCTGCCCGCCGGCGCCGCACAGGCCGCGCCCGCCTGCGACGTGGTCTACGCGACCAACGACTGGAACACCGGCTTCACCGCGAACGTGACGATCAAGAACCTGGGCGATCCGATCAGCAACTGGACGCTCAAGTGGACCTTCCCGAACAGCGGCCAACGGGTCGTCCAGGGTTGGTCGGCCAAATACAGCCAGACCGGCAGCGAGGTCACCGCGACGAACGAGTCGTACAACGGCAACCTCGCCGCCGGGGCCTCCACCACGATCGGCTTCAACGGCGCCCACTCGGGCAGCAACCCGAAGCCCACCTCGTTCACGCTCAACGGCACCCCGTGCAACGGCACCCCGGCCAACCTGCCGCCGACGGTCTCGCTCGGCCTGCCGACCGGGCCGTTCACCGCGCCGGCCGACGTGCCGCTGACCGCCACCGCCAGTGACCCGGACGGGACGATCAGCAAGGTCGAGTTCTACCGCAACGGCCTGCTGATCAACACCGACACCTCCGCGCCGTACGCCTACACGCAGGAGGACCTGCCGGCCGGCAGCTACACCGTCCAGGCCAAGGCGTACGACAACGCCAACGGCATCGGGGTCGACGAGAAGGCGTTCACCGTCGGTGCCGCCAACGGCCCGACACTCGTCGCCACGCCGTCCGCGGTGAGCGTCAGCGAGGGTGGCACCTCCACCTTCAACCTGAAGCTCAGCGCCGCGCCGACGGCCAACGTGCCGGTCACCCTCACCCGCACCGGCGACACCGACGTCACGGTCTCGCCGAGCACCGCCACGCTGACCCCGAGCAACTGGAACACCGGGGTCACCGTCACGGTCGCCGCGGCGGAGGACACCGACACCCTCGGTGGCGCCGCCACCATCACCGCGTCCGCCACCGGTCTCGCCTCGCTGGCGGTCACCGCCACCGAGATCGACAACGACACCCCCGGCGGCGACAACACCTACATCGCGAAGTTCCTCGAGCAGTACGGCAAGATCAAGAACTCGGGCTACTTCAGCCCCGAGGGCGTGCCGTACCACTCGGTGGAGACGCTCATCGTCGAGGCGCCCGACCACGGGCACGAGACGACCTCGGAGGCGTTCAGCTTCTGGCTGTGGCTGGAGGCGAACTACGGACGCGTCACCCAGAACTGGGCGCCGTTCAACAACGCCTGGACGGTGATGGAAAAATATATAATTCCGAATCATTCAGACCAGCCAACTGCTGGGTCCGCCGGGACTCCGCAGTACGCCGCGGAGTACAACCTGCCCAGCCAGTACCCGTCGGCGTTGAACGCGAACATCCCGGTCGGGCAGGACCCGCTGCGTGCGGAGCTGCAGTCCACCTACGGCACCGGCGACATCTACGGCATGCACTGGCTGATGGACGTCGACAACACCTACGGCTTCGGTCGCTGCGGTGACGGCACCACCAAGCCGGCGTACATCAACACCTTCCAGCGGGGCACCCAGGAGTCGGTGTGGGAGACCATCCCGCAGCCGTCCTGCGACACCTTCAAGCACGGCGGTCAGTACGGCTACCTCGACCTGTTCGTCAAGGACACCGGTGCCCCCGCCAAGCAGTGGAAGTACACGAACGCCCCGGACGCCGACGCCCGCGCGGTGCAGGCCGCGTACTGGGCGCTGACCTGGGCCAAGGCGCAGAACAAGCAGGCCGACGTCGCGGCCACCATCACCAAGGCCGCCAAGATGGGCGACTACCTGCGGTACGCGATGTTCGACAAGTACTTCAAGAAGATCGGCAACTGCGTCGGGGCCAGCACCTGCCCCGCCGGCACCGGCAGGGATTCGGCGCACTACCTGCTGTCCTGGTACTACGCCTGGGGCGGCGCGTACGACACCAGCCAGAACTGGTCCTGGCGGATCGGCTCCAGCCACAACCACTTCGGCTACCAGAACCCGTTCGCGGCCTGGGCGCTGACCAACACCCCGGAGCTCAAGCCGCAGTCGTCGACCGCGGTCGCCGACTGGACCAAGAGCTTCGAACGGCAGCTGGAGTTCTACACCTGGCTCCAGTCCGCCGAGGGCGGCATCGCCGGTGGCGCCACCAACAGCTGGGACGGCAGTTACGCCCAGCCGCCGGCCGGCACCAGCACCTTCTACGGCATGTTCTACGACGTCGACCCGGTCTACAACGACCCGCCGTCCAACCAGTGGTTCGGCATGCAGGCCTGGTCGATGCAGCGCATCGCCGAGCTGTACCTGCAGACCGGCAACGCGAAGGCCAAGGCGCTGCTGGACAAGTGGGTGCCGTGGGCGATCGCCAACACCACCCTGGGCGCCAACTGGTCGATCCCGTCGGACATGGCGTGGACCGGTCAGCCGACCACCTGGAACCCGTCCAACCCGCAGCCCAACACCGGCCTGCACGTCGAGGTGATCAGCAAGGGCCAGGACGTCGGCGTCGCCGCCGCCTACGCCCGGATCCTGATCGCGTACGCGGCCAAGTCGGGTGACGCGGCGGCCAAGACGACCGCCAAGGGGCTGCTCGACGGGCTGTCCGCCGCCGCCGACGCCAAGGGTGTCTCCACCACGGAGAAGCGTGGCGACTACCGGCGCTTCGACGACACCTACAACGCCTCCACCGGGCAGGGCGTCTACGTCCCGCCGGGCTGGACCGGGAAGATGCCGAACGGCGACACCATCGCCGCCGGCAAGAGCTTCCTGGACCTCCGGTCCTTCTACAAGAACGACCCGGACTGGCCGAAGGTGCAGGCGTACCTGGACGGTGGCGCGGAGCCCAGCTTCAACTACCACCGGTTCTGGGCACAGGCGGACGTCGCCATGGCGTACGCCGACTACGGCAGCCTGTTCCCGAACGGCTGACGACGACCCGGGGTGGGTGGCGTGGACCGCCCACCCCGGGATTCGGCCGGGGTCCGAGGAACGACGGACCCCGGCCGGCGGACGGCCTGACACCCACGGTCAGGCCGGGGTGGGCCAGCCATCTGGCCGACGCAGCGGATCGGCTGGCCCACCCCACCGCCCGGACTGGAGCCAACCGCGAAAAAGCCCAGAAATTCGGGCCGTCACGGGATCACGCCGAGGTCCGCAACGGAGTAACGTACGTCACCGGAGAGGCCGCTCCCCCCGTGGCGGCCTCTCCACTTTTTTTGCCCGTCCCGCCCCCGCCCCGCCCCTGGTCAGCTCGGCGGTGCCGACGGCTCTCCACCCACCGGATGACGCAGACCGGGGTGCCCGGCCGGCAACGACCGCCGCAGCACCACCCAGCTCAGTGCCAGCGCCGCGGCCACCAGCGGCCAGGTCAGAGCCACCCGGGCCACCACCAGTGCGAGGACCTGCCCACCCAGATACAGCGGCACGAACACCGCCAGCCGCACCAGGTAGGTCGCCGTCCACACCCAACTCGCCCGGCCGTAGCCGCGCAGCAGCGCCCGGTCGCGCCGCCACCGGGTGCGCTGGCCCAGCACACCGCCGACCAACACACCGAGCAGCGGCCAGCGCACCACGATGCTGACCGCCCAGGCGAGAGCGCTTACGGCGTTGGACAGCACCTGAATGAGAAAGAAGTCCTCGGCTCGGCCGGTGCGCACCGCGATCAGCGCCGCGACGCAGACGGCCAGCAGACCGACCAGCACCGAGCGCGGCCGGTCACCCCGGCGCAGCCGTACGCCGGCCACCACCGCGCCCACCGCCAGCGCCGCGCCGATCCCACCCCACAGCGACTCGCCGCCCAGCAACCAACCCGCCGCGAATGCGAGCGGTGGCAGGGTGGCGTCGACGGCGCCGCCCCGCCCGCCCAGCAGGTCCGCGAGCGACTCGGCCCGCGCCCGCCCACCGGAGCCCGACCGCTGGTCCGGGTCGGGTGCGGCCGGGCCACTGTCGTGCTCCGCTGGTCCGCCCATCGCCGCCTCCTCGCTCTGGCACAACCTAACCACCGGCGGGCGGCGGGCCACCGGTCGGCTGGCCGACACCTGCCGCTACGGTGTGCGGATGCGCGCGACGGCACGGGGTTGGACCGCGGTCTGGTTGGTCGTACTGGCCCTCGTCCAGACGGCTGCCTTCCTCGCCGTGTGGCGGGTCGCCGTGCACACCGAGATCGGCCAGTGGGTCGACACCGTCGCTCTCACCGGCAACCGGATCGGGCAGGACACCATCGAAGGTCCTGTCGACCGGATCCTCAACGCGATGTCGGTGGTCTCCCTCGTGGCCGCCACCGCGATGATCGGGTTCATCGCGCTGATCCGGGGACGGATCGCCCTGGCGATCACCGCGACCCTCCTGATCGCCGGGGCGAACGTCTCGACCCAGCTGTTGAAGTACGGGCTGAACCGGCCCGACTACGGCGTCGACCCGGAGCGCTCGGCGGTGGGCAACAGCCTGCCCAGCGGGCACACCACGGTCGCCGCGGCGGTGGCGGTCGCGCTCGTGCTCGTGTTGCCGGCCAAGGTGCGGGCGGTCGGCGCCTTCCTCGCCGCGGCCTATGCCGCCATCGCGGGCGTCGCCACCCTCTCCGCCGGCTGGCACCGGCCCAGCGACGCGATCGCCGCGTACCTGGTGGTGGGTGTCTGGGCGGCGCTGGCCGGGCTGGTCCTGCTGATCACCCAGCGGGAGCAGGCCGAGGTCGCTCCCGGCGACGCGCACCGCACGGCCGCGCTGGTGCTCGGGGCGGCCGGGGTGCTCGGCCTGGTCGCCTGCGGGCTGTCCCTCACCTGGCTGGTCGGCCTGCGCGACACCGTCCCGGACGAGCTGAGCCGCCAGCCCCTGTTCGTCGGCTATTCGGGCAGCGCCGCCGGGATCGCCGGCACGATGGCGGTGGTGATGGCGTTGGTGCTCACCGTCGTGCACCGGCTGGTGCCCAGGGTCAAGGGCTGAGCGGACCGATGGACCCGGTCCGCGTGGCGTTCTCCGCGGAGTGCGCGCAGCTCACCGAGATCCTCGCCGAGTTGGTCGACGCCGACCTGGACCGGCCCACCGACTGCGCACCGTGGACGGTCCGGGAGTTGATCGCGCACGTGCGGACCGGCGTCGGCCGGCTGACCGACATGCTCGCCGCGCCCGCCCCGGCCCGCGCCGAGGTCGACGCCGCCGGCTACTTCGGCAGGGCGAAGTTCACCCCGTCTGTCGACGCCGACCGGATCGCCGGAGGTCGCCGCGACGCGTCGCGGGTGGACCGCGCGACGTTGGCGACCGCGATGGACCGCGCTTGGCGGGCCACCGATGCCGCGGTCGCCGCCGCGCCGCCCGATCGCGTCGTACGGACCCGGCACGGCGACGCGATGGGCGTCACCGAGTTCCTGCGGACCCGGGTCGTCGAGGTGGGCGTGCACGGTCTGGACCTGGCCGCCGCGCTGGGCCGGCCGCCCTGGCTCACTCCTCCGGCGGCCGAGGTGATCGCCGACCTGCTCACCGGGGGCCGACCGACACCGGCGGGATTGCGCTGGGACCAGCTGACCCTGATCCGTAAGACCACCGGACGGGCGGCGCTGACCGTCCCGGAACGGGCCGCGATCGACGCCGCCGGCTTCCGCTGGCTCGCCTTCGGCCGCTGACCCGCGCGCTGCTGGCTGCCCCGCGCGCCGGCTTCGGACGCTGCTGGCTGCCCCGCGCGCCGGCTTCGGACGGTGCTGGACGGTCGAGGTCAGCTCGCGGCGCGGGGTGCGGGGACGTGCGGGGCGACGCCGCGCAGGTGCGTCAGCACCACCGGGTCGATCCGGCCCGGCACCAGCCGCTCCTCGAGGTTCTCCAGCCCCGCCCAGGAGACCAACGCCGCTTCCGTGCCACCGTCGGCCACCGGATGGCCCAGCGCGGCGAGCAACGCCGCCACCTCGTCGGCGACCGCGCCGCTCAGGTCCAGCAGGGTGGTCGGGTCGGGCCGGCTGAACAGCATGGTGTGCACGGCGAGCAGCCGGCCCAGCTCGGCGACCGGGTCCGGGTGATCGTCCACCCGGAGGTCGACGAGCACGTCGCTGGTGCCGCCGTACCCGCCGCCGCGCTCGACCACCAGCAGTCCGGCGCTCTGCCGACCCCGCCGGTCGCCGCCGGCCTCGTCGCCGGCCCGCAACGCGGCGACCAACCGCTCGGCGAACGGCAGCGCCGACCCGGCCAGCCAGGTGTCGGCCAGCGCGTCGACGACCTCCGGGCCGGTGAGTACGTTGCCCTGCGCGGCCCAGCCGTCGCCGGCCCGTCCGCCCGCCCACGGGTGGCAGGCCGGCCCGGTCCAGGTGGCACCCGTTCCGTCGACGCCCACCACGCCGAGTTGGCGGTGCTCCCGCTCGGGGTCCGCGGCGATCAGCCCGGCCACCACGTCGGCCGGGGCCACCCCGGTGCGCAGCAGGGTGAGGCCCTGCGGACGGTAGGCGAGGTTGACGTGCGCCTGGGTGGCCAGCGCGCCGACCTCGGCGGCGGCGGCCGGCACCAGCGCCCCGGCGGCGAGGAACTTGCTGGCGACGACGACGCCGTGCCGGCGACCGTCGGCGGAGCGGGCGACGAGCGAGAAGGTCACCCGCCGAGACTAGCGCCGGACGTCGTCGTACCGTGCCGGCTCAGAAGGGCGGCGTGGCGGCCTCCGGTGGGGCACCGCGCGCCCGGCGGGCGTCGACGACCGCGACGGCGGCCAACACGAACACCCCGACCGCGCTGGCGGCCACACCGGGCAGGAACAGCAGTGGCACCGCCGACGCCGCCAACACCAGCAGGGCGATCCACCGGGACGGCGACACCCGCGCGAACACCTCGTACTCCAGACGGGCCCGCCCGGCCAGGAACAGGGCCGGCCCACCGAGCGCCATGGCCAGCCACGCCCCCGGGATCTGTTCCAGCGGATTATGGATGATCAGCTCGTAACCGATCGCGGTGGCCGCGAGACCGACCACCATCACCAGGTGGGTGTCGGCGGCCGACCGGCCGATGGAGGCGGGGTGCCGGGCCTTCACCACCGCCTCGCCCAGGATCCGCCCGGCCCGCTGGACGTAGATCCGCCACAGCATGATCGACGTGGCCAACGCGAGCGCGAACGCCCACACGTGCCCCGACTCGTACGGTCCCTCGCTGTACGCGAAACCCGCCACCAGAATCGTCTCGCCCAGCGCGACGAGGAAGAACTGCTGGTAGCGCTCCGCCAGGTGTTCCCCGGCGATCTCCCACTTGGAGACCGTCGAGCGACCCAGCCACGGCACCGGCCAGCCGCACCGGGCAGCCAGGTACTCGATGGCCAGCGCCGCCGTCCAGAGCGTGACCTGCGCGTTGGTGCTCAGCAGCGCCCCGGTTATCCAGAACACCCCGCTGACGGAGAACACCACAGCCATGCGTACCTTCAGCCGGCGGTACGGGTGGGCGCCCAGCGCGAGCGACAGGATCACCGGTCGGGTCACCTGCGCGACCACGTACGCCACCGCGAACATCAGCGCGGTGTCGCTGAACGCCCGGGGGATCGCCACCCCGAGCACCATGCTGCACACCAACGCGGTGATCACCACGGTCTGCAGCGGCACCCGGTACGGGTCGTAGCGGCTGGTCGTCCACGCGGTGCCCTGCCAGACCGACCAGAGTGCGAGCAGCAGCAGCAACGTCTTGCCGCTCCCGGTGACCGCCGCCCAGCCATGCTCCCGAGCCGGCCCGTCGGTCAGGTCCTCGAACGCGCGCGCGGAGATCCGGGTGAGCGCGAAGACGAACACCAGGTCGAAGAAAAGCTCCAGGAAGGTCGCCCGGCCCGGGTCGCGCTTGGCCGGCTCCAGGTGCCCCGCTGCCCTGGAATCCATGGTCAGCGGCCTGCGCCGTTGGTCCGGTTCACTTCGAAGTCGTAGCATCCGCGCCGGTACGCTCGGCCGGAAACCGGCGATTCTGCCCAACCCGGGGATCTTGCCCGTACCCCCGTCAACGGGCACGATCGATCGGTGACGAATCGATGGGGCATGACGGTGCCGTTGGGCGGGATCGCGCTGGCGCACCACGACGCGGCCTACGCGGCCCTCGAGCGGGCGGGGTTCACCGACGTCTGGTCGTCCGAGGTCGCCGGGACCGACGCGTTCACCCCGTTGGCGCTCGCCGCGGCCTGGGAACCGGGGCTGCGGCTGGGCACCGCGATCGCGCCGGTCTTCACCCGGGGTCCCGGCCTGTTGGCGATGAGCGCGGCGGCGATGGCCGAGGCCGCGCCGGGCCGGTTCACCCTCGGCATCGGCGCGTCCTCACCCGTGCTCGTCCGGGACTGGAACGCCATGCCGTTCGACGAGCCGTTCCGCCGCACCCGCGACATGCTGCGCTTCCTGCGCGCCGCGCTGGGCGGCCAAACCGTCGACCAGGCCTACGACACGTTCACCATCCGCCGGTTCACGCTGGAACAACCACCGGCGGTGCCGCCACCGATCCTGCTGGCCGCGCTGCGCCCGGGGATGCTCCGGCTGGCCGTTGCCGAGGCCGACGGTGTCATCCTCAACTGGCTCAGCGCCGACGACGTGCCACGTGCCCTCGCCGAGCTGGGCGAACGGCGTACCGGCTTCGAGGTCGCCGCCCGGATCTTCGTCTGCCCCACCGAGGACGCCGCGTACGCCCGAGCACTGGGCCGCCGGCTCATCACCAGCTACCTCACGGTTCCCGCGTACGCCGAGTTCCACCGCTGGCTCGGCCGGGACGAGACGCTCGCGCCCATGTGGGCGGCCTGGGCCGCCGGTGACCGACGCGGCGCCAGCGCGGCGGTGCCCGACGACGTGGTCGACGCGTTGGTGCTGCACGGCGCACCGCAGCGGTGCCGCGCCGAGGTGCGCCGCTACGCCGACGCCGGTGTCGACGTGCCGATCATGGCGCTGCTGCCCACCCCGGAGGTCACCGCCGGCGGCGCGGCCGCGTTGCTCAGCCTCATCGCCCAGTTGGGCGCCGACCCCGTAGGAGCGTCCGCGTGAACCTCACCGACCGGATCGTGGTGGTCACCGGCGGGGCCGGCGGCATCGGGGCGGCGCTGTCCCGCCGCTTCGCCGCGGAGGGTGCCGCCGCCGTGGTGGTCGCCGACCTGGACCCCGAAGCGGCGGACGCGGTGGCCGAGGGGATCGGCCCGGTCGCGCACGCCATCGCCCTCGACGTCACCGATGAGGAGCAGGTACGCGACCTGGTCGCCGACACCGAGGAGCGCTACGGCCGGATCGACCTGTTCTGCGCCAACGCGGGAGTGACCACCGGCGGGGGAGTGGAGGTCGACGACGCCGGCTGGGACCGGGCGTGGCGGGTCAACGTGCTCGCTCACGTCTACTCGTCCCGCGCGGTGCTGCCCGGCATGCTCGCCCGGGGTGGCGGGCACCTGCTGCACACCTGCTCGGCGGCGGGCGTGCTGACCGCGGTGGGCGACGCCGCGTACACCGCGACGAAGCACGCCTCGGTGGGGTTCGCGGAGTGGCTCGCCATCACCTACCGGGACCGGGGCATCCGGGTCAGCGCGCTCTGCCCGCAGGGGGTGGACACCCCGATGCTCACCGAAGGGCTCGCCGAGGGGCATCTCGGCGCGCGGGTGGTAGCCGCGTCCGGTGCGGTGCTCACCCCGGACCAGGTCGCCGACGCGGCCGTCGCCGGGCTGGCCGAGGAACGCTTCCTGATCCTGCCGCACCCGGAGGTCGCCGACTACGCCCGTCGCCGCGCCGAGGACCCGGACGGTTGGCAGGCCGGCATGCGCAAACTCGTCCGCCGCCTGACCCGTTAGGGCAGCGGGACGCGTCCGGCGGCCAGGAGATGGGCACTCGAACCGATCAGCGCCGGTTCGCTGCTGTAGAGCCGGGCGAGGTCCAACGCCGCGGCGAAGACCGCGTCCGGTGTCGGCCCGTGTGCCGCCGCCTCCGCCGCGGTCCAGGCCGGGCCTTCCACCCCGTGTACGACGACGTCGGTCAGCCCGGCGGCGAAACACTCGTCGGTCAGTTCCTCGACCCGATGGAAGTAGGCATGGGTGAAACCGATCCGTGCGTCGTTGACGCCGTTGGTGAGCAGCGCCCCGGCCTCGTCGAGCAGCCTCCCGTCCAGTCGCCCGGTGGCGGCGAAGTCCAGCGGGCCGGCGAAGCGTGAGATGACAGCGGCCACGACGTGACCGCCGGGACGCGTGACCCGCACGGCCTCCCGCAGAGCCTGGATCCGATCGACGCGGCGCACCAGGTGGTAGAGGGGACCCAGGAGCAGCGCGGCGTCGTACCTCCCGTCGGCATCGGGCAGCGCACGAGCGTCGCCGACCTCCGCCTCGACCGGAGGCTGTCCGGCGCGGGCCTGCGCCACGTGACTCGGCACCAGGTCGACCAGGCGGACCTCGTAGCCGGCGTCCACAAGCATCCGCGCGTACTCGCCGGTGCCCCCACCGATGTCCAGCACCCGGGCGCCCGGGCCGGGCAGGAGAGCCCGCAGCAGCTCGCTCGTGCGGATCCACTCCAGTCGGGCCTGCGGCCGGGCGGACAGACGTTGGTCCTCGCGGTAGCGCACCGTGTAGTAGTCGACGATGTCGCTCGTGTGCTGATCCACCCTCTGATGGTCATCGCTGCGGCACCAGACCGCCACCGTGTTTCGGCCACCGGAGATGCGCCGGTGATCAAGAGGTTCGCGTCCGGAGCGGGCCGCGGTCGACGCGAAGCTCGTCATCACCGCGGGGACCGGCGGGCGCGGCGCAGGGGAGTGGGGTGCACCGACCAGAGGAGGCGCCGCCACCAGGGACGCGCGGAGCGCAGGCTGTGCACATAGGCCATCGCCACCTCGGCGGCGCGGGCGGCCTGGTCGGGTGTCGCGGCGCCCGGGGCGAAGCCCACCTGGTTGAGCAGGGCAGCCAGATCGTCGACGGCCGGGCCGTCGGTCGTACCGTCGGGGGTCGTGCTGTCGGCGGTCGTCTCCGCTCGGGCGGCGGCGAGGGCCCGGCGGGCGTGTCCGGCCACCTCGGTGGCGGCCAGGTCGTCGCCGACCGGGCGGCCGGCCAGCCGGAGCGCGTCGGTGACCTCCCGCCAGGCGCCGGCGATGCGCTGACCGGGGTCACCCCGGACCAGCCGGGCGCGGGTGAGTGAACGGCGCATCGCCAGCAGGGTGAGCAGCAGCGCCCCGACCAGCAGCAGCAGACCGCCGCTGCCGCCGGCGACCAGCAGCGGAGTGGACACGCCGCCCCGGCCGGGCGGACCGTCACCAGCGGCGACCGGCTCCGGTGACGCGGTGGGCTCCACGGTGGGCGCCGGCGCCTCCGACGGTGGCGGATCCTCCGGTGTCGGGCGGAAATCCTCCTCCACCGGCCTCGGCTGCTCGTTCGGGCGGGGCAGCGGATCGAACGGCACCCAACCCAGCCCGTCGAACAGCACCTCCGGCCAGGCGAACGCGTCACCGGCAAGCACCGGCCCCTGCCCGCCGGCCCGGAAACCCACCACCACCCGGGTCGGCAGCCCGGACAACCGGCCGAGCACCGCGAACGCCGCCGCGAACTGCTCCGAGGTGCCCTCCTGCCCACCGCCGGCGCGGGGCCCGAAGAGAAAGAAACCCAGATTCGGGTACGCGTGCCCGCTCGGCGCGTCCGCCACCACCCGGTAGTGCTCGGCCAGGAACTGCTCGATCGCCAGAGCCCGCGCGAACGGGGCGCCGTTGTCCTCGGCGAGCTGCGTGGCCAGCCGGCGCATCGGGTCGGGCACCCCGTCGGCCACCCGCAGCACCCGGGCCACCTCCTCGCCGGCGGGCACGTTCGCAGTGGCCAACAGGTTCGAGTCCGGCTGTTCCTCGGCGGAGGTCACCGCGTACCGCAGCCCCGGCGTCAACCCCTCCGGCCGGATCAGCGTCCCGCTCGCCGGGTCGTACGCCACCCGTGCGCCGCTGACCTCCCGGGGCGTCGCCACAGCGGGCAGCAGCCGACCGCTCAGCTCCGCCACGGTGATCTGCTGGCGGACGGTCTCCACCGTGCTGTCCCGGGACGGGGCGGGGGCCGGCAGGATCCGCCCCGCGTTGCGGTACGTCGCACCGACCCGCCAGGTCACCCCGTCGTAGTCGCTGAGCACCGCCAACCGCATCCGCACACCGCGACCGGCGTCGCCGGCCGGCTCGTCCCCCGGTGGGGCGCCACCGGACGCGGGAGGTGCGACACCGGTCCGCTCCGTGCTCACGTCGAGGAGCTTCTGCTCCGGGCGCAGCGCCCAGCCGGAGATCCGAATCAACGGGTTCTCGTCGAGCGTCTGCACCTGCGGCGGCTCCACGTACCGGCGGGGGTCCACCGGCCGCCCGTCGACCTGGTCGGCGACGACCGGTGCGAGCAGCGCGACCAGCCCGACCACCAGCGCCACCCCGAGTGCCGCGCTGGTGGCAAGCCGCAGCCGCACCGCCGCGCGTACCCGGGGAGCCAGCTCGGCAGTGGGGTCGGCGGCGGCCGACGCGGTACCGGTGGGGGCCGCCAGACCAGCCGCCGCGACCGCGACGAACGCCACCGTCACTCCGACCGCCGGGGCGGCATTCGGACCCACCACGTAGAGGGCGGCGGCGTAGAGCCCCGCCGCCGGCAGGTAGCCCAGCAGCACCCGGCCGGTGCGCAAGGCGACCTCCGCACCGGCCAGCCCGGCCAGCCAGGCCGCCACCACGGGCACCAGCACCGTGTCCGGAGTGGGCTCCACCGGGATCATCGCGGTCAGCAGCCGCGGAATACCGTTGCGCGCGGCGTCAGCGGTGATCTCCAGCAGACCACCTGGAAGCTCGGCCCGATCGGCGGCCAGCCGCAGCGACCACAGTGTCCAGCCGGCCATCGCGGCCACCGACACCGGCGCCACCAACCAGGACGGCAGCCGTCGGGCGGCCACGCTGACCAGCACCGAACCGGCCGCCGCACCGACGACCAGCCCGATCAGCAGGTTTCCCGCGTACACCCGGCCCAGCACCACCCCGGCCAGCGCGATCAACCCGATCAGCACCAGCGGGACGACCGCCGCCCGCAGCACTCGTCCGGCACGCGTCACCACCGGCGTACCCCGTCCCACTCGGCGGCGAACTGCGCGCCGTCCGCAGCGTCGACCACCACCAGGCCGGCCGCGCCCGGCGGCGTCGGCTCGGCCGCGCCGAACACCCCGACCACCACCGACGGGTACGCGCCCCGCAGCGCGCCGACGTGCCCCAGGTCGTCCCGCCCACCCGGCCCGGTCAGGAAGATCAACGTGTCACCGAGCCGGTCCTGGCGCAGCCGGGTGGCAGCCGCGCGGACCGCCTCGTCGGCATCCGAGAGCGCGGCGGCAGCGAGCCGGTCCAGCGGACCGAGCGCCGCGCCGACGTCCGGCGTCCCACCCGGCGCGGCCGGCTCCGCGCCGGCGAACAACAACACCACCGGCAGGTCGGCACGGTGTGCGGCGGTGACGATCGACGCCGCCGCCTCGCACGCCGCCTCGAACGACTCCGCCACCCCACCCACCCGCTGAGGGTGCGCGACGGCGCGATTGTCCAGCAGCACGATCAGGTGCGGCAGGCTGGTGTCCACGTTCTCCCGCACCATCAGCTCACCCACCCGGGCGCTGGTCCGCCAGTGCACCCGACGCAACTCGTCGCCCACCACGTACTCCCGCAACGAGTCGAACGTGATCGACCCGTGCGGCACCCCGTCCACCCGGCCGTCGAGGCTGCGCCCCGCACCGCGCGGCACCGCCGTCAGCGGATGCACCCGGGGGTAGACCCAGACCGGCACCGCCCCGCCGTACGGGCGGGCCAACGCCACCAACCCCAGCGGATCGCGTCGGGTCACCCGCAGCGGCCCCACCGGCACCACCCCACGCCGATGGGTCGGTACGTCGTAGCGGACCTCGGTGTCCCGACCGGGCCGCAGGCGCAACACCGGCACCGGCACGCTGCGTTCCCCGCACCGGTCCTCGGCCAGCAGGTTCGCCGACCGCAGCCGGCCCGCGTTGCGCACGGTCAACATCATGCTCGCCGGCTCGCCGCGGGCCACCCGGTCCGGATCGGCGTGGCGGGTCACCGTCAGCCGGGGCCGCCAGGCCGCGACCAGCGCGGCGTAGCCGACGGCCGCGCCGGCCGCCGCGCCCAGCAACGTCAACTCGGGGTACGCGAACCGGAAACCCACAGCCAGCAGCACCACGGCGGCGACGAGCAGCCCGATCCCACGGGCGGTGATCCCCATCGCGCTGGTGCCGGTCAGCCCTGCACCGGAGCGGGCTGCCCCGACGGCAGTGGCACCGGCACCGAGGCGACGGCCTGACGCAGCACCTCGGCGGCGGTCAGCCCGCGCACCTGGGCGTCCGGCGTCAGCAGCAGCCGATGCGCGAACACCGACTCGACGAGCGCCTTCAGATCCTCCGGCATGATCCAACCTCGCCCGTCGATGAGCGCGTACGAGCACGCCGCGCGGGTCAACGCGATCACGCCCCGGGGACTGACCCCGACCCGCACCTGCGGGTGGGTGCGGGTCGCGGCGGCCAACCGGACCGCGTACGCGTAGAGCGGCTCGGCGATGTGCACCCGACGGGCCATCCGGACCATCTCCCCGACGGTGGCCGTGTCGGTGACCGGGGCGAGCGCCTCGGGGGAGCGCACGGTCGCGCCGCGCAGCACCTCCACCTCGACCGCCTCGTCCGGGTAGCCGACGGACAGCTTCACCAGGAAACGGTCCAGCTGCGCCTCGGGGAGCCGGTAGGTGCCGTCCATCTCCACCGGGTTCTGCGTTGCCACCACCAGGAACGGCGACGGCACCGGGTGCCGGACCCCGTCCACGGTGACGGTGCGTTCCTCCATCACCTCCAGCAGCGCCGACTGGGTCTTCGGCGACGCCCGGTTGATCTCGTCGGCGATGACGATGTTGGCGAAGACCGGCCCCGGATGAAACTCGAAGTCCCGGCTCGCCTGGTTGAAGATGGTCACCCCGGACACGTCCGACGGGAGCAGGTCGGGCGTGAACTGGATGCGCCGCCACTGCCCCTTCACCGTGGCGGCGATGGCCCGCGCCAGGGTCGTCTTACCGACGCCCGGCACGTCCTCCAGGAGCACGTGACCCTGCGCGAAGAGCGCGGTCAGCGCCAGCCGAACCACCTGCGGTTTGCCGAGCACCACCGCGTTGACGTTCTCGGCCAGCCGGGCGGCCAGGGCGGCGAAACCCTGCACCTCCGGCTGGGTGAGCGGCTCGTGGGTGTTCACGGTCGGCGGTGCTCCTTGCCTGGTGGTTCAGCAGGTGGGCAGGACGTTGATGTTGTCGCCGCCCTCCAGGTTGAGCCAGGCCCAGGGAATGTAGTTCTTCCCCTCGTACTCGACCTGCACCCACCAGGTGCTGCGCTTGTCGTTGTTGTAGATGTACGCGTAGACCTCTTCGCCCGACTTCTTGCAGAACGCCTTCAGCCGGGTCCCGTTGGCCACCCATCCTGCCTGCCGGTCATTGTCCTGCTCGGTAACCTTGAAGATCTCGTTGCCGTTGCGCGCGCCGGCAACCTCCCGGGTGCAGTAGCTCGCCTCCGGCCCGGAAGCGCCATTGCGGCAGGTCGCGATCCCGTACAGCGGTTGGGTGGTCTCGCCCTTCGTGGCCGTGCCCTTACCGGCGGCGTTGGTGGCCGTCACCGTGAACGCGTACGCCGTGCCCGGCGTCAGTCCGGTCATCGTGATGCTGGAGCACGCCCCGGCCTTCGTCGGCTCACCCGGCGTGCTCACCGCGCAGGTGGCCTGACCGCCGCCCGCGTCCACCGTGAACGTCACGGTCGCCGCGGTGGCCGTCGACGACGAGCCGGTCACCGTGACCCGTGGCTCGGCGACCGTACGCGCGGTGGCGGTGGCCTCCGGGCCGGGACCGGCCTCGTTGACCGCCTTCACCTTCACCACCACGTTCTGGCCGTTGCCCAGCCCGGTGACTGTCGTGCGGGTGTCGTTCACCTCGCTGGCCCGTCCACCGACGTCCACCAGGTATTTCGACACCGGCCGGCCGTTGGCCTCGGCGGGCGCCCACTGCACGGTGACCGCGCCCGGCTGGTCGGCGACCGTGGCGGCCCGCAGGTCGAGCGGCGCACCGGGCGTCGTGAAGGGCACCACCGTGTTGCTGACCGGCGACGCCGCCGAACCGGCGCCCTTGTCGTTGACCGCCACAACCGTGAACGCGTACTGGGTGCCGAACTCCAACTCACCGGCGGGCACCACCAGCTCGGTCTTCGTCGACTCACCGACCGGCGCGTTCGTCCCCGCCGAACTGGCCGTCACCGCGTACCGCGCGATGGTGTTGCCCTGGCCGTTCGCCGCCGGCCACGTCACCAGCACCGTGCCGTCCGGTCGCTCCTGGGCGGTCGCGCTCGCCGGCGGGTCGGGCACCGCGGCCGTCGGGATCACCGGGTTGCTGGTGCGCGGCGGACCGTCGCCCTTGGCGTTGACAGCGTGCACCGCGAAGCGGTACGTCTCGCCGTTGGTCAGACCCGTGACCTCCACCGCGCGTTGGTTGGCACCCACCTCCAGGCGCTGGCCGCCACCCTCCACCACGTACTTGATGATCTCGGCGCCGTTCGCGGCGGCCGGCCGCCAGCTCACCCGCGCCTGCGCGTTGCCGGCGGCGGCGGTGACACTGCGCGGCGCGCTCGGCTTGTTCACGCGGGGCTTCTTCGGCGGCGGCGGGGGCGGCGGCGGGGCAACCGGTGGCGGGTCGCCGCCGAGCACGTCGTTGGCGTACTTGTCGACATCGCGCACCTGGTGCTTGTCGTCCACCACCCGGGCGGTCGCCGCGTCGGGAGAGTTGATGAACAGGCGATTCTCCCGCACCTCAAGCTCCAGCGGCCCGTTCGCCCGCCCCTTGATGGTCTCGACCAGCTGACCACCCGCGTCGAAGGCGTAGATCGTGCCGGTGGCCTCGTCGGCGCAGTAGAACCGGTCCGCCCAGGCCACCGCCGGACTGAGCCGGTCGCCCTCGCCCGGCACCGTGAACGCCTGCTCCTCCCCACCGTCACCCACCACCAACACCCGCCGTTCGGCGGGCACGGTGACCGGAACCCGCTGCCCGCTGGTGCGCGTGGGCATCGCCGCCGCACCGGACAGCGTCAACGGCGTCGGGTGAACCTTGCCCTGCTGCACCCGCACCAGCTTCCCGGCCGTGCGGTCGAGCACCGCCACCCCCTCGTCCAGGGTGGACACCACAAGCTCGTGGCTCGCCTCGGCGACGTCGTAGGACTCGACCTGCTTCGGGCTGAGCCCAGGGCCGGCGGGCGCGGCCGAGGCTGGCGTGGACGGCAACGTGGCGGCGGTGATCGCCGAGACGGTGCCCTGGCTCGGCACCGCGATCCAGAGCCGGCCCTCGCCGTCGAACGTCCCGCCGGTGATGCCCGGGGGATAGTGCACCGGCTCGCCGACCGGGGTCAGCGACCGCGGGTCGAGCTGCCGCACGATGCCCTGCACGGCGTCGACGACGAACGCCGAATCTTCGTGCAGAGCGACACTCACACCGAGGCCAGGGGTGGTCCGGGTGGTCGCGGTGAGCTGCAGCGTGGCCAGGTCCAGTGAGCTGACCTGCCCGGTGTGCAGGTCACGCAGGACCAGCAGCCGGTCGGTCTGGGTGATCTGCATCGGGTGCCGGACGGCGTTGGGGATCTCGGTGCGGGTGTCCACCTTGGCGGTGACCCCGTTGACCCGGGCCAGCTCGCTGCGCGCCGCGCTCCACAGCCACGAACTCGCGTCGTAGTTGGCCACCGCGTTGTCGGCCGCGCCGAGCCCGAGGACGGTCAGACCCATGGCCGCCAGCAGCGCGGCCACCGTGCCGACGGTCACCAGCCCGCCGCGCAGCCGGGAGCGGGGGGCGTTGGTCTGTACGGCGTCCTCGATGCTGGCCACAGCCGGCTGCCTCCCGTAAGTCATGGCAGGTGACGCGCATCGCGGCCACCCCTCCCCTGAGCCGGGTGCCATCATATGGCGCTGCTGGTGACGGGGGAACCCGCACCGTCACCCCTGTGGATACCGAGCGTGTGCGCAGTGGACGCCCAGCTCAGCCCGGGTCAGCCCGCACCTCAGCTCGGCACGCCTCAGCTCGGCGACGGTCGGGCCGACGGTCTGCCGCTCGACGGGGTGGTGCGCTCCCGCGTCGTACAGACCTGTCCGGAGGTCGCGAAGCTGTCGGTGGAGTAGACCGCCAACACCGTGAAACAGTGATCCAGCCGCGAGTTCAACCCGTTGACCGTGTAGCTCGTCGCACCCGGGTCCACGGTGGCCATCACCCCCAGGGGCTGCCCGGCCCGACCGGCGGCGACCATGAACGGCACCGCACCGCCGGACGGGTCCGTCCAGGTCAGCGTGATGGTGGTCGCGTCGTCGCGGAGCTGCAGATCGCCGGGGGGTGGCCCGACCGACGCCTGCGCCGCAGCGGTCGGCGAGGTCCCCGCGGGCGGCGGATCGTCGCGGGTCAACACCACCACACCCAGGCCGGCCACCGCCACGACGGCCACCCCGGCCGCCACCGCCGCCCCGATCAGCGTCGCCCGGTTGCGCCCCGCCGACCCGCCTTCACCCGCGTACGAGGGCCGGTGCCCGTCGTGCACCGGGTGGTACTGCTGACCCGGGTACGGCACCTGCGCCGGCTGGTGCTCCCGGCGTGGGTACGGGTCGTGCGTGGGGTACCGATCGTGCGTCGCGTACTGGCCCTGCGGCGGGTACTGGTCCTGCCTGGGGTACTGGTCCTGCCTCGGGTACTGGTCGTGCGTCGGGTACTGGCCCTGCGGCGGGTACTGGTCGTGCGTTGGGTACTGGTCGTGGTGGTTCGGCGGTGCCGCTCGCGGCGCGGTCGGCCGCGACCCCGCCGCCTCGACGCCTGCGTCCGTCGACCAGGCCGCCGGCGTTGGCTCGGCGGACGGCACGACGGCACCCGACCATGCGGCGGTCGGCGCTGGCTGGAAGGCGACGGACGGGGCCGACATGGCGTCACCCCTGGTCGGATCGCTGTCCGGCTGGACGGCCGGGATCACCTCGGTCTGATCGAACCTCGCGGAGACGGGCTGGGTGTACCCGGGTGGTGCGGAGACCGGGTAGGTCTGCCCGGGTGGTGCGGAGACGGGCTGGGTGTGCCTGGGCGGTGCGGAGACCGGGTAGGTCTGCCCGGGTGGTGCGGAGACGGGCTGGGTGTGCCTGGGCGGTGCGGAGACCGGGTAGGTCTGCCCGGGTGGTGCGGAGACGGGCTGGGTGTGCCTGGGCGGTGCGGAGACCGGGTAGGGGTGGGCTGGTGGTGCGGACGTCGGGGACGGGTGTGCCGGTGGCCCGGAGACCGGGTGGGGGTGGCCGGGCGGCGTCGTGGCCGGTGGTGCAGCGCCTGGTGGTCCGCTGACCGGATGCGCCGGCCCTGGTTGCCCGGCCGCCGGGGACGGTCGGCCCGACGTTGTCACGTCGACGGCGGACGCGACGACCGGTCCGGTCGCCCCGGCGGGTCCAGCTGCGGCTCGGGCAGCCTCCTCGGCGAGGAGCGGTTCGATCTGTCGTACCTGGATCGTGGGGTTGTCCCACGGAGGTGCCGGCGGCCCCGACGTTGGCGCCGGGACGGCCGGCGCCGGGGCGGGTGGGGTCGACGACGGGTGCGGCACGTCGACCGCCGGGTGGGTCGACTGCTCGCCCGTCCGCTGACGGGGCGGGGCGGTCGGCCCGGCCGTCGGTGGCGGTGGGGGCCGCTGACCAGACGGTGGTGGCTGGCTCTCAGTCCGTTGCCGGGGTGTTTGGCCCTGGGCGCTCGGCTGGCCCTCCGACACTGGCTGGGATGGCTGGCTGACCGCCGGCCGGGCGGACCCGGGTGGTTGCTCGTCGGCGCGTTGGCGGGGCGCCACCCCGGGTGCGGCGGCGTTGCCGGGTGACTGGGGTGCGGCGGGGCCGTGTACCCCCGGAGGGGTTGCCTGGGGTGCGGTCGGCGGAGGCCAGGGCGAGTTGGCGGGCGCCAGGCCATCGGCGGAGGGCCGCATCGCGGCCAGGGTCGCCATGGACAGGGTCGGGCCGGACAGTGCCGACCGGACGCCGGACTCCGCCGCCGCGTCGACCGGGGCCGGATCGGAGACCGGCCCATCCTGCTCGGTCGGCGTCGGCGCGGATGGGCCGAGGTAGGCGCGGGCGGCGCGTACCGACGGGTGGTGCTCCCCGAGGGTGGCCGGCCCGGCGGTGGCGACGCGGGTGTAGTTGCGACGGGCCTCGTGCCGGTTGCCCAGTTCCTCCGCGACCTCGGCCAGTTCGAAGGCGAGCGCGAGCATCACCGGGTTGGAATGCTCCCAACGCCGCTCGCCCGCCGCGAACGCCTCCTCCAGCACGCGGCGCGAGGCGAGTAGATCGTCCGCCTCGCGGTGCAGTCGCGCCAGCAGGTGAGCGGTGTGCAGCATCTCAGGATGATCCACGCCGTACGGCGGGGGAGCGGATCCGACGGCCTCCGCGAGCAACTGCCGGGCGGCCTTGAGGTCACCTGTGGCGCGCACGGCGAGGGCCCGGTGCTGGGCGGCTGCCAGGGGGGAGGGATGGGACACGTGGCAATGCTGCCGGCAGAGGGCCACCGGACGCTACCCAGACACGCCCTGGGCGGCGGGTCGACGGCGGGTCCGCGGCCCTGTGAGCAGCGACGGGAGCGCCGGGAGAAAGGCGTCGGAAGGCGATGTGCATGATCCACGGGCGGCGTGTACAGTAACTCCCCGTGCGGCCCGCCGTACCGACCATCGGGTGGCAAGATCATCTGGTCGGCAAGGTAGGCTGAACGTGTAGGTCCGGGTGGCGGAATGGCAGACGCGCTAGCTTGAGGTGCTAGTGCCCGTATAGGGCGTGGGGGTTCAAGTCCCCCCTCGGACACAAGTACGTCTCATATGTGCGACGTAGACGTAGCGGTGGTCAAGGATGCTTGACCACCGCCGAAACCCATCCGACACCGCGTCTGGCGCTACTCTCAGTGACCAGCGCCGGGCGAGCTCCGCGATGACGCGCGGTGGCTCGTCAGTGATTCCCGCCGTTGCTCTGCCCGGTCTGGCACCTGGCCTGCGCGTCGCTACTGGCTCCCCCGCGACGGCCATGAGGCGTCCTCCGCTACCACTTCCGAGACTTGCCGCCACCCGAAGCAGCGCAGCTGTCTATGGTGTGGCGACGCTCGACTCGCGTGGTCGGATCGCCGACCGGTGCGCGATGAAGGAACTCCAGTGGACCCCCGGATTGCGACTGAGCATCCGGGAGCGTCGAGGCCTGATCGTCGTATCTGCTGACAAGCAAGGCGTCTTCAAGGTAACGAAGGAAGGCCACGTCCGACTGCCGGCAGTGGTCCGTCAATGGTGCGGCCTCGCCGCCGGTGACCGCGTACTCATCGTGGCTGAATCAGCCAGCAACCGCCTGGTGGTTCATCCGCCGGCAAAGCTCGACGAGATGATCGGGCAGGCTCACGATGCGGTCTTCGGGGGCGAGCATGAGTGACGCATCGGCGAGCCAAGCTGAGGTGGCAGCGGCTCGGCTCCTTCTTGCTCGGATGGGCATCTCGCCTGCCGACCTTCTGGAAGCCGCCGTGGCTCGGTCTTCGTCGCCGACCTTCGCCGAATACGTTCCCGTGGTGGCGGCTGCGGTCTCGGAAGGTACGAAACGTGCCTATGGCTCCTACTGGAACCGTGTGGTGGAACACTGGGGACAACGCAGGCTGGACGAGCCCACGCCGTCGGAGATTGAGAAGTTGGCGGAGTACGTCAAGACGCACGTTGTGGCTCGGCGGAATGCCCGCGGGGGCCGAAGTGCGGCGGAACATCTGATTGCCGCCTTGCGATGTCTCTACAAGAGGGCGATAGCTGATGGTTTCATCGCAGAGTCTGACAACCCTGCTCTAAAGGTGGCGAAGCCGCGGCGTCTGCCAAGCACGCGCCGGGCGGTGGCGGACACGCGGCTGGCCGAGATAAACGAGGTCGCAGCCAGCACGGGTAACGATCCGGCCCTTGACACCTTGCTCTTGCGGCTGCACACCGAAACGGCGTGTCGGCGCGGTGGAGCTCTGGCGCTCCGTCCGGTTGACCTTGACCCTGAACAATGTTTGATTCTGCTTCGAGAGAAGGGGGACTCGGTACGTTGGCAACCCGTTTCTCCCACGCTGATGAGATACCTGCAGCGGCATGCTGAGGAGCGGGGTGCGACGGAGACAGGGCAGCTGCTGCGCTATCAGAACGGTGAGCCCATCACGTACCGGCGATACGACCATCTGTGGGTACGCATCGGCGAGCACCTGCCGTGGGTCTACGCGCAACAGATCAGCATCCACTGGTTACGTCACACTACTTTGACATGGGTGGAAAGGAACTTTGGCTACGCTATCGCGAGAGCCTACGCCGGCCATTCAGAGGGTGGCGGCGACGCTGGCACTACAGCCACCTACGTGAAAGCAACGTTGCAGGAAATCGCCGCTGCCCTGGCGGGGCTTACCAATGAACGGCACCCTCTAGCCTAGTCGTCTGGTGGGGTCCGGTCTTGCGGGACCGGACCCCACCGCGGGATCTTTCGGCGGTATGAAAGTGCAACAAGGGACTTACCTTCAACTGGGCGGCCTGTCATTAGCTTCTGCCTTGGTCGAGTTCTGAACGACCGGTTCATCTGGTCAATGAAGCGGCGCGGACTTGCCGCAATCGGGATAAGAGCAGTAACCATTGGCTCCTGGGGTGTAGGAGTGACTTGGGCGGGTGCTCGATGCGCGGCGCGCGGTGGGACGATGTTTGTTGTTTGGATCCAGTCCGGCAGCCGTACTAGATCCGTCCGGCTGCCGGACTAGCCGTGGTTCTGTGGCCGTACCAACCGCTGAGCCCGTGGGAACTCGAAGGCGATAGGCGGTCCGCGCCTTTCTCCGGCGAGCGTCTTCCACCTTCGGCCTGAATCGGATGACCCAGCCCAACTTCTCAAGTCGGTTTAGCCAGACACCGATCGTGGAACGGGCCAAACCTGTGGCACGTTCCAAGTCCGTCAAGCTCGGCGAGAATTGCGGAGGGATCACCGCGGTTGCGGTATCGGTCCAGGTCAAGAGTGTCAGGACAAGGTGGCGCCCGGAAGGGCTAAGACAACAGTCAGCGTCTCGAACTGCACGCTCTACGGCCCATCGATCTACCATGCAGTACGCCCCTTCCGGCCATCGCATTCGCCGGTAGCTCTTGACGCCGTCTGGCATCGGAGCCTCGTGACGCTAGCGATGAACCTCAGCTCTGGCTAGGCATGCACCTGCTCGTCATGCGTTTCGGAGTGTCGGTGGCGACGGTGACCTGCGGCTTTGGTGTACGTGGACATGCGGCCACCATTGGTTGGTTCGGCTCGTGATTCGGGCAGGCTGGCAACTGCAGACGGGCAGCCGAAGTCGCCGCAGGCGCGAGGCGTGTCGTCGCGATACCAGGCGAGGGCGTGGGATCGCCGGGGTCAGATTATGGCTGCGGGCGAGTCGGCCGGCCCGGGTCGCGCCGCGTTGCGGACAGCGAGATCAGTGCGCGTCTCGCCGGGCTTGTTCGGTGGCGAGTTGGGCGGACTCCCGCGCGGCTTGCTCCATCCGCAGTGTGCTTTGGATGATGGCGTCGATGCCTTCCCTTGCTCCGTCGGATAGTTGCTCGATGGAGCGCGTCATCACCTGGACCTTCGCGCTGACCGGCGCGGGGTCAAGGAAGTAGCCCGCGCCGACGCCGAAGAACTCGGCCAGGGCCGTCAGCGTGGAGGCTGTCGGGTTGTCGTGCGTTCCGATTCGGAGCTTGCGGATGTTTTCCGCCGAGATGCGGAGCCCCTTGGCTTTGAGCGCGTCGGCCACCTCGGCGTCGGTATAGACGTGGTTCGGGCGGTGCTTGACGTACAGCTCCTGCAGCCGCTCGCTGATCAGCGTGGGGCTCGGGCCACTGGGTGGCTTCTCGTTCTGTCGCATCGTGGCGCCCCCCGACTCCAACTAAAGTTGGTCCGAACGCAAGTTTGTGTGGAACCCTGCCGTGATCTGTGCTTGACTCTCAGTGCCCGATCCACACAAAGTTGGACTCGCGCCAACTTTGGTTGGTTGAGGGTAGCGCATCGGTCGGCCTCCATGGAGGGGGTTGCGAGGCCCGTGATGCGTTCGTGAGGACGTAACGCCTTGTGGCGATGCGGTCTCTGATTTGGCCTGATCGTGTGGTCGACGTCCAGGTCGTGACAGTAACGGGGGACCGGCTCGCGGCGGCGTCCTGCCGTCGCTGGCCAGTGCTGTGCGGCAAGCCCTCGGGGGAGGCGGACGTGTCAGATTTATCGACTGACCGATCAGGCCACCTCGCCGGCTCCGGGACCTCTTCGGAGGTGCCGGAGACCGGCGAGTGGGGGGCGCTGGCGGAGCGGGCATCACCCGCTCCGCCAGGCGGACCCGGCCGATCTGTCGCGCCAGCTGCGGCTGTGGAGAGCGACCTGTGGTGGGCGCGGGCAGCGGAGCGGGCCCCGCGGGAGATTCCCCGCGAGTTCGGCGGCGGCAGTCAGGTGGAGTCGCTGTGGCTGCGTGCGGCGTCGCTGCGGGCGGGGTGTCCCTTGGTGGCCCTGTCGTCTGCGGACGGCGGTGTCGGTCGATCGACGCTCACGGCGGCGCTCGGTGGTGTGCTGGCGCTTGCCAGCCCTGCTCCGATCGTGGCGATGGACGCGACCGGGCGTGCGTGGGGTGGGCTGGGCCATCGTGTGGCCCGGGGCAACTCCGCATCGACGTGGGATGCTGCGGCCGCGGAGGAGCGGTTGGCTGACCCTCTGGTCGCTGAGGGGTTGATGCAGCAAGGGCCGACTGACCTGCGCGTTCTGGTCGGTGAGAGCAAGATGACGGCGCAGCGGCGCCCAACTACCTGGCCGGAGACATTCGGTGTGATCGGCCATTTGCGGTCGGTTTACGCCATGGCGTTGCTGGATCTCCCTGCGGCGGACAATACGCCGACGTGGCGGGCGCTGGGGTGGTCGACGGTACCGGTGTTGGTGACCCGCGCGACCGTAGATGCGTTGCAACACACCATGCGGTTGCTGGCGCACCTTCGCGCTGCGGGACTCGATCAGGTCGCGGAGTCGGCGGTGGTGGTGGTCATGACGACCACACACTCCACCGCTCGGGAAGTTCGCGCCGTCGAGCACCTGGCGCGAAAAGCGGCGACGCATCTCGTCCGGGTGCCCTTCGATCCAGTGCTCGCACGCCCTGACCCGCTCGATCCGCGGTCGCTGAGCAAGGCCACGCGGACCGCATTGACCGAGGTCGCCTCAATCGTCGTCGAACACTGCCCCGCTGATCCTGGCCCATCACGCGAGGGGGCGTCTGTCGCCCGAGGACGGTGACTTCACACGGGGGAGGAACTAGTTGTGATCGTGCATTGGGTAGCTGCCGTGATGACGGTGCGGATGCCTTCGGTGGTGGCCGCGTTGGCACCGGATCCGACGCCGACGCCGTCGCCATCTGGGGGCTTCGACTTCGGTCGGATCAGCCCTGACCCGGCGGCAGTGCCGCGTTCGGACCTGTTCTACAAGTTGGCAAACGCCGCGCTGTTCCTCGGCGTGATTTCCGCCGTGGCCGGTCTCGCGGCCGGCGCGATCGCGTTCGGCATCGGACCGATCTTCGGCGCGCACATCATCAGCGATCGAGGCAAATCGATGATGTGGAAGGCCGGTCTCGTGGCGATCGTCGTGGGGTCGGCGACATCGATCATCGGCTTCCTGTTGAGCGAGATTTAGGGGGTGCCCCGCGTGCCGGGAGCAACTTACAAGGCAACCGACGGCGGACGCGGATCGGCCGTAGTTTCGCTGCTTCTCTGCGCGGTGGTTGCAGGGGGTGCCGTCTTCGCTGCGGGCCGCGCGAGCGCACCTGAGCGGAGTGTGCCCGGGCACAGTGCGCCGGAGCGCTACGGCGACCGTCTCGTCCGGGGAGTGCCGGTTGGCTTCGCTGGCACGCCTCGCGGCGCCGGTGACGCGGCGGCGGCGTACGTGGTGGCGGTGCCCGTCGCAGCGGGCCGCCCGGACGTCGAGCGGCAGGCGTTGATCGACACGATCGCAGTCGACGGTTCGGGCCCGGCGGTGGCCGAGATGATGGGTGCCGGCTCACCGTCGGCCGACGGTGAGGGGATCTCCCAGACCGTGGCTGCTCGGGTGTGGGTGCCCGACGCGGACGTTGACGCACGGGTGCAGCAGGGCGCCGAGGTCACGGCGCGGCTGCTGCTCTGCGCGCTCAGTGGGTCAGCGACCGATGGCGTGGTCGCCGGCCCGGAGACGGGTTTGGCGGGTGGCTGGTACGTGCAGTCGGTGACGGTGCGGTGGACGCTCGACCGTTGGCGTGTGGTGGCCGCGCAGCGGCCGTTGCCGGTACCTCCGCCTGATCAGCGCGGCACACGACGCGACGGCGGTCCGCGCGACACTCAACCGCTGCTCGACGTGCTCAGCGGTCGCTCGTGGGTGCCGGGGACGGTCTGATCTCATGTCCTGGGGCAACGCTTGCCGGCGGGGGATCGGCGTGGCGATCAGCGTGCTGGCCTTGGTTGGCGCTCTAGTGCCAGCGCAATCTGCTGCGGCAGCACCCGCCCCGACGCCTGCTCCGTCCGCCCCCGCCAAGCCGTGCCGTGCGCCGTCGTCTAGCGGGCAGTTGTCAGGGCCGCACGAGCAGGCGAGACCGCAGGTGAACTGGTGCCTTCCGTGGGCGGAATGGGAGTCCGGCGACGGGTGGATCACCGACTGCGGTAAGGCCGTCGGCGCTGTAGAGCAGGAACGCTGCGACGCCGTATCGCTCACCCTGCAGTCACCGCCGCCGGCGGACACGGTGTCGGTGCTCGACGATCAGTCTCCGAAAGACGGCGCTTCGCCCGTGAGGTGCGAGCGGTTCGCCGACAGCGCCGCCGAGGACGCGGGCAACGCCGACCGGTGGACCGCCAAGAAAAATCGATGCGAAGCGTTGCGTACGTCGCTGCTGCCGTTCTCGTCGGTCAAGCCCGAGGGCTGCAAGTTCAGTGTGAGCTGCAGAGTCGACGAGAAGGCCAAGGATATCGCTCGGTCCGGGTTCGAAGGCTTGGCCGACATTGCCGTGGCGGGTTTCGCCTGGGCGTTGAGCAAGCTGGCCGAGGTGGTGTTCGAGCAGTCCTCCGCCGTGCCGGACGAGCCGTTCTACGACGTCTACAACGACATCTCCGGCGTACTGATCTTGATGGTGCTGCTCATCTTCCTCATCTCCACGGCGATCAACGGATTGCGCATGAACGGCCCCGGGCCCCTGGCCACCCTCGGCGGGTTGGTGCGCGCGATGTTCGGGATCGCGTTCGCCGGCGGCATCGCCTACATCCTGATGGCCGCGTGGGACGAGGCGACCGTGGCGCTGATCGCCCGCAATCAGGAACGCGACTGGCAGCCGAGCATGTGGGTGGACGCGCTCAACGCGCTCACCGCGGACACCGGCACGATCCTGCTGGCCTTCGTCGTCGCGGTGATCAGCGTGATCGGGCTGGTATTGGTGTTCGTGATGCTGTTGTTCCGCTCCCTGCTGGCCGCCGGGGCAGCGTTGTTCGGGGCGATGGCGATGACCGGTCAGGTGATGGCCGAGACGCGCTCGTGGGGCCGTAAGTGGTTCTGGACCTGCAACGCCCTGGCCAGCTCGAAGTTCTTCATCGCCGCCCTGTGGATCTACGGCACACGCAGCACCTACGAGAGCGACAACGTCCTCAACGTGCTGCGCGGCATGTTCATGATCATCCTGATGGTGCTCGCGCCGTGGATTCTGCTGCGGCTGACGAGCATGTGGGACGGCTACCTGGCCGACGTCGACGCCCGAGGCTTCCTGACCTCCGCTGCCGGCGCGGTCGGTATGGACGCCGCCGCCCGCCGCCTGGCCGATCCACTCAGCGGTGGAGGCGACAGCGGCGGCGGCCCAGACGCCGCATCTCTGATGCAGGGCAACGCCGACGCCATCCCGACAAACCCCACCAGCGGTGCTGGCCCGCTCGGCACGCGGCCCAGCGCCGTTCCCGAGGCGGTGGAAGCGCTGCAAGGAAGCGGCGACGGCAACCAGGTCGGAAAGCCAAGCGGTGAACCGGGAGCTGAACACGACGGTGGAGAGAACGGCCAAGAAGCTGAGGGGATCGAGCGCGACTCCCGCACCGCTCAACACGATGTGGCGGAGGGACAGCTCACCGCGCCCGGAGACGCCAGCGGACAGCCCGCACTGCCGGTCACACCGAACGCCATCGGAGAGAAGGCCACCGGCGCGGCAGCCGGCAGCTCGCAGGGCGAGGACGCCCCGCAGGCCACGAGCGGCGGGGGCGCCACCACCCCGACCGGTGCACCTTCTGCCGCCAACTCGCCGTCACCTGCGGCTCCGACGCCAGAGGCGTCCGGGCACAGCCCAGCCGCAGGCTCAGCCGGGCCGTCCAGCTCAGGCCAGCCTTCGCAGGGCGGTGCCGCCTCCGGCGCCGGGGCAGGTCGCGCGGGTAGCGCCGCTGCGGGTGGCGCCGCCGAAGTACCCATCGTCCCGGTCTAGGTGAGGAGTCCAGGTGACCCAGTTCCAGTTTCCGCCGCGGTCCACGCGTGGCTCGATCATGGGCTTTTCGGCGGGGCAGATCGGCACGGCTGTCGCCGGCGTGATCTGCCTAGTCGTCGCCGCGAACCTGCTCGCGACCGGCCGGCAGGGTGCTGCCGGTGGCATGCTGCTCGCGGCGCTGCTCCTGCTCACGGTGGGCCTGCTGCGGCTACGCGGGCGGCGGGTCACCGAGTGGGCGCCCATCGTCGCCGGGGCGCTGGCGCAGCGCGCCGCCCGTCAGGATCGCTACCGGGGTGGTGCCTTCGCCGCCACCCCGGGCAGCGCGCATCTGCATCTGCCCGGTCCTGCCGCCGGCTACCGCTGGCTGCCGGCGGTGGCTGCCGACGGATTGACCGAGGTGGGGCTACTGCACCACCGCCGCGAGGGCACCGTCACTGCGGCCCTGCTCTGCGCGGGCAGCAACCTGGTCCTGGCCGACACATCGGTGCAACAGCAGCGTCTAGCCGCGTGGGCGGACGTGCTGAACCTGCTCGGCACCGAGTACGCCGACAGTGGTCTGGCCAGGTGGGCGCTGACGGCCCGCGCAGTTCCGGACTCCGCTAACCGGGCGCAGCGCTACCTGGTGCAAAAAGCGGTCGACACCGACACTCGCGCGTACCGATCGCTGGCGGAACTGACCGCCGCGGCGGCGCCGTCGACGCAGCGCCACGAGGTGTACCTCAGCGTCGTGTTCGACACCAAGAAGCTATCGGCGGAGATCACCGACGCGGGCGGCACCGATGCGGCCATCGCCACCGTCGTGCTCGACAAGCTCGGCGGGGTGCAGGCCGCGGTCGCGGAGGCCGGCGTCGACACCGTCGGCTGGTTGACGCCCCGGGAGTACGCGGCAGTGCTGCGCACCCAGTTCGACCCCGAGGACCAGCCGCACGTGGACATGCGGGCTGCGGCCACCCCCGGGGTGGCACCGCATATGGCCGGGCCGATTGCCGCCGAGAATATCGGCTGGTCGTCCTACCGCCACGACTCCGGGTTCTCCCAGAGCCTGTGGGTCTACGAGATGCCGCGTCAACCGGTCGCGATGACGTGGATGACCGCCCTGTTCACCCGCACCGTCGGCCGACGCGCGGTAACGGTCATCGCCGAGCCGGTACCCGCGCAGCTCGCCCAGTTGGCCACCCGCCGCGACAAGGTCGCCCGCGCCGGCGACGAGATCACCAAACGCAAGATGCGTCTGGTGCGCACCGCCCGAGAGGACGACGAGGCCCGCTCGGTGGAGCAGGTCGACCGGGAACAGGCGGCCGGGCACGTGCGCTACCGCTACGCGATCGTCGTCACCGTCACCGCCGACAGCGAAGAGCAACTCCGCCATGACGTGCGCGCGATCAAACGGGTGCTGGGCCGCACCGGCTGCCAGGCGGTGGTGCTCTACGGCGAACAGGACCAGGGCTTTATCGCCGGGGCGCTTCCCCTGGCCCGCGGGCTCAAGCCGATGCGGGGATGGTTCGCGTGAGCCGCGCACGGGTGCAACGAGAAGGATCACTCGCGCACCGCATCGCACAGGCCGCAGACCGGCGGGATCTCTCGGCGGCCCAGGCCGAACTGGAACGCGAACAGCGCGCCCTGCGCCGGACATCGGAGCGGCTGCTGGGCGCACCGCCGGTTGACGGGCGCGGCGCCCTGGGCCGCGCCGCCGGGCGCGCGTTCTGGCGGCTGCGGCTACCGCCGCTGGTCACCACCAGCGCGCAGCTGTGCAGCGTGTATCCGTTCGTCGCCGACCCCGGCCTCGGGGTGGACGGACCGCTGATCGGTCAGGAGGTGTACTCCCGGACCGGGTTCGTGTTCTCGATGCGGGAGTTGTACCGGGCAGGGCTGCTCAGCGCACCGAACATGGTGGTCACCGGCGAGATCGGCTCGGCGAAGTCGTCGCTGCTCAAGAGCATCGCGTTCCGGGGAATCCCATTCGGCACCCGATTCTTCGTCGTCGATGTCAAGGGCGAGTACGACGCCCTCGCCGAAGCTGCCGGGATCCGCCCGGTGCGCGTCGGCCCCGGCGCGGGTGTCGTGATGAACCCCTTGGCGGGCATCCGCCGCCAGCCGGGGCAGGCCGAGCCGGAGTGGCTGCAGATCCAGCGGGCCCGCCGGCTGCTGCTGCTCGAAGGGCTCCTCGAGATTCAACTCGGCGGTGCCCTCAGCGAGGCAGAGCGCTCGCTGATCGAATACGCCCTCGACGCCGTGACCCACAGCGACGACGGCACCAGCGCCGAACGGCTGGCCACTCCGACCCTGTCGCTGGTCCTCGCGGCGATGGGTGACCCGCAGGCGTGGGCGCACCGCCTCGCCGGGGTGAACTACGACGTCGACCAGTTCGCCGTCGACAGCCGACGTGTCAGGCTGGCCCTGGAGCGGCTGATTACCGGCGTCCTCGGCGGAATCTTCGACGCACCGACTGCTGCGACGCTGACGGTGGACTTCGACCAGCCGGGGGCGATCCTCGACCTGCGGGCGGTGCGGACCTCCGATCAGATGACGGCGATGGCGATGACCTGCGCCCAGTCGTGGCTGGAGACGGAACTCACCCGCCCCGACGCCCCACCGAGGGTGTGCCTGTATGACGAGTTCGCGCTGATCACCCGTCACCTCGGCCTGATACGGCGGATGCGCGAGCAGATGAAGCTGGCCAGGGCGCTGGGCACGGAGAACATCCTGGCGTTTCACCGATTTTCGGATTTGGCAGCCAGTGGCAGCGCCGACTCCGAGCAGGTCCGTATCGCCCGGGGCCTCATCGAGGACACCGGTGTGCGGGTCTCCTACCGGCAGGCGCCGGGCTCGTTGGACGCCGCCCGCGAATTCTTGGGCACCACCGATGTGGAGACCGATCTGCTGCTGCACCTACGCCGTGGCGTCGGGTTGTGGAAGGTCGGACTGCGCTCCTACGTCGTCAAGCACCAGCTCTCCAGCGTCGAGCAGGCCATGGTCGACACCGACAGCCGGATGCGCGACAACCCCGAGAACGAACCGCGGGAGCTGACCGACTCCGAGTACGAGGCGCGGGAGTCCGCCGCGGTGGGGCAGGTGCGCTGATGGCCGGCTCGCTGATGTCCCCCGGAAGCCGGCTGCCGCGCCGCGGCATGCCACGCGCCGACATCCTGGCCCGGCTGGTTCTGCTGGGCATTGCCGTGTTCTGCACGCTGCTGGGCACCTTCACTCTGTGGCTGGCCGGGCAGGTCGGTGGCGTGCTCACCCACGCCACGTGGCCGGACACCTCGCCGACGGACGCGCCCGGCATTGCCGGGCGGATGATCCTCAACGGCGGCGACCCGGCGGCGGCATGGCCCACCGCGGCCCAGGCGGACCTGCCCCCGACCGCGCTGCTGTACGTGCTGTGGTTCGGCCTGTTCATAGGAGCCTTCGCTGGCCTCGGCATGCCGGCGATCCGGCTCGTTCAGCGGCGGGTGCAGCGGCGAGGGTTCGCCAGCCGAAAGGACCTCGACCGGGTGGTAACCGCGTCGGCGGTGCTTCGGCGCGTCGACGTCCTTCGGCCTGGCCTGACCATTCGAGCGACCGACCGCCCCGAGAGCGCGCACGCGAAGGCCCAGCGCCGCAAGGACCCGTTGGAGGTGGCGCGGTTCCTGGGGCACCACGCGCTAACCGGGGAGCCGCTGTACCTCGCCAACGAGTACACCGAGCTCCTCGCAGGAGCCGCCCGGTTCGCCAACAAGACGTCGCGCTACATCGTCCCCCGGGTCGCGGACGCCCGAGGGGCAGTGATCTCCACCTCCACCCGCCTCGACGTCGCCGCGGTCACCTACTACCTGCGCGCCGAGGTTGGGCCGACATGGATCTTCGAACCACAGGAGCAGGTACCTGGACTGCCCCGGCTGCGGTGGTCACCGATCGAGGGGGCACACGATCCCGACATCGCGGCGCTGCGCGCGAAGGGCTTCGCCGCCGGCGCCGGCCTCAAGGGTGATGTAGAAAACGGCCAATACTTCCAGGATCAGGCGGCATCGATCATCCGCGGTCTGCTGCACGCCGCCGCTCTTGATGAAAAGGCCACCCTGACCGACGTGGCCAGTTGGGCGGCCAACCCCAGCGACCCGCGGGCCGAGCGGATCCTGCGCCATCACCAGCAGACCGCGTGGGCCGACCGGCTGGCATTCCACCGCGAGTCCACCGGCCGTGGCCGCGAAAGTATCCAGTCGGTCGTCTTCGGAGCCCTGGATCCGTTCAGCAACGCCCGGATCTTGCGCGCCTGCTCCCCACCGCGCGGCGAGCAGTTCCAGCCCGAGCAGTGGCTGGATGAGTCCGGCACCCTATATCTGGTCGGCACCCGCAGCGGGCAGTCGCTGATCGCGCCGCTGTTCAGCGCGATCGCCGAGGACATCATCTACCGCACCCTGCAACGCTCCTTCGTCGCACCGGGCGGGCGGGTAGAGCCCTGCCTGTACCTGATCGGCGACGAAATCACGAACATCGCGCCGTTGCCGTCGCTGCCCGCGCTGGCCTCTGAGGGCGGTGGCGCTGGTATCGCCTTGTCGATCTCTTGCCAGAACACCCACCAATTGGAGGAGCGGTGGGGCCGCGACGGTGGGCAAGCCCTGCGCGACGGTGCGAACGCCCGCTTCGTGATGGGCGGCACGCAGGACGTGGCGGCACTCAAGGACGCGCAGTCCCTGCTCGGGCAGGTGCAGGAGCTGTCGTCGGCTGCCAGTTGGGGTGGAGGGCGCGCCAGCGTGCAGGAGAACGCTCGACGGGAGAACCTGCTCGACCTCGCCGAGTTGCGGACCCTGCCGACCGGCCACGCCCTCGTGCTGCTCGGCAACATGCCCCCGGTCGAAGTCGTGCAACCGGCGTGGTGGGAGCGCCCCGACGCCGATCGGTTCAAGGCCGCCCAGGCCGCGTTCACCGCCCGACTCGAAGGGCGGCGCCGCTGATGACCGACCGCGCGTTCCTGTTCGATGTCCCGGCCGAGGCGTCGGGAGAGCAGCGGGCGATCGCTGAGCTTGCCGAACTCATCGACTCGCTGCGTGTCAGCGTAGAACGCCTCGCCGAGGCGCACGTCGCACTCGGTGAACGCGTCGAGGCGATCGACGGTGACGCGGCATGGGCACCGGCGGGCCACTGCTGGCGGAACGTGGACGCCGATGCCGCGCGGCAACTGTGGGCGTGGCTGATCGCCTGGACGCGGTGGCTCGTCGACCGCTACGGCCTCGCCCAGGACCTCGGCGCGTGCTGGCCAGCACACCCGGCCCTGGTCGAGGAGCTGACCGCGCTGAGCGTGTCCTGGCACCACGCGTACTCCGGCAAAGCCGACCCGGACGCGCCGCTGCGCTGGCATGAGGCGCTGCACCGGGCACGGCACCGGTGGCAGGCATGGGACAGCACCCGCTGTCGCCACGGGAACCACACACCCCGCAGCGCCGACGCCGTCTGGTCCGCACCGTGGCCCGACAACGCCGAACAGGCCGTCACCGACGACATCGCCGCACGGCAGCGTGCGGCGCCGGCGCACCCAGAAGGAGGGACGACATGACTCAGCCGGCAGAGGTCACCAACGTCTGGGACTGGCAACGCTTCGAAGCCGCATTGTTCGGGCTGCGCGAGGGCGTCGACTCGCTCCAGGACTACATCGCCGAAATACACAACGCGCGCCACGACCGGCGCGACGACCAACAGGAGGACAGACAGCAATGGACAGAGTTGGACGAGACGACGCGGCGCGAGACGGAGCTGGACTGGTCCAGCGACGGACACCTCGACGGGGACTACACCCGCGACGTCGGCGAATGAGTGTCACCGTGCGCACCGCCAGCGCTCCGCTGGCCCGCATCGGCGTCGGCATGGAGCAGCTGCGCCACGACATCGACGCTCTGGTCGAGGTCGTGGCTGGCCAGCCGCAAGCGCGCCCGCAGCTCGTGGAAATCCACCACCAGGTGCGCCTGCTGGGACAGCAACTCAACGCCGCGCTTCGGTCGCCAGACGAGCAGGTCCCGCCGGAGGAGCAGCAGTGACACCACGTTTCGTCAGGGCGACCATCGCGGGAGCAGCCACGCTGCTGCTCAGCGCGTGTGCCGGGAGCGGTCCCGCTCCGAGCGGTAGCACACCGGCCACCGGCCCCTACCCCGAAGGTGCGGTGCCGACCGAGACACTGGCTCCGGATCCCGACGGCGTTCTGCGGGCCACGCCAGGAACGGCCGATCCGGCGGCGGTGACAGCCGCGCTGCGGTTCGTGCGGGCCTGGGCGCGCCCTGACCTTCCCGCCGAAAGCTGGTTGGCAGGGGTACGTCCCTACGCCGTTCCCGCCTACGCCGATCTGCTCGCGACGGTGGAGCCGGCCAACGTGCCCGCCACCCGGGTTACTGGCGCGGGCCGCGCGGCGGCGGCCACGGCGCAGCGGGTCGACGTCGATGTCAGCACCGACGCCGGGGTGTTGCGGGTGGTCTGTGTGCGCAGCGACGCCGGGTGGCTGGTGGCCACGCTCGGTGCCCGTGAGGAGGCTGCGGCGCGGTGAACCGCGGATGGATCGGGCTCGGCGCAGCGATCGTGGCCGCGTTGCTGCTATGTGGGCTGCCCGTGGCGGTGGTGCTCAACAACCCTGCGCCGACGTCGGCGTGTGCCGCCACCGGCCCCTTGCGCTCGGCCATCGGGGCCGTCGAGGCGGTGGGACGGTGGAACGCCGAACAGGTCAGCAACGCCGCGCAGATCGTTGCCGTGGGGCGGGCGAATGGTGTGCCGGCCCGCGGGTGGGTCATCGCCGTGGCTACGGCCATGGTCGAGTCGAGCCTGCACAACCTGAACGGCGGTGACCGCGACTCCCTCGGGTTGTTCCAACAGCGCCCCAGCCAGGGGTGGGGCACACCCGCGCAGATCATCGACCCGGTCTACGCCGCCACGAAGTTCTACACGAAGCTGCAGCGCATCGGCCGGTGGGAAAGCCTGCCGCTGACCGTCGCCGCGCAACGCGTTCAGGTCTCGGCGTTCCCCGACCGCTACGGCAAGTATGAAAGCGCCGCCGAGCAGGTCGTTGCTGCGGTCGTCGGCGTCGCGACGATCGCCGACCTACCCGGGGCCAGCCTCGCCGACTGCTCGTCAGACCCGGTGACGGTGGCGGCGTCGGGGTGGACGGCGCCGCTGGGTGCTGCGGTGGGTAGCCGCTACGGGCCGCGTGACGGCAAATTCCACGCCGGAGTCGACCTGGGCGCAGCACGTAACACGGTCATCCACGCGGCCAGCGCCGGGCGAGTGGTGTGGGCGGGCTGCGACTCGAGCACCGGCAACTGTGACGTCGACGGCAGCCCCACCACCAAGGGGTGTGGCTGGTACGTCGACCTGGTGCACGCCGACGGGTACGGCACCCGCTACTGCCACATGGTCCGCCGGCCCGACGTCAGCGAGGGCGACACCGTGCAGGCCGGCCAGCCGCTTGGCCTGGTCGGCACCAGCGGCCACTCGTCCGGCCCGCACCTGCACTTCCAAACCCACCAGAGCGTGTGTTCGGGATCGCGGTGCGACCTGGACACCTCCAACTCCACCAACCCAGTCGAGTTCATGCGCCAACGCGGCGCCCCGCTCGGCGACGAGAGGGGGTGAGGCGCTGGTAGGAGCCGGCAGGTAGGTCATCAGTAACAGCACGGGGGAGAAGACATGTACGACGAGGATGAAGACATCGAGCGTCCGCGCCGACCAGCGCCGCAACCGCCGCCGCCGCAGGACCGCGGCGGACAGGTCGGCCAGCGCCGCAACCGCAAGCCCAACCGGCGCCCGGCACGGCGCAGGTGGATCCAATGAGCGCCGCCACGGACCGCCGGCCACGTCGAGTCGCGGGCATCTACCGACCGCCGGTCAACGCCGCTCGGATGCCACCACCGCGGCCCGGGCCACTGGCGCAGCTGGTCCGCACCGCCAACACCGTGCGCGCTCAGGTGGAACGCGGCGTCCTGCGCGACGAGGGACTGACCTGGACCACCTACGACGTGCTCGTGTTGGTGTGTGCGCGCCGCGCGGTCGAAACCCGCACGGCCGCCGCCGAGGTTGGCATCGCCAAGGCCACCCTGACCAACGCCCTCGTGTCGCTCGTCGACCGCGGGCTGGTACGCCGGGACCTTCAGGAGGATGACCGGCGGCGGGTGGTCCTTCGCCCGACCCAGGCCGGCATGGACCTGGCCCGCCGCGTCCAAGGCCCCGTCGAAGCCGAACAAGCACGCCTGTTCGGCGAGCCGGGCATGCCGTCGGGAGACAGCCTGGCCCGGGTCCTTCGCTCCCTCGCCACCCGCTCCCGTCAGGACGGCGCCACCGACGAGCCGGACGCGACCCGGTGAACGGGCGCATCGGTGTAGCCCGTGGCACCGCCCTGTATGTCGGGGCGGTGCTCGGGCCCGGTGTTCTCGTCCTACCCGCGCTGGCCATGCACGCTGCCGGCCCGGCGTCGCTGCTGGCCTGGGCCGCCATGTTGGCCGTGTCGGTGCCGATCGCGGCGGCGTTCGCCGCCCTCGGTATCCGCTATCCCGACGCCGGTGGGGTGGCCACCTTCACCCAGCGCGCATTTGGACCCACGGCTGGGGCTGTGGCCGGATGGTGGTTCTTCACGGCCGTGCCGATGGGCATGGTCGCCGGTGCGATGGCGGGCGCCCGGTACGCCGCCACTGTGCTGGGCGTCGGGCCGAGCGGGGCGGCGGGGATCGCCGCCGGCATGCTCGCGGCGGCATACGCAATGAATCTCGTCGGACTGCACCTGTCCGGTCGCCTGCATCTAGCGCTCACGGGTGGCCTCTGCGCGCTGCTGGCCACGGTGATCGTCGTGTCGGTGCCGCACATCGACGCCAGTCGGTTCACGCCGTTCGCTCCGCAGGGCGTCACGGGTATCGGTAGCGCCGCCGCGGTGCTCTTCGTCGCGATCTGTGGGTGGGAAGCCGCCGCTCATTTGGCTGGTGAGTTCGCGCACCCCCGCCGCCAGCTACCGATCGTGGCTGCCGGAAGTCTGAGCATCATCGCGCTGCTCTACGCCGGACTGGCCATCTGCACCGTCGGCGTGCTCGGCGCGTCCGGCGGTCAGAGCGAGGTGCCACTGCTGCGCCTACTCGGCCCGCAGGCCGGTGTCGGCGCAACGGCGGCGGCTGCGCTCTGTGCGCTGTTGTTGACCTTCGGTGCGTGCTTCACTTTCATCGCCGCTGCGGCCCGCGCCGGCGCGGCCTTGGGCCGCGACGGCGCGTTTCCGGGATGGTTCGCCGTCACCGGCGTCGACGGTGTGCCCCGGCGTAGCCTCGCGGTCCAGGCAGGCGGCGCGGCCGTGGTCGCTGTCGCGGCGCTGGCCGCACCGACGGTGGTCGACGTGGACCTGCTGATGCGCCTGTTCTCAGTTTTGGTGGCATCGGTCACCCTGCTGGGGCTGGCCTCAGCGGTACGGCTCCTCGGGTCGCCGCTGATCCGAGGTGGCGCGGCTGTGGGCGCGATTGTCGTTGGCGGGGTTGCCGTATGTGGTGGCTCATTGGTGGTCCTCCCGGCGGCGGTCGCTGTCGCGGCCCTGATCTGGCGGCGACGCCACCCGGCGCCGCGCGACCTGCCGGCCGGAACGCAGCCGGCCAGGCCCACCGTGGGCACAGCGTCACGGCAGATGGCGGTGATGGATGTTCAGCCTCGCCGGTCGTACGACCTCCTGAATCCGGGTGCCGGGATATCCGCGTCGACCCGAAGCCGTCCCGCCAGCGAGCGGTGACGGTCGGCGGCGGTCGCCGGCACTTCCCTGGCCGGCGACCGCCGCCGCCTCCTGTCTAGCGTCCGGCAAAGGAGCCGCCTGATGGCAACCACAGTCGTACCCACTGCCGCCTCGGCGACCAGTGTGGGCTGGCGCCTCGGGGTCCTCTACGGGCCGGCGATCTACGGCGTCAGCGCCGCGGCCGTCGCCTTACCCGTCGCCGCCAAGGGGCTGCACTCCGCGCCGGCAACGGCCGTATGGATCCTGACTATCCACGCTCTGGGCCTCGGCGTGGGCGCCGCCGTCGCCGGGCGGGCCACCGACATCTGGGGGCCGCGGCGTGTACTCAGCCTTGGGGCGGTGTTACTGGCGGCAGGTGCGATGATCTGCGCGCTCGCGACCGTTCTCATCGTGGCGGTAGGGGGCCGCGGAGTACTCGCTATGGGATCGGGAGCGATGACCGCCACCGCCCTGACGCTCGCCACCGGCCGGCCGCCAGGGCAGCGGCCGGCAGTCCTGGCCCGGCTCGGTGCCGCGATGGCCCTGTCATCTGCCACCGCGCCGTTGGCCGGGGCACTGGCAGTCACCGCGTCATGGAGAGCAGCGCTCGTCCTGCCCGCGCTGTCACTTACCGCCATCCCTCTGTGCTGGCCGCTCGCCCAATCCCGTCAGTCACTGCCGACACGGGTCGACTGGGTGGGTGCAGGCTTGCTGGCACTCACCGCAGCAGGGCTGCTCCTGACGATTCAGTCCGCCACGTTGCACTTCACGCCGCTGTCCGTTGCCGGTCTTCTTGCGGGGACGTGCGCGCTCGCATTCCTTCTCGATCAGCATCGCGGGCGACATCCCAACGGCTTCATTTCCGAGGTGATTAGCCAGCGACGCTTCCTCTTCGCCGGTCTGAGCGGTGCTGGTATCTACGGTGGGATGTTCGCCTGCGTGTACGCCGTCCCGCAGTTGCTTACCGCCTTCGGGTACAGCGCTCGGAGCATCGGGCTGATGCTCTTGCCAGGGGCGATCGTGGCTGCGGTGGCGGCCCGCGTTGCCGGCTACGCAGCGGGCGATCTAACGCGGCGCCAGGTGCTGGTTGCGGCGGCCATGTTGTTCAGTGCCAGCATGCTGCTCGCCGCGTGGAACCGTCGCCCTGCCACGCTGATGTTCGCAGCAACTGCCGGGTTCGCCGCCTTTGCCATCGCGCAGACGTACTTGACTGCCGCCATCACGGCTCGCGTTGACCCTCGGCAACGAGGTGGCGCGCTTGGCCTTCTGAATCTCATGTTCTTCGTAGGAGGCGCGTTGGGCGCGGCGACGTGCTCGGCCCTATGGCAGCCGTTGGGGTTGCCCGCTGCCCTCGCCATGGTCGCGGCGCTACCGGCGGTCGCGGCGGCTGGAGCACGAGCGGCGCTGCGGGAACCACAGCGGGCAAGCTGAGCTATGGCGCGGGAATTCGTGCCCGGCACACTGCAGAAACACCGGCGAGATGCCGTCCCGCCCTTCCCTAGGATCCTGTAAGCGAACAGCTACGCCAGGTGGGGCGATGTGTATCTGTCACGGCACTGCGGCCAAGGATCGGGAAGGCGAAGGCGAGACGGCCGCCGAGCCGGGAGCAGACCTACCGGAAGTTCTGCTCAGGATCTTAAGCACCTGCGTGACGAGGCGCGGGAGACCAACTCGACGTGACAACTGGCCGCCCCTGTGGCTGATTCTCACGATTGCCGGGATCGGAGTCGGCATCGTGCTGATGACCCGGCGCGAGCGCGGTCCCGGCACTTCTCACGACGAAGTCGTAGGCGCTCGCCCAGGTGGCTGGCTGACCCAGGCGTAGACCCAGGGCGGACCATGGCCGGCGACCGGTTCCAGCTCGTACTTTCCGTTCGTGTCGAGGTCGAACAGTTCGCTTCCGTACTCCACCCACAGCCAGCTTTGGTCTATCTGGGCAGGGGGAAGACCATCGTCGTCAAGCGGTACGCGAAGAGACCGGGCATCCACCGGACCACCGACGCACGGCACCTCGATCCTCTCCCACACCTTGTAATCGTCGGCTCCAGTGTTGCTTGACGCGGGAGCTTTGAGGAATCGGAGCGAGCAGGGGACCGCGCACCGTTCGGCCCCGACGCCTCCGTCGACAGTGACTGAGGCTTCATGCTCCGCGTCGTGCTGCCCGAACTCGGTCCCAGGCGCGAAGCCGACCCCGATGGACGGACTACCGCAGCGGACCCATTGAGTAGGGACCTCACCCCTGATCGAGGGGAGGAATATGGCCTGGTGCTCCGCGCTGCGGCGGTCCGCGATCATTGCTCGTTGATTGGCTTGTCGACTCGCTGCGGGCCACTGGTTACGCCTTCGCGGCCAGGGTGGAAGGTCAGCGGCCTGCTTGCGCGTGATACTGGTTAACGATTTCTACCGGGATCCGCCCACGGTCGGAGATGTTCTTCCCGGCTTTTTTCGCCCAGTCCCGGATCGCTCTGTTCTGCTCCGGGTCGGTGGTAGTGGCTCCCCGTCGTCCCCCGCTCGCGCCTGCCGCAGCCCGGGCGGCCCGCCGGCCGTCGCCGATCGAGACTACCCGGCCGATCTTGCTGCCTTTGCTCACGTAAGGGGCGAGGACGTCACGTAGCTGCTTGGCGTTGGCGTCTGACAGGTCGATCTCGTACTGGACCCCGTCAAGGGCAAACGTGACAGTCTCGTCGGCGTCTCCACCGTTCAGGTCGTCGAGCAGTTTATGAATGATTCGCCGAGCCACGTCGCTGCTCCTCTAAGTCAATCTGGGTCCTAACGGAACTGTAGGGTAACCCGTCTGGGTCAATTGCAAAAGCCTTGGTGTGGCAAGCGCGCTGGTTGACGGATTCAGGGCGTTGAAGCATCAAAAGTAGTCGTATTCCGTGGTGCGCAATTGCTGTCGCAGGGTAGGCGCGGAGTTGCTGGTTGTCTCTGTGATGCGGTTGCGACCTGGCGCCGCTGCCGGCTCCCTCTGCCGTGGAAACTTCACTGCTGGGTGGGCTTACCGTGGTTCGGGTTTTCGGTAAAAGTCCGGCGGAGGAGAAGGGCGAGGACTTTGCGGGCGTCGCGGCGGCGGACGGGCGTGGGTGCGAGGAGCACAACGAGGGCTGCGGTGGTGATGCTGGCGGTGTACAGCAAGCCGCCGCTGGCGGTCTTCGGCAGTTGCTCGTTGGCCCTGACAGCACCTGGCTCGCCGTCGTTGGCGACGATGCTGTGGCCGTGTGGTGCCGGGAGCGGTCGACGCAGGCCGCAATGCCGATCGGGTCGACCATTCGGGACTGCGCCGTCGCGCCGCGCGGGCGCGTCATCTTTGTCGTGAGCGCGGCGGGTCTTCACGGCTTCGACGTTCAAGCCTGAAGACCGTACGGGGACGGACCACCGCCGCCGTCGACCCTGGCCATCAACGACGTCGTGCTGCTGCTCGGCGAGGAGGAGGGCTACTTCGGCGAGTCGTAGTGAGCGTGCAGTTGCGGGGCGACTCTCATCGGCCGTGAGATGCAGGATTTCCTGAGCGCGCCGGCTGCCTGGCCTGGCGCCCTGCCCGCGTAGGCTGCCCCCGGAACTGAGGCAGCCTGATCAGGGTTACAGGGTGGTCGAGAAGGTGTGATGTGAGCGACGACTTGGAGAAGTTGGGTCCAACAGGCTTCCAGGACCTTGCGGCCAGCCTGGCGGTCGCCTCCTTCGGGCCGGGTGTCCAGGTGATGGGCTCAGGCCGGGACGGCGGACGGGACCTGTACCACCGGGGTTCGCTCATCTGGAAGCCGACGGAGGATCAGCCTGCCGAGGTGTGGGAGGGGTACACCGTCCTGCAGGTGAAGCACCGGGCGACCCCGTCGGCCAGCCACCAAGAGAATGCGGCCTGGCTGTGGGGGCACGTCCGCGGCGAGCTCGATGCCTGGGCCAACCCCTACGGAGATCGCAATCCGATTCCCGACTTCCTGATCATCATCACGAACGTGATGCTCACGCCGTTCCCCCAGGTCGGCGGTCATGATCTTCTCAACGAGAACATCAAGCGCTATCTGGAGCGCCTTGCCGACAACAGTCGGGAGGTCGACCCCGAGGCCGTGGAGGAGCGGATTGCCCGCCTGGCCAGGCTGAAGCGCATCAAGAAGGTGCGTATCTGGGATGGCAACCAGATCCAGGCGTTGCTCAAAGTGCACCCCGCCGTCCGCGATGCGTTTCCGGGGTTCCTCACCGCCGGCGACGTCTTTGCCGCGTTGGCGCAATTAACCGACACCATGCCGCTGAAAGACCTCGAAGAAGGCCTCCGGGAGCACGCCAAGACCACGCTCATGGGCGAGGGCTTCATCTATTTCGACGAGGCGGGCAGCGGCGACGGCCAGGGGATCCCCGTCCACGAGGTGGCCATCGACCTGCCCATCACCTTCGCCGGCGGCGCCAGGCGTACGAGCGTGGTGAAGTACGTGCTCGACCGCGCCGAACATGTGCTCGCTCCCGGCGTCACCACCCAGGCGGCGCCCCGGCACTTGATCGTCACCGGCGCGCCTGGCAACGGCAAGACGACGATTTCCAAGTTCCTCGTCCAGGTGTTCCGAGCGGCCATGCTCGAACACGCCGAAGACCTCAGCGACGGGTACCGCGACGTCATCAGGGGCACTGCGGCAGCCCTGAAGCGCTTCGGCCGTGAGCTGCCGAAAAACCGCCGATGGCCGATGCGCGTCGACCTGGCCCTGTACGCCCAGGAAGGAGGACTCAGCGACGACTCGACTCTGCTTCGGTGGATCGCCCACAAGGTTTCGCGCCGCTCCGACATGGGAGAGGTGAAGCCGTGGGCGCTGAAGACCTGGATGCAGAAGTGGCCCTGGCTGCTCGTCCTAGACGGCTTGGACGAAGTCACCGAACCCGCCGTGCGCAAGCGCCTGATCGAGCGCGTCACCGAGTTCGTCAACGCCGCTGACGCCGATAAATGCGACGTGCTGGTTGTCCTTACTACCCGCCCGGTCGGCTACACCGAGAACATCGCGCCCGCGCACTTCGAGCGGATCGACCTCGACTTCCTCGAACTCCCCGAGGCCGTCCGCTACGGCAAGCTCGCGACGAGGGTCCGCCTTCGCACGGACCTCGATCGCATCGAACGAGTGCTCACACGCCTGCACAAGGCCGCGGACGACGAGGCGCTGCAACACCTGCTGAGGACTCCGTTGCAAGTCTTGATCCTGACCATCATCATCGATGGCGCCGGTCAGCTGGCCCCGGACCGCTACAGCCTCTTCCGGGGCTACTACGACGCCGTCTTCAGGCGAGAACGTGACAAGCCCGGTGGGTTGCATAGGATGCTGCAGGAGTTTGGCCAGCAGATCCAGCAACTACACGAACGGGTTGGCTTCGAGCTGCAGGTGCGCGCCGAGACGGGCGACCGCTCCTACGCCAGCCTCACGGCAGTCGAGCTGCGGCAGATCGCGTGGCAGGTCCTCGACGAAGCCGGGTTCAAGCCATCGGGCAAGGACGAACCCCTGCTGGACAAGATCTTCGATGCCGCCACCAAGCGGCTGGTCCTGATCGCGCCTCGCGGCGCGGAGGGCTACGGCTTCGATGTCCGCTCCCTGCAAGAACTCATGGCGGCCATGCACCTGACCACGGGGCTGCTCGACGACGTCCTTCAACGCCTTCGCTCCTCGGCCGCCAGCCCGTATTGGCGGAACACCTGGTTGTTCGCAGCGGGCCAGCTCTTCTCCGCTCCTCAGCCGCATCAGCACGACGCCCTGGTCCGCCTCGTCGAGACCATCGACGACAAGGACGCCGACTACCGCCTCGGCCAGGCCGTACCGATCGGTCCGCGGCTTGCGCTGGACATCATCGACGACGGCATGGCCCGCTCCTACCCAAGGTGGCGCGACCGGCTCGTCGCACACGGCTTGAGGGTTCTGACAGAGCCCAACCCGCCAGATCTCTCCCCGATCACCAAATGTCTGGTGCGCTTCGCCAGCACCGGCGACGACCAGCGCGCGGCAGTGGCAGAGGGACTGCGGGCCTCGCTGGCAGGGACGCCCACGACGCGGGAGACAGCAGCGGCGCTTCAACAGCTGGTTCCGGCGATCGTCGACGAGATCCGCGCGCACAGCAGCGTGCGCGGCCTCGCTGGTGTCAGGAGGCACCCGGATTCGGCGCTCCAGTCCGAGCCGGCGAGGGGTTGGGAAGACTTCGAAGTCGAAATCCTCACCAATCCATGTACCGGTTTAGAAGCGGACCTATTGCACGACGCCGCCGATGCGCTTCGCCATATCGCCGCGTACGGCGGCCGGGGTGAGGACGCTGCCGCCATTCAGCGAGCGCTGGAGGTAGAGCCAGTGGCGGCAGGGCTTGCTGCGGCCATTGCGCACGTGATCGGCCATGAGCGGCTGCTTGTCGAGAACCTTCGAGACGGCGTCGTGCCGGCCGTGCACCGTCGTCTCATCGGTGAACAGCTGCGCTCGATGTCGACCGGAGTGACTTAGCCAGCGGCGTTCGGGAGGGGCTGCTGTCCAGGGCAGCCCGGTCACGAACGCGATCGCCGCCCAGCACGGCGCGCTGTGGCAACGGCCACCGCCAGATCTGAAGTTGTGTCCGCGCAGCAGACAGGCGATCATGCGGTAGCCGCACCTCGTCTACGCGGCAAGGTGGATGGTGGCCGCGTAGCGCACGGCGAGCTTGTCGAAGCGGCTGGCCACAGCTCGGTTGCAGTTGAGGCGGCCGATGCCGCACTCCACGGCGTGACGTTGCTGATAGAGGTGCGAGTCGAGGGCTGGCGGACAGCCGCCCTTGGATCCCATGGCCGCGCCTACTCTCGCAGCTTTTCGCCTCCATCCGAGGAGGCTTGATGGGGCGGGGTGCCGCCTTGTTGCTCGCGCCACCGGCCTGCGGTGTCGGAGCGCAGGAGGCGGTCGACCATTCTGGTTGCGTCATCATGTGAGTCGTACGTCCAGCGCAGCACCCGCCCGCTTTCGGTGTCACCAGCGCGCGCGACGACCAGCCACCGCGCCTGACGGATCAGCCACACGTCGCGCCGGGTCAGTCGTCCCCACACTCCGTTCCACCATCGCCGGACAACTTCCTCCATCACGCCCCGGATCGTACACACGTTCGATGGCCTGTTTAAGGTGAAGGTGCACGTGAGGTCGGGGGTGGTCTGCATGGCCCTGGCCGCCGTGAGCGAGGGGCCGGCGCGGTTTCCGGCAGCCGCAGCATGCCGACCATTGCCCCGGCGCCCGGAAGTACCGCTCCTGACAGCTGCCGAGCGGCGACACGCGACACGACAAGTGGGACGATGTGAGATCTTGTATGGCCTGGGGGCTGAAAGCGCGGTCTGGGGGACGTGGTCAGCACGCGCGGAATCTTCTCGGCGTTGCTCCTTCGGTGTTGTTGGGCGTTCGGCGTGCCGCGCGAATCCAGTTGCCACCGATCGGAGGATGGTGACATGAACTTTGTGCTCAAGTCGATGCCGCAGCGGTCTCGGCGAGTTCCTCGCAGCGGCTGGGAGGTGCCGGGGCGATGACCGCTACGCCACCCGATCCTCCCGGCGCGCCGGCGCACGGCGATGCTGTCCGCATGTTCCTCAAACAGGCTCACCGCAGAAACTCGGCGAGCCCTGTGAGTATTCCCGACGAGCGCGGTAGGTTCGCACCGGCCATGTTGCCCGAGGTTTTCCCGGTCGTGGTCGATGCCAATGCTCTACGCGACGACTTGCTACGAGTGGCCGCCGGCAAGGGTCGAACTCTCATGCTGAACGCCGCCAACAGCGGGGTGCTGCGCCTATTCTGCGCGCCGCACGTTGTGAAGGAAATCGAGCAGCACCTAGAGGAGTGGTCGGCGCAGAAGAGGCTCGAACCTGCAGCGGTTCGTGCGGCCTGGCGCGGTGACGTGGCGCCGTTGTTGCGGTGCGTTCAGGTGCCCGATGGGTTGACGACCCCCATCGAGCAGCGGCGTCTGGACTTCCTTACTCAGCCCTCCGACGCCAGCGACTACTGCGACCCCGATGACGTCCCCACCGCGACCTTGGCGATCCTGCTCAATGCGGCGCTGTTGAGCAGAGACCGAGCGCCACTCCGAGCCGTGTACGGCGAACAGCACGACCATCTGGCCCACGCACAGTGGCTAGACGAGTTGCGGGCCGTTGGCGATCTCGGCCCCCTCGGGGGCCTGATTGGCGCACTCAACGCGCTTCTCGGTGTGGCTGCCGATGGCTTGCTCCATGGGGTCTTCGCCACGGCCCGGCGCGTTCCTTGGCCGTGGCTAGTGGTCGGCGCATTGGCCACGGTCGGCACGATTCGCTACCTCGTTGCACCCGAGACCCGGCACCGGTTGCAGACAGTGTTGGGCACGAGCTTATCGAGCGTCTCTGCGGCGGTGGCTGAGGTCCTGGCACATCGGGAGGACGCGAAGCGCCAGTTCGCAGCGCTCCTGCCGGTCCAGCCGGACTGGCCCGAGGTCACCGAGCACCGCAATCCGGCAGCTACGTTGACCAGAGCATGCCTTCACCACTTGGCGCGCAGCCCTCAGAGCGACCTAAGTGCCAAGGAAACGACCGAATTGCTTCGGCGAACGGGTGACGTCGCCGCTGGCGAGGCGAGGGTGAGGTCCACGCTTCGCAGGGTGGACGCCTTCGGCGAGCCGTATCGAGGGCGCTTCCAGGTCGGAGGTGTGGTCAGCCCGCAGGGCGCCGGCTAGCACCATCCGCGCGGCGACTACCAGCCTACTGCGGGCCACTGTCGAAATCTTGATCGAGAGTCGGTGCATGGATCCTTCGTTTGCAGTGGTGCCCGTGCCCTGGCGGAGGCTTGAGACTCAGGCTCGTGTGCAGATCGGTGGACTGGGCGTGGTGCTGATCGCGGAGATCCTCGACGGCCCACAACATCCGATTGAGGTCCGGTTCGTGGCCGTGGCCGATGCGGCGCGGATCGCGCACCTTCGACTGCCGGCAGCAGCGAAGCCTGCGCTTGCCGTCCCTGGCGGCCTGCCGGCCGGGACCGTTCTTGACGTGTTCACCGTCGAGGGGTTCCGCAGGTTAGGTGTCGCCCGCTCGCTGTGGTCGCATGCTTGTGCCACCGCGACCGCCGAACATTGGGCCTTTCAGCCGCGGCACTCTGCGTCGCGCACGCCCGAGGGAGAGCGGTATGCGAAGGCAGTCGGTGGCTTTGTCCCGCCGCTGGCTAGCGCTCGCTACGTCGAATGTCCGGATGGCGTCGACCCATCGAGCGCTCTCTGGCGCGGTCGCCTGCATCTGAACTTGGAGGCTGCCCGAGGTTAGGGCGTCGTCGTCAGCAGGCACCTGATGCTCCGCATCGACTGTGAGGTTGGGCTAAGAGCGGTCCTCGGTTAATGCTCGCGGCGGCAGTCGAGCAGCCGCCCTGGGCCGCTCGACCCGCGCGTGGCGGTCGGCTTGGGCAGCTGAGATCAATCGTCGATTTCACGATGGTGAGACACGCCGACGTCGTTCTGTTCGACGCTCTCGACTTTAGGAGCGGGTGGCCGTGCGGTTTCGCTGGGAGGTCGCGGGAGGATGTGGTTGACGGTGTCGCTGAGTTGTTCGACGCGCCTGGCGATCTGCTGCACGTAGCCGAGCACCTCACGGGTCAGCTTCTCAGCAGCGGGTGCCCTTGCGTGCTCGGCTTGCGCGACAAGGCTGTTCAGGATGGCGCCGACCTGGTGTTCCGTTGGCGCGGCGGAGTACAATACGGGTGAGGACATGGGCTGGGCTCTTTGGCTCAGGTTGTGGGGGTCGCGTTCGCCATCTGGTGGAGCGGCCCCACTCGCGTTGAGGCGCAGTTCGGTGCCGGTGCTCGCTTCGAGGATGGTGGCGACGTCGGCTATCCGGTTCCACCATTGCGGTTCGTCGGTGCGGATGGCGCGGCCTGCGGACCATGCGACGGCGTCAGCCATCCACAGTCCGGGGTCGTTGCGCCCTTCGACGTGGATGAGCCGCATTCGGTGGCTGATGGCTCCCTGTTCGAGGAGTCGGCGGTAGACGCGGATGTCGTTGCGGTCGATGCTGGGCAGCCGACTGCCGGTTTCCCGAGCGTTGCGCCACTCTGCGGGACTGCCCCGGGTTTCCAGGTACACGTCGCGGACTCGTTGGTCGTTGAGGTGGCGTAGGAGCCGTTCGGTGCTGAGTTGTCGGGCGTGTTCGCGTTGGCCTTCCAGGTGTGCGTGTACGTGGCGTGGGTTGTTAGGTACGGCGGCCGTGTTGCCTGGGTTGATGGGTACTTGGGCGGAGACGACGGACCAGCCGGCGTGTTCGGCAACGACGTCGAGCATCGCTTCGATGGTCCCGACGTGTCCTCGGTGGTACAGCGCGGTCGAGTGGTAGCCGTCGTGGATGCCGGCGGCTCTTGTCGCGGCGGCCTCGGCGGCGGGGACGCTGTCGTGGTCGATGATGACGGCGGCCATCAGGTAGGCGCCGGGGCTGTTGCGTTGCTGGAGCCAAGACTCGTCGACGAACGCGGTGGGATGCGTGGCCATCAGTCAATCTCCGCTTCCTCTACGGTCGCCAGGTCGCGGGTAGTGGTGCGTTCCCGGGCGGCGGTGGCTTGCTCGGGCAGGTGCTCGGTGATGGGTGTGACGTGTGGCTGCGGCCGGGTTTCGTCGATGGCTCGGACTCGCGCTGTGGTGGTGGCGATGGCGTCGGCCAGGGTGGTGCGGCGGGTTGTGGTGCGGCGGGTTTGTTCGGCTGCGGCGGCGAGTCCGGCGTAGCGGGTGGGCAGGGCGCTGGTGTACCAGCGGCTCCAGGTGCGGTGCCGGGATTCGAGGTCGGTGACCCGCGCTTGGCGCTGGTCGATGACCTCGCGCAGGCTGGTCAGCTTCGCGCGCAGGCTGGCGGCCCGGCCGGTGGCAGTGTCGATCCGCTGTTGGGTTTCGCGTTGGGCGGTGAGGATCCGGGTGCGCGATGGCCCGCGTTGCCACCAGCGGGGGTGCAGCTGTTGGGCGTGGGCGGTGGCGCGCTGGCCGGCGGCGTCGACGGCGGTGAGGAGGAGGGCGAGGTCGTGGTGGCGCTGTTCGACGTCGGTGAGGGTGAGGTGCGCGTCGCGCAGTTGGTCGGCGACGTACGGCGGCGCGGCGTCGTCGGCGGTGCGTTGCGCGGTGATGAGTCGGGTGAGTTCTTGGTCGTCGGTGGTGGTGAGGCGGCCGGCGAGGGTGGCGGTGCCGACGACGACGCGGGCGCGGTGCCATGCGTTCCACCGGGCGATGTCACTGGTGGAGGGTTCGGGGCCGATGGGGTGCTCGCTGGTGAGTTGGTATCGGTCGCGGTAGGTGACAACGACCTCGGCGCGGGCTAGCCACTGGTCGCGGCCGGCGGTGTCGTTGGGGACGTCGCCCAGGGCGCGGGCCCAGGCGGGCTGCTGCTCGGCGGCGAGGTCGGCCAGGGCGCGGACGCGGCGGTCGCAGATGCCGGCGACCTGGCGCAGGGCGTCTCCGATGTCGCCGGTGAGGTCGGCGGGCATGCGGTCGGTGTAGGTCGCGGCGAGTTCTGGTGTGGTGGCGATCGTGGGGTCGGCGGTCGCGCGGCCGATGATGCGGTCGATGCGCCAGGACAGCACCGCGGCGATGTCGTCGGCGGAGTCAATTTCGCGGGGCCGGATGGCGCGGCGCAGCACGTCGGTGGGGTTGTGGCCGGCTTCGCGCATGGTGGTGAGGCGGGCGATCAGGGCCGGCAGCGCGAGGTCCCGGGCGAGCCGGTCGGCCAGCTGCCGTCCGCTGATCTGCCGGACGATGGCGAGGTATTCGGGGATGCGGGCGCGGGCGGACAGGTCGTCGTAGATCGGCGTCCAGGCGTGCAGCGCGTCGACGTCGGCCCAGAGGTGCTGTTCGGTCTCGGTGGCGGAGTGGTCGGGTGTGGCGCGGCGCATGATGTCGGCGAGGACAGCGACGCGGGCGGTGGGGGGCTGCGGTGGGGTTCCCTCGCGGGGGTGGTCGTCGGTGACGACGTACGCCTCGTTGAGGGTGGTTCCGCGGGTGAGCATGACGTAGAGGCGGGCCAGGGAGGTGTTGTCGTCGACGACCGCGCGGGCGGTGTGCACGGTCTGGCCTTGGACGGAGTCGACGGTGAGGGCGTAGGCGAGCTGGACGTGCTGCGCGGCGTACGCGGCGGGCAGCAGGGCGGTCGCGGTGGTGCGGAGGTTGGTGACCTGCACCTGGCCGGCGCGGTTGATGGCGTCGACGCGCCATTGGTCGCGGTTCGCGACGTAGGTGCTGCCGGCGCTGATACGTCGGTCGTTGCGGCGGGTGACGATGATGTCGCCGACGCTGGCACGGTTGCCGTCGCGCAGCCGCACGGCGGGGCCAGCTCGGACGAGGCCGGCATGGATGAGGATGTCGCGGGCGCGACGGGCGATATCAGCTGCTTCGTCGCCGGTCTCGACGAGCATCATGCTGCGCAGACCGCCGGCCATATCGCCTGCCCACCGGTCCAGCATCTGGCCGACGAGCTGCGCCCGGTGCCCACCAACGAGCCGGCCCCGGCGGTCGTACTCGGCAAGGACGGTGAGGTCGCCGCCGCGCAGTCGCAGCGACGCCGCTCCTTCCCACGGTTGGGTGAACCGGTGGACCTGGGAGAGGTGGGTGGTGGTGCCAAAGCTGTCGAGGTAGCGGAACAAACCGCCGGGCCCGATCGCGGAGATCTGCTCGGGATCACCGACGAGGATGAGTTTCCCGTTGACCTTGTCGAGGAGGGTGACGAGACGGGCGAGGTCGTGGCTGGAGACCTGCGATGCCTCGTCGATGATGACCCACTGCCCGGGGCGGAACTGCCAGTCCGCGGCGGTGGTGCCGGAGGGCGGCCGGTGTTGGGCGTGCAGCCACCGGGCGATGTTCTCGGTCCGCAACACCTGCCCGTCGGGCGAGGCGGTGGCGTCGGCGAGCAGCTGCGCTGCGGACTGTCCGACGGTGAGGCCGACCACCGGCACACCGCTGTCGCGTGCGGCGGTAACGACGGCCCGTTGCAGGTAGGTCTTGCCGGTGCCGGCGGGCCCGACGACGCCGGTGACCCGCCGGTCGTCGCCGACGAGCCAGCGCAGCGCCGCCTCCTTCTCGGGAGACAACCGCAGGGCCGCTGCGGCGGAGGTGATCGCTGCCGCTGGGGCGGGGATGGCTCCGCGGCGGCCGGCGTAGGTGAGGACTTCCTTCTCGGCGGCGAGGACCGTGTGGGTGGTCATCTGCAGGTCGCGGTGCCGGGTGTATTCGCTGTGCCGGTCGCTGCCGCGCAGCAGGCTCGGCCCCCACTGCACGAGCGCCGGCGGTGTGAGAACGCGCAGCCCGGCCAGACCATCGGCGATGGCCCGGCCGGCAAGCGTTTGCACCCGTTGCCAATCGGCCTGCGGTGACTGGCCGGGGGTGATGTCGAGGACGCGGCCGATGGCCAACTCGAGATGTTCGCGGCCGAACACGGCCCGCTCGCGACCGAGGTTGCGCACGGCACGAGCGAGAGCGAGACGCACGTCGCTACGCACGGCCGCGTCGACGACGCGGTCGTGTTCGGCGGCGGGGACACCGAGCTGAGCGGCGACCTCACGGAGCACTGCTTCGTCGACGCCGTCCGGATGTAGCCGGTCCGCGCGGCGAAGGACCCGCCGCGCGGCGACGGCGATGTCGTCACGGGCGGCGCCGGTGAGGACGAGGCGTACCTGCCCGGCGGTGTCGAGTCGCGCAGTACGGTCCTCGGCCTGCCACCGCTGCACGGCCTGCTGGGTGGACTCGGCGCCCTTGTGCGGCCGGCGGGTCCGCAACGTCGCATCCTGCGCGCGGCGACGCCACTGCGCGGCCACGGATCGCGTCGCCGGAGCCTGCCTGTCAGTGCGGCGGTCCATCTCCTCAGTGATCGCGCCCCGCCGCTTACCGAAGTGACGCAGCGACGCCTCGCTGAAACCGACGATTTCACGGATACCGGAGTCACTCCGCGCGCCGAAGCTAACCCCGAGGCGGCGGTGAAGTTCGACTTCCACCGCGCGTTCGTAGGCGACCCGGGCGCCGACCGTCGCCCGGTAGAAGGCCCTGCCATCGAGGGACAACCACTGCGGATCGCCGTCCGCGGTCACCGTCTGGACCTTGCTGGAGACGACGACGTGCGAGTGCAGTTGTGGGTCACGCTCGCGGCTCATCCGGTGGTCGAAGACCAGCGCCGCCAGGCCCGCGGTGTCGAGTTGGCGGACGCCGCCCGCGCCGGCGCGGGCGAACGCACCGTGGCGCTGGAGGTGATCGAGGAGCGACCGCACCCCGGCGTGGTGCGCGGCCATAACATCCTGCTTGACCGCGTCGTCGCCGAACGCCCACAGCAGCGATACGGATTTAACGGGGGAGACGGTGACGTCGTATGCGGATACGGCCCGCCGCTCGGGCGCGTTCATGATGTCGTGCCATACCTTGTCGCGCTGCTCCATCGTGGCATCGGCGGGCAGGTGCGCCAGCGCCCGCTGGACTGCCTTCTCGCGGTACTCGTCGGTCATGGGCCTGTAGATCCGCCATTTCTGCCCGAGCCGATAACCGGCGAGCGGGTGACGTCCTTGGCCGATGAGGTACCGCATTTGCCGCTCGTTGACCCAGCCGGAGGCGCCAAGGACGGCGGCGCCCTTGCCGGCCCACCAGCCGGGGCTCTCTCCCCGCGCGGTGTGGTTGATGTAGTAGGGCGTTGGCCCTCCGTCGTCCAGCGGGCGCAGGTCATGGCGGCCAGCGGCGACCTGTTCGATGACGTAGCGGTAGCCGTCGCCGGGCGAGATGCGCGTGACGGACAACATGGCTCGACCGTAGAAGATCAACTTTGGAATGGCGATGGAGAATGCAAGGGGGTGTATCCCCCGTAAGCGAGCAAGAAATGAAGCGGTAGCCGTTTGGGCAGGCCGCAGCGTGCGTGGCTGAGCCTGAACGGTCGGGCGGGAAGATGATGAACTGCGGCCAGCATCGAACGAATAGACGAATTGGCGGGGTGCGTGATCTGGTGAGCTGCCGGGGGTGGTCGCTACGGTCGGGGAATGGCGAGTAAAACGGGGAATGATGCGACCTTGGCGCTGCGGCGGCGGCAGGAATTAGAGCTGCGCGCGGTGCGGGCGGTCGAGCAGGCTGCCGGAACGGTGCAGGATGCGGAGCAGCGTCGGCGTGAGGTCGTCGCGCGGCTGGATCAGGAAGTCGCGACGGCTGCGGCGGAACACGGGTTGGCCGTGGTGGTCCTGGCGACGGTGCTGCGCGATGACAGCCTGGCGGCGGACTTGACCGGGGTGGACGTGGCGCGGGTGCGGGCGTTTCGGCGTGGCGCGGATGGAGCGGCGGTGCGCGCCCGGATCGCTGAGTTGGGCGAGGTGGTGCCTCGTCGTCGGCGGACGGCTGTCCCGGTGCCCGGGAATGCCGGGCCGGCTTCCGCTGGTGATGTCTCAGGCGGTGCGCCGTCCTGAGGTGGTGGTGCTGGCCGGTCCGGGTCTAGCCCGGACCGGCCAGCGTTGCGGGCACCGTGGTTAGGTCCAGTCGAGTCCGCAGCCGGTGCAGACGAGAACCGTTCCGTCGGCGATCCATTCCATGAGTTCGTCGTCGGTGGCCGTGCAGTGCTCGGGGATGGCGGCGGGCCAGTTTCCTTGGATGACCAAATGGCCGGGGTAGACCCATCCCCGGGTCTGGCTGCCGTGGAACTTGACGGGCGGCCCGGGGTGCGGGTCGACCAGCGGCAGCGTGGCGCGGTGGCGTAGGTCGGTTCCGGTGAGGTCGGTTGGGGGTAGGGGCGGCAGATTGTTGTGCACGGCGCGGCGGTACCGGGTGAAATCCTTGAAGGTGGGCGAGGCCAGTTCCGCGCGGTCGATGAGCGCGAGCGCTTCGTAGGGCTCGCCGGCCTGGTGGTGGTGCAGGGCGGCGCGTAGGTAGGCGTCGGCGCGCGCGTTGCGTTCTGCCTCGCGGTTTGCGCGTTCGGCGCCGGTGGTGCGCGGCGCGGTGAGTGTGTCGGGGTGGGCGTCAAGGTGAGCGGTTACAGCGGCCCAAACTCTGGGGCGGCCGTATTTGTTGGTCAGCGCTTCGAGGTGGCTGTCTGCGATGTGGCGGATGGCTTCGTTCTTTCCGCCTGCGACTGGGCTGTTGCAGTAGTTGGGTGCCCAGTCGTCGCAGGCGTGGGCGATGGTGACGAGTTCGGGGCGGGTCAGCCTCATACCGGGTGCCTTCCGTGTGGTGCGATGGTGTGTGCTGCGGGATGCGGCGGGGTTAGCGCGCCGTCTTGATCTGTTGTGTTTCTGCTGGGCTGAGCAGGTAGGTGGGGAGTTGCGGCACCTGTTCGCGCCATGCGCGGTAGAGCCGGTGTGTGCCGTCGATCAGCAGCGGGGCGGGCTGCTGTTCGGTGATGGGGATCTGACAGACGATCACTGGTGTGGTGAGGTCGGTGGTCATGGCGTAGGCCCGGTTGAGGCTGTTGTTTGTCGGCCCGATGAGGTTGGTTGCCCAGGGGTTCGGGTTGTCGAGGTGGCGCAGGCCGTACGCGTTCGCCCAGGCGGTGACGTTGAGGGGTTGGGGCGCGCGGGGGGCTGCTGCGATCAGCGCTAGAGCGGCGTTGATGTCGAACACCCATGGTCCGAAAATGAACCGCTGTCGTGGCCGGTCGCCGGTCATGGCTTGTTGGCCTTCGCGTTGACTCGGGTGTAGATGGCGACGCAACGAAGGATCAGTTCGTGTGATGGCAGGGTGAGAAGTCGTTGCCGTTTGTCGTCGCGGATGTTGTCCCAGATGAGGACGGTGACGCTGGCCGACCAGATGTCGACGATCACGCCGTTGATCTTGGCGTGTTGGCGGTTGGCGACGATCTGGCGCAGGGTGTCGATGAGCGTGGCGTCGCCGGTTGGGTGGGTGGCGTCATCGGGTCGGCTGGCCTCGGGTAGCAGGGTGTAGCAGTCCTCGCAGGTGTAGTAGCTGCGTGGCGGGTGCTCGGTCTCCCATCGCTGTACGTCTGCGGCGGGTATGCCACAGACGGATTGGCGTGGGTCGCGGGGGTGGCGGATGTGCGGATTCATTGGGCCTTCCGGGCGGCTCGGCGATGAGTTCTGTCTGGGGCGCGCAGGGTGAGGGGCGGGAGCGGTAGCCGGCGGCGGCGTGCTCGATGCGCGTCGACGCCGTCTCGCGTGCGGTGCCCGGCCGGCGGGATGCCGGCCGGGCACCGGGGCTAGGCGGGCTGGCCTAGGAGGTAGTGCGGTCGCCCGGTGAAGACCCATGCGACGTAGTCGGCCAGCCATGCGGCGGCGCGTTGCGTGCGGTGGAACGGGAAGCGCTGGGGCTGGGTGATGTAACGGATGCACGCACGCCATAGGTCCAACCAGAGTTCGGCGAGTCGGGCGGCGGCGCGCATCTGGTGGTGACGGTTGACGCATCGGTCGCATCGGTCGTGGCGTGCGTGTTGGGCGATTTGGACGGCGGCGGCTCGGACCGTGCGCGGCGGGTAGGCCGTCGCTTCGGGGCCGGCTGGCCATGCCGGGACGTGGTCGCACAGGTCGAGCAGGGTCAGCGCGACGGAGACGGTGCGGGTCGCGCCGTCGAGCAGGGTGTAAACGTCGCGCCGCCGGTCTGTGGTGGGCAGGGTGCGTAGCTTCATCGTCGGCGCGGTGAGCGCGGTCATCCGAACTCCTTTAGGGGTGGGGCCGGTGGTCGGGTGGGGGTTGCCCGGCCACCGGCCCGGCGTGGGTTAGCGGCGGTAGGTGCGGCGGTGGCGCTGGGGGCCAGGGGCCGGCACGTCGGGGATCTCGTCGTGGTGCGTCTGGAGTGGTTCGCCGGTGCGCTTGGCTGCGTACATCGCGCGGTCGGCGCAGCGCAGGAGTTCCGGGAGGCTGATGCCGGCGGGGGCGTGGGCCACGCCTGCGGTCACGGCCAGCCGGACGGTGCGGCCGGTAGCGTCGATGCAGGCGCTCGCTATCGCGGCTTGCGCGGCGACTGCGTGAGCGGACCCGGTGCGGGGGTCGGCCGTGGTCACCATCAGGAATTCATCGCCACCGAGACGACCAGCGATCACGGGTAGTGCTTTGAGCTGGCGGGCGGCTTCGATGAGCGCTTTGTCTCCGGCGTCGTGGCCGTGGCTGTCGTTGATGGCTTTGAAGTCGTCGAAGTCGAGTACGGCGATGGTGACCGGGCGGCCGGCGTCGAGCTGGGTTTGCAGGTGCGCCAGGATGGCGCGGCGGTTCAGTAGCCCGGTGAGGTCGTCGTGGCTGGCGCGGTATTCGGCGATGGTCAAACGGGTGTGAAGCGTGGTCAGGGCGCGGCGCTGACGGTGCGCGAGCAAAAGCACAGCGAGGGTCAGGGCGACATTGAACGTGGCGAGGGTGTAAACGAGCATGGCGGGGCCTTCCGGTGAGGGCACCTGGGCGCGTCGTCGGCGAAAAATGGCCGGACGCGTGAGGGAATGTGGCAGGCGTCGCCAGCGGCGGCCGGGGCGCGGAATCTCTCCGGCCGCCGCTGGCGGTTGCGTGTCAGCCCTTGGTCACCGGGGCGAGGTAGACGTTCGGGTACCGCTCGATGTCGACCGAGTCGGCGGTGAGGTTGACGGAGCGGGACTGTTCCGTGTTTCCGCCCCTCGTGTCGAGGTAGAACCGGCCGTATTCGGTCCACCGAACCGTGTATTCGGTGGCCGCCCAGTCGATGCCGTTCAGCTCGTAAGCGGCGGCGGTGATGATCTGGTTGGCGCAGTCGGGGCTAACCGGGTGGGTCTTGCTGAGAACCAGGTGCAGGAAAACGATGACGATGCGGCGGTTGCGCTCCTGGTTGTCCTCGATGGGGAGGATGCCGCGCATCGCCTCGGTGGTGAGGCGCAGGTGCGCGAGGTGGCGGGCGCGAACGACTCGGGTGAGCGATTCGACGCGGTCGGCCTGTTCGTAGGTGGCGGGCAATTCACCCATCGTGCTGCCTTTCGTTGTGGGGTTGTTGGTTGTGTGGTTGGGGGCTGCCGTCCCCTCCCTCACATCTATAATCATACAGCATTAAGGGTTGAGCTGTCTATCTGGGAGCCGTTTCTCTGCGATTGGTTTTCGTCAAGATCACCCGGCGGACCGTGCCGGCCGCGATCAGTCCTGCGTGTTCGTCACGTCACGGCCCAACCCCTTTTTCGGCCGCCGGGGGCGAGCTTGCTCGCCCAGGTGTCGGGCGGCGGCAGTCAAATCCGACGCGGGGGTTTCGAGGAAAAGATCATGCGGTTTGTGCATGATGTTTTCTGAGCCCGCGGCGGATTTTACTTCCGACGTTCGACACCGATAATCCCGGCGCAGCCGGCGGCCGAAAAGGGGTAGGGCAGCGCGGCCGTAGGCCGCTCCGGCAATGTCTTGGCCCTGCGCCGGCCTTGAGGCGCGAGGGTGACTGGGCGCGGAGTCGGCAGGGCGGGCCGGACTCGGGGCGAGCGTAGCGAGCGTCCGGACCGTCCGGTGCTCGCGGGAGCAACGGTCGCCACCACCACGAACCGAGGACCCAAACGGGTTGCCTGAAGGCTCAGCGGCGGAGGCCGCCGACTGTTACTGCGTGCGGGTGCGGTGGTTGTTAGCTGTGCCAGGCCGATTAGCGGCGAGGCGTTGTGTCGGTGGTGGCGGGTTGGTCGCCGGCGCAGCCGGCGGCCGTGCAGGGTTGGGCAGCGCGGCCGTAGGCCGCTCCTGCAATGCCTTGGCCCTGCACCGGCCTTGAGGCGCGAGGGGGGCGACCGCGCACGCGGGTGGCAGCCAGCCCGGATGGATGACAGGCGCTGCGAGTGCCCCGGCCGTCCGGTGCTTGTGGGAGTCGGGGTCGCCGTGGCGGTAGATCGGGCAGGTGAACGGCGAGAGCTTCGGTGGCGGTCAGGCGGCGCGCTGTGTGTGGATGTCGATGGTGATTCGGTGGCTGGTTTCGGGGCCGCGCTCGACGGTGATCGTGGTGTGTGGTCCGGTGATGGCGACGACGGGCGCGGCCTGGTCGCCGGTGCCGATGACAACGGGTGCGGTTAGGTGCCGGCCGATGAGCGGTAGGGCGTGGGTGAGGTCGTCCAGGACGCCGGAGGTGGGTTGGTATGGCTGGCTGGGCATCGGGTCTCCTGCTGTTCGGGCCGCTGGGCGTTGGGCCGGGGGACACCGGCAACCGCCGGTGTCCCCCGTGGTTAGGCGGCGTCGGGTACGGCGGTGAGGCGGGGCGTCGGGGCGGGCATGGTGCAGGCGCTGCATCGTCCGCCGTCCCAGGTGTGGGCGGCGGGCGGGTCGGCGGCGGGGCAGGGTTGGTGTTGCAACTCGGTCAGGGTGGTGGCTGCGAGGCAGCGCGGGCACCGTCGCCAGGTTGCTGCGGGCGGGCCGGTGACGATTGAGGTGCAGGTGGTGCAGCCGAATCCGGCCTGTCGCAGGGCGTGTCCAATGGCGTCGGCGTGGTCGATGGCGCGCCGTGCTGTGGCGTTGACGCGGCTCCAGTCCTCGCTGGCGCGCAGGCGTTGCCATTCGGCGTCGGTGAGGCTGAGAGGGCTGATCCGGGCCTGCGCTTCGGCGCGGCCGATCAGGTAGCCGGTCCAGCCATAGGCGCGAGCGAAGGCGATGAAGACGTCGCGGGCGTCGGCTTCGGTGAAGGTGCGGGGTAGGCGTACGCCGTGGGGCAGTCCGATGGGTTTCTGCATGGTCCCTCCTGCGCGTGGGGTGCGGCCGTGAGGTGCGGCGCGGCAGCCCGGGTCGGCGTGCTCGATGCGCGCCGACCCGGTCTCGGGCCGCGAGGGGCGGGCGCCGAATGCTCGGTGCCCGCCCCCGGTGGGGTCAGCGGTGGGTGAGGGTGAGCAAGCGGCGGTGCGCCTTGCTCTTCAGCTCGTCGGCGCTGCCCTCCATGACGGCGGTCGCGCGGGCGGCGAGGTTGTTGCCGCGCAGGGATCCGGTGGGCCGGATGGTGGTCTTCCAGTCGGCGAACTCGGTGATGGCGCGCTCGGCGGCGTATGCGGTGCGGCCCAGGCGGGCGGCGTTGGTGTCGTAGAGGTCCGTCAGGAGCTCCACCCGCTTGGCGTGCTTGTTGCGGGTGCGGACGGGCGCGTCCTCGTCGGGGGTGGCCCACAGGTCGCCGATCACCTCGTGGAACTGGTCGATGGCGAGATTGGTGCGGGCGAGGGCTTCCTCTTCGGCGGCGAAACTGTCGAAGTATTCGACCGACAGGCGCAGGGTGCGGCGGGCCTCTTCGATACGGTCGCGGGCGTTGCGGGTGTGGCGCACACCCCAGCGGGTGACGGCGTCACGGACGGCGAATCGTTCGGTGTTGCCGCAGACGGGACGCCACGGGGTGACGACGACCTGGAACAGGCTTGACCCGTCGTGGCTGTTGAGTGCGACGATGAACGGCAGGATCTCGTCTTTGACGCCTTCGGCATCGATGATGACGGCCTGCGGCAGGCGCATGGAGACGAAGACCTTACGGCCCTCGCGCACCGCTCCGGCGGACTCCCACGTCACGGCGTAGTCGTTCACGAGGTCCTGAAGAAACTCGAAGTTCTGACGGTTCTGAAGTACCTCGTAGCGGGCTCCGACCACGCCCAGGGCGGCATTGGTGTCTTCGCGGATGTTGACGAACTGGTCCGGCACGATGCGGGGCTGGTCGGTGGGGTTGGCCTGGTAGAGCACGGGGCGGCGGCTGACGTTGAAGTTGATGCCGCCGAGGGTGAGCACGTCGTCGATGTCGGTCGTGCCGCCGGGGATGACGTTGCCGAGCTGGTGCCACGCGGGCGTGGTGGTGTAGAGCGCGACCTGTCCGGTCGTGACGTCCAGGCCGTGTTCGGGCAGCAACTCGCCCTGGTTCATGACCAGGACTTCGCCGTCGTCCCAGCTATCGGGGTCGGTGACCTGGTAGCGGCCGTTGCCGAGGTTGCGCAGCTTGCCGTCGGCGACCTGGCGGTCGATGCCGGCCTGCTTGTCGGTGGCCCGGTTGATCTGCGCGATGCGCTCGTCGGCGAACTTCTGGTTGACGTCCGGCAGTGCGAGGGTCGTCATGACTGGTGGGTGCCTTTCGTTGTGGGGTTGTTGGTTGTGTGGTTGGGGGCTGCCGTCCCCTCCCTCACATCTATAATCATACAGTATAAGGGCGTTTAGTGCGAGTCGGCATTGGGACGGTGGTAGCGGCTGTTCGCGCTCGCGGGTAGGTCGATCACGAGGGCGGTCGCGTTGTCGGTGCTGCCGGCCTGGCGCGCTGCCCGTATGAGGCGGGTGGCGGCGTTGCGGGGGCTCTCGTGCACGCGCAGAATTCGCGTCATCGCGTCGGGGGAGAGTTGACGGTGCACGCCGTCGCTGCACAGCAGCAGTCGGCCGACCGGGTCGAGGATGCGGACGCTGGCGATGTCGCCCCGTCCGACCGAGGCGCGGACGGTGTTCTCCGCGCGCGGGCCGATCCACTGGGCGGGCATGCCGGTGTCGCGCATGTGCTGCGCTTCGGTGTGGTCGGTGGTGATCTGCGTCAGCGTGGCGGCCTCGTAGGCGTACGCGCGGGCGTCTCCGCACCAGGCGATGTCGAAGCCGCCGCCGTTGGCGGTGTCAATCGGCGCGGCGACGACGGCAAGCGCGTTGCCCTCCTGGCCTGCCGGGGCGTGGTCGTAGTGGCGGTGCCAGATGGTGCGTGCGGTGTGCAGCCCGGCGGCGGCTCCGCCCGTCGCGGCGGCAGCCGCCGCCGACCATGCGGCCGTGTAGGCCGCGGTGGCCGGCTCGTAGTCGTCGCCGATGCCGTCGGTGACGCAGAAACCCTGCCGGCCGGTGCTCGGGTCGCGGTAGACCGCGGCGGCGTCGGCGTGAACCTGGCGGGGGCCCTGGTCGTAGGCGATTGCGGCTGAGTGCAGGAGGTTGTCCGGGTGGCGGCCTGCGGCGTCGGCGCAGTCCACGCACAGGTGCGGCCAGCGGCGTTCGGGAATGTGGAAGAACCATTCAAGCCCGCAGGCGATGCAGCGGGTCATGTTCTTCTGCCAGGTGTCGTCCCATCGGATGTAAGGATCGCGGTCAATGTTGACGTCCATGTGACGTGGCCTTTCCTTCTCGTGTGAGCGCGGGTCGTTTGGAGTGACGCTATAATCATACATTATTAGTCGGGATTTGAGAATGAGGATGGCCAAGGTGCTTTTTGGGCTGGCGGCGGTGCGACGCTGCTGCGCTGGGGCTTCGCACCTACGTCCGACTGTCGTCCCGTCTGCCGTCGACCCAACACCTGTGGAGTAGGTCAGGGGCAGGGTGACAAGGTGGAGCGCCCGACCGGACGAACGACCTTGTCGCCCTGCCCCTGACCTACTCGGCTTGCCTTGGGTCGATGGCGGGCGGGACGACAGTCCCTCCCCGCGTGAACCTGCAACTTTCGGTCGATCACCCGGAGCCCGAGCGCCCCCGCCGGAGGCGCTTGTGGACCGACGCGCCGCTTGTTGTGCGGCGACAGCGCGCTGTTCGGCTCCAGTGGGGGTACGGCGCGCGGCCGATCGGCCCCGGTGGTGGCTGAGGCGCGCGGACCGTGATTCTTCGGAGTCATCCGTCGCCGATTCGAGGTTCATCAGACGCCGCCCGTCGCGACGTATTTACGTAGCTGTCGAGGACCGCCAGGCCGTGCCACCGACGGAGTTTGTCGACGACCGGGGCAGTGTCGATCACGACTTCGGATCGTCGTCGGTGGGCAGGTAGGCCAGGCGCGCCCTGACTTCACCAATGGCTTCGGCCCCGGCGGCGTCCAAATCCAACTGGTACGGCAGGTCGGGTGCTCCACTACCCGACCCGGCCGCACGGCGTCGAGAGGGGGCATCGTGACACTGACCCGCGGCGTCGTGAGCCTGTCGCTGGTGACCGTGTTCGCCGGCCCCCTGCTGGCCGCCGCGCCCGCCCTCGCCGCGCCTCAGCCTGCCGCCGTCGCTCTCGCTGCCCCTCAGCCTGCCGCCGTCGCTCTCGCTGCCCCTCAGCCTGCCGTCGCCGGTCTCGTCGTGCCCGAGCGGGCTGTTGCCGTCGCGGTCGCGCCGCAGCCGGGGGGGCCTCACCGACGCCGGTGGTGGACATCTTCGTCGAGGTGAGCCCCAGCACGGTGCAGCCTGGCTATCTGGTCGGCATCCGGGCGTGTTGTCGGGACAACTCGGTGGGCGCCACCGTGGTCTCCGACGCCTTCGGGGCGGTCGGCGTGCAGCCGCAGGGCGGAGTGCTCACCGCCGCGCCGATGGTGCGCGAGCGCACCCGCCCCGGCAACTACCGGGTCAAGTTGGAGTGCCGGGACGGCGAGACCGCTTCGACCATGCTTCAGGTGGTCAAGAAGATCCCCGTCCAGCCCAGCCGTGGTCCGGCAACCGGCTTCGGTGGGAGCAGCGGCGGGATGACCGGCAAGCTGCTGCTGCCCGGCGGCGCGGCACTGACCATCACCGGGCTGATCCTCGCCGTGATGGCGTTGCGCCGGCCCCGAGCCGTGACGCGTCGCTGAGCCCGCCATGACGATCTTCCGCCCCACGCCGCCGCCGGCCGGTTCACGCCCGCCGTTCGCTGGCCGCCCCGCCTCGCCGCCCGATGACGCTCGGCTGTCCCTGGACGACGGTTGGCCGGGCTCCGACGGCCCGCCGGATGCCCAGCGCCCGCCAAATCGCCAGCGCCCGCCGGATCCCGACCGCCCGCCGGATCCCGACCGCCGGTCGGTGGCCGCGCGTCCGCCGACCGCCGTCGCCCCCCGGCGTAGTCGTCCCTCCGGCCGCGACCCGGACACCCGGTTTCGCTGAACCCGGGTGGATCAAGCGAGGGAGGCGCCGGCGGGTCGGGCCGGCGTCAGCTCAGGAAGGCCAGGAGCTGGCGGGTGGTCTCGTCGGGGGCTTCCTCCGGGATGAAGTGCCCGACCGGGACCGGTTCGCCGCGTACGTCGTCGGCCCATTCCCGCCAGATCGCGAGCGGGTCGTCGTAGAGCTTCGCGACCTGGCCCTCCTAGCTCCAGAGGAACAGCACCGGGCAGGCGATCTTCCGTTTGCCTCGGTCCGCCTCGTCCTGCTGGTAGTCCAGCGTCGCGGCGGCGCGGAACTCCTCGCAGATCGCGTGCACCGTGGCGGGGTCGCTGAACTGTTTGACGTACGCCGCCCGTACCTCGGCCGGGAAGGCGTCCTTCACCTTCGGCCAGGTGTCGAGCATGAAGTCGACGAGCACCGCGGGCACCGCCTTGATGAATTCCTCGGGCACCGGCGCTGGTGCCGCCAGGAAGGACCAGACCCAGTAGGAGAGGCTGAACGTTTTGTCGGCGCGGTTGTAGACGTCGCCGATGGGCACCACGTCCATGACGGCCAGCCGGGTGACCGCGTCCGGTGCGTCCAGCGCGAGACGGTACGCGCAACGCGCCCCACGATCGTGGCCGACGAGTCGGAACTGCTCGTAGCCCAGAGCGCGCATCACCTCGACCTGGTCGCGGGCGATGGCCCGCATGCCGTACGGCTCGTGATCTGCGGTGCTCGGCGGCTTACCGCTGTCGCCCCACCCCCGCAGGTCGGTGGCGACGACTGTGTAGTTCTCGGCGAGCCGTGGCGCGACCTGGTGCCACATGAGATGCGTCTCGGGGATGCCGTGCAGCAGCAGAACGGGCGGCCCGCTTCCGCCGCGACGTCCGTGGATCGTCGCGCCGGGCGTGTCGATGTCGAATTCCTCGAAGCCGTCGAACATGGCCAGAAGCCCCCCGGACCTTGGGACGCGCCCTGAGCGAACGGCGTGGAATGGCAGCTAGGGCGACTGGTGGCCAGCTACCGCTCAGGCCGCCTCAACGCTATCAACGGAGACATCCGGCCCGGTGCGATTCGGCTCTAGGCGGCATCCTCGGCACACGAAGAGACTGTCAAAGCCGCGGGGGGCCTCCCCTTGGCGCACCTCACCGTCCCGGGCGGTCCGTGTCTGCGGGCCGGTGTTGGGCTCGTCCGTGTCCGAGAGGTCGGCGGGGAGGTGGCTAGGGCTGGGGGACGTGCAGCGCGACCTCGAACTCCAGCAGGCTGGCGCCGCTGGAGACCGGGGGGCGGGGCTTGTCGCCGAGGGCGGTGGCGTGGGCGGCGCGTGCGGGTGGGACACGAATACCACCAGCAAGATTATCAACTATTGGGTGTACAGACCATGATCGTTAGCGTCTTGTCCGCCAAGCTGAATGGCAACATCGAAGTAGTGAAGGAGATTGTCAACAACCTAGGCGTTGCCAAGTTCAATCATCGTCGCTTCCCGACAGATACGGCCAGCATTCGTGTCACTGAGTACGGTCTAGCCGACATAACAGAAGGTCTAGACATGGTTCTTTACGAACCACACGTCAACAACAGCGACGAAGGTCTGACGCACTGGGATCGAATCGTCGCCTGCAAAGAGCGCATCGCGCCGGAAGCTGTGCTCACTCCGGAAGAGATACGCCTCAAGTTCGAAACCGTCGGTATCTCGGAGGACTGCTACCCAGCAGACGGGACCGACCCCGTAACCACAATTCTGGGGATGTGCACAATAGCGAGTCTAGGGGAGTAGCGGGTTCTGCCTTCGTCGTACAATGTCCGAACGGGGGAACGCCGATGTTGCGACCGTGCGAGATAATCCAGGGATGCCCGAACGTCCAAGGTGGTATAAGCGGATCAAGCTTGTCGGCTTCCTGTGGAAGAAGTGGTCTGAGCGCAAAGCCAAGCCCGAGAAAATCTCAAAGCCTCGCACCTACAAACCTATCCACCTTGCGACTTTGCTAGTTCTTGCTGTTTTCGCTCTTGCGATAACAGGTGTCGCTGCGTGGTTTATGTGGAATGCCGCTCAGGTTCCGGCGAGATTTACGAACTCGCCGGACCTAGCAGTCCGAGCGGCCCAACTTCGGGTTGACGTTATCCGGAACATTCTCGCCGTTGGTGCCGGTGCTGGCGGCCTCATCGCACTCTTCGTGGCGTTGCGCCGGCAGTACGTGAAAGAACGTGTTGACCACACTGATCAGGAGCACAAGAACCGAACGGCGGAAGATACGAAGCATGATGCGGCGGAACGCCGAGTAACAGAGCTTTATACCAAAGCGGCCGAACAATTGGGCTCTGAAAAAGCACCTGTGCGTATGGCCGCTCTCTACGCCTTGGAGCGTATGGGCCAGGGTAATCCCGAACATAGGCAGACGATCGTCAACCTGATATGCGCCTACCTGCGAATGCCGTTTGAGGTGCCAGCAGGTTGGCCTGAACTTTTGCCTAACGCGGCTTCTGATCAGGTGGAGCGTTATCAAGAACTACAAGTGCGGATGGCCGCCCAAGACATATTAAATCTTCACTTCGAGCACCCCTTCCATTTGCACATCGGGACAGCCGATTATAGACAACCCCCGGATAGCTACTGGGGGGAGTTGAACCTTGACTTGGCCAGGTCTGTCCTTGTGGATCTGTCGCTAGCATATTGTGTCTTCCGAGATCTGAACTTCCGTGGAGCACACTTCGTTGGCTCTTCGACTTTTACGGGACTCGCTACGTCCGGAACAGCAAATTTTGCAGAGGCTACATTCGATGGGTTTTCGGACTTTACTTTTGCACGCCTTAGTGGCTCGTTTAGCGACGCGACATTCTCTGGCGCTGTGCGCTTTGATCGAATCGATGTAAGCTGGTTTCTGACATTTCGCCGTACTGTATTTAAGGCAAGCGCGCAATTCGATCGATTGAGGGGAGAGGTTCCCTACCTGCTAGGTGCTCGGGCCGTTATAGATGGCTTTGATCAACATTCTTGGCCCCATGGGTATCAGCTAGTTCCTAATGCCCACGACGCTGAGATGGGGGATCTTCACTGGATTGGTGACCAGGAGAATGAGGAAGGGGCGAAGGAGCCTCTACCGTCCCCAAGGTACGTAGATATTCTGCCACACGCTCAGGCGCTAACTACTTTCGACCCTGATTTGCCCGAAGGTGTCCGCTGAGGCGAGTGTCTTACTGCCCCCAAGGGGGTTAGGGCTTGATATCTTCGCGGACGTACACGCCTCGACCGGGGACACCGACCACTAATCCCTGAAATTCTAGAACCCTAATACCCTTCTGAACCGTAGTTACCGCAAGCGCCCGGCGCCTCCGATATGCAATCCAACCGATTCCTGCTGAGGCCAGGCTCAACATCGAGACGACGGATAGCAGTGCGATGAAGATCCAGGTGAGGCGAACGACCCAGACGATGAGGTTAGATTCTGCCGCTGCTTCGCTGCTGTCGTCGAGAACATACATCGGGAACACCGCAAAGATGCTGACGAGGACAAGACCGACGACACCGCCGATAACGAGCTTGCGCAGGAGGAGCCGGATGTCCGCAGTGTGGTCAGGATGGTAGATGCGGCGCATCGTTCGAGTATCCCAGGGTTCGCAAGCCCTGCAGCGGCTCTCCGTCGCAGGATGGTCGTGCTACGCCACGGTGATGCCGTCGCTGCCTCGAGTCAGGACGCCCTCGCTACGGAGCTCGGCGATCGCGCGTTGGATGGTGCTCATGCTGACGCCGTACTGGGTGCTCAGCGCGTTCATGGAGGGTAGGCGATGCCCTGAGGTGAAGGTGCCCTCGGAGATGTCCTGCCGGATCGCGGCTACCACGAGGCGGTACTTGGCCGCAGTCGGGCCGGTCTCCTCGGTACGCACACGCGGGCCCGCCCCGGCACTGCGGCCGGGACGGCTGTTGATCCACTTCTCGACCCGCCGGCGCGTCCAAAAGCGGGTGACGCCGCGCGTCCGAGCAGGCTCTTCAAGGTCAGGACGGGGCAAGTACCCGTCCTCGCCGCGCTCCCAGGCTCCTTTGCTCATGTCCACATACTTGGACCAGGGGCCGGCCGTGGCGTCGATGAGTGCACGAAACTCGACGGCGGAGATCATCTCGTCGGGGTTGCCGTCGAGCGTGATCGAATGGACGCGCGCCCGAGCGGCTTCGGCGATGCCTTCGATCGTGGCGGCCAGTTCGTCGAGGGGATACAACAGGACGCCGTCGGGACCTTTGACTGGGGCGGGCCAGCCGGATCCGTCGGCGCGGCGCTGTGGGCTGGTCTGGATCGTGATGGTGTGCTCGCTGCGACCGGTGAACTCGGCTGCGCCGGCGCGGTCGGTCATCCGGCGTCCGTCGACAACCCGAATTCTCACGTCTGTTCCTGCTCGGGTGGGGGGCCAGAGTGTGCGGCGGCCGGGGATATGCACCCGCGGACGGGTGCCAGCAGCACCCCGGCCGCCAACCAACAACCTCGACAACGAGCGAGTGCTCGGCGTGAGATTGGTGCCGAGTGTAACAGCGGTGCACCTCGGCGCTCTCCTGCTGCCGTGGGTGTCCGATGCGGGTGTCATGGCTCTCCTGCTGGGTTGGTGGCGGGGCCGACCACCCCGCCCGTTGGTCCGATTTGATTGCTGCCTGACGATGTTGACGTCGACCCATGAAGGGCGAGTCACCCGGCGGTGGCCTGCCCCTCGTGGTTCCGATGCTGTTGGCGGCGCTGCTCGGTTGCTCCGCCGGTGAGCGCGGGGGATCCCGGCCTCTCGACTGGGCGGTGATCGCTCGGCGTTGAGCGGGAGCGCTGCGGCATGGGCCTGGCCGACCGTCACGACGTGGGACGTTCCGGTCACCGGCCGGCTCGGATCCGATCCGGCCGTCTGTCTATTCGTCAGCCTGGTCGCTGACGGCGATCGGCTGCCCTGCCCGCCCCGAGCGGCTGCGCGGGGCGGGGTGGGTGCCACGTCGGCGAGGTTGCGGCGCCGGCCAGCCGGGCTGGTCGACGTCGCTATAGAAGAGGCCCTCGACGCCAGAGCTCAGCGCCGACTTGCCAGCGGTGATGGTTCGTAGACCCGAGGCGCGCGGGTGGATCCGGCTGACGCAATGTGACCGCCTGCCGGGGACAGCTGCGTGTTTGAAACGGGCAATGGGCCGCGTGGGTCAGGGTCCTTCCGTGGGCGGCCAGGCAGAGGTCGGTAGGCGGGTTCGCCCTGCGCGACGATGTGGCGCTCGGGTTGCTGCCGTTGAGGCGCTAGATCTGGTAAATGTCGTCGCCGCCGTTGTCGACCTCGACGGCGAGTTCGGTCGGCCCGCGCCCCTCGTTCTCGATGTGCACGTACAGCTGGGGGCCGGTCCTTCGGGTTTGCCGGGGTCGCGCGCAGGCGGACTAGGACCGAGATGCCGGCGAACTTCAGGACATACCTGTCGCTGGCGTCGTCGCTGTCCGGATCGCGGTCGAACACGAGCACTTCGGCGTCGCGTGCCGGGAAGGCCTGGGGCATTGGTTGCCTCGCTTGGGATGGTGGGTGCTCGCGGTGGATGATCGGGGGCTTGAACAGGTGATCCGCGAAGCGTTCGCGGGCGAGTTAATGATCATTTATCGGTTGCCGGCTGGTGAGCGGGTGTGATTGAAGCGGGCTGCCGGCGTCGACGAGCTGGGTAAAAGACGATCCGCGATTCCTCGTATCGCAAACCCAGGCTCCGGAAGTAGGCGATGACCAGGTCCAGGCCGGCCTCGCTGCGGCAGGATGACGGGCTGTTGTCGAGGATGATGGTTCGCCGCTCCCCGGGGTCCTGTCCTCTCCACCTGCCGAACCAGGATCGGTCGATGGACAGCAGGCGCGACAGGCCGTGGAACTCGTCCTCGGTCAGGTCGACCCTGATGTACCGCTCGGTGACGGTGCCATCGAGGTGAAGTCGTTCCCACTCCTCGTCACCGCGCCACAACCCGAGTCCATCGAGGTCGATCCCGATGACGGGATGCCCGTCCAGGAGCAAAGTGACGGAGTCCTCGCCGGAGATCGATGAGGCGTGCTCGGCGTGGCCATTGCGCTGCACTACCAGCGAACGCGCGGGTCCGACGCCTGGTTCCAGGGCCGGGTCTGGCATCGGCGGGACGGGCGCGGGTACTGAGGGCCCCATCAGTTCCAGCTCCAACAGTGTCTCCATGCCGACGAGATTGTGGTCGTCCTGGCTGGTGGGGAAGCGCCACGGTGCCGCGTCGTACGCCCCGGTGAGACAGTTCTCGATTTCCTTGATCCCGTGGTGCCAGGCGGGCGCGACGCCCAACGCATGGGCGTCGGGATGGTGGCGGTAGCCGGTGGCCTCGTCGTACCAGAGCAGGGTGTCGTCGGCGTCGCGGACGGCGACGAGAGCGATGACTGCGTCGAAGGTGATCGGCATATGCCCCTTCGACAGCAGGGCGGTGCGCGCGCTGGGTAGGTGCGCGCTGATGAGATGAGCGGCGAGTTCGCGCAAGTCGTGGGCGTATCGGCCCGACGATCGCTCCAGTCGGAGCCGGGCGTCAGCGATGGCCCCGGTCACTGCTTCGTTGGCGTCGGATTGCGGGTGCGTTGAACGAGTGTTGGCGGCCACGATGGTGTTCCTCACGTAAGGTGACGGTCCGCCGCCACGGCGACTGATCAGGCGTGGTGAAGCGTGAGGGCGAGCCGGTGAGGGCGCCCGGACCAGCCGGGCACCCTCACCTTCGTCATGCGGCGGCGCGGTCCTGAGCTGCCGGCTCGATCGACTGATCGTCGGACCTCTGGTGCTGGACGGTCACGTCGGGCAGGGATCGGGCGGGCACCGTCGTCAGGTCGTCCTCAGCCGGGCTTTCCGCCTGCTCGCCATTGGGCACGAGATGCAGGCGCGGCGTGGCGTCATCCTCGTCATCCTCGTCTTCCTCGTCGCCGTCTTCCCCGGCGTCCTCGTCCTCGCCTTCCTTGATGTCGCTGTCGGCCTGATCGGTGGGCTTCGGCGTCAGCAGGTCGCGTAGTTCACTCTCGGCATCCGACAGGCCGTAGCCGGCATCAACGAGCCGGTTGAGCCAGCTCAGTGCCACATCGCGTCGGAAGCGGTACCGGGCCGCGTGGAAGTCGCTCAGGTTGCCCTCGTTGGCGGCGACCCAGCGACCGACCAAGAGGCGGATCAGTCGTGCCTCGCCCGCGTCGTTGACGTCGATCTTGTCCGGATCGATACCGACCAGCCCAGTCAGCAGCTCGTGATCGTCCCGCGCCCCGTTGATCAGCGTCGGATTCGTCAACGCAGCGCGAAGAGCGTAGACGTACAGCGCCTTGGCGGCCTTGGCGTTGCCGTACGTCTCGACCACGAACCTGCGGCGCAGTTCACCTGCGGTCTGCAACGCCACGAGGAAGGCCGTGGCCTTGGCAGCCTCGCTCTCCTTTCGTGCCACGTCGGCGGGGGAGACGTACGTGTTGTACACGCCGCTCCGCTGGAAACCGTGCGCGTCGGGGTTGAGGCAGATCACCACAACCGCAGCATCGTGCCCGGAGGTGTCGATGAACGCGGCGAAGCCGGGCTTGTTGCGAACCTCGGTGTCCTTCAATGATTCGCCCTCGGGGCCGCGCAGGTCCTTGATGGCTGCCTCGCGGCTGCTGTGCGGGAAGCCCTTCGGCTTGCCGACGACAACGACGCCGGCCTTGTCCAGCTCCGCGCGCAGCGTCTTGGCGATTTCTGCGACCCGACGCTTGCGCTTCTCGTTGGCGATCTGGTGACGCAGTCCCCACGCGCTGCCGCTCTTCTTGAGGATCCGATCGAGCGCGGCCTTGTCACCATCGAACGCGGCAATCTCTGCGGCATCTTCCAGCGTCAGGTCGCCGTTGTCGACCGCGCTCTGGATCTGCGCTCCCTGCTTAGCGAGCGTCAGTGATCCTTCGACGAGAGCCTTCTTTCGTCCGGTCCGCTTCACGATCTGCTCGGTGGTCCACCCTTCCAGGGTGAGCTGCTTGAAGCCGTCAGCCTCTTCACTGGCCGTAAGCGCCTTACGGTGCAGGTTCTCCTGCAACATCGAGGCGATCTGCTCGGCGGTCAGCCCGGCCATCGCGTCGTGCACCAGCACCGGCACTTCCATCGCCATGGGCGAACCCAGCTCGATGGCTTCGATGGCGGCGGCCCGACGACGCTGCCCCTGCGTGATGTAGATGATGCCGTCCCCGCCCGGAACCCCGAGCAACGCCTGAAGGACGCCGCTCTCTGCGATGCCATCGCGCAACTCGGTCAGGTCGCCCAGATCCTTGCGGATCTGGTGGGTAGGAATCCGCAGCTCCCGAGGGTCAGCCCACACCAGGTGCGGGCGAACAGGACGCTCCGGGTCGTCCGTCTGGGAACTGCCCGACTCGGGGCTGTCCTCGGTCTGCGTGCTGCCCTGGGAATCGGAGCTTCCCTCCGGCTCAGGGCGGTCCAGGATGCCGATCGCCTGATCCAGGCCGAGCGCTTCCGGCCGCACCAGTTCGGTCTTGGTCTCCATCTTGACGTGTCTCCCTCGTGGTGAGCTTGTTGGCCACAAACCCCGGGCTGCTGTCCGGTGCCTGTGCTCTAATCATACAGTACCAAAGGGAGGGTCGCAAGCATTTACCTTCGCGTACTGTCGCTCTCCGAGTGCCCGTGGCGAGAGGCAGGATTTTCAGTAGGACGTCGGGTCCTGACGGCCGTAACGCTTGCTCTGGCCTGCTCGTCGCGTTGGGCCTGCACTGTCGCTTGCCAGCCGAGGGGTTTTGTTCCCGCTTGATATCCCAACCGGGTCGCCGTCGAACTTTGTCCTTCATGAGCCGCTGAGGCGGCAGTGAAGTCGGGTTTGGAGTACCGTCAACGGGACGGCGCTGCTCGTTCCCCCGTGCGAGCAGCGCTGCTCTCTGCCCGGCTGCGGGCTCGGGGCGGGCTTCTCAACGCGATGGCTGCGCAATCGTCGCCGCCGATCCATTGTGTCGTGAGGCAACTGGGCTATCGGCCTGCCGAGCCAGCCAATGGATGAGGCTCGCTAACTCTCACCCCTCGGCTGGGCGAGGAGGTACAGCGCTGTCGTCGAGCCAACGGTCACACCCAGCAGCAGTGCACGGACGGCGTAGGCGCGTCCAATGAGTTCGAGTGAGCGTCGCGGGTGCGGTACTGCTTGACGGTGGCGTCACCGTCGATGCGAGCTGCGACGACGTCCTCGGTCCTCGGCGGCGCGAGCCTCCGGCCATCTGGTCCAGGTCATCCTCGAAGAGTCTGTGTACACGTCCGGCGTGAGGGCCACCGATAGCGTGCCCGAGCATCCGCAGCATCCTCGTCATGTTGGCGTCAGGACCGGGGCGAACCACCGGCTACCACTTGACGCGTACCCGAGGCTGTAGGCGCACCCTTTACCCTCGGTGCCCCACCCATTAAGTCGCCCTGCGATCGTATTCCGCCAGGGCAGCCGGCGACATCACCGCGCGGCCCTACTCGTGGGACAAGACGCCGCCCGTTGCCATGCCCTTGTCCTCGGTGTCATCGAACGACGGGCGGGCCAGTACTTCAACTCAGCGGTCGTCGTGGCCGGCGGTGCGCTCCTCGGCGTCTACCGCAAAACCCACCTCATGCCGGGAGAATCGCTCTTTACTCCAGGTCAGGACTACCCAACCTTCGAGGTTAATGGCGTGCGGTTCGGCATCAACATCTGCTCTGACACACGGGTACCTGCTGCGGCCGCGGCGGTGGCGGCGCAGGGCGCGCAACTGCTCCTCGTCCCAGCGCAGAACATGATGCGCCGCGCCTCCGCCCTGCGGTGGAAGGACCGGCACGCCCCGATCCGCGCCGCCCGGGCCCGGGAGAGCGGCATGTGGCTGGTGTCAGCTGACGTCATCGGTGAGCGTGGCGCGGACCGGATCGGCTACGGGCCGACGAACATCATCAGCCCGCAGGGCGAGGTCGTAGCGCAGGTCGCGCGGCGATGACGCCGGGCATGGCGACCGCCGACATCGGACGCTGTGAGCCGCCGGGTCAGGCCACGTGTGGGCGACGCTGTCGCTGACGCCGGTTAGAGCCCGAGGCGATCCCCGGGCGAACGCAGGTGCCCTAGTTAGGTGATCCGCCATCCGCTGCTCCAGCAGGGGAACTTCGTCGTGAAGACGTCGACGTCGAGGTTCAGGGTGTGGGCGGCGGGTGCGAACAGCGCCGCGTACTCGGCGTCGGGGGAGAAGAGGGTCCAACGGTGCCTTCGGGCGTCGAGCACGAAAAGCAGACCCCAATGGGCAGTGTCGCTGGCGGCTAGTTCCATCAGTTGCTTCCGCAGGCTGGCGGGAACGTGGGCGTGGTCGAATCGACCATAACCGACGATCATCAGCGGGAACTGAGGTCGGCCACGGTACAAGCCGCGTAAGTTCGGCACCACTGTCACTCCCAGTACGCTCGTGGCTGCGCGAATCGTCCACGCGGCGCGAATAGTCGATGCGACGATGCCCGATCCGCGTCCCATAGCCGCCAACCGAGCGGTGAAGGCATTCCGCAGTCGTGGACTACCGTCATTCCCTACGGCAAGCGGGGGACCGGGACTTGGTCGAGCCGGACGGGCCCCCCGGGCAGATGAATCAGCACATCGCTGGTGGTTTCGTCGACGCCGATCGGAGCGTCGCCGATGGCATCGAGCAGCGCCGTTAGGCGGGGGAAGGCGGTGGTCTGCCGGATGCGATCGGCGGCTCCTGCATCGCGGAACGCCTGTACGGCCATCGCGGCTAGGTTGACGGCGCCGCGCCGATACTGGACGTCGTTTCGGGCCAGCAGCGGCCCGCTCAGCAGCCTATCCCGATGCTCGGGCCGGACCGGCTGGTACTCGATGAGCAGGTCAGCGCGTTGGACGGCGAAGCTGGTCTCGCCGTCACGCAGCGCCTGCCGGTTCGGCTCAGGGAGCCGCCCGATGACCGGACCTTGTCGCAGTGCCCGGACCTCCGGTACCTGCTCGATGGTCGGATCCACCAGTCTGTCGTGTTCGGGCAGTAGCAGGATGGTGTGCCCGACCAGGGTGGTGTCGTCGTACCAGCTCGGCTCGTCGGTCGCGTACCGGGTACGACCGCCGTCCGGGTCGTGGATCACCACACCGACCGGCAGGATTTCGGCGGCAATCCCGAACTGTTGGTAGGCGTACCGCAGCTGCGTACACGCGTCGATGCACGCGTTGGCGCGCTGCCCCTCGGCCATCTTGATCCAGAGCAGGGGCAGGAACTGGATGGCGAGCAACTCGCCAGAGCCCTGCGTCAGCAGTGCCGGCAGGTGATCGTCATGCAGGGTCAGGGTGCCCGGGTCGAACGGCGTCCTGCTGCTGTGTCGTGGTGCTGGCACCCGACCGGGCCGCCGATTCGCGCTGGTCTTCTGATGCCGGACGAACGTGCGTTCACCCGGGTCGGGGCGGATCTCGGCGTGAACCCCGAGGACCACCCACGGGTCGAACCCGCTGTCACGCTCCAGCACGTCGAAGCCGTGGCTGCGGTAGAACCGCTCCAGCTCCGGGCTGTCGGCCATCTGCCCATACGTGATCATGTAGCCGCAGTGGGCGTAAATCTGCTGGCAGCGGTGTAGCAACGCACTGCCGATCCCGCGACCGCGCATCGTTTCGTCGACCGCGATCGCCTTGATCCGCACCATCCACATCACTCCGGCCATCACCAGCTGGAACAGCTGCTGACTGCCCAACCCTGCCTGCCGTTGATGCTCGACCAGCTGCTGGAGCACACCACCCGGCGGGTATGCGACCACCGCTCCGACAACGCCGCGCTGGTCGTGCTCGGCCACCAGCACCAGCGTCGCCGGCGGCAACAGCCTCCTCGGATCCATGGCCTGCGGGCCGGTGAACTTCTCGGCCATGTATCGCATGAACATGTCCGGACCGCCGTCCAAGCCGGCCCGCAACGCCGCCCCGCCGATACCGGCGTCCACGTCGTCGGCGACCTCGTCCTCGAGACGGACACCGGCCAGCGCGGTGAGCCGACGCACTGCGGCCATATCCGCGCCGCGGGCCAGCCGCACTCGCACCTGCTCGGTCACCGGCCAGCCGTCGACCAGGCGCTGCCCGGTCAGGTCGGTGACCCTGTCCGCCGAGGCGGACAGTCGTGTTGCTGGAATCGGCCGGCGAATCGGTTCCCTGCGCCGAGATCGGCTGCTGCGCTTGACCACGAGCAAGCTCCCTCCACCACAACAAACTGCCAGGAGTGACCGTACCGTCGCTGTACGACATTGTTCGATGGGTGGCGCCTGGTTCGGCGCCACTGTCACCTCTCGGTGCGGTTGTGGCTGCGCGGATCGTCCACGCGCCGCTGTCGGTAGATGGCGCCGTCGCGGGCGGTGACGCGCCAGGGGCGGGCGTGGTGTACGGCGATGCGCAATTCTTGGGCGTCACGGTCGAGCGTGGCGCAGACCATGTCGGCTGTGCCGTCGGGTGCGCAGCGGGCGAGCCAGCCGCCGTGCGGGCCGATAATTCCGGCGGGCATGGCGGTGCTGCATTGCGCGGGCACCGAGACGCTCATCCACTGGCTCATGGTGGCGGCGTGGCCCTGGGCGATCACGGCGAACATCGGGTCTTCGGAGAAGGTGGAGAACAGGACGCAGTCCACGCCCCTGTGCAGGTAGTCGAGGAACAGCTCCGGGAAGTTGATCTCGATGCAGAGTGCCAGGCCCAGCTTGAATCCCGCGATGTCGAGAACGGTTGGTGTGAAGCCGGGGGTGTAGAAGGTGGTGATCTCGGTGTGGGAGAGGTAGCGCTTGTCGTAGCGGTCGACAATGCGTCCCTGGTCGGAGATCACGTACAGGCTGTTGTGCGGACGGTGCTCGCCGCTGAGTCGGTGGTTGCTGCCTAGGACCACCCACAGGCCGAGTTCGCCCGCGAGCGCGGCCGTCGTTTCCAGTTCTCGCCGTAGCGTTGTCCAGTCGACGTTCCAGCCGGCGAAGTGATCCTTGGCCTGCCCGGCGTAGCCGGAGAGGGCGCCTTCGGGGAACTGCACCAGGTGGGCACCTTGCTGATGCGCGCGGCGCATGAGCGTACGGATTGCGGTGCCGTTGAGCGTGGCGTCGCAGGTGACCGGCGGTTGGGCGGCAGCGATCGTGAGAGTGGACGGGTTGTCCGTTCGGAGGGCGGCGGGCATTCGGAGTGAGCCTCCTGGCGTTGATCGTGGGTGGTCAGGTGAGGACTCGGACTTGGGGCCAGCGGTGGGCGGGGCGTTGCCGCGCCAGTCGTTGCGCGGATACGACCTGGCTGACTCGAGTCGGGTTGCGTTGCCAGATGCCGTCGAGAAGGTGATCGAGTCCGTGGGGTGCGCAGACAGCGATGTGCCCGTCGGCGTCGAGACGGATCGCGACGGCGGTGGCGTATTCGGGCCAGGTCGCGACCGCGTCGGCGATGCTCCGTAGCGCGGGGACGGGGTCGCCTCCGAATCGGGCGGGGTACCAGGTGTGCACGGCGGCCTGGTTCTTCGCCTCCCACGGCGGTCCCGGCCACATCGTCGCCAGACGGCCGGTGGCGTGCTCGTCGTTGGCCCGGGTCAGGTCGGTGGGGTCGAAGAATGCCACGTCGATGTCCCGGACTTGGGAGAAGTCGAATCCGTGCCCGTAGCGTTGGTCCCACACCAGGTCCCTGAGGACACCAGCGCCGATCCAGGCGTCCGGTAGGCCCGAGTCCCGCACGGTGCGCAGCGCCCGCATCAGCGGCTGGCTCCCGCCGACCAGGCCGCGTAACTCGTCATCGCGCATGCCCTCTTCACCTCCGACAGGTCCGGGTTGATCGAGGTCGGGTCAGCTGCGTGGGTGCGGCACCCAGCTGGCCGTGGGCAGTCGTGGCTGCGTGCTGGCTTGGATGTCTCCAGGCAGCTGCGCGGCGTCTGGGTGCGGTGGCGCGGTGTTGGTGTGCTGCTGGTGAAGGCGGTGTGCGAGGTAGTCGCTCAGCGAGGTTGCGTGTGGCACGTCCGGGTCGGTGGTGGCGCCGGAGGGGGTGTAGTGGGTGTGCCGTAGTGGGGCCACGAACTCGGGCAGGGGCGCGCCGGCTTGCAGAGCGGTCGTGATCGCCGTGGACAGCGCTTCGGTTAAGCCGGCCAGGGTGGAGCCGTGTTTGCCGACGCGCAGGTCGACGTGGGTGAGCTGACCGGATGACGTGGCCGTGGTGAGGCGTCCCGTGGTGCCGTCCAGCACGAAGTCGGTCGTGGTGCCGGTGTAGCGGCGGGGTGCTCGCCGCTGCGGGTTGTCATCGCTCATTCTGCGTTCTCCCTGGGTGTGGTGGCGGTGGCCGTGACGGCGGTAGGCAGGTCGGTGCTCGCGCTACCGGAACGACGTGCCGGTAGGCGACGTCCGCTGGGCGGGTTGGCGTCGGCGGTCATGGGCGGGCTGTTCGGGGTTGTCTTCCACGGCAGGAACGCGGCGCTGGTGAGGGTGAGGGCGGCGGTTGTTGTGAGGGCGGTGCGGGGGCTGGTGGCGGCGGCGAGGATGCCGGCGGCGGCGATGACGATGGGTTGGGTGAGTTTGCTGGTGATGGACCAGGCGGTCAGGACGCGGGACAGGCAGTGCTCGCTGGTGTGGTTCATGCGGTAGGCGGCGAAGGTGGGATTGAACGTTCCCGCCGTGAACAGCAGGAGTGTGTCGGCGAGGGTGATGATGATCAGGCCTGGTGTGCCGGGCGGTGCGAGGGGGATGAATCCCATCCAGAGGGTGCGGGCGACGCCGGTGGTGAGCAGAACCGTGCGCAGGCCGTATCGGGTGGTGAGGGGGCCGGCGGTGAGGGAGCCGAGGATGCCGCCGAGGCAGGGGAGTCCGAGGGCCAGGCCGTACTGCCAGGGCGCGAGGTGTAGGTCGCGGAGCATGAACACCGCGATGATGGGCGTGCTGGCCGTGATGGCGCCGCCGAAGATGATGGCGTTGACGAACAGGGCTCGCAGGCCAGCGTGGTGAAGGATGTGCCGCCATCCTTCGATGGCTTCCCGGCCCCGGCTCGGGGCGGGTTGCCGCGTTGGTGGCGGCGGTTCGGGGCTGCGGAGGCGGCGGATCCCGAGCGCGGACATCAGGAAGCTCGCGGCGTCGACGGTGATGGACGCGGTAGCGCCGAGCCAGGACACGAGGACACCGCCGATGGGTGAGCCGAGGCTGTTCGCGGTCCACTGGGAGGTCTCGAATCGGCTGTTGGCGGTGACACGTTGATCGACGGTGACCAGGTGTTTCAGGTGTGCGCCGCTGGCGGCGCTGAACACGATGGTGCCGGCGGTCTGCACGACGGCGACGACGCACAGCTGCTCGTACGTCAGGGCGCCGATCGCGGCGGCGACGGGGACGCTGGTCAGGGCCGCGCAGCGCAGCAGGTCGGCGCCGATCATCACAGGCCGTTTGCGCCGGAACTCCACCCAGGGACCCAGGGGTAGGACGATGGCTGCCGAGGCGAGGCCGGAGATCACCGCGAGCAGGGAGATCTGCAGAGCCGTTGAGTCCAGCAGCAGGATCGCGACCAGCGGCAGCGCGCCTGCCCCGACGGCGGATCCCAGGTGGCTGACCGAGTAGGCGCCCCACAGTCGGTGGAAGTCACGGCTCAGCGGGGGAGGTGCCGGTGAGCCGCCCGCGGGGCCGCGGTGGGCCCGCGTGCTGGCGGGCGTCCGGTTCAAGCCCATCGCATCAGCGCTTGAACGTCGTGGCGTGCCTGGTTCTGTAGCTGTCGCAGGTGGGCGAGTCGGGACGTGGTCGGGTCGCCTGCTGGCAGCGCGGTGTGCAGGCGGATCTCTCGGCAGGTCAGCAGGAGCAGGTTGACGGAGCAGGCCGTCGTGATGTCGGCGGTTCGGACGCGTTCGGCGATCGCGGCGGTGAGGGTCGGGCTGGCCGCGGCGCCGACGATGTGCAGCAGCGCGAGGTCGTAGCTGGGTAGGTAGCTGCCGGTGTGCTCAAAGTCGATGAGGGCGCAGTGCCCGTGGTCGAGGAGCAGGTTCGCGGGTAGGGGGTCGCCGTGTGCGGTGACCCGATGCGGGCCGAGTTGGTCGACGAGGGTGTGCAGGGCGTACTGGTCGGCGTCGTCGAGGAGCCCGGCGGCGTGTTCGGCGTCGATCCGGCCGTGGTAGTCGACAGGCTGCGGTAGTGGCGGTGCTGGCGTCCAGGCGGCGAGGGTGTTGAGGGTGTCCAGGATCAGCTGTGCGGTGGCCGGGCTGACGTCGCGAGTGAGGTGGCGTTGGTCGTCCAGGCGCTGTCCAGGTAGCTGCGTCAGGACGGTCAGGCGGGCATCGGCGTACAGGACCCGCGGCACGCGCACGGGGGGCGGCTGATCGGTGAACAGCTCGTACATGCGCAGTTCGTGCTGGCGTCGGCCTACCCAGTACGGGTCGTCGGTGGTCAACAGCTTCACGATCACCGGTTGGCCGTTGCGGCGGCCGGTGGCGACGACGGCCTTGTCGGTGCGGTGCACAACCCGGCCGGTGCCCACCCGTGCGGCAGCGGCACGGGCGATCAGCGCCGCGTACACGTCATCCGTCCCGTCCGCCACGAGACCGGCACTGCCTGCGCTGGCTGTCTGGGATGAAGTCATGGGACGGCCGGGAGCAGGTCGTCGTCGCGGCCGGTCAACGGCAGGCCGGCGGCGGTGGCGATGCGCTCGATCGCTTGCTCCAGGGTGGTGGTCTCCGGCAGGACGAGTTCGTCGGGCCAGCCGAGGACGTCGCCCGGGGCGTACACGCCGAGCATCGTGTCGGCACTGAACTCCTGCGCCTCGGGACGGGTCTGGTGTCGGCGCAGAGTCTCCGGCCACGACACGTCGAGGTACACGAACAGGGTTCGGCCTCGGTGCGTGTCGCGCAGTTCGGTGAGCATGCTCCGGTACCGGGCGGTGTGCATGATCCCTTCCAGGATCACGTGGTAGCCGTGATCAAGACAGAAACGGACGTTCTGCGCAATGAGCGTGGGCGCGAGACCACCTGGCTTATCGCGTTCCCTCAGAAGGATCCGCCTAATATGATCTTGGCCGACGAGGGCGCAGCCGCGGCCGTGCCGATACCGCAACTCGCGGGCAATGGTGCTCTTACCGGAGCCGGAGTTCCCCCGGAGGCAGATCAGGATCGGCAGCTCCGTGTTGCTCATCGGTTTGTCTCCGGCCAGGTGATCGCGGTCAGCGTGTGGCGGCGGGGCACGAGCAGCCGCAACCGTTCGGTGTCGGGCAGTCGTGTGCCGGCCGGGTGCACGGTGATGTCCGGGCCGGTGCCGGCCCGGTACTGCTGGTCCCAGGCCACTGTCAGGTCCATCAGATCGTTGGTCAGTCTGGTGGCGTGCGGGCCGAAGCCGTGCCCGCCGAGCTGCCACGTCGTCGTGTCGTGGCGGCGCATGGTCAGGTAGGCGAGGCTGTCACTGGTCAGCAGGGTGGGGCAGAAGAAGCGGTCCTGTGGATCCAGCAGGCCGGCGGTGCGGTCCCGATCGACTCTGAGTACGCCGTACGGGCGAGGTTGACTGGCCAGCCACAGGTGCAGGCCCTCGAGGTAGGTGCCCATGCTCATGTCCAGGGTCACCGGGAAGGACACCTCAACCCGTGGTCCATCAAGGGCAGTGCGGAGGGCCTCGGCGTTAGTTGTGGTGGTGTCGTCATCGAGGGTGAGAACGGCGTCGTCGCCGCGCAGCGTGACCCGGTGGGCCGGGTTCCGGCCGTGGCCTTGCATCGCGACGAAGCCGCACTGCACGGACGCTGTCGCGGCCAGGTGGTCACCTGCGGACTGCAGGGTGAGGCAGCGGGTGTTGCCGCGCATCCGCAGAGGCACCACCAGCTTGCCGGCTGGTGCGAGCTGGTCGGTCCACGCGGGTGGGAGGTCACTGGCCTCGACCGTGACGAGCACCGCGTCCCACAACCCGTCGGCGGGATGGCCGTGGACGCCATCGGCGTGGACCACCTCGACCTGTGTGTAGCCGGCCCGTGCCAGCGCCTCTTGCGCGTGGGTGACGACCTGCCCGTCGATGTCGACGCTGACGACCGTTCCGGCCGGGCCGACGACCTCGGCGATCAGCGCGGCGTTGTATCCCCCTGAGCCGATTTCGAGAACCCGGGCGCCGGGCCTCAGCCCGGCGGTCTCCAGCATGTACGCCTGCAACCACGGCGCGGAGATCGAACTGGTCGCCTTTCCGTCCGAGCCGCGTCGGGTGACGACAACATCATTCGCATACGCGCTCTCGATGCTGGTGCCGGCCGGAGCGAACAGGTGCCGCGGCACCGCGGTGAACGCCGCCGCCACCTCCGGTCGGGTAATCCAACCCTGACTGCGCAGCTGGTCGACCAGCTGCCGGCGAGCGTCCTCCGCCGTCAACGTCTCGGTCGTTCTGCTTTCAGGTGCCACGAGGACATCTCCTCCCTCGAACGAACATCAGGTAAGCAGCCGGCCGACCGCGACGAGTACCGGCCCGTTGCTGGAATGCGGCAGGTCGAGATCAGCAGACCGGTGCGCCTAGCGAGTCGGCCTGTCGACACGCGCCTGGAGGCGTACTCGCTGACGCGGCGGGCTAGCGGTGAATTCCTTGGGGTCAGAGGGCATGCGGGCACCGTAGAACTCCAGGCAGCCAACACGCCTGCAACGCCACGCGCCGACAATGTCGGCACATCGCGACACCAACTCCAACACCCCCACCTTGACCACGTCCGGCGACATCTGATGGTGCTACCCGCCACATGATGCGGCGACTGTCGGCCCGGAACATGTCACAGCGAGCCGCTACGGTGACTGCTCACCGTGAGCGCTCAACCCAGGCGTGGTGGCCGATGGGCGACAGCGACGACGTCGACCGGCTCGCCGGAGGTGCCGCCGCCTTGACAGTCAGCAGCCGACAGGCGCACACGTCAGCTCACCGTGTCTGAGCAGGCGACCCGGTAGAAAGTGTGCTCGGGCTTCCACCCACAACGGAGGCGAGTCGTGGCGATCAACAACTCGGACGTCTTGGCAGCCTTGTCTGCCTACCTCACGTCCTACCCCCACGAAGCCGCGTCGCTGTCGGTGCCGACGCGGCTGTTGTCCGAAGGAGCGAACGTCGCCTCTCGGTCTCATCTGCCCATGCACGTGACTGTCGGTGCGCTTCTGGTGCGCGGCGGCGCCGAAGTACTGCTTGTCGATCACCTCGCCTACGGGATACTGCTCCAGCCTGGAGGACACCTGGAGCCGGCTGATGCCGCGCTGATCGGCGCGGCGATGCGGGAGTTGGTGGAGGAGACCGGCGTTGATCCCGCCGGTATTGTCCCGACCTCGCAGGTGCCGGCTTATGTCGAATACGGGCAGGTTCCAGCGCGGCCCGATAGAGGGGAACCTGCACACTTCCATCTCGACTTCGGATTTCCGTTCGCGACGGCGTCTGCTGATGTAGGTCTGATTCAGGAGTCGGAGGTGCGAGGTGCCGCTTGGTACCCGCTGGCCGAGGCCGAGCGGCTTGTCGGCCGCCGCATCGCGCGGGCGGTGAGTGCGCCGGCTGACAGGTTGGCCAGGCCGGGTGACGTTTGCTCCCCCCGAACCGCCGCTGAGCTGACGCACCCCGGGCCCCTTCACCCAAGCGCGGCTGCGCTGGGCTGAGCCGGAGACGATGCTGGCCGCTGGCGTGCAGCCGTGGTCGGAGCTGCCGATCTGGATCCCGGACGGGTCACCGGTGCGGGGACTACACGAGACGAACGCCGATCGGGCACACGCGGCGGGGCTACGCTGCCGCCCGGTCACGCAAACCGTCGCCGACACCTGGGCCTGGCTGAACTCAACGCCGGACGTCCCGAACGCCAGCGGCCTCGACCCCGCCCGCGAAGCAGCCCGCCTGGACCGAACCGCCGCTTCCTGATCCACGAGGCACGGCCTAGTCGTCGGCTCCGGGTGTGCTGGCCGCGCCGCTCTCGAACTGCTCCGTGTCGCAGGCCATCGTCATCAGTCGGTCTCTGAGGTCGTCCGCTGTCTCACCGGTAGACGGATTGGCGCGTCCATCCTCGTCGAACTCGTACTTCAGGAGGCTCGCGCTTTCCGCCGTCGCCGGGCCGACCGGTCCGAGGCACGGTACGGCAAGAATGGTGGCCGTGACCGGTGTGTCGGGACCGGCAGCCAGGCTATCCGCCGTCACCGATGGATTCCAGCGTCCGGTGAACTGGCCGTTCTTGTCTGTCGGCCCGGAAGCGACCCATCGGATCGGGCTTCCGCTCCGGAGCGATTCAGGCGGAAGCGCGAGTGCGATCCCGATCCACGCGGCGTGGTCGGCCTGGGCGGCGAAGGAGATCTGGCCGTCGTCGCCGATGCTCGGAGTGACCGTCACCCGCGCCGGCATGGCATTGCCGTCCCGGCAGACCTCGTCTCCCAGGTATCTGAGAGCTCTGTTGGGGCTCTGTGGCTTGACGTACGCGAAGGTCATGAACCTCGGGTCGACCGGCTCACCAGAGAGCCCACGCGCTATCCACCGGCTGGGGCCTTCGGAGTGCTGTGCTGACAGCAGCCAGCGAGTTTCGACCCACGGCTTGGCGACCGGATCGGTGACCGGGTCTCCGACGCAGTACCCTTCGAACCCGACCATGCAGTTGCTTTCGAACCTGTCCGTCTGCGGAATGACAGTCCCGGACCGCTGCGAGTCGTGTTGCCGATCGGCCCGGTGGTCACCCCCGGAATCGGACGTTGTGCGTCTGGGCCTTTCGGCACGGCGATGCGGTCAGGTTGGCGGGCGTGGACGGGGCAATCAGGTTCAGTAGGGAGGTGAGCAGCACCGGGACGCCGATGACCGCGGTGGCGGTGGTCAGCAGGTCGTTGAACGGGACGTTCCCTTGCGTCTTGTCCTCGGACTTCTCCTGCTGCTGGTTCAGGCGGAATCTCGTGAATCCGATGCTGACGACGAAGACGGCACTCACCAGGAGGTCGACGAGAAATACGCGATCCGAGCCGAACAACCAACCCTGGTGGACGAGGAAAACGCGCAGGGCGCCGAGTGCGGCGGCCAGGACCAGTGCGTGTATCAGTAGGCGTGACATGCCCGACGTGGAACTTCGACCCCCGGCCGACCGTCGAGCACGGATGCGCTGTGCGAGTCGATTCACGCAGAAATGATGTCAACGTGAATGCGAGCCGACTGTCGAGTTTCGGATTCCCGACACACGCCTCGGCCCCCGTCACTCGATACCGCCCTCGGTCGTTGCGGGCGGCCTTCTTGGGCTGTGGATCAGCGGTGTTGCTGCCAGGGCAGCACCACCTCGCGGAGCACCAGTTGGATTGCCGCAACTGCCGGGACCGCGACCAGCGCGCCGATCACCCCGAACAGGGCCACCCCGAGCAGTGCCGCGACGATACGTGCTTGAGGCTATTCAGCCCGACCCGCCAGCTTGAGCGCTGCTGGTACCGAGACGGATTCGGCGAACCGGTCGACCATGTGCAGGCACTTCGCTGGTATCTGGCCATGCTCAACGTCGGCAGCGGCGACGGCATCCATGAAGCGCACGAATCGTGCTACGAATGACTCCCAACGAAATCCACGACGCCGGCCGGCTCTCAGACCGGCTGCTGGGGGCAGACCTCTTCGTAGAGCTTCAGACCCCTCATAGCGCGGTGTCCAAATGACCGATCGCCGCGGCAGGGCCGGCATAACCCGGACTGCTGTGTCCTTGCCCCCCACGCGTATCCGGATCTGTCGCAGGTGGTGCGCCGCCGACAACACGGCTGCGAGGCGAGCGTGCCTAGACTCGAAGTGGCCGCTGACCAGGACCGCCCGAGCCAAGTAGTTCGCTAGCGAGAACTGCTCTGGGTCGGTTGAGAAGTCGATGAAGTCGCTGGCCGCCATGAGCCAGGTATCGGCCGATGAGCCGAGCTACCGATCTTGGCCGGCGGTAGGACAGGATGTTGGCCCGAGTCGGCTTCTAAGTGAAGGTTCCTGTGGCGATTTCCGAGAGAACGTTGAAGATCGTCTGGTCGGAGGCCGGTGGCAAGTGCTGCATCTGCCGCGTGCTGGTGCTGACGCCCGGCACTGAGGACGACGACCCGTCGGTCTTCGGCGAACTGGCCCACATCGTGGCGAAGAGTCCTGGAGGTCCCCGAGCCGGCGGCCTGGACCCGTCGAAGCTCGACACCCACGAGAACCTGATGCTGCTGTGCAACAAGCACCACAAGCAGGTGGACGACCAGCCCAACCACTTCACCGTGGAGGAGCTGCATCAGATCAAACGCGATCACGCAGCTTGGGTGGCGTCGGAGTCCAGCGCCCCGGACAACATGAAACTGATGCGGGACCCTACGTATCCGGTGCCGAAGAAGCTGAACATCATCGCCACTGGACACGCCCTCTGGCCGATGATCCAGGAGTGCGTGGCGACCAGCTACATCATCCCCGACCGTATGCCAGATGAGGACGAGGACCTGATGGTCGAGTTCCTACAGGTGGTCAGGGACTACGCCGACATCCACGACGATCTTCACACCGTCCGTGAGCACCGCGATGCCGCCAAGGCCCTGGGCGAGTACATCAGCCAACTTGCCGAGCGCAACTACTTCGTTGGCGCGTACATGAGGCGGCTTCTTCTAATCGGAGGGGTATCCAAGGAGGGCTCGCCGTGGCCGGAGCTCCACATCGAGATTCACGCTGGCGACCAGGCCCAGATCGTGGACAAGGACGGCAAGCCGATGGGTGCCACGGCTGGCGCTGTCAGCCGCGAGGTCGGGCGTGTGATGTTCCTGCGATGGCTGGAGCAGTACAGCGTTGAGCATCCGGGTGATCCCGCGCCGCTGGCCGAGTTCTTCGGAGAGGAGCCACCTTCCGGACACCCGGAGGTGCTTTGGCGGGATCTGATCCGCGGCCTGCGCAACGAGGGCCTGATCCTCTGCTTCGAGAGCCTGGAGTTCTGGTCCAGCAGCGCCACGCTCACTGACAAGGGCAGAGCAGACCTGGAGTCGCGTCAGCCGTAGAGATGTCCGGAGACGCGTCAGCCTGCGCGCCGCTGACTTCATTGCTGGCGACGACTTCCTCCTGGTCGCTGGCGACGATCTCCTACTCCGCAGCGACGGCGGATCGGACCTGGCCGATCTCGCCGCTGCCCGGGCCGCCGCCGGAGTACCGGCCGCGCTCGCCGCCGCCACGGTGCCCGGCGCCGAGGCCCACCGCTACGGCATTCTGGCTCCGCGAGTAGCCGAGGGTCATCAGCTACTCGATCAGCTGCTGGAGAAGCCGGACGACTACGGCGAGCCGACCGCCTACATCAACATCAGCCGCACTCTGCTGCCCACTGACGCGATGGCCTACTTTCAGAAGCTGACCCCGGCCCCCAACGGCGAGTACCAGGCCACCGACGCTGTCTTCGCCTTCGCCCGCGACAACGACGTACTGATCCACCCCGTCACCGGTGAGTACCACGATTGCGGCAATCCCGCTGGCTGGTTGGCGGCCAACAACGCCGCAGCCCAAGCGATCGTGGCCTCTGGGCCGCACGCCTGATCACGATTCAGCCAACCGCGCCAACACCTGCGATGCCAACTCCGCTACCGGCAGCGCACCATCGAGCACCATCGTGTCAGCCGGCAACAAGCCGACAGCGGCAGCGCAGCGGTCCACCTGCTCCAGCCGCCACGTACGCACCTGCGCATCACGAGCGGGGTCATCCGGCCAGATCGACTGCGCCTCAATTCGAGCCTGTAGGACGCGGATGGGCACGTCGATGAAGAAATGGTCGACGCCCACGTTGTGGGCGCGCAGCCGGTCGAAAATTTCCTCAAGATACGACGGCACCACCACGGTCATCGGTACCACGAGCGTGCGTCCGTACTCCTCCAGTAGTGCTATAGCGGTGTCCGCCACGCTACGACGCCACACGCGCAGATCCTGGAAATCGCCGCTCGCGGGCAGCGGAACTATCTCGCGGACCATGAACCCCGGCAACTCCGCATCAAACATCAACAGCCGAGGATCCTCCGCAGTCAACCGCTGCGACAGAGTCGTCTTCCCCGCGCCGAACGCACCGTTGATCCAGATCACCCGCATGTACCGCTCCTCACGCGCCGGTGGTTCACGACTCAAGAGCCCGGTGAAGAACACTCCCGCTGCTCGGCGTCCGCCGAACGGTCTCCGTGAGACGCTCGGCAGCCTGGGCTAGGCAGGGGGTGGTGGCCGGTTGGGTGGTTGTCCCGGGCCCGATGGTGTTGCCGTTGCTCGTCTTAGCGCTGGCGGTCCACCCCCGGGGGCGGGTCTGGGTCGGGGTCCGATGGGCGGGGCATTTCGGGGCCACTGGCGTCCATGCGCAGTAGGGTCTCGATGCGGGTGATCCGGAAGTGGCGCCCGAGCACCGTGACGTTGTCGACGGGATTGGTATCGAGGTTGTCGGCGGCCTGTTGGTAGGCGACTGCCTGGTCGTCGGTCAGCCGCAGCAGGCGCGGCTCGATGTGGCGCAGACCGAAGGCGATCTCGTCGCGGGCCAGCTGCGGTGTGGCCACCGCGCGACTGTAGGGCCGCCACGACCCACCGATAGATTCAGCGGCGGCGTAGCGGGTCGGCAGGATGACCCCGACTGGGTGGGAGGCGACGGCGGCGACGCTGTCGGCGTATACGTCGGCGGGCACCTGGGCGCGGGGGTAATTCGCGGTCGTCAGCTCCACCCGCAGCATCGCCTCACTCAGGCCGGTCGCCCCGTCTGGGTCGATGACGATCTCTGGGGCGAGGAAGCTGTCTTTCTCATCGGCGTCGCGGGGGTCGCGGTCGGTGGGTCGGGGCGGTTCGGGCCCGTCCGGGCCGAACCGCGCGAACGTGTCCACCCGCACGACGCGGTGCATGCGCCCGGCGATCACCACCTCGTTCACCTTCTCCCGGTCCAGGACGCCGAGCACGGTGGTCAACTCCGCAGCCAACGGGGGGTCAGTGGTCTCGTCGAGCTGCTCCATAAGGTGGTGCGCCAAGTCGTCCCGCGCGGCTTGCGGCGTGTCCGACACAACGGCGTAGACCTGCCACCGCCCGCCATCTGCCTGCACGGCGTGGCCGAACAGCGGGGCGCCGATGCGGATCTTCGGGTAGGCCGCGCTTCGCCGTGCCGCGTCGTCCTCGGTGACCGCGCCGACTGGGTCGGTGGGCTGCTGCACCAGAAGGATTACTGGCGGCTGCACTTCGTCGGCACTCATGCCACGGATTGTGTGACGGCTCGATGGCCTGTGTCACGAGGGCGCGCCATCACCGCAGTGGGATCATCGGTACCGCTCGCATCCGTTAGGGCTTGCGGAGTTCTTCGGCGTCCGCTCGGTTCGTGGTGCGAGCCGGCAGGAACACGTGCCGTGGCACCCGAACGCCGCAGCCACGACGGAGTAGGCGATCATGCGGTCCGCGGTGAGCCGATCCACGAGGGCGCCTCAGAATCTTTCGATTCGATCCGAGGTAGCTGACACGGCCGCGAGTGGATCACTCTGCGTTCCGATTTTGTGCTTCTCCGGCTTTCAGCTGCTCACGAGGCAGGCGGGCGGCACCGTCGCGGCGCTCGGACGGTATGCCGGGAGGGTTATACGGCGGCCGGTCGAAACGCCCGCAGCACCCTGCGTCGACATTGTCGGCAGATGCCGACGTCAAACTCCGACAGAACTTCGACATTGTGGTCCTGCCACGGACTGTTGCCCCTCTCGATAATGAGCCGACGATTTCGCCCGATCCCGCAGCGACCATCGGCGCACCGGTACTTGCCTAGATGCTCCGATGCTTCGGCGGCCCGCGAGATTGTCACAGGCGGCGCTTGTCGTCTCCACGGATCATGTCCACATGTCTGCAGTCGACCGGAGGTAGCATCGATGGCTGACAGCGACGAGATCAAGACTGCCCGCCGCGCGCTCGGCCGTCGGCTCGCTGAATTGCGCGGGGCGGGCAATCTCACCCAGCACGACCTGGCGCGACTCGTGCAGTACGGCCGCAGTTCCGTGGCGAGCACCGAGACTGGACACCAGCACCCGGACCGTGCTTTCTGGGCGCAGTGCGACACGGTGCTGGAGACCGGTGGCGTGCTCGTGACTGAGTATGACCGCATCGCTGAGCTGGACCGTCAACGACGACGCTCAGCGGCAATCCAGACGGTCAGGAGCACGTCAGTGCCCGTGGCGCCCGATGTTGGCCACGAGTTCCCTGGAGTGAACGGCGGTGCTGTCCCCTGGGAGCCCGAGGACAGCATCAACGCCCGCCGTCTGGCGCTGAAATCTTCCCTCGACGACAACGTCCGTCTCGCCTACCTGGAAGCCGAGGTCCAGCAGGCGATCGCCGACAACGAGCGCCTTACCCCGGTAATCCTCATAGCGCGCATGCGACCGCTGCGCTCATACGTCGACCAGCTCATGGCAGGCCGGCAGCACCCACCGCAACGCGCCCGGCTCTACGCCGTCGCCGCTCATCTGTCCGGACTGCTCGGCGCACTCGCCCTCGACCTCGGCGCATTCGGCGCGGCGCACGCCTACGCCGCCGAAGCGTTCGACGTCGCCGAGGCTGCCGAGCAGTCCGACGCGCAAGCCTGGGCACGGGCCACGCAAAGCCTGATCGCCTTCTACGCCGGTGACTACCATGACGCGCTGGCCTACGCCCAGGACGGCCTACGCCGTGGCGGCACCAGCGGGCACCGTATCCGTCTCACGATCAACGGTCAGGCGCGGGCCCTCGCCCGTCTCGGCGACCGGTACGGCGTTGACCGCGCCGTCGACCACGCGTTCACCATGCTGTCCGACTACCCGGCCAGCTCATCGGTCAGCGCTAGCCTCGCCCTCGACCCGTACTGCCCAGCCAGGACCGCGGCCAACGCGGCGACCGCCTACCTGGCGCTGGGCCGTACCGCGGGCGTCACCGATCACCTGGCCACCGCGATCACCGCGTTCGACACCGCAGGGTTGGCTGGCCCACGTGCACTCTGCCGCCTCGACTTGGCCACCGCGCACCTGCACGCCGACAACCCCGACGCCGAGGAAGCAGGCGCACTGGCGGTAGAGGCGCTCACCCTCACCGCGGACCAACGTTTCGAATCGGTCCACCAACGCGCACGTCAGTTCCTCACCGCCGCCCATCCCTTCGTCCGGCACCCGCAGCTACGGCACGTCGCCGACCTGCTCGCCGATCGCACACAAGTCGCTGGCACCGGACAGGCCGCTTTACCATCGCTGTCATGAGCAGCCGGGAACTGGCCAGCCAGCACCAGCGCTGGACCGCCTACCAGGACCTGCCCGAACTCACCAACCACTGGTACTGGCGCCCAGGCTGGCGAGCCGACCGCCAGTTCTACACCTGGCACCTCACCTTCGAACACCAAGCTGAACTCCACCACCTCGTCACCGACGTGCAGCGCCAACTCGCTCTGCCCGGACTGGACTTGGTGCCGCTCGACGGGCTCCACCTGACCATGCAAGGTCTCGGCTTCGCCGACGAGGTCACCAATAGCGACCTTGAAGCAGTCGTCGCCGAGACCCGGCGACTCTGCGCCGGCCTGCCGCCGCTGGAGCTGTCACTTGGCCCGGTCGACCCTGACGCCGAAGGAATCGGCTTGCTCGTCCGTCCCTGGGACCGCGTCGAACACCTCCGCGCCACCATCCGTGATGCCATCGGCGCGGTATGGCAGACCGTTCCGGAGGCCGCAGAAGGATTCCGGCCGCACGTGACGATCGCCTACAGCGGCTCGCAAGCGCCGACCGCACCAATCCGCGAGCGCCTCAACGCCTTCCGTCACCAGCCACCAGCCTGGGTGACCATCCGACAGGCAACGCTGATCGCGCTGCGCCGAGAACACCGCAGTTACCGGTGGACAACCGTGGCGACCGCGCCCCTTGGCGTGTGACGCACGGGCCATGCTCCGCTTCAACAAACTACGACTCGGCCGCGAGGCCACCGCATCTTGTAGGTCGACCGCTCTACTATGCCCATAGCTTGTACTGGCTGTGAACCCAACCGGGAGATCCCATGCCGGTTGCGATGTCGAACAATGGACGCACTACGCGACGGTTTCCTCGTACCCGACGGGCAGAAACGACTCGCTTCGCGTCGACGACCAGAGGGGTAACCCGACCACTGCCGATGCGCAGGACGGCTGCCTTGGTGAGGTGACGATCCGTCGTCAGCTCGCCGTGCACGGTTCCGGACGGAGGTGAGTGGCAACACCGTCGCCGGTCGACTCGGGCTGGTCATTAGCCCCAATTCATGTCAGGTGCCAAGCGAGGCGCTGGGCAAGTTCCTCGGGCGTGATGATTTCGATGCCGAACGCCCGGGCCTTGTCGAGCTTGCTGCCGGCGTTCTCTCCGGCGATGACGAGGTGGGTGCGGGCAGAGACGCTTGAGGATGCGCGTCCCCCCGCATTGGTGATCAGTTCGGTCATCTCGGTTCGGGATCGGTTCGAGAGAGGCCCGGTCATCGCGCCGGTCACCACCACGGTCATCCCCGCCAAGGGCAGCTCGCTCTTCGCCTCCTGGGCGGACGTCTCGGCATCGCCTTCAGCATCTGTGGAAGCAGAGGGAACGAAGCCGGGCTGGTCCATATTCACACCTGCGGCGACGAGCTTGTCGATGACTGGTGCGAGGTCGGCCAGTTCCTCGACGATCACTGGAGCCTTCTCGTTGCCGATGCCGTTGACCTGCTCGAGAGCGACGGCGTTGGCGTCTCGGATGGCCTGCATGGAGCCGAAGTGCGCGGCGATGCGCAGCGACATGGAACGGCCGGTGCCGAGGATGCCGAGGGCGCAGAAGACGCGATTGAGGGGCTTGGTCTTGGCCGTCTCGATCGCGGCCAGGAGGTTGTCGGCGCTCTTGGCCCCCATGCGGTCCAGGGTGAGTAGCTGATCGCGGGTGAGGGTGAACAGGTCGGCGAAGTCCTCAATCAGGCCCTTGTCGACGAGTTGCACGATGATTTTCTCGCCGAGGCCGTCGATGTCGAGCGCGTCGCGGGCGACGGCGTACCGGATCGCCTCTTTCTGGCCGCAGGAGCGGCCCCGCGCGCAGCGCCAGCGCTCCTGGCTGCGGTCGATGCCGGAGCCGCAGCGCGGGCAGAGTGCGGGGAAGTCGATGGGCTGCTCGGTGCCGGTACGGAGGCCGGCGACCGCGCCTTCGACGCGGGGGATGACTTCGCCGGCGCGGTAGACGATGACGTGGTCTCCGAGCATCAGGCCTCGGCGGGTGATGTCGGCCGGGTTGTGCAGCGTGGCGTAGGTGATGGTGGTGCCGGCGACGTCCACGGGGTCGAGGACGGCCCGTGGGGCGATCACACCGGTGCGGCCCACGCTCCACTGCACGGCGCGCAGCACGGTGATCTTCTGGGCGGCCGGGAACTTGAAGGCGGTGGCCCAGTGTGGGGTGCGAGATCCCATCCCGGCCCGGATCTGGTCGGCGGGGCTGTCGGCCTTGATCACGGCACCGTCGAGTTCGATGTCGAGTCCCGCGCGCAGGGCGCCGATCTCGTGCACCCGGTTCACAACTTGGTCAAGGGTCGCGTAGGTCCGGGTGGCGAGCGGGGTGTCGGTCATCGTCCCCAGCCCGAGATCGGCGAGGCGGGCGATGAGCTGGGTGTGGGTGAGCGCGGCGAGGGCGGGGTCGTCGGTGTGCTCGGGGTGGGTCAGTGCGGCGTAGGCCAGGAAGGTCTGCCCGATTCGGTAGGCACGGTCCTTGGCGCGCAGTGAGCCCGAGGAGGCGTTGCGGCGGTTGGCGAAGGCTGTGGCGCCGTGCGTGATCCGGAGTTCGTTCGCAGCGGCGAACTGGTCCTCGGTCATGAGGACTTCGCCCCGCACTTCGATCGTGACCGGTTCGGTCAGGGTCATGGGCAGGCCGATGATGTCCCCGATCGCGTGGGACACGTCCTCCCCGGTCGTCCCGTCGCCGCGGGTGACGAGTTGAACCAGCCGGCCTTCGCGGTAGCGGGCTGCCAGGGCCACACCGTCGAGCTTGGGTTCCACCGCCCAGCCTGCCACTGCGGCTCCGCCCAGCCGCCGCTCCAGCGAGGCGGCCCACGCCGTCAGTTCCTCGTCTGAGAAGACGTTGCCCAGGCTGAGCATCGGAACGGGGTGCGCGACGTCGCCAGTTGTCACGCCTGCCGCGACCTGCTGGGACGGGGAGTCGACCGCGATCTGCCCGGGGTGCGCGTTCTCCCACGCGGTGATACCGCGTAGCAGCCGGTCGTAGGTCTCGTCGTCCAAGTCTGATTCGCCGGAGCCGTAGTAGGCATCGGCGGCCTTCCGCGCCTGCGCGACGGCTTCAAGGTAGGCGGCCTCGTCAGCGAGGTCGACAGCGGGCGCCGCTGCGGAAGGTGTGGTCATGCTGCCCATTCTGCTGACTGCCCCTGACAGCATGTCGGTAGCGCTGGTGGGATTCATCCGTGGTGTCGCGTCGGTGCCGTCGGGCGGGGTTCTGTCCGTTGGTCCGGTAGGCGGGGGCGGCTGAGCGGGGGCGGCTTGTCAGTTCCGGGTCGTGCCGGGGAGAGCCCGAGCGTGCGATAGAACGTGTCGTTTTCGAAGCGTCGGTGTGGGTCGAACGTGTGGAGAGCCTGCCGGAACTGGTGGAAGCCGTCGGTGTGGGAGGCGGGCAGCATCTCGGGAGTGAAGTACTTGCCCCAGTGTGGCCTGCCGCCCAGGTCGTAGAGCAGGCGCTGGATGTCGTCGAACAGTGGACGCGCTGCGGTGATCGACCCGGCGGCGGTCATGTAGGACACGAAGCCGAAGTAGGTGGCGGGGGCTGCCTGCGTGGGACTCAGGTGGCCGTGGGCTGGGCCGGTGGTGCGCAGGATGACGGGGTAGTGCAGCTTGTAGGGAGAGTCGCGCAGGAGTTGCTTGAGACCGGCGTATGCCGCGGGGACGGCGTCCAGGGCAACGGCGATCTCCATGTTCAGCTGTGGGGCCGGGATGCCGTTCTTGAAGATCCCGTGAAGTGTCCCCGTGGTGCCCGTCGCGCTGAGGAACTTCTCCAGCGTCTGGGCGGCTGGCGTCCGGCCCTGGCCGTCGCCGATGTCGGCCATCAGTTGGCGGCGGGTGCGGGTCACGATGTGGTCCAGGTCAGCCCGAGTTTGGGTCTCGTCGCCTGTGGGTGTCCAGTTGTCGTGGTGGACGATCCAGGTGTGCGTGACCTGGTGCTCGGTGAACCACCAGCTCTTGGCGGCCACGGATTCGTGGTTCCAGGCGGCGTAGCGCTCGGGCAGGCTGTCCTCGGCGACGGTGAAACGGGCGCAGTGCAGTTCCTGGGCCGGTCGACCGCGAAGTTCCAGGCCGACGACCACGCCGAGGCACCCGAGGTTGAGCACGGCCGCGTCGAACTCGGCGTCTGCGGGGGTGAGCCGGTGCAGGGTGCCGGTCCCGTCCATGAGCTCGACGGCGGCCACGCAGTCGGAGAAGGTGCCCCCGGACAGACCCTGTGCGTGGGTGCCGGTGGCGAGCGCGCCTGCGACCGTCTGGTTTGTGATCACCGGCGGGCAAGCGGCCGGCTCTAACCCGTGGCTGGCAAAAGCCCGCCACGCGTCTTCGAGAAGCGTGTCTCCCGTGACGTGCAGGTTCTCGCCACGCAGCTCACCAGTTCCGCGATCGGGCAGGTCGAGGAGGATGCCGTGAGTTCCGTCCGGGCACCGCAGCTGAGCGGGGTAGGTGAACCTGGATCCGAGGACGCGCACTGTTCCTTGCTCGCGCGTCAGCATCGACTCCAGCTGTTCCAGGGACGTGATGCGCGTCCAGCCGCCCTCGGCGGCGATGGCGACGTTGCCGGCCCAGTTGGTGAGAGTCATGGAAGGAGTCCTCAGCTGTCTCGGTCTTTGTTCGGGGCGGAGAGCACCCGTCGCACCTGGTACCTGCCTCTACCTGGCAACGCCGTCGTGCCCCGAAACGCGGGCCCGCAGTTGGCGGTCAGGCGCAGCGCGGGCCCGGCGGAGGGCTCGCGCTGCGCCCTGGCGCTCCGCCTCTTAGGCGGGGCCGAACATGTGCTGAATGGGTGGGTGCGGGTGGGAACATGAGGTGAAGCCGGGGCCGAAGCAGCAGGCATGGGCCGTCGTCCAGGTCTCAAGATCGGTGGAGGATCGACCCAGGAGCTGCGCGGCCGTCCGGGTCGCCGGGGCGTCCCCCTCAGCGCCGATGCGGCCCCACAGGCCGAGAACCTGCGCTGCGGCAGGGCGGCGCATCCCGTACTTGGCCAGGCTCGTCACGAAATGCTCGTCTGTCTGCCGCACGAACCTGATCGGCCGCCCGCATGCCTGGCTCAGGGCCGAGGCCCACTGGGCACAGGTCGCCTGCGAGTGGTGGCTCATCAGGGAGCCGCTCAGATCCACCGAGTCGGGAGACAGGATCTTGCGGCAGAACAGATCGGCGGCGTCGTCGCAGCTGATGTAGGAGAACGGGGTGTCCGCGTCGACGGGGAAGGTGAACGACCGCGTCTCGGCGATCGACTGGCACTGGTAGAGAATGTTCTCCAGGAACATGGGCAGTTGGACGACGTCGAACGCGATCCCGGATTTCTCCAGGAGGGCTTCCAGCGCTGCTGCTTCGTCGGCCATCGCGCATTGCTCCGGGGCGAACTGGATGCCCAGGCAGACGATCCTCTGCACACCGGCCCTCTGCGCCGCCTGCAGGTACATGCCGCCGATGTCGAGTCGCCGGTCGATTGGAGGCACCATCAGCATGGTCTCCGTGCCGGCCAGCGCTTCGACCAGCGAGGCGGGCTCCGCCGGCTCCCAGTCCCGGAGCTGAACCTCGATGTCGCTGACGGCCCGCCCGGCGGTCCGGGCTTCGGGGATGGCCAGGCGTAGCGTCATCTGCTGCGCGTCGGCGGCGAGTCGGCGCAGCGTGTAGTGACCGACCTTGAAGAAGTTCCGGGTCGCCCCGAGCACGGTCACGACCTGCGGTGAGTCGGTCATCACGCGCCCCAGCTCTCGCTGCTCGTCGTGTCCTTGTACAGGTCCACTGGGTTGACCGTGTTGGAGTGGTAGCCGAGCAGCCGACGGCTCTGGGAGGAGAGATGGCCGGCCGCGGTGGCGGGGTCGCAGGTGTGGTCGTACGGGCGCAGCCACGCTTGCCCGAAGCGGATGATCGCGGTGCGTCGCTCCTGGGTCCGGTTGGGCAGCACGGCATGCCACATGGTGTTGCCGAAGACGACCGCGTCGCCTGGTTCCGCGTGGATGCTCAGGGCGCCGTCGGGAAGCGAACCTTGGGCGAGGGCGTCGTTCGCGGCCTTCCAGTAGGCGTCGTCCATGTGGTTGGCCGGCCACCGGTGTGAACCGGGGATGAGTACGAGGTTGCCGCTGTCCTTGGGTCGTGTGTCGGTGAAGAACACCTGGGCTTTGAGGTGCAGCGGTCCGTTGAGTTCGTCGTACGGACGCTCCAGGTAGGGCCCGGAGTCGCGGTGCCACGGCTCGTGGGCCTCCTGGTAGATCCCCCGCCGCAGCGTCTCGGTGCCCAGGATCTGGAGCGACCCGTTGAGGATCTGGTGGGGTACGGACATCAGGGCGCCGCACTCGAAGAGCAGTTGGTACTCGGTGATGAGGTTCGCGGCGTCACGGACGTGGGTCAGGGCCGGGTTGGTGTTGAACGAGCTGTGCGTCAGTTCGGGGCCGCGGTCATCGGTAAGCCTGCGGACGGTCGCGTCCAGCGTGCTGACGACGCGATCGGGGACGGCCTGCTTGAGGAGCGCGAAGCCCTGCTCGGTGAACTGGGCGACGGCGTCGATCGGTGAGGTCATCATGGTTGGCTGCCTTCTGCCTTGGTCTTGGACGGCTGTGGGGCGTTGAGGGCCGTGCGCAGTCGTTGTGCGACCTCGTGCTTGTGGGCCGGATCGGCCAGTCGAGGGAAGACGACGATCGAATCGCCGTCGTAGCGCGGTACGACGTGGACGTGGAAGTGAAAGACGGTCTGATGGGCGGCCTGGCCGGTGGCGTGGACCAGATTGATGCCGGACGCGCCGCACGAGTCCCGCAGGGCATTCGCCACCTGCTTCGCGGTCGCCATGACGTTCTGGAATGGTTCTTCCGGGATGTCGAGTAGGTCCTGGAAGTGCTGCTTGGGAACAACGAGGACGTGCCCGTAGGTCGCCGGGAGATGGTCCAGGAAACACATGGTGTCCGCTGTCTCGGCTATGACGTGCGCTTCCACGTCGCCGGACGCAATGCCGCAGAACACGCAGGACGACACCGCGTCGCCGTCCAAATCCTGCGCCGGGTATCGAGATAGCCACTGGGGATCGAAGTTCAAGGACATGGGGTGGGCGACCTTCTCTAGAGGGCCCGCCCGCGAGTTGGAGGGTAGCCGGGCATGGCGACATGGCCCAGGGGCGATTGACGCGGGGCGGCGCTGGCTGGTGGGCCGGTTTCAGGCGGTTGGGCTGTGATCGGGAAGGGGGCCGTGCCGTGCGGTGCCGCGACAGCGCGGATAACCCGGCCCGGCCTTTCGGGTAAAGCCCATTGACCATCGCCGACCCCGACCGCTGTCGGGTAGGCCTGACACCCGATTACGACAATCCGCTGACATCGACATCGACATCGACAGCCGTCGCTCAGCTCAGCGCCCCAGCCGACGTGGCGCTCCCGCTGGCCGAGGCTTGCATGGTGGTTAGTTCCACGGGCGTGCTTCGAGGGGTCAGTTCGCCACCCCTGCACCAGCTGGCAGCAGACAACCACTGCTTCGTCAGAGCGAGGGGAACTCAGCCAAGATCCAGTCGCGCTGCCCGTGCCCGTGCCCGTGCCCGTGCCCGTGCCCCGTGCGACGATGGTTCTGTGAACCACAGCAGCGCCGGCTTGGTCATCTGGGACGTCGACGGGACGCTCATCCCTGCGGATTTGCGTTGGTTGACGCGCGCGATCGCTCGTGCGTACGGCATGGCCGAGTCCGAGGTTGCCTTCCCCGACAAGAAGGTGCACGGCTATACGGACGAGTCGATTGCCATCGATGCGGCCATCACCTCGGGCGTCGATTCGTTGGCTGCGGAGGCCGGCATACCCGCCTTCCGTGAGGCCATCGCCGCAGTCATGCAAGAGGGCCGGCGGGAGTTGGCTGAGGTGCAGCCACCGTATCCAGGTGCTGCGGCGAGCATCGCGGAGCTGCACGGCCATGGTTTCGACCAGACCGTGCTGACCGGCAACCTGCGTTCGGCCGCAGAGGTGAAGCTGCAGGTGTCGGGCTTGGACGAGTTTCTCGATCTCCGCATCGGCGGGTTCGGGTCGGACGCTCGAGACCGCTTCCAACTCCCGGCGGTCGTAGCTCAGCGCTACTCCGCGGTCTACGGCGTCCCGCTCGATTCCGCTCGGGTGCTCGTCATCGGGGATGCGCCGAACGATATCGCTTGCGCACGTCACGCCGGCTTCCGTGTCGCTGTCGTCGCTCACCGGATTGGGCGTCAGGAGCTGGCATCCTACGAGCCTGACCTGGTTCTCGACAGTCTCGACCCACCGACGGTGGTGGCCGCCGTGAGTTCGCTGGTGAGTTCGGGCGGGTCGCCGGCTGCCTGCTAGGCGGCCATCTGCTCCTCAAGTTCGAGGACAATTGGCTCGTCGCGCCATCGGACCAGTCGCTCTCGGGCACGTTGAGCTCGTGCGATGCCCCGATGGTTTCCGCCGGCTTTCAGCCGGTTGTAGGTGTCACCGAGCAGGGCACAGGATCGTTCCAGCTCGCCGGTCTCGGCGTAGGCGCTCGCGAGGTCCACTGCTGCTGCGAGGGCGACGTTGACGTTCGCGGGGTCGTGTTCGAGCGTTTGTACAGCACTTTCGAGCACCTCCACAGCCTGGTCGGGCTGGCCGAGAAGGAGATGGCACGTGCCCGCATAGACGTGGAGGCGGGCGTTGCTCCAGTCGCTGTAGAGACCGACACAGTCAGCCGGTGACAAGTCGTTGACCGCTGCTTCTGCTCGCTTCAGAGCGGCGGTAGCCTCGCGTGGAAGCCGCAGGGCGGCATAGGCCTGGGCCTGCTCGGCGGCTATCCGAGCTCGTGCGGCGGGGCTGAGATCTTTAGATGCCTGGTCGGCCTCGTCGAGCAGCCGCAGGCCGATCATGACGTCACCATCTGCTTCGATCAGCGTGGCAGCTTGGAGGTTGCTCTCGAAGATTCGTGCGGTCGCGCTGATCCGGCGGTCACCGAGCCTGTCGCCCAGCTGGCGGGCGTAGGCGCAGTGAGCGATTGCGAGAGCACGGTTACCCTGCGCGCTCCACAGTCTGCTGGCGACGACAGAGGCTTCGGCGAGCATAGCTCCAATGTCAGCACGGATGGGCGCGCGGCCGGCTTTGCGGTAGAGCGTCGACAGGCATTCACGGTGTGCCTCGATCAGCCCGAGAAGCGCGTCGGGTGATACAGCCTGGCGTTGCTGCGCAAGCATGCTGGTCAGAGTAGAGAAAGTGTTCCACTCGCCTACCAGGTAGTCGCCGCCGGGTCGGCGGGCAAACGTCGAAAGAGCTGTGGAGGACGGCGGTCCCGGAGTAGCCTCAAGCGGCTGAGGTGCAGGCATGCCGCTCGGCACCTGCCGGGCGCTGATGTGCCGGATTCGGTCGTATTCTCGGGCCAGGCTGCCGCCGGTGCTCAAGATCTCATCGCTTCGGGACCAGAAGTTTCGTCCCACTCGCTGACGTCCGGTTTCCACGTTCGCGATCGTGCTTCGTCCATAGTTGGTGAGAGGCGCGAACGTCTCTTGTGTGTAACCGGCGACTTTGCGGCTGCGGGCGAGCATCTGACCAAGAGCGAGCCATGCCGCGGCGATTTCCTGCGGTGAATCGTTCGGCATCAGCGGCTCCGGATCGATACGACGAACGTCCGCGCGAGGCGAGACGCGGTGGCGTGAGGGCACTGTAGCTGCAGAGGCGTCGTGCGTCGGGTAGTCGCCGGCTGGTTCCAACATTCTTCCGACAAAGTTCCGACATCACCGTCGCGGTGTCTCAAACCCGCGTGATCGCGATCCTCGTATGCTGCCTGCTCGTGACCCGCGCGCTAGCCAACAATGATCATGAGGTTGAAGCCAAGTACCACGTCAGCGACTTAGGAGAGCTGATCAAGGCGCTCGCCCAGCGGCAGGTGGTGTTGACAGAGCCGTCGGTACAGGACGACCAGGCGTATGCGCCAGCCGGCTGGTCGTACGGGATGTCGAAGATCGGTGTTCCGTTTGCGCGTCTGCGCACGCAGAAGGGTCGCCATCTGTTCACCGTGAAGAAGCCGATCGACAACGAGATGGCATGTCTGGAGCACGACTGCGTCATCCACGACCGTGACGCGATGCACGCTGCTCTTGCCACAATGGGTTGGGTGCCAACCGTGCGAATCGTCAAACAGCGGCGAACCGGCGAATGGGACGGCGCGACGGTATGCGTCGACGTAGTCGACGGCCTCGGTACCTTCGTCGAGGTGGAGCGACTGGTTAGCTCCCAGCATTCGAGTGAGCAGGTGCAGCACGGGCTCGATGCGATGATTCGTTCACTGGGCGTGCCGGTGCTGCGGGTCGTGGACACCTACGACACGTTGATATGGAACCTGGCGAGCGCTGCCGGCAGGATGTCAGCTCCGGTCTGACGTGGTCAATCGACGCCTGACGCCGTACCGGCTGTGAACTTGGCCGCCACGACGGCTCTGCGGATGACACCGGTCAGCCTGAGCTGCCGTACCCTCAATCGGGCGCCCCAACTAGCGCTTCGCCACGCCGCCGCCTTCGATCTCGTTCAAGCGAACTGCAGGGGTAACCGTGCCGACGCGGGTGGTCGACGTGATGGGAACGAACTGCTCGCCACCCCATCGGGCCTGCCAAACCACGGCCGTCGATCTGCCCATCGATGCGCTGCCACACCCTCTGATCGAGCACGTCAACTAGCTTTCTTCGTTCCGCCGACGTGCTCGAGTGTCTTCAGGGGAACTGTAGGAGTGGCACTCCGTAGAGGTCGGCTTGGCGGACGCGCGTCATCGTTGGTTCGACAATCTCCACGATGATCATTTCGGTGAGGAATTGAACGGTCGCGGTGAGCAGATGGCTGGTGTGGGCGGTGGCGCTGTGTGCTTTCAAGCCGACGGTGAGGTGGATGTGCGGCTCGACGGTCTCGGTGTCGGGGTTGTAGGCGAGGGTGCCGCCGCCGAGGGCCTCGATATTGGTCAGGTGGACTTTGGTCCACACGGGGGCGTCGGGGTTGTCGAGGCGTTCGCAGGTGCCAACGATGTCCGCGGTGGCGAGGCCCGCAATAAACGTGGGGATGTAGCCCTGGCGGATGCCATGGGCGCGGCAGGTGCGGTCGAGGGCGTCGTAGAAGTCTTCCCCGTGGTCGAAGACGGCGACGACGGTACGTCCGGTGACGACTTCGCGGCTGCGCAAGAGGGCTCCTTCAGGCGGTCGGGGCGTTGGTGGCCGGCTGCTGCGGCCATGGCCACGGCTCGCCGGGGTAGGCCACGGCGCGAAACGCCGCTGCCGTCTCGTGGGCGGTGGCGCCTGCGGCAAGGGTGAGATGGAGCAGGATCCGGGCCTTGTAGGGGTCGAGGAAGCCTGCAGGAATGAGTCCCCGTTCGGCGAGATCCCGCTCCGAGCCCGGGAAGCCGTAGGTGCTGGTGAGCACAGGCCCCGCACTGATGCGGGAGGCGAGGACCACGGGGATCTGCTGGGCGAGCGCAGTGAGAGTCGAGACCCAGGTGTCCGGGACGTGCCCGACGCCGAAGCCAGCGATGACGAGGCCATGAAAGTGGGCTGCCGTTGCGGACAGGTAAGTCGCGTCGTCGCCGACTGTGGCGGTGTAGAGGCCCACGCGCGGCTGGCGTACGGGTGTCGGTACAGCGTGGCGGGGGGCGGTGTGGCTGAGGAAGCGGGGTTCGCCTTCGACGACGTAGCCAAGTGGGCCGCCGTTGGGTGAGGTGAATGCCTGAGTGCTGACAGAGTGCGTTTTCCGGACACGGTCGGCGGCGTGGATCTCGTCGGCCATGACGACGAGAGCGCCCCGGTTTCGGGCATGAGGGCTGGCAGCGACCCTGGTGGCGGCGAGAAGGTTGGCGGGCCCGTCTGGACCGGCGAGGGTGGGGTTGCGCATGGCACCGGTGACGACGATGGGCTGCGGTCCGGTGTGCAGGAGATGCAGGTAGTAGGCGGTTTCTTCGAGGGTGTCCGTGCCCTGGGTGATGATGATGCCGGAGGTGCCTGCGGCGGCGGTCTGGTGGACGCTCCTGGCCAGGTCAGCCAGGTCGGCGAATGTCAGGGAGGCGCCGGGGCGGCTACGGAAGTTGACGACGTCGACCGCGATGCCGGTATCGGCAAGGCCGGGCACAGCGGCCACGAGATCACTGGCGGTCAGTGCGGGGACGACGCCGCCGCCCTTTGCGGTGGTCATGGCGATAGTGCCGCCAAGCCCGAAGACCGTCACCCGCGGCGATACTCGCTTCCCCGATGACACTGTTCTGGCCTCCCCACGGCGACGATCATCGCTGTCGGAAGACTAGTCGGTCGATGCAGCGGCGTCGGCGAGGTAGCGGCAGGCGCGGTCGATGCCGGCGGTTGACAGATGTCTGCTGCGGGGTTGCACAACGGCGGCGCACCCCTGGTCGGCGAGGTCTCGGCAACGCCGGGCGAGCGTCTCCCAGTTCAGATCCAGGTACTCGGTCAGGACACGCAGGCGTGCGGGCGGAGACGCAGCGGCGATAACCGACCGGCCGCTGGCGTGGTTAATGGCCGCGCCGTACTGGCGCACGGTGCGGTGGTCGTCGGTGACGTCGACATGCCAGATGCCCTGGGCGCCGACCCAGTTGGCGAGCACCGCGTGACGGTCGCTGTCAGTCACGAAGCCGGGTGTGCCTGCGTACTCTGGCTCGTCGGTGATGACGACCTCGATGCCGTATGACTCCATCAGTGCCACCGCCAACAGCAGGAGAATCCGCTCGCCGCGAGGGGAGGCGTCGACTGCCGCGCGAGGAATGCAGAACGCGCGGATGATGCGGTGACTTCCGGCACGCGCGGCGGTGAGGTCCAGATACCTCTGCTTATGGGCGAACAGCAGCCAAGTGCTGGCTTCCTCGCCACGCTGTTCGCGGGTCCAGTAGGCGGGGGTCGAGGTGAGGGCGTCTGCGTGTCGGTGGATGTGTCCGGCGCAGAAGACCGACCCGAGCCACATCCGGCCGACGTCGCTGAGATCCGCGGCAAGATCGTGGCTGACTGCGGATCTGCTCATCTGCTCGTAGGAGGCCAGTTCAGCGATGGCCTGCTCAATACGCGCGTCGTCGGCCAGCAGCGCCTCGTCAAGGTTCGCCACAGCCCACAACAGTGCGAGGACCAGTTCGTCAAGCTGATACGCCTGCGGGATGACGAGCCGCGCGTCAGGGGCCGCCTGGGCGAGGCGTTGGCGGGCATGACGGGCGTCCAAGCCGAACAGTTGGGCACCCTGATCGGTTTCGATCCGCCCTACCACCAGACTCCGTCGCGGTGTGCGCAATAGCCGGTCGTCGCAATAGCCGGTCGGTACCGCCGCGAGAACTCGGCCGTCCTCGGCCACCGCAGGATGAACGTAGGCCGGTATCGCCAGTCCAGGGAAGAACCTGCCGTCAGGTGCCCACAGGTCAACGACGTACGTCTGGGGGGCAAAATCGCCATCTGCTGCGTGGGGCGCGAGCAAGGAAAGCGCCGTTGGCCCATGTGTCTCTGCGCGGGTGGCGAACGCAGCCCCGCGTGCACGTCCACCGTCGAAATGTCCTGCGGTGTTGCGCGTTACCAATACTCGGAGCCGGTCGTACTCCGCTGCGAGCACACCGCCGGTATCCAGGATCTCGTCGCAACGAACCCAGAAGTCTCGGCCGATGCTCTGGCGACCGCGCTCTACATTCGCGATCGTGCTGCGGACGTAGTGCGTCAGCGGCGCCAGCGTCTCTTGCGTGTAGCCGGCGGACTTTCGCGCTTCGGCGAGTCTTCTGCCGAGGGCAGCCCGGGCTTGGGCCAGCTCCGGCGGCGGGGCAACGGACACGATCACGCTCCGAGGAGGACGAGCGGAACAAGCCATCGAAACATGAGCATTGCAGGTGACCTACCGTCACCACCCTAGCCGGCATCGGTATGAAAACGTGCCGGGGCAGTTCGGGTTCATGAGGCTCAGTCCGCCTTTTGCTCTGCTCGGCTCCGTGCCGCAGCAGGACGGGAAGCAGACTCGGCGATGACCGCAAGGAGTATTCGAGGCCCACACTGTTCAAAACAGTGCTGGCACGGCAGTAGTTAGCCGCTCAGCAACGGCGCGCGGGGTGACGTTGAGGCAGGCGGTGAGTGCCGCATGGTCGGTGAGCTTCGCCTGGCGGGGCTGGTGTAGGTAGGTGCTGGACACCACCGTAGGCATGAGCGCGGCGCCGGCGTGGAGGTAGTCGAAGCGGTAGCCGCTGCCGTTTCTACCGATCCAGCTGTACGCCTGCACGTCCGGGTGCAGGGTCCGGTGGACGTCGGTGAGCTTGACCGCGGCGAGGGCGTCGAGGAATTCGTACTCGAAGGATTGGAAGCCGGGGTAGCGGGGTTGGTGGTCGCGACTGATGACGTTGTAGTCCCCGCCGACTACTAGGTTTGCGCGATCGTCGGCGGATAGCCGGGTCAGGGCGTCGGTGACGGTGTTGAGGAAGGCTCGTTTCTTGGCGAGTTTGGCTGGTGCCCGGTCGCTGGAGGGGACGTATAGGCCGACGATTGCGACGCCGGGATGGGTATCGATGGTGACGGCGGGGGCGCGGCCGGGCAGGGTGATTCCGGCGGTGAGGTGTGGGGCGGGCCGGGTCGGGATGCGGCTGGCGATAGCGCAGCCTCGGTCGGCGTCGAGTGAGGGCTGGTGGGTGACGGACATTCCGGCCGCGCGAAGGCCGGCAAGTAGGTGCTGGGTGCCGGGTCCGTTGCTGGTTTCGGTCAGGATGATCAGGTGGTCGTCGCGCTGGAGTAGCCAGGTCAGCAGGTTCTGCGCGCGTGCGAGCGCGGCGGCTTGCACGTTGATCGTCAGGATGGACAGCACGGTGAGCCTCGCTGGTCAGGGGCCGTCGGCGGGTAGCAGGCCGAGGATAGTGTCCACGACCTGCTCGGGGGTGAGGCCGTGGCAGACGACGACGTGTTGGCGCCACTGCTGCCGGTGCAGGTGAGCCGCCGCGTCTTGGTAGAGGGCGAGTTCCTTCTCGGGTGAGCCGGCGAGCTCCAGCCTGGTCAGTTGTGGTCGGGCTGCCAGGCGGGTGCGGATGACCTCTGGGTGATCTTCGAGGTAGATGACGGTGGCGGGCAGGACGTAGCGGTTGTAGGACCAGATCTCGCCGAGGTCGAGCCCGTCGATGCGTTGCAGCACTAGTGAGGAGGCGACGTACCGGTCGGTGACGACGTGCAGTCCGTCGTCGAGGCGGGGGATGATCTCTGTTTCGATGTGCGCGGCCCGGTCGGCGGCCAGGGCGAGAGCCAGGGCCTTGCCATGCAGGAAGGATTCCTGCCGACGCAGGAGTTGGCCCAGCGGTGTGCGGGTCGGCTCGCCGGTCAGGTGGACCCCGGCCGATCCGTGTTCGGCGAGACGGTCGGCCAGGAGGCGGGCAATAGTGGTTTTGCCGACGCCATTCGGGCCCTCGACGGCGATGAACAGACTGCTCACCCCTTCGACAGGGACAGCGGCAGCAGGCGACGGCCGTTGGGTGCCGTGATGGGGCACTGCTCGGTGTCGACGTCGCCGATGCGTCCACCTGCGGCGACGACCGCGGCGGGGCAACCCTTGCCGCACTGTCCGACTATCTTGCAGGAGCCGCAGGTCGGGTTGGCGCCGAGTTGGTAGCGGGTGTGGAAGTCGTAGGCGTCGAGGCTGGGGGCGGCCTCCCCGTCGAGGATGTTGCCGGTCAGGAACTCGGTGTCACTGTGCGCTGAGGCGGGTGTGCGGGCGGCGAAGACCAGGTAGGGGCAGACGGCGACCTGCCCGTCGACGAAGACGTAGATCAGCTTGCCGGCGTCGCAGCCACCCAGCGGCAGGTTGTCGTTGGGGAAGCGGATGCGGACGAGATCGAGCTGGTCAGCGAAACGGTCGGTCACCGCCCGGATCGCGTCCATGGCAGCGGCGGTCGCGGCGAGCTTGCCGCGGCTCTTCACTCCTCGCCCGAAGGAGGAGAGCGGGTTCATCAGCACGTATTCGGCGCCGACGTCGACGGCGAACGCGCACAGATCGGCGAACTCGTCCGGCGTGGTTAGCGCGTTGGGCGTGGACAGCAGGCCCTTGAGCAGGCCGGCGTCGGCGAACTTGCGGGTGGTCGCGACGGTGGTGTCGAACGACGACCGGTCGCCGCGGAACTTGCCGTGGCTTTCGGGCCGGAATCCGTCGAAGGAGACGTTGATATGTACGTTGCCGAGGGCGGCCAGGGCGTCGATGTCGGCGTCGCGGGTCAGCGTCGCGTTGGTGCAGATGCTGACAGGTAGGTCTTGGGCGGCTACTGCCTGGCACATGGCGATCAGGTCGGGGTGCACGAAGGGCTCGCCCCCGGTGAGCGTGAGGCGTTCGACGCGTGCGTCGAGCAGCCGCGGCAGCACGCGGGTGGTGAAGTCGACCAGGGACAGGTCGGACCCGGCGGCAGTCGATGAGACGAAGCAGTGGGCGCAGTGCAGGTTGCACCGTTCGGTCACCTGCACCAGCGCCTTGCGCCCGTCGCCACCGACGGAGGTGCGGAAATAGCAGGACGAGGCGTGGGTGTCGACGATGAGGCGCTTCACGAGGATCTTCCTGCAGTAGGTGATGGGCGGCTGGCGCCGATGAGCGGCGGTGCTCCGAGTAGGTCCACTGCGGCCCGGAGTTGCCGGAGGACGAGTTGGGTATGGCGCCGATCGGCAGAAGCTTGGTGGTGGCCAGCGGCGGCGGTAGTGAGCAGCCACCAGGCTGCCCACACCCGGTGCCAGCCCAGCGCCCATCGGGCAGCGGGAAGCCCGCCCCGGTCGGCTTCGGCGTCGGGATGGCCGCCTGCGGCGATGTAGGCATGGATGAGTTTGGTGAGGAGCCGGGGTTCGGTGGATGTGCGGGTACCGAACCAGGTGGCCAGGTCGAGTAGTCCCGGTCCGGTGAATGCCTTGGCCCAGTCGATCAGGCGGCTGCCGGTGCGGGTGAGGTGCAGCGACGTGCGGTGGAATTCGCCGTGGCACAGCCCGAACGGTGGTCGCTCGGCACCGTCGGCTCTGTGTCGTGCGGTGGCAGCCAGTCGGTGCAGCGCCGCCTCGATCCCTGCCGCGTCGTGGATGAAGTGCCCTTGTCGACGGAGCTCGTCTAACGCATCGAGTCCTTGCCTCGGCAGCCGCGCCAGACCTGCTTCGTCGAAGGTCCGGAGGTTGGGGACGCCCGCAGTGGCGTGAGTCCACTGGGCGGCGGCGGCAGCTTCCGCGAACGTCGCGGTCCGGTTCGGCTCGCTAAGGTCTTCCATCAGCATGCCCAGCCCATCAGGGCGCATCGTGTAGCCGTCCAGCAGCGGGACTGGGGCTTGCTGGTTGTTGAGCGAGCGAAGGACGGTCGCTTCGTCGGTGAACGGTGCGGTGGTGAGCTTGCAGATCAGGCTGCTGCCATCGGGGAAGAACCAGCGCTCGACCGAGGACATCTCCCACTCGTGGATGATGTGTCGCCGCGCGGGTACCCGTCGGGATGCGGCGAGCAGGTCGCCTCGGAGTTGGGTGAGGATGTGCTCGTCGAGCATGGTGCTGTTCACCGTGCGCCTACGCGTAGCGCACAAGCGGTGGCAATCTCAAGCGGAGCGCAGGCGACGTCGAGGTGCCCCGACGTGCTGACTGTCTCCCGAGGTTGTGCAGCGCGTTCAAAGGCCCGGACGTGTGGCAGTGACCGATAGAGCACCGCTGCCATGGATGAACTGGCCATGGTGCATGCCCTCCCAAGGGGGTAGTGGACACAGCGGATCGCTTTGCCGCATCGCAGCTGCGGCCCCTCATCGCCTGCTGATTTCATGCAGCGGCGACGCAAGCATCAAATGCCGTTGCTGGCGCTGTCGATAAGGGTTGTCGTCAATCTCCGACAATCCGCCGACATTCATGTTTACCGGATGTTGCTGGCGTCGGGAATGTTGGCGGATTGTCAGAACCGCTTGGCAGGGCTAGCCGACATTGATCGATTTCGTCTTAGGTCGCTCTATGCCGGCGTCACCGCCGCCGCTGCGCTGTACTCACCAGCCAGCGATACCAACTCACCGAGGAAGGTTCGCCGTGCCTGTTGCCAGGAGGCTCATGCCTCTGCCGATCACGCCGCTGGTGGCGCATCTGGTCATCGCGCCGCACCTGCTGGTGTCGATCGGCCGGCAACTGTCCGCCGGTGGGCATGTCCACGAGCAGGTGCTTGGTACGGCGAACCGGTCGGCAACGAGTCGGCGTCCGTCGCGCGACACGGCGTCGAGTGGGCGTGCCCGCAGGGCCGTGCCCACGGGCAGCCGGGCGGCGGCCTGCTGTGAGCCACTTGGGAACTCCCATCGCTCGCAGACTCGGCCGCGGGCCGGATGTTCGCTGCGCCGACTTGCCGACTCACGAATCGGCCCACGCAGAGGTCGGGGTGACGGCTGCAGACGCGCCGGCACGGTACGGCCGAGACACGCCTCGGATCGCAACCACACGACGAAGGAGGCGCTGTGAGACGACCAGCCCTTCAAATGGCATCAGTTCGCCACCTGCCTCGGATACGGCTTCGAGATAGAAGGATCCGCACGAAGCTTGCGCTGCTGCTGGCACTGCCCGTGATGGCGACGATTGCGTTGGCGGGTGTTTCGGCGGCGGATGCGGCTTCTGCTGCATCGCAGACTGAGCAGGCACGGCAGCTCGTAGCGTTGGGAGGGACAGCCAGTCAGCTCGCAGCGCAGCTGCAGCACGAGCGGGTAGCTGCGGCTTTGGTCTTGACGCGCGGCAGCAACGCGCGGACGGCGGAGGAGTATCGCCGGCAGGCTCGGCTGACGGACATCGTTGCCGCTGAGTTCGCTGCCGGGCGGCAGGGTGTGCGGGCGCCACAGGTCCTGCAGGGTCCGCTTCAGCGGATCGAGGACCAGATGGCGAGCCTGGGGGCCTTACGCCAGCATGTGCAGACGAGACCGGATGCGATCAGCAGCTTGGTTGTGTTCCGGTACCGCGCGCTTGTGGCTGACCTCGTCGCTTACCGGCAGGGGCTCTCGCAGCTCGGCGTCGACTCGGAGACGGGTAATGATCTTCGCGCTGGTTCGGCGCTGTCGCAGGCGATCGAGTCGCTGGGACTGATGCAGGTCGCTGTCGTGCGGTCCGTCGGTGCGGGGCAGCTGACGTCGGCGGCTCAACAAGAGATTGTCAGCGCGGACGTCGGCTTCGTCGAGGCAATGGCTGCGTTTCGCTCTCTTGCGCCAGCGCGCTGGCAGGCCCGCGTCAATGCCGGTCTGAGCGGTGAACAGGTGCTCCAGGCCGAGCGCTTGCAGGGCCTGGTCGTGCGTGCGGCACCGGGCGAACCGCTGCGCCTGGGCGTAACTGCCTCCGGTTGGGCGGCAGCCGTGGGCTCCCGCATGGATCTTCTTCAGGCTGCCGAGCAGGAACTCGACGCCGAGTTGCTGACGTCGGTGACTCGCCAGCGTGATGAGCAGCGGCGCTCCATTTTCACGGTGTCGGGGGCTGTGCTGGCGTGCCTGGGCTTGATGGTGGCGGCGGGTTGGTGGGTCACCCGGTCGATGACCGGTTCCCTGCATGGGCTGCGCGCGGGCGCCACTGCGGTTGCGACGGATCGGCTGCCGCGGATGGTTGCCCAACTCAACCGCAGCGAGCTTGATCCGAGCGCCGTCGAGCGGTTGATGGCTGAGGCCGCGAAGCCGATCCCTGTGCTGGGCAGCGACGAGGTGGGCGAGGTCGCAGTCGCCTTCAACCAGGTGTTCCGGGAGGCAGTGCGGATCGCGGGCGAGCAGGCAGCGCTTCGCGGCACCGTGGGGGCCTTCATCCTGGCGCTGGCGCGTCGGCTGCAGTCACGCGCCGATCGGATGATGGTCAGCCTGGACGCGCTAGAGCGTAACGAGGAAGACCCAGATCGGTTGGAGAAGCTCTTCGACCTCGATCACGTCGCGACGCTGATCCGGCGAATGGTGGCCAACTTGCAGGTACTCGCGGGCGGCCGTGCTGGCCGTCCACTACCCGAGGACCTTGCGCTGCCAGATCTGCTGCGCGCCGCCGGGGGAGAGACCGACGATTACAAGCGGGTGGACCTCGGGTTCGTCGACGACGACGTTGTGGTGGACCGGGAGGTGGCCGAGGAGCTTGCGCACTTGCTCGCCGAGCTGATCGACAACGCTGCCCGGTACTCCCCGCCAGACACGCCGGTCGTGGTGGAGGGCGGCCAAGACGGAGATCTGCTGCGCATTCAGGTCCGTGATGTTGGCATCGGTATGCGGTCTGCGGCTTTGCAAGCCGTTCAGGATCGGTTGGCGTATCCGCACCGGATGGACAGCGCGGCAACTGAGCAGATGGGTCTGCCGGTGGTTGGCCGGATCGCTGAGCGTCTCGGCATCAAGGTCGAGATCGGTTCGAACCACGGTGAGGGCACCCGCGTCGATCTCACCGTCCCGGCGCGCCACTTCAGCAGAGCAGCGGCGCAGCGTCCAGAGCTAGCCGAAGCACCGCCACGCGCGGTGGTCGACGAGCGGACCCGGGAACTTCCGGCACTGTCGGCCCGCCTAACGGCACCGGTAGGAGGACCGCGGCCCCCGGCCTGGCCCGTCCCGGTCAGGACGATGCCCTCAACGCCGGCACCAACGGCAGAACCACCACCACCGCTGGCGATCTTCGAGCAGGTGTTGCAAGACCCCGTGCACTCCTGGTTCGCCACGGCCGGGGACGGCTCAGCCGGGGGTGGGCCTGCCGTGCCCGAGCAGTGGCGGGTGGCCGCGGAGCGTGCAATCGAGGCCTCACATCAGCCGGCGAGTGAGGTGACCAGGCACGGGTTGCCGGTACGCCGGCCCGGCTGCGGAGTCATCCCAAGCATTCCGGCGCAGATCCGTCGGACGCCCCGGCCGCTACGCGATCCGGAGGCGTTGCGCAGACAGATGAACTCAGTCGATCAGGCGCTCGGCGCGGCCGGGCGACGTACTCATCACTCACTCCCGGAGGAGTCTCCCCGATGACACGCCCGGTAGCCCCCACGACTCATCCAACGCGCGATCAGTGGGGCTTTCTCCTCGATGAACTGTGTAACACGCGGGGGGTCGCTCATGCCATTGCGGTTTCCACCGACGGACTGGTGATCGCCAAGAGCGCGACGCTGTCGAAGGACAACGCCGACCAGCTCGCCGCCTGTACCGCCGGTCTGGCCAGCCTGACCAGTGGAATGGCCAGGCTGATGATGGGCGGCACGGTGGAGCAGACGGTCGTCGACATGGCCGATGGTCGCGTGGCCATCATGTCGATCGGTGACGGCTCTGTGCTGACCGTACTCGCCAGTAGTGACGCGGAGATGGGCCAGGTCGTCTGGGAGATGGCCATGTTGATCAACCGGGTCGGTGGCGCGCTGCCGCCGGACCAGCGACCCGCCCCGCAGGCATGACCGGTCTCCAACAGCCGGTGGGAGAGCTCCGCCGCCCGCCCTCATCGTCCATCGCTATGGGCGAGCAACACATCGCGGGCGGCGAGCGGCGGGTCAGCTCCGCGAAGATCGTGGTGGCCGGTGGCTTCGGTGCTGGTAAGACCACCTTCGTCGGCGCGATCTCCGAGATTACGCCCCTGCGTACCGAAGCGGTCATGACGACCGCCAGCGTGGGGGTGGACGACACCGCCGCCGTGCCAGGCAAGACAACGACGACCGTCGCGATGGACTTCGGCCGGATCACCATCGACGACACGCTGATCCTCTACCTGTTCGGCACTCCTGGTCAGGACCGGTTCTGGTTCATGTGGGACGAGGTGTGCCGAGGTGCTATCGGCGCGATCGTCCTGACCGACACGCGCCGCCTGGATGACTGCTACGCCGCCATCGACTACTTCGACGCGCAGCGTTTGCCGTACGCGGTCGCGATCAACGCTTTCCCGGGAGCGCCCCGCTTTGACGACGGGGAGCTGCGCCAGGCGCTCAACGTGCCGGACACGGTCCCGCTGCTGCATGGCGATGCGCGCGACCGGGCGCAGGTCCGCCGGACGCTCATCGCCCTGGTCGAGCACGTCATCGCCCTGCGACGTGTCTCGGTCCGCACAGATCCCCAACCCTGATGAGGAGCCCCGTGAATCATCGACGACACCCGTCCCGTCTGCTCGCGTCCGTTATCGCGCTGAGCATGCTCGCCGCGCTGGCCGGTTGTTCCGGCTCAAGCCTCGACTCGAGCAGCGCCACCGGCGACACGATTCGCATTGGTCTGATGTTGCCGCAGTCCGGCCCGTACAAGGCCATCGGTGATGACCTGGCCAAGGGCTGGCAGCTCTACCTCGACACCCACGGCGGGAAGCTCGGCGGCCACCCGGTGCAGGTCATCACCGCCGACGAGGCCGAGGGCAAGCAGTCCGCGCTCAACGCCGCCCGCAAGCTGCTCGAGAAGGACAAGGTCGCGGTCATCGCCGGGACCGGCAGCGCCGACGCCGTCGAGTCCATCAAAACGCTGGTCACCGAGAAAAAGGTCCCGTTCGTTGGCACTGGTGGGCGGCCGTCGACGCTGACCGACGTCTCCTATATCTGGCACACCTCGTGGCTGTCGCGCGAGACCGGACAGGCAATCGCCGAGCACGTACGGACTGCGGTGCCTGGGCCGGTCTACGTGATCGGCCCGGACTACCAGGGCGGCTACGACCAGATCGGTGGGTTCGTCGACGCCTTCACGAAGGCCGGCGGGAAACTCGCCAACGACGACGGTAAGCCGGCCTGGACGCCGTGGCCGGCCACGACCAACTTCCTGCCGTACCTCAACAAGATCGCCGACACGGACGCCAAGGCCGTCTACTGCTTCTACGCCGGCACCATGGCGGTCGACTTCGTCAAGCAGTACGAGCAGGCCGGGCTCAAGGGAAAGGTCCCGCTGTACGCGGCGGGGTTCCTTACCGAGGGCAGCGTCCTCGCGGCCGAAGGGGCTGCCGCTGACGGGGTGCAGACGGTGCTGAACTACGCCCCGAACCTCGACAACGCCGCCAACCGGACGTTCGCACCGGCCTACCAGCAGAAGCACCAGGCGCCGCCGAACTTGTACAACGTGACCGGCTACGACGCCGCGCTCGTCCTCGACCAAGCCATCGCCGCCGCTGGTGAGAAACCGACCAGTGAGTCGATCAACGCGGCGATCGGGAGACTCGGCGCGATCGACAGCCCGCGCGGTCAATGGCGCTTCGGCAGCAACCACAGCCCGATCCAGCCCTGGTACCTGCGCAGAGTCGAGATCGACGGCCGCGCCCGCGCCAACGTCGTCGTGCAGAACCTGACCACCCTCGGCAGCTAGGAGATTCTCTGATGACCGCAGCACCCAACACCGACACGACGGCCAACGGCGGCGGCCGGTACACCTTCGACAACTCCTCCCCGGCTGCGGTCCGGCAGGTGAGGTTGCTCGCCGAGATCCTCGACGGGCACTCCACCGACGTGCTCGCCCGCAGCGGCGTGGAATCCGGGTGGAACTGCCTCGACCTCGGCACTGGCCTTGGCAGCGTCGCCCGGTGGCTCGCCGACCAGGTCAGCCCCGCCGGTCGGGTCGTCGCCATCGACGCCGACCCCCGACACGTCGCCACCCACGAGCTGATCGACGTGCGCACCGGCGACGTCACCACCCTCGACCTCGGCGAGGGCGTGTACGACCTCGTGCACGCCCGGCTGCTGCTGATGCACCTGACCCAGCGTGAGCAGGTGTTGCGGCGAGCTGTCGCGGCGCTCAAGCCCGGCGGGGTGCTGGTGGTCTCCGACTGGGACTGCACCCACCTCGACGAGATGCTGCTGCGCGGCCCGGTCGGCTTGGCCGAGCCGTTCGTGGCGTTCCAGAGGGCCCTCGTGGGCTTGGCTGAAGACAACGGCGCCTCGCCGAGCTGGGCCTACCGGGTGCCCGTGGCGATGCGCGACGCCGGGCTGGTCGACGTGGAGGCCGAGGTGCACAACCGGCTGTGGAGCGGCGGTGAGGCCGGATGCCTGCTGCATGCCAGCAACAGCCGCCAGATGGAGCCCGCGTTGATCGCGCGCGGCGTGAGCGTCGAACAGCTGGAGACGCTGCGCTCCGGGATGGACGACCCGGACACCCTCGCGTGGTCGTACCCGATGGTCACCAGCGTCGGCCGCCGGGCCGAGGACTGAACCAGACCACGCAAGGAGAGGAGGGGCGTGTCGTGGGGCAGGTAGCAACGTACGGGGTGACCGCGCTGGACGGATTGGCCTTCGGGCTGCTGTTGTTCGTCGTGGCCGCCGGCTTGGCGCTGATCTTCGGCGTCATGGACGTGCTCAACCTGGCCCACGGCACGCTCTACCTCCTCGGCGCCTACCTCGCCTATCTGTTCACCGACGGCAGCGTGCTCGGCCTGCTCGTCGCCCTCGCCGTCGGCATAGCAGCAGGTGCCTTCGGGGGCGCCGCGCTGGCTGCCGCGCTACGCCCGCTGGCCGGGCGGGGTCACCTCGACCAAGCCCTCGCCACGCTCGGCATCGCGTTCCTCGCCGCAGACGCATTCGCCGGCGTGTTCGGTGCGACGTCGCTACCCGCCGACCCGCCGATCCTCCTCGCCGGCCGCGTCGACATCCTCGGGCGCGGCTACCCGCTCTACCGGCTGTTGTTCATCGGCGTCGCCGCCGCGGTGGCAGTCGCCCTGCACTGGGCGGTGCGGCGCACCACGGCGGGCCTGATGCTGCGGGCCACCGTCTCCGACCCGGCCATGGCCGCTGCCACCGGTATCCACACGGGCCGGGTGCGGGTGGCGGTGCTCGCCGTCGGCGCGGTGCTCGCCGTCACCGCCGGGGTCCTCGGCGCGCCCCTGCTCGGGCCTGCCCCCGGGGTCGACACCCACGTGCTGGTGTTGTCGCTGATCGTCGTCGTCCTCGGCGGCGCCGGCTCGATCCCCGCGACGCTCGCCGCGGCGCTGCTGGTCGGTCAGGTGCAAACCCTCGGCGTGCTCGCCGCGCCCACTCTGGCCCCATTCGCCCTGTTCAGTGCGCTGTTCGCCGTCCTGGTCCTTCGAGGACACGTCGCGGCGCCGGCCGTCGGGAGGCCAGCATGACCACCGGTACTGCTACCACCAGCGCCGCGGTGCCGGCACACCAGACGGCACCGCCGGCGGCCGGCCGCCCACGACCCGGGCTCCGCGCGGGTCTCGCCGGGTGCGTCGGACTCGGCGCGCTGCTGCTGCCCGCGCTGACCGACGCGTACACCGTGTCTCTGGCCAGCACGGCACTGGTCCTCGCGGTGCTGGCCATGAGCACCCAGCTGCTCGTCGGTGTCGCTGGCCTGCCGTCATTCGGTCAGGCCGCCTATCTCGGAGTCGGCGCCTACACCGCGGCACTGCTCGCCGAGGCGGGCCTCACCATCGGGCCCGCGCAACTCGTCACCGCAGCGGCAGCCGGCGCGCTCACGGCCGCCGCGACAGCCCCGCTGGTGCTACGGACCCGCGCCACCGCGTTCCTCATGACGACCTTCGCGGTGCAAAGCCTCACCGCAACTATCGCCGCACAATGGAGCACCGTCACCGGCGGCGACGAGGGAATGCACACCCCGCCGGTCACCGTCTGGCCCGGCACCGCGCCGCTGACCGGCGCCGGGTACGTCTACTGGTACACGCTGGGCTGTTTCCTCCTGCTCGTCGCGGCCGTGGCGGTGCTGATGCGCTCCCGCCTCGCCCTGATGCTGCGCGGCTGCGCCGACCACGAAACCCGCATGGCCGCCCTCGGCCACCACGTCACCGCGGAGCTGGCCGCTGGCTACACCGCGGCCGGTGCGCTCGCGGGGGCCGGCGGGGCGCTCCTCGTCGCGGTCAACCGGTACGTATCGCCCGCCGACCTCGGCTTCGAGATCGCCGCCGTCGCACTCCTGGCCGCCGCGATCGGCGCCGGCACCATGACCGGCGCCGTCGCAGGGGCGATCGCCGTGGTCGCCGCCCGCGACCTGGTCGGCGGCGCCACCGGCGGCCACGCCCCCGCCCTGCTCGGCGCACTGTTCCTTGTCGTCGCCTACGGCCGGCCACTCGCCCGGCACCTCACCCGCCTGCGCCGTACACCCGCCGAAGGGAAACCGTCGTGAGCATCCACCCATGGGCATTGCGATGCCCCCACCCGACCAGGCCGTCCCTCGAACTCCGCGACGGCCACAACACCGGCCCGCGACCCAAGACCGCGACGGCCCCACCGCTGATCGCTGGCCCCCCGGGATCCCGGCGGTGGTGGTCGTGACCCTCCTTCGCCTCGACGCGGTGGGCCGCCGCTACGGCGGACTGCAGGCCCTGCACGACGTCAGCCTCGCCCTGCCTGCCGGGGCCCGGCACGCCGTCATCGGCGCCAACGGAGCGGGCAAGAGCACCCTGTTCGGGATCATCGCCGGCAGCGTGCGCCCGACCAGCGGCCGAATCCTCCTCGATGGTCGCGACGTGACCTGCCTCGGCCCGGCGGCCCGCGCCCGCCGGGGCATCGGCCGCACCTTCCAACACCCGGCCGTGTTCGGTCGGCTCTCCGCCGCCCGCAACGTCGCCCTGGCCATCAGCCGCCGCACCCCGCCCAGCGCCCGGTCCGGTCGCATCCGCTGCGGCGCTCTCACCGACCACGCGCACGCCGTCCTGGACACAGCCGGACTCGCCAAATACGCCCACCAGCCTGCCGGGACCCTGCCGTACGGGGTGCGTCGGCGCCTGGAGCTGGTGCTCGCGCTCGCCACCGCGCCGCGGCTGCTGCTGCTCGACGAGCCGTCGGCCGGTCTCGACCCCGGCGACGTCGCGCAGCTCGCGCAAATCATCCGGGCGCTTCCCCCGGGTGTCACGGTTCTGCTGATCGATCACCACCTTGAGCTGGTGTGGGAGGTCGCGGACACTGTCACCGTCCTGCACCACGGTCACCACGTCGCCACCGGCGCCCCGGACGTTATCCGCGCTGATCCGGCCGTCCAGGCCGCCTACCTCAGCGCCACCCCGGCCAGCGACGTGCCGGCCCCGAACACAGCGAGACCGGACGGCAACGGGCGGCGACCGCTGTTGCGTGTTCGCGGACTGCGGGTCGGCTACCAGGGCGCGCCCGCGGTGCGCGACGTCGACCTTGACCTATCAGAGGGGCAGATCCTGGCGCTGCTGGGCCGCAACGGCGCCGGCAAGACCACCGTGCTCAACGCCCTGGCCGGGCTCATCCCGCGGATGCCGCCTACCACCATCACGCTCGGGGGACGCCCGCTACCCACCGACGTGCACCGGATCGCCGAGGCCCGACTGAACCTCGTTCCGCAGGGCCGGCGACTGTTCGCCCTGACCGTCGACGAGCACCTCACCGTCGCGCGAGCGGCATCCCGCCGGGGCAGCGACCCCGGCCGCCCCTGGAGCCGAGACGACGTCCTCACCCTCCTGCCCGCCCTGCGCGAACGGCTCAAGCACCACGCCGCGCAGCTGTCCGGCGGTGAACAGCAGATGCTCGCGCTCGCCCGAGCCCTGCTGACCTGCCCCCGCGTGCTGCTCCTGGACGAGCCCTCCGAAGGCCTCGCGCCCGCCGTCGTGCAGCAGATCGCTGCCGCGATCACCGCGATCGTCTCTCACGGTGTCGGGGTCGTCATCGCCGAGCAGAACCTCACGTTCGCCCTGCCCCTCGCCGACCACGTTGTCGTCCTCGACCACGGACAGGTTGCACTGAGCACCGCCACTTCCCACCATGCCGAGCCTCTTGGTCGCCGCCTCGGCGAACTACTCGGCGTCACCCCGTCGGGAGCCGCACATGGAAACTGAGGACCTTGATACGCCGCCGGCTCCGAGTCGCTTCGCGCTTCTCGACTATCCCGACGACGAAGGCCCACCAACGATCGTGGGCTGGGGGCTGGCTCTGCCCGATGGGACCACCGTCGGCTTCAGCAAGCGCGGTGGCCACACCCTTTTCACCATGTGCGCCAGCCCCGACAGCTTGGCCCGCCTCCATAACGCCGACCCGGAGTGGATCGACAAGCCACCGCCCCTCCCGCCTCTCCCGCACAGCCCACCATGAGCCTCAGCGGCGGCGACCAGCCCAACGTCCGCCCTCTGGCCGCGGCCGGGCAGGCACGCGATTTCCTCGACGCTGCTCGCGCGGTACTAGCCGCCCACCGCGACATCGACGGCTTTTGCCACGGCTGCCGCACCGACTACCACCAGCTCAAACCCGCCCCCTGCGAGTACGCCCGCTGGGCCCAACGATCCATCACACAGCACAGGCCAGACAAGGAAGACATCCAGCCATGATCACGCGTTGCCAGCAGCGGTACGGGCGCCGAGCATCGCTCGCCCGTATCGCCGCCGTGGTCAGCGTCCTGCTACTGGCCACCACCCCGGTGCCGGGCTGCGCTATCCGCCCCCGCTGCCAGCTCTACGCCGACAACGTCCACCAGCTGACAGACCAGCTCCTCCACGACGGCGCGACGGCCGAAGACCTCGATCGTTTCGCGAAACTGATGGCCGACCTCACGACCTGACCACTGTCGTCGAGGTCACCGACGGCAGACCCGGATGCCGACGCTGAGGCGCCGGGCCAAGCCAGCACGCCATACCTACGTCCCACCGTCGTCCGCATCATTGCCCGCCAGTCGCGCTGAGCCCGCGCCCGGGGGTGCACAGGCCGGTCGCCTGCCCATCAAGGGGAGGGCAGGGGCGACCGACGTGGCCGGCGGCGACCGGCCCCCACTGCCGCCGCCGGCCACACCAACCCCGCAGACCATCCCTGCCTAATGCCGAACATGATCGGGAGCCAGAACGGACATGCCAACGCGGACGCCGATGCCCCGGACCCGTCAACCGGCGCACGAAACACACCAGACGCCCGCGCGCGCGGCGATCGACCACGCCGCAGCGCGGCAGACGCTCGGCGACCTCACGGACGCCTACCTTTGGGCCGTCTACGCCCGCACGCTCGCCCACCACGGCACGTCCGCAGCGGAGCAACTCGACGCGGCGGAGGTACTGGCACCCCTGGCCGCGCTGACCGGACACACCGACCAGGCCGTCACCGCCTACCGCGACCTGACCGACCTCGCCACCGCCGCACTCGGCGCCAGCCACGAGCGGGCCCTGCACGCCCGCGCCGGCCTGGCCGCCGCCCACCAGCGCATCGGCCGCTGCGGCCAGGCAATCCGGGACCTCGCCGACGTCTACACCACCGCCGAACGCCGCCACGGACCAGAAGCACCCGTCACCCTGAAAGCGCTCACCCAGCTCGCCTGCCTGTACCGCGACTGCGGATCACCCGACATCTCGCAGCGCTGCCTCAGGGTCGCCGCGACCATCGCCGCCCGCTACCTGACGAACGGCGACCCTCTTCGCAGCCTCGTCAGCGACATCGCGCGAATGCCGGCCAGCGAAAACCACCGCGCCGTCTGCACGCAGTTCACGCCGTCCTTGCCGGTGCCGGTCACCTCACTGGCCGCATAGCGACCTGATCAACAAGGGGAATGCACTATGCCGACGCGGTCCCTGCCGGTCGCTCCGTGGACGCCGGCGTTCGTCGCCAACACGGTGGCCGCGACGCTGAGACATGCCGCTGAGCGTGGCCTGCCTCCCGCGGTCAAGGAAGTGTCCAGCGAATGCGGCGTGTCACGGGCCACCATCGACGAATGGGTGGCGCGGGCACGAGCGGTGCCAGCCGCCCCGGTCCCACCAGGGCTGACAACCTGCCACCTCTGCGCCAACCGCATGATCCTGGTGCACCTCCCCAAAGGCCCACAGGTCTACCTGTGCATGCCCGCCTGCGGACGGGCACCTGTTCCGGCGCAGGCGTTGCGCGACGCGGTCGCTGAGGCGGTGCTGCACCGCGCCCCGCACCTCGTGCCACCCGGCAAGACCGAATTCGCTGCCGCGTATGCCCCGGGTGCCCTGCACCGTGTCGCAGTCGGGGCTGATCACACCGATCTGCACCTCACGTGGCGGTCTCACCCGCGGAAGCTCGTCGGGCCCCGGATGTCCATGGCGCAACGCCTCAGCTATGCCCGCGCCCGCGCTGATCACGGTGAGCACGCACGCGCCATCGAGGCCCTGCACACCGGGCTGCTGCTCACCGACCCCGCCGACGACATCTGCGCCCTGGACCTTGCCACCGCGCTCGCCGCCGCCCTGCTCGCGGAGCTGACCGTCGTCCACGCCGACCCCAGCACCGCACTGCCCTGGGCCGGGTGGGCGCACCGCAGCCTGCGCGGCCTGCTCGGCACCACCTCACCAGAAACGCACTCGGCCCTGCGGATCCTCGCCACCGCTCACCGCCGCACCGGCAACTTCACCGACGCCGCGAACTGCTACAGCGATCTCATCCGCCACCACCGCAAGGCCGAAGGCCCTCGGGCGCTACCCACCCTCGCCGCCCAAGCGACCCTCGCTCTCGTCCTCTATCAGGACGGGCACTGCATCCAAGCGCGTCAACTTCTCGCCCGCACCGCCGCCGACCACCAGGCCGCGCACCCAGGTCACCGCGACGGCCCGCGCTTGCGCCAAGAACTCGCCCGCCTGCGCGCCAGCTGCACAGAGCAAGGCCACGGCCACCTGGCCGGAATCGACGACCCGCTACAGGACTTCGCGGCGGCAACCACCGATGGGAGCTCAACGCCATGACTGATCGCACCAGCAGCGCCGATCAGAAAAACGACACCGACGCGCCGACCGGCGGACAGCAGTGGCGTACAGCGGCACGGACAACACTCACGCGACTACTGACCGACCAACTCGAGCGGGTCAACGTCAGCACCGGGAACCGAGTCTTAGACCTCACCGGCGCCGCCGACATCGCGCACGTGTCCCGCCTGGTCGGCGCAAGCGGACACGTCACTGCGGTCGACGCTTCAACCGGGACGGATTCGATTGCTGATCCACCGGGCTACGACATCGTGCTGGCCCACCGTCAGCCAGACCATCTCGACGCGCTCGCGCCGGTGGTCGCGCTGCTCCGCTCCGGGGGCTGGCTTATCCTCGCCGGAACCATCGTCGCTCCGCCGGTCGTCTACACCGCTGTCCCGGGTGGCACCGCCATCATCAACAAGGTCATCCGGGCGATCAACACCCTCACTCGTTCGCCGGCGGCCTGTCCCTCGACCGACGCCACCGTCGGGCTGCTCGTCGCCCTGGGCATGGACCAGGTGTGCGCCACCACGCATACCGAGACCAGCCGCGGCGGCGGACCCGGATGCGCCCTCTACCGCCACGCCGCCCGGCACCTGCGGGATCAGCTCACCGGCACCGTCGGGTTCACCAACGCCGAACTCGACCAGTTCGACAGCCTCATGCAGGACCCGGGGGTCCTGCTACGCGTCAGCAGCAACGTCACCGTCCACGCCCGCATGGCCACCTGATGCTGCCTTCCCCGAAGCCGGCAACCACGCCCGCCCGTCGGCATACCGCCGGGTGGGTGGCGGCCACCATCGGCTCACCGGCCAACGCCTCCGACCAGCCGATCCACGAGACGCCCGTCGCGACCGACATGTCGCTCAGTGACCGCAGCCCGTCCTGGGCAGCAGGCCATTCTGACTGAGGCGGTGAGGATTTGCGCTCGGACGGTGAGTCGATGGCGGGCAAGCGGCGCCGCATCTACTCGACGCTGCTTGAGGATCCCACGCGGACATGGACGGTGCGTGAGCTGGCCGCCACGGTGGATACCCCTTCAGAGGGCGCCAATCGTCTTCCAGAAGGCACCGTCCGCGACACCTTCAACGTGCTGCTCGCCGACGGACACCTGCGGCAGGTGCCACACCGGCGATCCCTGACGGCCATGCTCACCGACCGCGGGCAACAGGCACTGACCGACCTGCTCCGCACTGCCACGTAGCGCCTACAGACGAACGAACACAAACCCAGCGGCGTCCGCCGCTCACGTCCCGACTGTCAACCGCCCACACCAACGCCGGACCGCCTCAACGTCGAAGCGGGCCAGCATCAGCTCTCTGTCCACTTGCCTATCCAACGAGGAATCATCACCACGATGCCCATGCCCCGAACGACTACTCTCGCCCACCTGGCGACAGCGAGCGCTCTCGGAGTCCTGCTCACTGCCTGCCAATCGAGCACCCCCGCCGGCCAGACCCACCCGCAACCTGCGTTCGCATCACCACAGCAGCAGAGCACCACAACGCCTCCAAGGGCCGCCACCGATCCCGGCCTCACCCCGCGCGAACGCCTGCTGACCCTCGCCGGGAACGTTGGCGGCACACCCGCCGACGCCGCCACCGGACTGCCCTACACCTACCTGCACACCCAGTCGTGGACCCGCGCCACCAAAAAGATCACCCGCACCGACCTTCAGCGCTGGCGCCGCGACGCCGACGACTCCGGCCGCGAGGTGACCCGCCGGCTCCCCGACGTTCCTGGCCTCGCCCACCGCCCGACTCAGGCCGAGCGCGACGACTTCGCAACAGCTCGGAGGACGACCACCCCATACCGAGCGGGCGACCTCAAGGCGTACCTCACCGAACCGCTGCCCACCGACGCCACCGCGCTCGCCAGCGCGCTGGCCCCACGCGAACTGGCCGGTAGGCCCGCCTACCCGCGAATCCTCGTCCACGGCGTCACCGGCCTCGCCACCCATCAATACCTCAACCAGGACCAGCGCCGGACCACTCTGCGCGTCCTAGCCGCCGTACCGAACATCGCTTATCAAGGCGAGCAAACAGACCTCGCCGGACGGACCGGGCTCGGCTTCACGCTGACTGTGGACGGCTCCACGACGCAGCTCATCATCAAACCCGACACCGGTGAGCTCCTCTCCGCGCAGGAACAAGTGGCCGGCGCACGGCCGGGCCTGTTCGCCTGCGTGCTGATCCTTGACCGCGGCCACGCAGTCAATGACACCGAAACACCTTCCACCCAACCCTGATGTAGCCGGCTACTGACGGGTCGACGGGGCCAAATGTGCGCGAGTGGGACCGGTCTCGAAGCCGGCGCTCGGGGCGTCGCATGTCCCAGAGTCGAAGGGCTTACCCGGCTGTGGCCGGTGTGGTGTGGACGTACTCACAGAGAGTGGCGCATTTATCACCGCAGGTCCTCCCGGCCTGCCAAGGCGCGGACTCAACGTTATTCTCAGATCGCGCACGGTAGTGGTCCGTGCTCGTGCGCAGCCGCCCGCGCGCAGGCGGCAACTCCAAGGTGCCGATGTGTGCTGTGGATGGGCATAAAGACACTTTTGCATTGAAAATCGGCTAACTCGGTGAATACATTCGGCCAAGTCGGCAGTGCTCATGCGAAGGGAGGGATCATGCGTAAAGGGCTTGAGTGGAGCTGACGTCACCGGTCTGCTACTCTGAGCGACTTGAAAGCTGGGGGGCCGAATAGCCACGGGGGGCTAAATGGACGCGCTCCGCAGAAAAAGCGTCGCATTGGCTTTGTTTACTGCGACGCTGGTTGTAATGGCGCTGGTTGGCCTGGGATGGGCGCTCGTCCACCTGAGCGAGCCAGCGCAACACCATTTCGTCTACGTTCTCACGGGCGCATCGCTGATAGCAGTCGGGGCGATCTTCTCTGCGCCACTTCCTGCGCGAATCCCCATGAGAATAACGCTCACACCTACGGCGTGCCTTGTGTGCGCTTCGGCGCTGCCAGCGCCATGGGTCATCGTCTGCGTAGCAGTCGGCGCGTCCGCTGCAAAGGTGCTGACGAGATATCCCCGCTCGGCGAGCGTACATAAGGCTGTCCACAATATCAGCAAAGATATCGTGGCGGCGATGCTTGCCACTGCGGTCATGTCGCTCTACGATATTCGACCCGCGTTCGATAGAGCTGTTAGCGTTGACCTCCCGATTCAACGCTGTCTGTTCGCAATCGCCAGTGCAGCGCTCGTCATCTGGCTACTGGACGAGTTGGCTACCACGACGGCAGTATGCCTTTCCACGGGTCGTAAGTTCAAGGCGATGCTGCGATACATGTGGCAAATGAGGCTGATAGTTGGCGTGACGGAGGCGGTGATATCGGGCGTCGCAGCAACGCTAATCAGTCTTGACAAAAGGGCGTTCATCATCCTTCCTGTCGCCATGCTTGTGCTACATGGCGTCCTGTCGCTTCGGCTTAAGCTGCGTGAGGAGCGCCGAGTTTGGGAGAAGCTGGCTGCCCTGATCGATGCGTTGACTACTCGGGAGTTTGACGAGGTTCTGCGTACGGCGGCTCGGGGTGCAGTCGACCTTTTCGGCGCCCGCGCGGCGGAGGTAGAGGTCGGCGCGTCTAGAAGGCTGGTTCGAGCCGACGGCGACGCCTTGATCGTGTACGACGGCGCAGCGTCGGACGCACCCAGACTCGATGGCGTGGGCCCGCCATCGATCGTCCAAGAGGTCGGCGCGGAGGCCGCCGGCGTGCACGGAGTTCTGCGGATCTACCTGCAAGGACCCCGTGATGTGTTAACGCCTCGCGAACGCTCGACCATGCGCGCCTTGGCGTCGGCGATCTCGACTAGCGTTGACATCGCGTTCGCATATCAGCGGTTGAGCGAGGAATCAGCCGGCCATGCGCTTGCCGCGACTCAAGATGCCGTCACCGGCCTTTCGAACAGGATGGCGTTCACACGGCGAGTCGTAGCGGCTGAGGGCACTGACTCTTGTCACCTCATCGCCATCGGCCTCGAAAACTTCAAGTTCATCAGCGAAGCAATAGGTCGGGACCGCGCCGACAGCGTCCTGGCCAAGTTGGCGCAGCGTCTTGAGAGGTCGTTCCGCGAACACCAAGCGGCGGTCGGCAGAATCGGTGATCACGAGTTCGGGGTTGCGGTCTGGGCGTCCTCCGAAGCCACCGCCTATCAGCGGGCATGCTGGGCAGTCTCCAACCTTCGCCGAGAAGTGCAAGATGGCGGCCAAAGCGTAGCGGTGCGAGCCAGCGCAGGCATGGTCTCCGGGGCCCGAGCAGACGCTGAGGAACTTCTGAAGCTAGCCGAGAGGCGGATGTGGCGATCGGTGCAGCAAGGACGCGATCCTCTTGTCGCCACGACCGAACAACCTGGCCCGCTCACGCTCGGCGCGGAGCTTCGGAATTCCCGAATGTCGATCTCGTTCAGGCCGATTGTTGACCTCGCATCGGGAGCTACCGTGTTGGCGCAGGCACTCCCTCGGTGGCTGTACTCTCCCTACGAAGTCCTCTCGGCAGACGAATATGTCTATCAACTGATCGACGACCAGGAAGTGCTGGATGCCCTGACGCAGACCACGCTGACACGGTCGCTGGCCGCCGCCCAAACCTGGCGGCCCAAGCTGTCGCACGCAGGGCTGGTTATCCCCGTGCCGGGCCGGTCGGTCAACGCGAAGCTCGTCCAGGCCGTCCGGAATCTGCTCCGGAAGTTTGACGCGCCGCCCGCGACGCTGGTCTTGGCGATCGCACCGTCAGAAGGCATTCAGGACCTCGACGCGTACCGCGACCTTCGGCGCAGCGGGGTGCGGTTCATGTTGCAGGAGTTCGGTAGCGGCGACCGGGGCCTTGAGCTCTTAAGCGCCGCAGAGTTCGACTTCGTCTCTGTGCATGCTGCCTACGCCCTGGACGGCGGGTGGAGCACTGCCCGGTCCACTATTCGGGCGGCGGTGGACCTCGGCATGGACCTGGACATGAGCGTGGTCGTTCCAGGTGTCGTCGATGAGCAGCACCGCCGAGAGCTACTGCAGCTCGGGTGCTCGCTGGGGGCCGGACCACTGTTCGGTGACGAGACGTTTCCGAGCGAGTTCCGTGACAACATCAGCCGGCAGCGCAGGTTTGAGCCGGTCGGCGTGGATGTCCTTGCGGTGCGGCTGCGGCGGCACCGGGCTGGAGGCATCACCCAGACTGGCGGCGGCCGGCAGGCCGGGCGTGCTGGGCCCGGTTAAGCAGCAAACCACCAGCGTTGGCGGTCCTTATCCGGCGACGCGACATGTCGGTGAAGTCCGCCGCCTCTGGTCGCGGTGCCCCATCGCGCGAGTTCGGCGTGGACGAGCGGAGATTGATGAAGGGCGCGGGATATCTTGGCAAGGCGCCGTGTCTCCTTGCGGATGTCGAGGTGGCCCGAGTCGCGCTGAGGCAGCACGGATTTCTCGTCTGCGGGAGGCGCCCCGGCCTTCCGACGCCGAAGCGCGACGGCGATGACTGCTGCTTCGGCAACCGCCGCCGCGTCCGCCGGGCCTAACCGGCACCTCTCTGCGCGTCGCAGGGCGCTGACGCGAACATCCTCCGAGTACCACGGCCGCAGCCGACGCAGTTGCTCGTGAACCTCGACGACGCGACGGTAGGTGCGGCGGCTGCCGCCCAGTGCCGGCGCGGGCTCATCGTCGTGCGGCACGAGGATCAGCGGCGCATCGGGGGCTTCTGCTCTGAGCTTTACCCAGAGCAGATCCAGCTGCCAGCCGTCCCAGCGGTCGTTCATCCAGTCCCGGGTGCGCCAGTGCCGGTCGATCAGCTCCGCCTCCTGCGGCGATGCCGACACTCGTCGGGCGGCACGGGCCGCTCGCGCGAGCTGACATGACAGGATGTCTGCGGCAATCTCGGCGTCAGCCTCTGCGGAAGGGTCGATGTCTCCGTGCAGTGCGTTGCCTCGGTGCCCCAGGAGCAGATGGGCAAGCTCATGAAGAATGGTTTGTGTTCGAGTTAGCGATGGCAGTCTGACGTCGGTGAAGATGTAGTCAGCTTCGGCGCTGTTGAAGAAGAACCCCGGCGGCCAATCTGCTTGTAGCTCGGCGCAGTTGATCCGGATTGCGCGTCCCTGGGCTACGGCTATCGCCTCGCACCACGCCTCGACGGTGTAGGGCTGCGGTGGGTCGGGCACTCCGGCCCGGCGCAGGCGCCAAGCGACGCGTGCTCGTCTCCACCACACTGTGGACCTCCTGACACCGTGACCGCCAGTGTGTGACCAAAGATCGGAGTGTAGCGGCATCCGCTGAGTCACGGAGCCCCTACGGACACCGCCGCTTGCCGTCACGCCACTGTGGTCTTCTCCGCTAGGCTTCCGGTCCGCAACGGAGGTCACACAGGACGGCGCTCGCCGCCGTCCTGTACAGAACGGGGAGCGGCGCATGGTGAGCGACGAGACGGGCCAGGAGCCAGCATCTGCCGGGGGACGGGCAACCGTGGCTCGGATGTACGACTACCTGCTGGGCGGGAAGCACAACTTCCCAGCTGACCGCGCGGCGGCGCAGGCGCTTCAGCGGGTGGTACCGGAGAGCGCCGACATCGCGCTGTCAAACCGGCAGTTCCTCGGCCGAGCGGTTCAGGTGCTGGCGGAGCGGGGAATCCGGCAGTTCATTGACCTCGGCTCGGGAATTCCTACGCAGGGAAACGTCCACCACATCGTTCAACGTGTGGATCCGACGGCACGCGTTCTGTACGTCGACATCGACCCGGTCGCCATCGTCGCGTCCAACGAAATCCTCTCCGGCAACCCTTACTGTAGGGCGATCGAGGGTGACTTCACACGGCCAGATCTGGTTCTCGACGCCCTCGCGGAGGGGGATCTTGCGACGCTGTTCGATCTGGATCAGCCGGCCGCGCTGCTGTACTTCGCGGTCCTTCAGCAGGTCTCCCCGTCGCAGGTCGAGGCCGTCGTCGCCCCTCTGCGAGATCGCCTTGTCGTCGGGAGTGCCATCGCGATCTCCCACCTCAGCCATGTGGCGGTAGACACCCACGGCGAGGACTCCGTTCAGGTAGCGAAAGACGTGTACCGCACACAGGCTCGCACCGAGATTACCCTCCGGTCCCCAGAGGAGATCACCCCGCTCTTCGGTGACTTCTCGTTGCTGGAGCCGGGATTGACGCGCCTTTCCGAATGGCGTCCCCTCGGGGATGGATCTGACCCGTATGCGAGTGCGCCTGAGAGGTCGCCGATGGTGGGAGGCGTGGGGATCCGAGTCTGACTGTCGGCTGCCCGATTGGCCGGTATGAAAGCGCCGCATCCAGTGCAGGGACAGGGCGTGACGGTGGGACGCTGTAGCGCTAGTCGTCGCTATGTCGGTGCAGGCGTTCATACTCGGGATATGTCATCTCGTGTCGCTAGCCCGTGTTGTGGCGCCACCGGCGGTCGACGCCATTTGGCCTCGGTCTACGCCGCAGGGGTGAGGACGGCCCACACCCGCACCACCATGTTGGCACCGCGAGTTCTGGTGGTTCGGGGCCGCAGCGTGACGACGTCGACGACGGGGCTGGCGGACCTCCTGCGGCCGCCGGTTCAGCCGCGGTCGCCCCACCGGCCCATGGTGTTGGCGGGGGTCTGCGGCGGGTTGCTGTGTCTGCTGGCGTACGGCGTTGTCGCGGGACCAGCAGCTGACCGTGCGGCATGCGCCCTGATGATGGGTCTCGTCGGTTTGGTGGGTGCTCCTGCAGCGGTTCTCGCGCTGGCTCGGTTGAGTAGCCGCCGCAGCGGCACTTTGGCTGGCCGTGCGTGGCAGGTCTGGCAGGCGGGATCGTGGTGTGGGCGGTGCGGGCAGGCGACACTTCCCGTGCCGTGGGCGGGCCGAGAGGTCGTCGTACCGGCGGCGGAGGTGCATCACGCCGTCGAGGAGATCGCCGCCGGGCGGCTGCCCGCACTTGCTGGCTACCGCTGACCGGGCGTCGTGGCGGCCTGTGCCCACAGGTCGCGTAGTGGCAGCCACGAGGATGCCAGCTCAGCCCAGTAGCAGGTGAAGACTCCTGCGATGGGCTTTGTGGGGTCGCTCCACCAGATGGCGACAACGACCTGTCCCGCGCGGTCGCCGGTGGGGATTCGGTAGGCGTACTCGATGTACTGCACGGTGCGGCCGGCCGCGGTGCTCTGCTGCGTCGGCGGCGCCGCACCCGGTGCCAGGGTGGCTGCGTTCGCCGCCTGACTGCGGTATCGGGCCTCTGCGGCCTCCCGGTCGGCGAGGTTGCGGTAGGTGATCCAGTAACTGGTGACGATGCCTGCCGTGCAGCGGGTTCGAGTCGTCTCACCGTTGCCGCGCTGCGCTTCGCTGATGGCATCGACGGAACACCCTCCGACCTTGCCGAGCCAAGGACCGGCGAAGTCCGCGATGTCGGGCGTCGGCAGGCTAGCCCGGTTGACCGCTGCTTGGCGCTGCGCGAACGCTGCGCCAGCCGATGCGGTGGGCGCCGTAGCCGTCGGTGTGTGACGAGGCGGTGGCACGACCGTGTAGCGCAGGCCGAATCCGATGGATGCGCCCGTGAGCAGGGCCGCCAGAGCGAGCGCTGCGGGTCCGCGCGCCCATCGCCTCCGTCGGCCGCTTCTGTCACCGGACGGCAAGGACCGTATCGGGTCGGAGCCAGCGGGATGTGTGCCGGTGCGGATGCCGCTGTCAGGTGGGGTAGCGGTGCGGCGAACGGGTTCGACCGCAGGCGCCCGGCCGGGCGCGGTGGTGGGGACGTCCTCGATCGAGGATGGCCAGACCGCCCGGTCCGGGTGCTGCGTCGTCACTGGCTGCTCCTTCCGCCTGCGTCAGCTGGGCCAGCTTGTGCTCATCGTGGCTTGCGGCGGCCGGCCAGCAGCAGCGCGACGCCGGCGATGAGGGCCGCGCCCCCAGTGGCAGCGATAGGAGCGATACTCCCGCCGGTCACTGGGAGAGATGGCTCCGATGATTCCGCGGTACCGCCGTCGTTGCTCGGCCGGTCGCCACGGTCCGTGGCACCCCCGCCTCGCTGCTGCGGAGTCCGCACCCCGCCTGGCGCACTGCTCGACGGCCGAGGACTTGCCCGGGTTGGTTCCGGCGCGGGCGGAGAGTCGGGCGGGGGAGTACTCGGATCGGGCTCCGGCGGCGCGGTGGTGGGATCGGGCGGGGGAGTGGTGGGGTCGGGCTCCGGCGGAGGATCGGTCGGGTCGGGAGCACTGGTGGCGGTCGGCCCCGACGTTGAGGGCTCCGTCTCGACGGTGGACCGTTGCGGCTTCGGCTTGTCGGGGCTGGCCGTAGGGGTCGCCGAACTGGAAGGGCTCACCTCCGCCCTCGCCGGTGACGCGGAAAACGCGCCGATCGCCGCAAGGGCGAACGCCGAAGCCGCCAATGCCGCTAGGCGTTGCCGCACCTGCGATTCAGGTTGATTCACGATCTATTACCTCCCCGTGTTGCATGTTTCTGGCCGGCGGTCTTGCATCCCTCCGCCGCATCCAATGGCGGATTGGACGTTAGCGTTTCCACCACCAGGGCACCAGCTTCACCATCTCCGCGATCTACCTTTATAGCCACTGTTTGTGCAGCTCAAAACGGTTGCTGCTGGTCGATGTGGTTGTTTGGTATGCGGCTAGGTGTAGTCGCATTGGTAGACACACACAAAGGTGCTGTGGTGGATTCGATGCCGAAGAACCCAGTCCTCGACAACGGGGGAGGGACATGGGTTCGGGCTCGCCGCCGTATTGCGGTGGGCTGATGCGTTGTGCCCCCAGTTAGGTGCTGCCGAATGAACGGTCGAGCAAATCAATCCATCTCTGGCGTGAGGGGCAGCCGAGAACGGCAGGGAGCTCTCGCGCTGATGCCCCCTGCCCATGGCGCAGGGCACCGCGTGAGCCTGCCTGCTCGCCGAGCTGCTGCGGCTCTTGTCATGCTCCTTGGTCTTTCGGCGTCGGCACTGACCGGCTGCTCGGAGGCCGACGACACGTCCGTGACCGCGCCGGTGGCGTCGTCCAGCACCGCCGGGTTCGGCACTGCTGGGACATCCACGGGCTCGCCCGTGACTTACCGAAGCGTTGACGCGCTGTGTCCGGCGCTGGATCTCCGGCCGCTGAGCGAATTGTTCGGCCCGGTGGGACAGCAACAGCACCAGAGCCGTCCGGTCGGTGCCACCACCAACCTGACGTGTACGGCGACGCTCGGTCAACTGCCCCGAGGCGTCGTCGTGACCGTGGCGGCCGCCATCGGGGCGCCGGAGGCCGGGCGGGTCATGTACGAGGGACTGCGCCGCGTTCATGACGAAGCCGAGTCCGTTCGGGACATCTCTTCCCTGGGCGCTGGCGCCTACGCGTACACCGACGCGGCCGGAAGCCACATCGTCACCTACGACGCCAACCTCTACCTCACGCTGACGGCCGCTCCGCTGCGCCTCAACGCAACCCCGGACCCCGCCCTGGTAGAGCCGATGTCCCGCGTGGCCGCGTCCGCGCTGTCCGCGCTGCGCGCCTGACCCCTACCTCACGCCGAACCCCATACAGCGTCCCCGCCGTGCCGCGGCGTAACCGATCCGATCCATGCGGAGGACCACCCTTGTCCACGACACCCCTGGCCGCAGTGCTGCCTGGCACCGCAGCGACCGACTACGCCCGCTACATGCGTACCGACGTACTGCTCTCCCTGCAACGCAGCACCACCGAGGGGGCGCACCCCGACGAGCTCCTGTTCCAGGTCGTTCACCAGTCATCGGAACTGTGGTTCAAGCTGATCTACGACGAGTTGGCGCGCGCGCTCGACCACATCGCCGACGACCACCCCGGCGCTGCCGAGTTGCTTGTCCAGCGGGCCGCGCAGAGCCTGCGGCTGGTCACCCACCAACTTGACATCCTGCGGCACCTGCACCCGATGCAGTTCGCGTCCTTCCGCGCTGAACTCGGCAACGGCTCCGGCTTCGAATCGCCCGGCTGGAGACTGCTGCGCCAGGCCGCCACCGAACTCGACATCGCGCTGAGCCGGCTACTGGCCTCACTCGACCTCACCCCGATCGACCTTTACCGCGGACAGCCATCCGACCCGCTGTACCGGCTCGCCGACGCGCTCGTGTCTCTCGACGAGCAGATCGCGCTCTGGCGCACCCAGCACTACACCATCGCGACCCGCATCATCGGCCACGGCGTGCTCGGCACCCGCAACACCCCAGTCGACAGCCTCACCCGGCTCATCTCGCATCGCCACTTCGCGGCCCTGTGGGAGGCGCGCACCGAGCTGACCGAATCCAGCCCTCGCGGTCGCCAGAGCAGGCAGGCCCAGCAGTGAGCGCCCCAGCCGTCCGGATCCCGGCGGGCATCCGCGGCCGATTTCCGAGCCTGGAGCAGACGGTGCACCTGGCCGCGTGCAGCATCGCTCCGCGCAGCACCGCGATGGATCAGGCACTGGCCGCGATGTTAGACGACCTGTCCCGCCCCGGCTTCTGGAGCGCCGCCGAGGAACAGGTGACCGACGCCCGGCACCGATTCGCCCGACTCATCGGCGCCGAGGTCGACCAGGTCGCGATCCTGCCCAACGTCAGCGTCGCCGCCCACCAAGCGGTGTCCAGCCTGCGCTGGCGGCGCCGACGCGAACTGCTGAGCACCACGGCCGAATTCCCCGGCGTCGCACACGTATGGCTGGCCCAGGAAAGCCGCGGAGCGCGAGTGCGCTGGTGCGGCCCCCGCACCGGCCGGGTCAGCTCCACTGACTACCTGCGCGCCATCACCACCGACACCGCGCTGGTCTCCGTGCCCGCCGTCACTCATCAAGACGCGACCCGCCTGGACATCCGACGCGTCGCCGACGCCGCCCACGCCGCCGGCGCCGCCGTGATCGTCGACGCCTACCAGGCCGCCGGCGTCATGCCATTGCACGTCGACGCGCTGCGCTGCGACTACCTGATGGCTGGCACCGGAAAGTACCTGCTGGGTTTGCCGGGAATCGCGTTCCTCTACGCGCGCCACCCCAACGGACCCGTCCCGGCCCTGACCGGCTGGCTCGGCCGTATCGATCCGCACGCCTTTGACGCGACGCGGCTCGACTTCCCGGCGCACGCCCGCCGCCTCGAGACCGGCACACCATCGGTCGCCGCGGCGTACGCCGCAGTCGCTGGGCTGTCGCTGATCGAAGACCTGGACCTGACCGCGGTCCGTGAACACACGCAACGGCTCCTGGACTGCGCCGCCGACCGGCTCACACGGCAAGGCGAGATCGTGGACCTGGCGCGCAGCGTGGACGAGCGAGGCGCCCATCTCACGCTGAGAGAGCCACGCGCGTGGACGATGGCGGCCTGGCTTGAGGACCACGGCATCGCCGTCGCCCCCCGCCGCGGCGTTGTACGCCTCGCCGTGCACGCCTACACCAACGCAGGCGACATCGACGCGCTCTGCGACGCCATCGCCAAGTACCGAATCAAATCCCGCAGCGGGACGCCGATCGGAGCATCACGGTGACCAGCGCGCACCCCCTGCAGCGGTGGCTGGCGCAGCGCCGCCCCTCGGCCGACCGTTTCCCCTTCGACGCAGTCGTGACGGCCTACCAGCACTACGGCAAGCACTTCGTCCCAGACCAGTGGTCACAAGCGCTGATCGCCGCAAGGGACCGGCTCCCGCAGCTCAACGGCACCAGCACCACCTACTTGTCCGCGTTCCTCTCCGGCGCACTCGACAAGACCGATGGCACCTTCGACTACCGCTCATACCTCGGGCTGGCTCTCCTGCCGATTCCCGACCCGAACCAGGGTCCGGGCCCGGCCGCGCAACAGCTCGCCAACCGCGACCGCCTCCACGCGATCCTGCTGACAGACCTCATCGCCTTCGAGCTCCGAGCTGCCCACGACGACCAAGCGCCGCTTCCACAACTGCGCCCGACACCGCCCGTGACAGCCAAAAGACTGCGACACGCGCTCCGCGCGGTGATGCCAGCCCTGCGGCGCCTCAGCTTCGTCGAGGACACGACGGACCCCTCAGAGATCGCTCAGCTGCGACGCGTGACCGCCGCCGTCAACGTGGACCTCACCGCCGATGACCGACGTGCCTTGCAGGTCAGCATGCTGCCGGTACACACGATGCACGACGAGTGGATGTTTATTCGGGTCTTGCAGGCTTTCGAGACGACCTTCGCGTTGCTGGCGACGGACCTTACCGAGATCATCAACGCTGTCCAGGCCAGCCGGATGCCGCTCGCCGCGACCAGATTGTCCGCAGCGGCGTCGCTGCTGCGCGAGAGCGCTTCGCTCTGGCCGCTGCTGGCCACGATTCAGCCCGAAGCGTTCCACGCCTTTCGCCCGTACACCGACGGCGCGAGCGCCATCCAGTCCCGCCACTACAAGATGCTCGAATCGCTGTGCCGCACACCTGACGGCGAGCGTCTGAACTCTGCCGCGTACCTGTCGGTTCCCGAGGTCCGCACGGCAATCATGCAAGGCCAGGTCAGTCTCGATGACGCCCTGGCGGCGGCTCGGCAGTCAGCCTCCAGCGACACCTTCCTCACCGCCGCGATGCGCGAGTTCACCGCAGCGATCACCCAGTGGCGGCAGACCCACTACCGCCTCGCCGTGCGCGTCCTCGGACCCGAGCGCAGCGGCACCGGCTACACCCAAGGAACCCCCTACTTGCACGACGCCCGCAACGAGCCGGTCTTCCGCCACCACCCACCCGCCGACCCGAACGCCGGAGTCGACGGATGAACACCCCAGACGTCGCCAACCCAGCTACGTCGACGAGGCAGAACTCCGTTCTCGACGAAGCGCACGCGTTCCTCCGCCTGCTGCACCATGAAACCGGCCAAGCAGGGTTCACCCGACGCTGGCGCGATGTCCGCGCGGAGATCACCACCACCGGCACATGGCGGCACACCACCCACGAATTGACCTACGGTGCCCGGGTAGCGTGGCGCAACTCCGCCCGCTGCATCGGCCGACTGCGCTGGCAGAGCCTGCAGGTACACGACCAACGCTGCACGACCGACGTCACCGCCGTGCATCGCGCACTCGTCAGCCACCTGCATCAAGCAACCAACGCCGGCCGCATCCGGTCAACCATCACCATCTTCCCGCCCGTCCTGGCAGGCGGCCCCGCGCCCGTACGAATCATCAACCCGCAGCTCGTCCGGTACGCCGCCTGGACCGATCGCGAACACATCCTCGGCGATCCCGCCAATCGCACACTCACACGCCTGGCTACCGCCCTTGGCTGGCCCGGCCCACCTGATCGCGGACCGTTCGACATCCTGCCGTGGATCGTCGCCACCGACGACGGCCACCTACACGCGCTACCCGTCGACCAGACCGACATCCTCGAAGTTCCGATCCAGCACCCGCAGCACCGCTGGATCGCCGACCTCGGACTGCGGTGGCCGGCGGTGCCCGTCATCAGCAACATGCTGCTCTCAATCGGCGGCGTGCAGTACCCCGCCCCGTTCAACGGCTTCTTCATGGGCTCCGAGATCGCCGCGCGCAACTTTGCCGACGTGGACCGATACCACCAGATACCCGCCGTCATCGACGGCCTCAAGCTCGACGAGAACGACCGCCTGCGACACGACAAAGCCTTGCTCGTGCTCCAGGAAGCAGTCCTGTACAGCTACGACCGCGCCGGCGTGACGATCACTGACCATCACCGCGAAAGCGAGCACTTCGCGCGGTTCGTCCGCCGCGAAGAGGCCGCCGGCCGCACCGTCGTCGGTGACTGGACCTGGTTGAACAGCTACCCCATGACCCCACAGGACCCGTCCTGGAAGCGCTACTACAGCCCGGCCGCCCCACGGCCGGCCCTTTGCCCCGATCCCGCCGCGGCCATCCCCGCCGCCGGGAACGGTCTGAAAGTCCCCCACGCGGGCTCGACGGCAACCGTCGCCGAACCCAACCACCAGCGCGCCGCTCCCTCCACGGCCGCTGCCGTTTGTCCCGCACACACCTAGGAGGATCAATGTCCGAATCAATCCAGCCGCTCTACGAGCGCGATCCGCGGAGCGCTGGCAGCAGAGCCCGGCGGACCATTTCCGCCGTACTCGGCCTGATCGTCATCGCTGCCACGCTCGCCGTGGCGGCGGCACCGGCGCAGGCAGCGTCCGGCTGCAGAAGCGCGCCCTACAGCGCCAGCTTCAGCATCTACGACACCTATGGCGAATTCGCCGGCGTCGAGGTCGCCTCTTTTCCGTCCGGGGGCACATACCGGACCACTACTCAGTGCCGCGACATCCAGGTCAAGAACGCCGGAAATGGCGGCTCAGGAGGCGCACCGTTCTGGGCATGCGTCGTTCACCCCGGCCAAGCGACCTGCGCCAACGGCTGGACCTACGTCCCAACGCAGTCATGGCGAAACCTGGCGACCAACGTCAAGGACGGCACTCGCTTCAACGTCTGGCTCAGCGTCAACCTCGGTACCTACTTCGGTGCGAAAGCGGTCGGTGACTGGTGAACCAGCCGCTGACCATGCCGACCGATCAACGTCGGCCGGGCGGCGAACGGGAGGCAGCGTCGGGACTTCGGTGCCGCGCTGCCCTCCGGGCAGCCAACAAGACCCGACGGGCACCAATCGACGCGCGCGGCAAGATCGCCGTGATCACCGGCGTCAACGCCGGCATCGGCTACCAGAGCGCGGTGGCCGGCGGTGCCTGTCATCAGCAACACACCGTCGTCGGTGACTGGACCTGGTTGAACAGCTACCCCATGACCCCACAGGACCCGTCCTGGAGGCGCTACTACAGCCCGGCCGCGCCCTCCGGCCGGCCCTTTGCCCCGATCCCGCCGCGGCCATCCCCGCCGCCGGGACCGGTCTGAACGTCCCCCACACGGGCTCGACGGCAACCGTCGCCGAACCCAACCACCAGCGCGCCGCTCCCTCCACGGCCGCTGCCGTTTGTCCCGCAAGAACCTAGGAGGAGCAATGTCAGCATCCATCCAGCCGCCGCCCGAGGTCGACCAGCAGCCGACGACCGGCAAGATCCGGCAGATCCTGTCCGCCGTCGTCGGCCTGATGGTCATCGCTGTCGGACTCGCCGTGGCGGCGGCACCGGCACAGGCAGCGTCCGGCTGCCGCAGTGCGCCCTACAGCGCCAGTTTCGGCCTGGCCGACAACTTCATGGTCTTCGACGGCGTGGAGGTCGCATCAGCACCGCGCACGGGTACCTACCGCACCACGAGCCAGTGCCGCGACATCCAGGTCAAGAACACCGGAGACGGCGGCAGCTGGGGTGCACCCTTCCATGCGTGCGTCGTCTACTCCGGCCGGGCGACGTGCGCCAACCGCTGGACCTACGTACCGCCGCGGCAGTGGAGAAATCTGGCGACCAACGTCAAGGACGGCACCCGTTTCAGCATCTGGATCAGCGTCAACCTCGGCACCTACAACGGTGCCTCCGCGGTCGGTGACTGGTGAACCAGCCGCTGACTATGCCGACCGATCAACCTCGGCCGGGCGGCGAACGGGAGGCAGCGTCGGGACTTCGGTCCCGCGCTGCCCTCCGGGCAGCCAACGACACCCGACAGGCGCCAATCGACGCGCGTGGCAAGATCGCCGTGATCACCGGCGCCAACGCCGGCATCGGATACCAAGCCGCCCGTCAACTCGCCGCAGCAGGAGCAACCGTCGTCCTGGCCTGCCGGCACCCGGGCCGGATGGCAGAGGCGGCCCGAGCCATCCGCGATGAGTTCCCCGACGCTGTCATCGATGAGGTCAGCATCGACCTAGGAAGTCTTCGTTCCATCAGAGCCGCGGCCAGTGCGATCATCGACAGTCACCCACACGTCGACATCCTGATCAACAACGCGGGGGTGATCGGTGAGCCCGGATGGCGAACCCTCGACGGCTTCGAAGCCTGCTTCGGTATCAACCACCTGGGCCACTTCGCGTTGACCGGACTCCTGCTGGACAAGCTGATCGGCGCAGCTGACGCGCGGATCGTCACCGTCAGCAGCACCGCCCACCGCGCCGCGCGTCTGAACACGCAAGAATGGCCCAGCCCACAGAACCCCAACATCTACCACGCCTACAGTGCGAGCAAACTCGCGAACCTCCTGTTCGCCTACCACCTCCACAGCCTGATCGCCGCATCCGGAGCCCCGATGCGCAGCATCGCCTGCCACCCGGGCTGGGCAGCAACACAGCTGCTGTGGCCCAGGCCGCGAAGCCCGAAACACCGAGCAAGCGTGGCTGCCCTACAGGCAATCGGCGCCATCATCGCGCAGCCGGCAGAAGACGGCGCGCAGCCCCTACTGCGCGCTGCCACTGCCGACGTTCCATCCGGCGTATACCTCGGGCCAAGCCGTTGGTGGCGAACGCGAGGCCCCGCCACAATCGAGAAATCAAGCGTCAACTCTCACGACGCGCAGGCGGGCCGCCTGCTGTGGGACCTGTCGGTCGAACTGTGCGGTGTGGACTACGCAGCTCTCGCGGGATCCGCGGCAGCCGGCCTCACTCCCGATCTGCCCGGAGATCGCGGCGCCTCCGAACAACGGAAGGTGCCTAATCAGCCGGACGTGAGACCAGAACCACTTGCCCTCGCGAATGGTGACGTCCTCACCGTGCGGCCCTCCACCTCGTGAGTGATGACCGGTCAGAGCACGGCCAGCCGATCATTGCTGTGGCAAACCTGATCGCTCAAGGTGTTGATGCAGAGGTCGGTCTCCTTGTGCGAGAGGACTGGCAGCGGCGTGGCATCGGGACGGGCCTGCTGCGGCGTCTGCTGGACTACGTAGAGAAGTGCGGCAAAAGGGCCGTTGTCATGCATATCCAATCACAGAACACGCCGATGCTACGAACCGTGGCGCGGATCGGCCGTCGATCTGAAGTCAAACGAGAAGGTTCAGTTGCTTCTCTAAGGATTCCCTTGACTGTGGTCTCTAACTCCCGCGAAGGCAACAAAGCGGAAGGAAGAGCAGCATCGAAGTAGCGAGCGATGCTGCCGTTTGGCAGCTGGCCGGGCCCGGCGTTCGTCGAGGCCGGCCCGGCCAGCGGAAGGAGAGAGCAAACCAGCAGACAATTACTGCTGTCCTAGGACGGTCTAGCGCCCGTTCGGTAGTTCACGATTATGAGAGGGTGCATTTTCAAGTCTGGTTCTCGAAGCGAACCTAGCCAGAGCCGACGAGCGGGCTGGGGGCAGCGTGGCACTTCTCTGTGGGAGAGGCCCCTACGGGCGCCGTGGGCCGGTGGCGGACGAAGGGAGGCGACGGAAGTGGGAGGAGTGCTTCCGTCAAGCGAGGATTGGCCCAATTGGGAGGATGGCGAATTTGGCGATCAACGCGGCTCGGATGACGCTGAGGCCTCCATTCGAGCACGCCATCGAGGCTTTCCCCTCGCCGAGCTGATCGAAGAAGTAGAGAAATCGCCATTCTACTATTGCGTGACCCCTATTAATGATCGGGGCCGCTTGGCCGACCGATCGGCGCTCCGCCTTATGCAGTGGAGCGCCCTTCAACCAATCGAATACGAGGTGGAACCCGGGTCCCTCCGCGTGACAAGGTCAGGGTCAGGCATGTGGACAGTCACCCGGCAAGGCCACCTGTTCATTCCGTCAAGCGTCCGACTCGCCGTCGGAATCAGGCCGATAGATCGCCTCCTGATGGTAGCGGACTTGCGAGGCGTGGAACTCCGGCTATTTACCATGAATAGGCTCGACCGCGCGCTCGGGCTCCAGCAATCTCTGAGAAGGGTGACAGAGCATGGCTGACGATGTAGGTGGACGCCTGAGAGGCGGCGCGGAGTTGGAGGCAGTGCGGTTTTTGATCGACCGGCTGGGGGTGAGTGCCGAAGAAGTCTTCAAAGGCGCTGCACCGTCGAAAGAAATTCCAACTTTTAGCGAGCATATTTCAAGAGTTTCCGGCGCTGTTGCCGAAGGCACGCGTCGGGTGTATGGGACCTACTGGCGAAAAATTGAAGAAGTTTGGGGTGATCGGCGCATAGACGAACCTTCGGCCATGGAGATAAGGCACCTCGCCGAGTTCATCAAGAAGAACGTCGTCGTGCGCCGGAATTCACGTGGCGGACGAACCGCAGTGGAACATTTCATATCAGCCATGCGTTGCCTGTACGGCTACGCGGTGGCTGATGGGCTGATTTCGGAAACGGCGAATCCCGCTGCGAGGGTCGCCAAGCCTCGTCGCATTGCAAGCACTCGCCGGGCGCTTTCTGACAATCAGTTGGCTGGGATAAACAAGATGGTGGCAAATACCGGAAATGATCCCCGGCTTGATTCGATTCTGCTCAGGCTTCACGAGGAGACGGCCTGTAGGCGAGGTGGTGCTCTCGCGCTTCAACGAGAAGACCTAGACCTCGACGGCTGTCTCGTGCAACTGCGAGAGAAGGGTGAGACGGTGCGGTGGCAGCCGATCTCGCCAACGCTGGCCCGTTCGCTTGCGCAACTCAACAAGGATCGAGGGTCTGGCGGCCAGCTGCTGAGGTATCGGAATGGGGCACCGATCACGCGCCGTCGTTACGACTACATCTGGCAGCGGCTAGGCAAATCGCTGCCTTGGATCGCTGCGCAGCAAGTCAGCACTCACTGGCTCCGCCACACGACTCTGACCTGGGTAGAGCGCAACTTCGGCTATGGCATCGCTCGCGCTTACGCTGGGCACGACGGCAGATCTGCCGCCGGGACGACAACGACCTACGTTAAGGCGGACATATATGAGGTAGCGAGAGCACTTAGCGCGCTTTGCGGTGAAAAGCACCCACTAGTCGCTGAGCTTGCGTCCGGCACTGTACGACCACGGCTCTCACGAGATGCCGGCGATGCCCCGGCCGCGCCACCGTGGCTGGATGAGCCCCAGTTCTAGATGGTTCCGCGACTGGCAATGCAGATCGTCTTCGAGGGCATCCGGCGCTCCTCCCGCCGGCGGTTGTCGTCGACCAGGAACGTCACCGCTGGATCCAGTTCCAACCGGCCGCCGGCCCGCAGGCTAGCGACGACGGCCAGCGTGAACGGCTAGCCGGACTCGTCCGTGTCGTCATCCGTCCACTCAAGCCAGCGCAGGAACCCGCCACTGGACGGTGCGGTCCGACGCCTCGTCCCCGGTTGCCATCAGGTGACCCTTTCGCGGCGCCGCCCTGTCGACCATCTCGACCGTGTAAGTCCAGGCTGGAAGGCGTCTCACCGTACGCCCTCCTACGCGGCTGCTGCTATCACCGTCCGCGAGCCCCCGAAGAAGGTCGACACCCTGGCGGCGTTGCTGCTCGCCCAGATGGCGCGGTCGCGTGATCCCGGAAGGCGTGCTCGCAAAGCGTCGAAAGACGACCGGCCGTCTGTTCGGCGTCTAATCGCCGCTTGCTGGGGCGGCGTCACGTCGGCCTGAAGACGCACCAGGGGAAACCCGCTCAAGATTTGCACCGCGCGGACAACTCCTGTTCCTTTGTGCCGTCGAGTGGCATCCCTGCCGCTCGTTGCATATCCACCACCACGATCGTCGGCAAATTTTGTTCACTGGCTTCCGCTCTTTCGACCTCCGCAGACGTCGGATAGGAAGTCCGCAGCTCGGCTCGGTGCTTCTGCCAGTCCATTAGAGTTCCAAGGCCAGACTTGAGCAGAGCCATCGCTACCACGGCATACCCGAGGGGCTTTACGTCGCTGGCGGCGACGAGCACCGCTTCAAGCGGGCTTGCGAGGCGCAACCGGTGGACGGCGATGCCTTCGCGGGGTCGGGTAAGCCGTCTGAAGCCAGATCGCCTGCGGCTCCAGCCCCCGGCTACGCCCCACGGCGATGGTGGCGAAGGGGATGGGGCAGCACGGCTGCCCGGCGCACGCGACGAGGTCGTCGCAGCCGGCGTCCACCGCGGCGCGCAGGGTGCCGGCGATGACCTGCAGGTCGGCGATCTTCGCCTCGACCTCGGCGAGTTTTGTTTGGGCGCGGACCCGCAGACCAGTGTCGGGGTTGCGGCCGTGGCGGTGCTGGCCCGCGTCGAGCAGGTCGGCGACCTCGTCGAGGGTGAACCCGAGCCCCTGCGCCGCCTTGATCACTTTCAGCACGGTGACCACTTCGGCGGGGTAGAGGCGATGCCCGCCCAAGGTGCGGTCCGGTTCGGCGAGCAGTCCGCGGCGCTCGTAGAGACCCAGCGTCCTGTTCGCCTGCGTCCACAACGCCGGCCGTTCCCAGATGGCCGCCGGCTGGCTGCGCCACCTGGCCGGCGACACCGTCGAGGTCCGCTCCGCCGGCTCCGCCCCCGCCGACACCGTCAACCCCGCCGCCGTGCAGGCCATGCGCGAGGTCGGCATCGACATCACCGACCAGACGCCCAAACTCTTGGAGTACACCACTGCGGAGTCGTCTGACGTCATCATCACCATGGGCTGCGGCGATGCCTGCCCCGTCTTCCCCGGCAAGCGCTACGAGGACTGGAAACTCGACGACCCCGCCGGCCAGGGCGTCGAGGCCGTGCGCCCGATCCGTGACGACATCCGCACCCGGGTGCAGGCACTCCTCACCGACCTCATCCCCGTCGCCTGAACCACGCTGTCGCCGCGCCTGCCGGTCTGAACTCGTCCGGCAGGCGCACAGCGTCTATGCGCGGCGGCGGTGACTCTCGGCAAGGCACTCTTCGTAGCTCATCACCGCGACCCGCACAGGTCAGCGCAGGCCAATCGCCGCCGGGCCCGTCGTCACCACCGTGCTCATCGGCGCCGATTCCTGTGGCTCACAGTCCGGTCCGCGCTCAGCGGCGGCGCTCATCAGCAGTTCCTCTCGCAGCCGGTGCTCGATGAGCCGTAGGTTGGGCAAGGCGCGACCTCATGGCCTGTGGCGGCGAGGAGTCCCTCGGCAGGGTGAGTAGGTCGAGTAGTCCCAGGCGGGTCAGGGCGTAGAAGCATCTACCGGCCTTCCGGTCGGCCAACGATCAGGCCGCAATCCCGCAGGCAGGCCAGGTGCGCCGACACGCTGGACTCTGCCAGTTCCAGCTCCCGGTCAGGCAACCACTCGCGCTTCGCCGCCGACGAGCCGGCGCAGAATCGCTAACCGGAATCGGCCAGGCCATGAAACAGCGCCGCCGCGGGCGTCAGGTTCTCACAGGGCCGCATGGGTGCAGGGTCCTTCTCATCGCCATGTGGCGATGATAGCGTCATCTTCCAATCATCGACGATCGGTGGTTATGGCGGCACATGGCGATGGCGGCGATAGCGGGAGGTTGACATGGAGGGATCGGACAAGCGGCGATGGTGGGGGCTCGCGGCCATCGTGCTTGCCGCGTTAACCCTGGGTTTCGACATCACGATCATGAACGTCGCGTTGCCGACGATCGCCGGGGAACTCTCGGTCGGCACCAACGGGCTGCAGTGGATGGTGAATGCCTATGTGCTGGTGATGGCCGGGTTGATGCTTACGTGCGGAGCGCTGGGTGACCGTTACGGGCGTAAGCGCCTGCTGATAGTAGGGCTGGCGTTGTTCGGCATTGCGTCGGCCTTGGCTACCTGGGCCGACTCCGCAGGAGTGGTGATCGCCGCCCGTGCGGTGATGGGCGTCGGTGGGGCGATCATCATGCCGGTCGCGTTCGCGGTGCTGCCGGCACTGTTCCCGCCACACGAGCGGCCTCGGGCGGTGGCAGTCGTGGTCATCGGTACTGGTGTGGGCATCCCGCTGGGGCCGCTGATCGGCGGGTTCCTGCTCGAACACTTCTGGTGGGGTTCGATCTTCCTCATCAATGTGCCGATGGTGGCGATCGCGCTGGCCGCCATTGGGCTGCTCCTGCCGGAAACGCGCGACCCTCATCCTCCGCGACCCGATCTGCCCGGCGGTGGGCTGTCGATCGCCGGTCTGGGAGCCCTGGTGTATGGGTTGATTGAGGCACCTGGTCGGGGCTGGACGGATTCTCTGGTTCTCAGCGCGCTGGGGCTCGCCGTAGTGCTGTTGTCAGGATTCGTGTGGTGGGAACTGCGTACCGCACAGCCGATGATTGACCTTCGGTTGTTCAGGCGACCCCAGTTCTTATGGGGCAGTGTGGCCGGAGTGCTCGTCACGTTCGGCCTGCTCGGAATGCTGTTCGTGGTGCCGCAATACCTGCAGCTCGTGGCGGGATTCGACGCCTTCGGCACTGGCCTGCGGCTGCTGCCGATGATCGCTGGCCTGGTTGTCGGCGCGCCACTCGGGGAACGGCTTGCCGCTCGAGCCGGCTACCGGGGCCCAGTCGCGCTGGGTCTGCTCATCCTTGCCTGCGGCCTAGCAGCTGGGGCGACCACGGACACAGCGACCGGATACGGGTTCGTAGCCGCCTGGCTGGCGGCGGTTGGATTGGGAATCGGTATGGCCCTGGCCTCGGCGATGGACGCCGTCCTGGGTGCACTACCACCCGAGAGGTCCGGATCGGGTACCGCCATCACCATGACTCTCCGCCAGGTCGGGGGGGCCCTCGGCGTGGCATTGCTGGGCAGTCTCCTCGCCCAGGGCTACGGCGACCGCCTCGACACCACCGGCCTGCCCGCACCAGCCGCCGATGTCGCCCATGATTCCATCGCCGGAGCCTTGGCTGTGGCCACCCGCCTCGGAAATCCAGCGCTGGCTCTGGATGCGAAGACCGCGTACCTGCACGGTATGACCCTTGTCCTCGTCGCCACCGCGATCATCGCTTTGGTCAGCGCCATCCTCACCGCCGTACTTTTACCCGGCCGACCCACCGCGCCCGCAGCGGCCGACACCGAAGTGTCGCAACCGGAGCAGCTCGCACAGGGCGGCAGCCACTGAGCCTGACGGTGCCCGGCGTCTGAATCGCTGACCGTCGACTCGGGTTGCTGGCATCCGTCATTGCAATCGAGTTCGCGGCAATTCGGCGCCGGGCGGTCGCTCTGCGCGATGGTGGCGGCGGCGACTCCCAGGCTTGCGGCGATCATCCCCATTTAGGTAGGTCAGGAGGCACGCGCAGAATCCGCCGCTACCCGGCCTGTTCGCTTCCTCGACTCGGCCAACCCGACCGCGCCGGGTTGGCCGCCGACACGTCCACACCGATCCACGCCGTCGGGATTTGGATGCCGGGCACTGTCACAGGCGAGAACGACCTCGGAGCGTGGGTCCGTGCACGCTTGGCTGAACCGGACGCTTCACCGTGACCGTGGGACGGCACTCCCACATCCCGCCCTCAACGAGGCCGTGTCCCACGCCAGTGCGGCCGCCAAGTCATCTCGTCTGTCGATGGTCCCGTCCGGGTGCGCGGTCTCTTTGCGGGGCCAACAGGGTGCCGCTGTCGTCCCTCCTGCCCGCTGTCACAAGCAGGCGCCAAGATCGAGCGGGTGGTATGCGGCACTCATGGCTGGTGGACTGCCGCGAGCGCGATCCCGTCCCGCAGACGACGGCGCCATCCCCGCGTAACTCATTGGTCGCGTCAGCGATACAGAGTGTTCGGTAATCCGGGCCTAACATCGGTGGAACCCGTTGACATTGGGATTTGACGATGTTCATGATGGGATCTGGCTGGCCGCCCTGGCCTTCCGACGGCCCATCGATCAGGTTGGTCACGGGGTAGGACCGGGCTGTCGGAGGGGCGCAAGGCCACAGGGGAGGGCCTGGTGGATGACGTGAACGGGACCTGCGTAGGTCGATTGGTTGACAGATCCACACAAGGCGGGATGGGCGGCGGATGTGTTTTGAGCCCTCGCGGACCTGCCGCCGGCCAGTGTCAAGGCGATCGACAGCGGCCTAGGCGCGCTGCGGGCACAGTAGCTCGGTCGCGTCCTAGATGAACGGTGAGCGGCTATAGGGACTGATTCGACCCGCTTCCGCGCCCCGCCTTGGTTCGCGCCCCGGATTGGGTACCTGACGGTGCCGTCCGCTCAAATTCCTTCATCTGTTGCTTTCCTATCCCCATCTTCTTTGGGGATGGGTTGAGCCCTGCTTTAGGAGACCTCTCTTGGTGTTTGCCGCGCCTGTCGCCCCGGTTGCCGCCCACTATTTACTCGTCTTCCTTCTCCAAGTCAGTATCTTGCTCCTCCTCGCACTGCTGCTTGGCCGACTGGCCACTCGTTTTGGGATGCCAGCGGTCGTTGGGGAGCTGTGCACCGGGGTCCTGCTGGGTCCATCGCTATTGGACCATGTTGCACCCGGCGTTGCCGACTGGCTGTTGCCTAAAGATGCAGGGCAATTCCATCTGCTTGACGCGGTTGGGCAGATCGGGGTGTTGCTGCTGGTCGGAATCACAGGCACGGAGATAAACTTCGCACTGGTGCGACGTCGTGGAGCGACCGCTGCCCGTGTCAGTATCGGCGGATTCGTTGTGCCGTTGGGACTCGGCGTCGCCACCGGGTATCTCCTGCCTGCGTCATTCCTCGCTGACGAAGGTGATCGGACTGTATTCGCGCTGTTCCTCGGTGTGGCAATGTGCGTAAGTGCCATTCCGGTCATTGCGAAAACGCTGATGGACATGAACCTCATGCACCGCAATGTGGGTCAGCTCATTCTGTCCGCAGGCATGGTCGACGACGTGTTCGGCTGGCTGATGCTGTCGGTCGTGTCCGCGATGGCCACCACTGGTTTACGCGTGCAGCAGGTCGGCCTGTCCCTGCTGTACCTTCTCGTCGTCATCGGGTTCGCGGCGTTCATCGGGCGCCCCCTCGTGCGGTCGGCGCTGCGGCTCGCGGCACGATCTGCTGAGGCTGGACCGATCGTAGCGACGACCGTTGTCATCGTGTTGCTCGGTGCGGCCGCCACCCACGCGATGGGACTTGAGGCGGTGTTCGGCGCCTTCGTTGCGGGCATCCTCATCGGCGTGTGCGGCAGGACCATCCGCGACCGGACCGCGATCCCGGGCGTTGTCGACGCGCCGATCGGGGATCGCGTCCACAGTGGGGTCGACCTGGGAAGACTGGCCCCGCTGCGCACCGTGGTGCTGGGCGTGCTCGCCCCACTGTTCTTCGCCACCGCAGGGCTGCGGATGGACCTCACCGCTCTCGGTGACCCAGTCGTGCTAGCCGCCGCCGTTGTCGTGCTCTTGATCGCCATCCTCGGAAAGTTCGCCGGCGCGTACATCGGAGCCCGCGCCAGCAGGCTTACCCGCTGGGAGGCTCTGGCGCTCGGCTCAGGCATGAACGCGCGCGGTGTGATCGAGGTGATCGTGGCCATGGTGGGTCTACAACTCGGGGTGCTCAGTACAGCGGCGTACACGGTTATCGTGCTGGTCGCGATCGTGACGTCGCTGATGGCGCCACCAGCACTGCGCTTCACGATGCGACGGGTTGAGCACACGGCCGAGGAGCAGCTGCGTCAACGGACGCCGGGCGAGCCGGACGAGGACCGCCCAGTCGTACAAGGCGTTCAGAGTGAGGACCGGTGATCTGGCTCGATCACATCGTGCAGATCGCGTCTCGGCAGCAGCTAGGCAAGGCGGCGGGTCTACGGGGCGGAAATACATGGTCGGGCGGGCACGCCTCATGCTGCCCGGATCGACTGGTTTCGGTGCCGTTGTGCTGGTCCTCCCGTAAACGCCACCGTCGCACTGGATTTACCTGCTCGGGCCCGCCGCGCGCTCCGATGTCGAGGGCAACACATCGAAATCGGTCTTGACGCGCGACGGGTAACGCCAGTACCTTTTGATCACGATGACAGCGTGATCCACCACCAACATCGCCAGGTAACGATCATCTTTTGGCAGGGATGGTCGGTTCAGATTTCGGACGCGATCGGTTTCTGGCAACGAGCCAGCCCGCCGCAATCGCGTGCGGTCGTCCGATATGGACGTAAGGGAGCGAACTACGACGTTGTGGTCGTGACGCCAAGTTCCAGGAGCCGAGGGTCGTGGCTCCTGGCGGCGACGGGCCATATTGCTGCGGCCGATGTTCCGCTCTAACGGGGGAAGGCGTGACGGGCCTTGGACTTCGATATCTCCACCGCGCAAAAAAAGCGCTACGACGAGATTTTCGCCGCCGCGCGTGACCTAGGTCATGCCAGCGCCGGCGGCCATTTCACCCGCGAGGAGTGGCGGGCGGTGGCGTGTGTCGGTCTGACCGGGCTGTGCCTGCCGGCCGAGCACGGCGGGACAGGTCTCGGCGCGCTGGACACGGCGCTGTGTATCGAGGCATTTGGTCGCGGCTGTTCCGAGACAGGGCTGGTCTTTGCGGTCAGCGCGCACCTGCTGGCCTGCGCGGTGCCGATCCGGGACTTCGCTGCTGACGAGGTTCGGGGTCAGTTGTTGACCGGACTCAGTTCGGGCGAGCTGGTCGCGGCAAACGCGATGACCGAGGACGGGGCCGGCTCGGACGTGGGCCTGTTGACCGCCACCGCCGTCCGCGACGGCGACATGTACATCCTGGACGGCGAAAAGTCGTTTGCGAGCAACGGCCCCATGGCCGATGTGTTTGTGACCTACGCGGTCACTGATCCCGCCGGTGGATTCCTCGGCGTCACGGCCTTCGCTGTCCCACGCACCGCCGACGGCCTGAAGGTCGGGGACCCCTTCGAAAAAATGGGCCTTGGCAGCTGCCCAGCGTCGCGGGTGCGGTTCCAGAGCTGCCGGGTGCCGGCATCTCACCGGCTGGGGGAGGAAGGTCAGGGCAGCGCCATATTTCAGCACTCGATGGGCTGGGAACGCGCGTGCCTGTTCGCCGGTTACGTAGGCCTGATGGAGCGGCAGCTGCAGCAATGCGTCGAGCACGCCCGCTCACGTCGACAATTCGGCAGACCCATCGGCGAGTTCCAAGCAATCTCACACCGCATCGCGACCATGCGTCAGCGACTTGAAGCAAGCCGCTTGCTGCTGTACCGGGCATGTTGGCTGCTGGACCGCGGTCGTGACCACGTCGAGGCGGCGTCGCTGGCCAAGGTGGCCGTCTCCGAAGCAGCGGTCGCCAACAGTCTTGACGCGGTGCAGATCTTCGGCGGTTCCGGCTACCTCACCCCCACCGGGGTGGAGCAGCAGCTGCGCGACAGCGTGCCGAGCACAATTTTCTCCGGTACCAACGAGATCCAGCGGGAGATCATAGCCAGGGCGGTGGGGCTGTGAGCCTTCACCAACTCGTCATCGACGCCGCCGTGAAGGACCCAGACAACCTCGCCGTAGTGGGGCCGGACGGTGCATTGACGTACGGTTGCCTGGACCGCAGAGCCGACGCGTTGGCCGCCCGGCTGCGTGCCGTCGGTGTTGGGCGCGGCGACCGGGTCATCATCTGGGCGGACAAGTCCCCCACAATGGTCGTGGCGATGCAGGCCGTGCTGCGGATGGCCGCCGCGTACGTCCCCTGCGAGGGGACCACGCCGTCGGCGCGGGTGGCCACCATCGCCCGAGACTGCCAGGCGCGTGCTGTGCTCACCACACCGGAAGACATGGCACACGTCCGCGCCGCCCTCGGCGCCGATGTCATCTGCCTTCCTCTGACCGTCGAATTGACCGACCGAGCCGACCCGGTCAACCAGGCGGTAAACGACGACGACCTCGCGTACATCCTGTACACCTCGGGCTCGACAGGCACTCCAAAAGGCGTGTGCATCAGCCACGGCAACGCGCGCGCGTTCGTCGACTGGGTCGTTGACGAACTGCGGCCGGGTCCGCAGGACCGGTTCGCCAACCACGCACCACTGACCTTCGACCTGTCGGTGCTGGACCTCTACGCGGCGTTCGCCGCCGGCGCCTGCGTGCACCTGATCGCGGGGCAGTTGGCCTACGCACCCACCCAGCTCGTGGAGTTCCTCCACCGAGAAAAGATCAGCATCTGGTACTCCGTGCCCTCCGCCCTCGCCCTGATGATCCGCGACGGACGGCTGCTGGATGGCCCCCCACCTGGACCGTTACGCGCCGTCCTGTTCGCCGGCGAACCCTTTCCGATCACATACGTCCGGCGACTGGCGGGCTGGACCCCTGCGCGGCTGCTGAATCTCTACGGTCCGACCGAAACGAACGTATGCACCTTCCATGAGGTGGCACCGGACGACCTAGACCGGATCCTTCCCGTGCCGATCGGAAGGGCCACCTGCGGCGACCGGGTATGGGCTCAGCGACCTGACGGCGGGATCGCCGACCCAGGCCAGGAGGGCGAACTGGTCGTCGATGGACCGACCGTAATGCTCGGCTACTGGGGCCGCCCACGGCACCAGGGGCCATATCCCACCGGCGACATCGTGCGCGTACTGCCCGGCGACGTGTTCGAGTACGTCGGCCGACGCGACCAGATGGTCAAGGTGCGAGGTCATCGCATCGAACTCGGCGAAGTAGAGGCTGCTCTCACCGCCCACGGCGATGTCGCCGAGGCCGGCGTTGTCGTCGTCGGCGCAGGCATGGACGCCCAACTCACCGCGTTCGTGGTGCCACAGCCAGGTCGGCAGCCCGGGGTCCTGGCCCTCAAGGGGCACTGCGCCCTGCGGCTGCCCCGCTACATGCTGCCCGATCAGGTACGTCTGCTGGCCCGACTGCCACGCACCGGTAACGGCAAGCTCGACCGGGCCGGACTAACGACCCTCGCCTCCCAGCAGGCCGCACCGCCGGAGACCCGATGAACGCCCGCGAAGCGGCCATGGCCATCCCTGGGCGGGCGCCACCATGGTCGGTCGACTGGCGGCCCGGGTAGGAACAAGCCCGTTCCGTCCGTCCCGCCGTCGCTCACCCCGCGCAGCGAGCATGAAGCACAAGGCGACACCGGCCACGGATACGCCGCTACGCCCGGCCGGTTCCAGCGCCACAGGCAAAGCCGACAAGCAAACCCTGGGGAAGGGATACCAGATGACCGGTGACGACGTATCGGCTCGGATCACGGCCTATATACGAGAACGGTTTCTCGACGGGGACCCACAAGGTGAGCTGCGGGTGGACACCCCGCTGCTCGAATGGGGAGTCCTGAACTCGATGAACACGGCGTTGCTGTTGATGTTCATCCGGGAGGAACTCGGCACGCCCGTGCCGGCCAGGAACGTCAACGCCAAGTACTTCAAGAACATCGCCACCATCACTGCCATGGTGCTGGACCTGGCACGGGAGCAGCAGACGACCGGCGTGGGAACGGAGTGACTGTCGCATGAAGCCTGACTACGACGTTGTGATTATCGGTGGTGGGCCGGCAGGCTCATGCGCCGCTGCCTACCTGGTAAAAGGCGGCCTTTCCGTCGCACTGTTCGAGGGAGAGACTTTTCCCCGCGAGCACGTGGGGGAGTCGCTGGTTCCGGCAACCACCCGGGTGCTGAGCGAAATCGGCGCCATGCCGAAGGTCGACGCGGCGGGCTTCCCCCGCAAGTACGGCGCTGCCTGGACCTCGGCGGAGTCGCGTAACATCGTCACGAACGACTTCAGCAAGTTGGCGCATGACTTCGGGGCCGCGGAGATTCTGTTCAATGAACGGGATCAACCAGGCGTTGACCGTGACTACACCTATCACGTGGATCGCGGGCGGTTCGACCAAATCCTGCTCGACCACGCCGAGAGCCTTGGCGCGGCGGTGTCGCAGGGCACCCGCGTGCTGCGGGCCGACTTTGACAACCCAGACCGCGTGTCCGTCACTTGCCGTAATGCCTCCGGCGAATTCGACGTCTCGGCACGGATGCTGGTCGACGCCTCCGGTCGGCAGACGATGCTCGGCCGGCAGTTGAAGATTAAGGTACCGGATCCGGTCTTCGACCAATACGCCATTCACGCATGGTTCGAGGGCCTGGATCGGACGGCGCTGACCGTCAACACCGCCAAAGCCGACTACATCTACATCCATTTTCTCCCGATCAAGGACACCTGGGTCTGGCAGATCCCGATCACCGACACGATCACCAGCGTCGGGGTGGTGACCCAGAAGCATCGCTTCGCCTCGGCGAACACCGACCGCGAGAAGTTCTTCTGGGACTTTGTCGCCAGCCGTCCCGAGTTGGCCGACGCGCTGAAGCAGGCCAGCCAGGTACGGCCGTTCAAGGTCGAGGCCGACTACAGCTACGCAATGGAGCAGATCAGCGGCGACCGGTTCGTCATGATCGGCGACGCTGCCCGATTCGTCGACCCGATCTTCTCTAGCGGTGTGAGCGTGGCGATGGCCAGCGCCCGGTTCGCCAGCCAGGACATCATCGCTGCCCATGAAGCCGGCGACTTCTCCCGGGCCCGGTTCGCCAGCTTCGAACGAACCATCCGCAACGGCGTACGCAACTGGTACGAGTTCATTTCGGTGTACTACCGCCTGAACATCTTGTTCACCTCGTTCGTGCAGGACCCCCGTTACCGGCTGGACGTCGTCCGTCTTCTGCAGGGTGACCTGTACGACGAGGAGGAACCGAAGGTGCTGCGGGCCATGCGGGAAACGGTGACAGACGTGGAAAATGACCCCACTCACCTGTGGCACCCGTATCTGGGTACGCTGCGCGCCCCGACCGCAGCGCCCATGTTCTAGCCAGGCCGAGCCACATCTGGCTCGTTGCGCCGGCGCACGCACCAGCCCGTGTATGACGGGCGGCGGTCGGGCCGGTAGCGGTCAGAGCCGTGGCTACGGGTCTGGTTGGAAGTTGGCGCGCGCCGACGTCCGCAGGGGCATCGGTCAGCTCTCCACGACCAGCACACTTTCGGTGCCGGACCTGGTGTGACAGTCATGCCAGGTCCGGCATCCAAGACACCGAAGTAGGCAACCGACACGGCGGCGGCTACCCGCACGCCAGCCCGTCGACTCGTCCCCACCCTGGCCGGTCTCGTCCTTTCCGGGAGGCACACGCATCATGGCCACCCTCGCTGCTACACCATCGGCGACCGCTGAACCCATCGCCGTCGTCGGTATCGGCTGTCGATACCCCGGGAACGTGCGTGATCTGGACTCATTCGGCGCCATCCTGGCCGGTCCCGACAGTCTCGTCACCGATGTGCCCGCAGACAGGTGGGGACCGGAGTTCTCGGACCCGACGCGCTCCCGGCCAGGCACCACCTCCAGCCACGTGGGCACCTTTCTGGACGGCATCGACCGGTTCGACCCCGCGTATTTCGGTATCGCGCCCAGAGAGGCGGGCGCCCTCGATCCGCAGCAGCGGATGATCTTGCAGGTCGCTTGGGAAGCGATGAGCGACTCGGGCCGGCCTCGAGACGCCTGGGAAGCAACCCGCACCGCCACGTACGTCGGCATCCTGGCCAACGACTATGCCCTGCTGCACAGCAAGACGCTGGGAATCGCCGGGATCGGGCCGCACTACGCTCCCGGCACCGAGTTCAGCTTTGCTGCTGGTCGGCTGGCGCACGCCTTCGATCTGCGGGGTGCCGCAGCGGCTGTGGATACAGCCTGCTCCTCGTCGCTGTTCGCCGTGCAGATGGCCTGCCAGAGCCTGCGCAGCGGGGACAGCGACGTCGCCCTCGCCGGCGGCGTCAACCTGATGATCGCACCCGAGCTGAGCGTGTTCATGAGCCGGGTCGGGGCGATCTCCCCAACGGGCCGGTGTCGACCGTTCCACCCCGGCGCCGACGGGGTGATTCGCGGCGAGGGGTGCGGCTTCGTGGTCCTCAAACGGCTGTCCGACGCGGTCGCCGACCGCGACCGAATCTACGCCACCCTACGCGGGTGGGCGGTGAACCAGGACGGACACAGCCTGGGCGTCACCGCACCCAACGCGGCGGCGCAGATCGACCTACACCTGGCAGCCCTACGGCATGCCGGCCTCGGCCCGGACGACATCGACTTCGTCGAGGCCCACGGCACCGGAACCCCGCTGGGCGACCAAATGGAACTCCTCGCCCTCGCCGAGGCATACCAGACCCGGGCGCGGACAGCACCGCCGGTGCTGGTCGGTTCCAGCAAAGCGGTGTTCGGGCACACCGACGCGGCTGCCGGCGTGACCGGGTTACTCAAGGCGCTGTGGATCGTGAACGCCGCCCGCGTGCCTGGCCAACCCGACCTTGATCAGCTCACGTCGGCGGTGGATTGGGAAAGTGCCCGGATCGCCGTTCCAACGGTCGGTGTTGACCTGTCAGATTTGTTGCGGCCGGTCCGCGCCGGCGTGAGTTCCTTCGGCCTCAGCGGCACCAACGTGCACGTGATCGTCGAAGCCGCCCCTAATCACGAGCGTGTGGCCACCCCGCCGATGGGTCCCTACGTGCTACTGGCGTCGGCCACCCATGAGCAGGGCCTGGTGGAACAGATCGCGCTCACGCGGCAGCGAGTCCCCGACAACCGTGACGACCTGGCGGACCTGCAGGCATCGGCGGCGACCCGCCGCACCCACGAAACCCACCGTTTCGCCGCCGTCGCCGCTGGCCCCACCGAAATGCTCGCCGCGCTCGGCGACCCCTGCCAGCTACCTCAAGGCGCCTACACCGGGACTGTTGATCCCGGCAATGTGCCCCCACCGGTATTCGTCTACTCCGGGCAGGGGTCCCAGTGGGCAGGCATGGCCACCGACCTGTACGACACGGTGCCGCTCATCCGAGACACGCTCGACGAGTGTGACGCGCTGATCCGCGACCACGTTTCTTGGAGTCTCGTTGAAGAGCTTCGCCGGACCTCGGACACCGCACTGGATCGCACGGACATCACCCAGCCGGCGATCTTCGCCGTACAGGTCGCACTCACACGGTGGTTGGCTCAATTGGGGGTCCGGCCGGTGGCGGTCCTTGGGCACAGCGTCGGCGAGGTCGCCGCGGCCCACACCGCCGGTTGCCTGACGCTGGCCGACGCCGTCGCCCTGATCGTGCACCGCGGGCAGATCCTGCATGAGACCGCTGGTGCGGGCCGGATGCTGGCGGTGGACGCGGCACGAGCCGACGTCGAGGAGGTCTTGACGAACATCGGTGGCGGGGTCGTCGTTGCCGCGGTAAACGGGCCGGCCTCTGTGGTGGTGGCCGGGCCGGTCGAGGCCATCGACGCCGCGCATGCCGTCCTCATGCAGCGGGGTGTGCGGTGCAAGCGCCTCGAGTTGGACTACGCGTTCCACAGCCCGGTCGTGGCCGACTGCGGACCGCAGCTCGCCGCTGCGATCAGCACCCTGGCTTCCAGCCCGGCGGCGCTGCGGATGCTGTCCACCGTGCAACCGGACACCGACTTGGAGCAGGCCGATGCCACCTACTGGGGCCGCAACATCAGCCACCCAGTGCTCATGTGGCCAGCCATTGACCGGCTGCTGAGCAGCAGCGATCACACCCTTGTTGAGATCGGCGCCCATCCTGTCCTTACTCGCCCTCTGACCGAGGCGGTCCGCCACCGCGGCCGGAAGGGTCGGGTGCTCGCCACCCTTCGCCGTGGCGAACCCGGACCGCTCGGGCTGCGCAAGGCTCTGGCCCAATTGCACGTCGCCGGGGTCCCGGTCGATTGGGAAAAGGCCACTGGCCGGCCCAACCGGTACCGATCGCTACCGGTTCCGTCGTGGGCAGGCGAGCCGTACTGGCTGCCAGGGGTGCCGCGTGGCCGGCAAGACGGCGGTGCTGCACCAGCGCAGGTGAGGCTGAGCCTGCTCGACGCCTCAGGCGGCGTCATCACTGAGATGCTCGCCCAACCGACACCGGCCGCCGCGCCCGCTACGACACTTGGGGCCGCCCCTGCGCCGGCGGTCCCGTCCGTCCTGGCATCCACCGCAGCCCTGCCGGCCCCGACGGCGGCGGCCATCCCACCGGTCGCACCAGCTACCGTCGCACCACCTGCCGCTGCAGCTGAAGCAGCCACGCCGAGCCGGGGCGTGGTCGACGACGTGGACGCCATTGTCCGTATCGTCCTCGGCCTGCCTGACAGCGAGCTGCTGCCCCGCCGCCGTGGGCTGTTTGAGCAGGGCATGGACTCCTTGACTGCGGTGGAGTTGCGTACCCGTCTGGAGGCTGCGTTCGACCTCACGCTGCCGGCCACGGTCGTGTTCGAGCACCCCACCGTCGGCGCCCTTGCCGCGTACCTTTCCGAGCTGCTAGCGGCGCGGCCCGCGCCCGCCCTGACCACAACACCCGGCTCAGTCGAGGCGATAGGCGATGACGATGCCAACGCCCGAGCAGCAGCGGGTTATATCGAGGATTCTCGACCAGATGCCGACGCTGTCGCGGTGGTCGGAGTCGCCTGCCGATTGCCGGGGGCCGCCGATCCGGAGCAACTATGGCGGCTGCTGACCGAGGGCCGGCATGCCATCGGCGACCTGCCGGCCGACCGGCGTAATGATCCGATCTGGGCCGAGGCCGGACCGAACGTGCCCACTCGCGGCGGCTACCTCCCCGACGTCACCGGTTTCGACGCCGACTTTTTCCGCATCTCACCGCGGGAGGCCAGGTCGCTGGATCCGCAGCAACGGCTCATGCTCGAGGTCGCCTGGGAAGCCCTCGAGGACGCTGGTCACCCGGCCGTAGCCCTGCACGACCAACCTGTCGGGGTGTATCTCGGCTTGAACACCGCCGATTACCAGCAACTGTTGACCCGCGACATGCGCCAGGTGGACCATTTCTACGGCACCGGAACCTCGTTCGCCGCCACCGCCGGACGCCTGTCGTACTTCCTCGGCCTGCGCGGACCCAGCATCGCCGTCGACACCGCCTGCTCGGCGTCGTTGACCGCGGTCCACCTGGCCTGTCAAGGCCTGCGCGACGGCGACTGCGACATCGCAGTCGTCGGCGGCGCCAATGTGATCGTCGCCCCCACCGTGTCGGTGTCCATGTCCGCGGCCGCTGCCCTGGCGCCTGACGGGCGGTGCAAGACATTCGACGACGACGCCGACGGCTACGGCCGAGGTGAAGGCGCGGTCGCCCTTATCCTTAAGCCCTTGTCGGCGGCGACCCGCGACGGCGACCGCGTCTACGCCGTGCTGCGCGGCAGTGCGGTCAACCAGGACGGCGCCAGCGGCGGGATGACGGTGCCCAGCGCTGCCGCTCAGACCGCCGTCGTTCGGCAAGCCCTCCGTCGGGCAGGGTGGGAGCCGCACGAGGTCGACTATGTGGAGGCGCACGGCACCGGCACACCGCTGGGCGATCCGATCGAGGTGCGCGCGCTCGCCGCCGCTCTCGGGCCTGGCCGTAGCCCGGCCACACCTCTGCTGGTCGGCTCCGCCAAGGCGAACCTCGGGCATTTAGAGGCCGCGGCCGGCGCGGCCGGACTCCTCAAGGTCATCCTCGCCCTGCATCACGGCGAGATCCCACCCCACCCGATCAACAAGCCCTCGACCCGCATCGACTGGAACTTCCTGCCGATCACCCTCGCGGCCAGGCGGCAGGACTGGCCTCAACGGCATCGCCCGGCGAGGGCCGGGGTCAGCGCGTTCGGGTTCAGCGGGAGCAATGCCCATGTCCTGGTCGAACAGGTGCCGCAGCCGGCCACGCCAGCACCCGGACCCGGACCTGGCCGCACCATGCCATATGTGCTGCCGGTCACCGCCGCCACACCTACGGCGCTGGCCGCAGCCGCTGGCCGAATGGCCAACCAGCTTCGTGCCGGATCTGACGACCTCGATGACCTCGTTTACACAGCCGCGTTCCGCCGCTCCCGGCTTTCGCACCGACTTGCCGCCGTAGGGCAGACCGCCGCCGACCTAGCCGCAGCCCTCCAAATGGCAGCCGACGGCGCCACCGACCCTCGAGTGCGCGTCGGTCACGTCGTCGATGACGAGCCCACCCCAGTGGCGTTCTGGTACGGCCCGGATCTTCCTCCCACCGCACTGCGCATCCGACTGCTCGGGTCGGGCGAGTACCGCACCGCACTGGACACCTGCGCGCAGACGCTCTCCACCATCACCGGCACCAGCCACGACCTGAACACCGAACCACCGGTAGAGCTCCGTGCCGCGTACCTGTTCTGTTACCACGTCGCGGCGACCATGCTGTGGACCACGGTCGGGGTCCACGCCCACGCCGTCATCGGGCTTGGCGCGGGCCAGGTCAGCGCAGCCTGGGCTGCCGGCCAAATCACCACGACGGACGCGCTGCGGATCCTCACCCACCGTGACAGCGGCATGCAGCTGCGGCCCGGGCGGATACCCGTCCTGCCAGTCGAACACGTGCAGCCCGCCACCACCACCGACGAGCTGACACGCCGGCTGACCCCTGACCCCAACCCGCCCGTGAGCGGAACAGCCCTACAGAGCCTCACCGACAGGCTCGCTGATGCCGACCTCGACCGGGTCATCGACACCCTGCTCGGCGAACTGCCCCGCCCGCTCGGTAACCAGGTCGACATCGCGGTCAACGCCGACGACCCACTGCTTCGACTCGCGCTGACCGCGGCCGAACTGTTCGTTACCGGCGGCATACGCGCCGCTGCATCGGGATCGGGGCGGCGGCCGGTAACTCTGCCCGCCTACCCGTGGGAACACCGCCCGTACTGGTACCGGGAACACGTGAGCGGCTTCCTTTCGCTGACGCCGTGGGTACTGGCTGGGCCGAGCCGGGCGGCGGTGCGCGGACACGCGGACCGACTCAGTGGCTTTCTGAACGACCGGTCGGGCGTACGCCCGATCGACGTGACCGCGACCCTGGCGGGCAGGCCCATGTCGCATCCGTACCGCGCGGTGGTACTCGGCCGGGACCAGGCAGGCATGCTGGCCGGGTTGCACGGGCTGGCCCTCGGCAGCGCAGACGACCAGGTGGTCGAGGGTGCTGGCGTACCAGGGTCGCGACCGGTGCTGTTGTTCCCAGGTCAGGGCTCACAGTGGCACGGAATGGGCGCCGACCTGCTGAACCGTTCACCGGTCTTTGCCGCACAGATAGACGCCTGCGAGCAGGCGTTGGCACCATACATTGACTGGTCATTGCGAGACGTCCTCCGCGGTGCCCCCGAGGCGCCGTCCCTGGAACGGGTCGACGTAGTCCAACCAGCCCTGTTCGCGGTCATGGTGTCCCTCAGCGCGCTGTGGGCCTCCCACGGCATCACACCTGCCGCCGTTGTCGGACACTCGCAGGGCGAGATTGCCGCTGCCTATGTCGCAGGAGGGCTGTCGCTGCAGGATGCCGCTGCTGTCGTCGCCCTACGTAGCCGAGCCCTACGCGGACTTTCCGGACAGGGCGGCATGGCCTCGACAAGTCTCGATTTGAGCGAGACGCACCGGAGGCTGACCCCGTGGGCGGACCGCTTGTCGATCGCCGCGGTGAACGGCCCGCGCAGCATCGTCGTCTCCGGCGACGTGTCCGCCCTGGATGAATTCGTCACTGCCTGCGCCGCAGAGGGTGTTCAGGTCAAACGCATCGGCGTGGACTACGCCTCGCACAGTCTGCAGGTGGAGCAGGTCCGCGATCAGCTTCTAGCCGCTCTGGTCGGTATCGCTCCCCGCACCGGCACTATCCCTTTCTATTCCACAGTGACCGGGAAAATACTCGACACCGCCGAACTCGGAGCCCAGTACTGGTACGACAACTTGCGCCGCACCGTCCAATTCGAGGGGGCCACCCGGGTCCTGTTGACCCTCGGGCATCGCGTTTTTATCGAATGCAGCCCCCATCCCGTCCTGACCCTCGGCGTGGAACAGACCATCGACGGCAGCGACCAGCAGGCGGTGGCGATCGGAACGCTCCGCCGAGACGAGGGAAGCCTGGATCGGTTCACCACCTCCCTTGCTGAGGCGTTCGTCCAGGGTGTCGACGTGAATTGGCCTGCCACGTTCGCCGGATCCTCCGTCACCCATCTTGACCTTCCCGACAGCATCGTTGACCTCGCCCACGGTCCTGGGCCGGCATCGCCCGCCGAAACCACCTTCTGGCAGGCCGTCGAGCGGGAGGATCTGGCGGTCCTGTCCGCCACCCTTGGCGTCAACGGTGGCGACACCCGTTCTTCGCTGTCTGCCCTCCTGCCTCTTTTGTCGTCCTGGCGACGCGGCCAACACACCCGCACCACCCTAGATTCCTGGCGATACCGAGTAACATGGAAGCCGGTTTCGGCAGGAGGCACCGCCGCATCAGGAACCTGGCTGCTTGTCACACCCGAGCAGCATGATCAGGAGTGGGTGCACGCCACCACCCGAGCCCTCACCGATCACGGCATCACCGTTCGCCACCTCGCAGTCGACGCCGCAACCACCGACCGGGCGCAGCTGAGTAGCCAGCTCCACGACCTCACCGAGCACACCCCGGAATTGGACGGCGTGCTGTCACTGCTCGCCCTGGACGAGGCGCCACATCCGCAGCACCCCGCGACCCCCGCAGGCCTGGCCGCCACCGTCACCCTGCTGCAGGCACTCGGCGACACCCACGTCGATGCGCCGCTCTGGTGCGCCACAGCCGGGGCAGTAGCGGTGCGCCCACACGATAGGGTGGACAGGCCGATACAAGCCCAAATTTGGGGAATTGGCCGAGTCGCCGCTCTCGAACACCCGCACCGCTGGGGCGGACTCATCGACCTACCCGAACACGCCACCGCCGAGGACATCGCCCACCTGGCCGCCGCCCTACGAGGCATCGACGACGAAGACCAGCTAGCCCTCCGTCCAGGCGGAATCTATGTACGGCGACTAATCCGCGCCGCGTATCCGCACCCTGCACCGAACCAATGGCAGACCCGCGACACCGCCCTGATCACCGGCGGCACCGGCGGCGTCGGCGCCCACCTCGCCCGCTGGCTCGCCAGCGGCGGTGCCAGCCACATCGTGCTGACCAGCCGGCGAGGAACCGATGCACCCGGCGCAGCCGCCCTCGAGGCCGAACTAGCGCAGCACGGAGTCGGCGTCACCATCGCCGCATGCGACGTGGGCGACCGCGCCGCGCTCGCCGCACTCATCCGGCAAGTCGAAGCCGATGCCCCGCCCATCCGAACGGTGATACACGCCGCCGGCGTCGGACACTTCGGGGCCATCGACGACATCACCGCCGCCAACCTGAGTCACGCACTCGATGCGAAAGTCGCCGGTGCCGCGAACCTCGACAGTCTGTTCGACGACCAGCTCGACGCGTTCGTCCTCATCTCGTCCATCGCCGGCGTTTGGGGCAGCACCGCCCACGGCGCGTACGCGGCTGGCAACGCCTTCCTCGACGCGCTCGCCGAACACCGCCGCCACCGTGGCCTACCCGCCACCTCGGTTGCCTGGGGTGCCTGGGCTGGCGGCGGCATGACTCAAGGCGAAGGAGTCGAGCAACTCCGACGCAACGGCATCCTGCAAATGCCGGCGGATTTGGCCACCGCCGCGCTGCAAGAGGCACTTACCCACGACGAAACCGTTCTGACCATTGCCGACGTGGACTGGAACCTCTTCGCACCCACCTTCACCATGTCCCGGCCCCGGCCGCTGCTCAACGACCTGCCCGACGTCCGACAGATCCTCGCCTTCGACAAGACCGAATCACGCACGCCCCCAACCAACTCCGACCTCACACGACAGCTGGCCGAACTCAATCGAAACGAGCAGGACCAGACGCTGCTCGACCTGGTCCGCGCCCACGCCGCGTCGGTCCTCGGCCACCCCACCCCCGACACGGTGCTACCCGAGCGGGCGTTCCGTGATCTCGGCGGTGACTCCATTACCGCGGTGGAACTCCGCAACCGTCTGAACACGGCAACCGGACTGCGGCTACCGGCAACCCTCGCGTTTGACTATCCGACACCGGTCGCCATCGCCACCTACCTACGCGCCACGCTGGTTGGCGAGTCGGCCGCCGTCACGCCCTCGGTACCCCAACAGTCACGGCCCGACCTAACCGAAGGCGACGACCCAATCGCCATTGTGGGCATGGCATGCCGCTTCCCCGGTGGAGTGCAGTCCCCAGAGGACCTGTGGCGCCTGGTAACAGGCGAAGGCGACGCCATATCCCCGTTCCCCACCGACCGAGGTTGGGACGTCGACGGCCTGTACGACCCAGACCCAGACAGACTCGGAAAGACCTACGCCCGACACGGCGGATTCCTCCCCGACGTGGGCGAATTCGACGCAGCCCTGTTCGGGATCTCCCCACGCGAGGCCCTGGCCATGGACCCTCAACAGCGCCTCCTGCTGGAAACCGCGTGGCAAACCCTCGAACAGTCCGGCATCAACCCTATGGCCCTGCGCGGCACCCAGACCGGCGTCTTCGTCGGCGCCGTGGCCCCCGACTACGCCAGCGGCGCCCCCCAGGTACCGCACGTCGCCGAAGGCTATGCGGTTACGGGTAGTGCGGCGAGTGTGATTTCGGGGCGGTTGTCGTACACGTTTGGGTTGGAGGGCCCGGCGGTGACGGTGGATACGGCGTGTTCGTCGTCGTTGGTGGCGTTGCATTTGGCGGCGCAGGCGTTGCGGGCGGGTGAGTGCACGTTGGCTCTTGCTGGTGGGGTGTCGGTGATGTCGAGCCCGAAGGCGTTTGTGGAGTTCAGCCGGCAGCGGGGATTGTCCGCGGACGGCCGCTGCAAGCCGTTTTCGGCATCCGCCGACGGTTTCGGACCCGGCGAGGGCGTAGGTCTGTTTCTGGTGGAGCGGTTGTCTGACGCTCGCCGTAATGGTCATCCTGTGTTGGCGGTGGTGCGTGGTTCGGCGGTTAATCAGGACGGGGCGAGTAATGGTCTGACCGCACCGAACGGCCCGTCGCAGCAGCGGGTCATCCGCCAAGCCATAGCGAATGCCCACATGCAATTTGACCAGGTTGACATCATCGAGGCCCATGGCACCGGCACGACACTCGGCGATCCGATCGAGGCCCAAGCCATCATCGCTACTTATGGCCAGCACCGTCCTGCGAACCGTCCGGTGTGGCTCGGCTCGGTGAAGTCGAATATTGGTCATACGCAGGCGGCGGCGGGTGCCGCTGGTGTGATCAAGATGGTGGAGGCGATGCGGCATGGGGTGTTGCCGCGGACGTTGCATGTGGATTCGCCGTCGCCGCATGTGGATTGGTCTGCGGGTGCGGTGGAGTTGTTGACCGAGTCGCGGGTGTGGCCGGATCTGGGTCGTCCTCGGCGGGCTGGGATTTCGTCTTTTGGGATATCGGGGACGAATGCGCACGTGATTTTGGAGCAGGCGCCGCAGGTGGAGGTGAGTGGTCCGGGCGTCGGGGTTGATGGTGGGGGGTTGTTGCCGGTGGTGCCGTGGGTGTTGTCGGGGCATCGGGAGTCGGCGTTGCGGGGGCAGGCTGGTCGGTTGGTTGAGCGTGTGGCGGGTTCTGAGGTTGCTGTGGGGGATGTGGGTTTGTCGTTGGTGGTGGGTCGTGCGGTG